>JBEBBG010000019.1:0-54232 GCA_041158505.1 Candidatus Parcubacteria bacterium | reverse complement strand
CTTCTTGAAGCGTTTCGCCGAGCGGGTCTGATGCACATTGTCGTGCTTTCCGGATTTAATGTCACCATTATTGCCGAAGCAATTCGTCGGCTGTTTCATCGTTTGCCGCCACCATCGAGCTTGGTGCTTACGATTGCGTCAATTGCCACGTTTGCAGTAATGACAGGCGCCAGTTCAACAATAGTGCGTGCAAGCATCATGGCAGTGCTTGCTGTTATCGCACTCAGGAATGATCGCACGTACAACGTCAATCGAGCACTCGTGGTAGCCGGTGTGCTTATGATTATCCAAAACCCGCTCGTTGTGCTCTATGACCCAGGTTTTCAACTTTCTTTTGTCGCGACGCTCGGTTTGTTGCATGGTGTGCCGCTTGTGTTGCCATACGTATGCTTTCTCCCCGAGCGATATGGTGTTCAAGAGATTGTTGCAACAACCGTAGCAACACAGCTAACCGTTTTACCACTGCTTGCGCATATGACTGGTGAGATTTCACTCATTTCGCTTCTTGCAAATGTGCTCGTGCTGCCAGTGGTGCCGATTGCAATGGGATTATCGGCGCTGCTTATGGTGGTTGCTTCTCTCAGTGTGTTTGTGTTGCCGCTTACGTTGCTCACGAGCGCAGTTCTTTCATACATAGCAAAGGTGGCACTGCTTGCAAGTGCAGTCCCGTTTGCTGTGGTCGCGTTGTAGGAGTGCTATGCGCGCGTTGCGTTTTTGAAGTTTTCCGCGATGACATTCCAATTTAAGTTGAAAAAGAAATCCTCAATGTAGGTTGCCTTTCCTGATGGTTGGTAGTCTGCAACGAATGAGTGTTCCCACATATCAAGTGCAAGAACTGGTACACAGCCGGTGAGGTGTCCGAGATGCTGTTCATCAACCCATGCATGCAGGAGTCGCTTGGTGTGCTGATCGTAGTAGAGCATTGCCCATCCAATACCTCGTGTTTTTGCGAGTGTTTTAAATGCGGCGAGCCATGTTTCTACTGAACCCCACTGTGCACATAGTGCATCGGTAAGCGCTTGATCTGTTAACGGTGTTGCTCCACCTTCAAGTGACGCAAAGTAGTACTCATGGTTGCGCATTCCATCAAACTCAAAAGCAAAACGGCGCTGCAGCTCTGCCATTGCGTACGCATCAGTATCAGGGTTGCGGCTCTGTAGTTCGCTTAAAATAAGGTTTGCGTGTTTAACGTAGCCTTCATAGAGCTTTAGATGCTCGGCAATAGTTGTTGCAGAAATACCTTTGAGTTCTGGAATAGTGAATGTTTTTGGCGTGTAACTCATGTGTATTTGATTATTTTTTAACGCCCCCAGTATAACAGATAGGGTAGCGTGAACCTATGCAGTACAGACAGACAATACTTTTTCTGGCCGCTGCAGGTCTTGCGCTTGGGTTGTGGTGGGCAGGTAAGGAGATTTTTGCAGTATCTGCTGCGCCAGTGCTTCGTGTAGATATTCTTGACGTGGGACAAGGTGATGCACTTCTCGTAACAGCTCCCAATGCCACCAGTTTGCTCATTGATACAGGCGCAAATCAGGCGGTACTTCATGCCCTTGGTGAAGTGCTGCCGCTCTCTGTGCAGTCACTTCATGGTATTTTGCTCACACACCCCGATCTTGATCACATTGGTGGCGCCGTGGATGTGCTCACCAGCTACGACGTTCCAACACTCTTTGTTGCTTCGACAACAAAGGCAAATGATGTAACGGCCGCAATTGATGCTACGGCCGTCCCGCAACAGGTTCTGGCGCGAGGTGATCGGCTACTACTTGATGCTACCAATAATGTGTATGCGGATGTTCTTGCCCCCGATGCTTCCTGGAATCCAGCTGATACAAATGATAGTTCGCTGGTACTCAAGCTTGTGTTTGGCGAGACGTGCTTCATCCTTACCGGTGATGCTTCAATCGTGGTGGAACGCGTGTTGGCCTATACGGATAGAGAGAATCTTGATTGCGATGTGCTCAAGGTGGGGCACCACGGGTCTGACACATCGACGAGTGATGTGTTTGTCGGGTATGTGTCTCCTCAGTATGCGGCTATTTCTGCGGGTAAGGATAATGATTTTGGACATCCACATCAGTCGGTGCTCGATACACTTACCAGATTTGGTGTCGCAACGCACCGTACTGATCTCGAAGGAACAATCTCTTTTTTCTCGGACGGCAAAACGGTGACCGTTGACTAAACCGTTAAAAGTTTGCAGTATGCATCACTAATGAATATGATCCTTCCGTCTCTCGTCTTTATCTCGTTCTTCGTGATGCGTGCCCTGGCAAACAGTCGTTGGGGCGCCGCAGGTAAGGCACAAAATCTGGGACAATTTCTGAGAAAGGAGTTGCTCCTGATTCTCTTTGTTGTGACCACGCTACTGCAGTGGTTTGGCATTGGCGCCTATGTGACGCTGCCAGATGAAGTGGAGCTGCTGTGGCAGGTGAGTACCGGAGCCGTCGCTTTTCTTGGTGTGCTCACCTGCTACATGGCTCGTGCAGCTCGCGGCAAGACATGGACACGCTTTGGGACCAAGCCACCCGAACGTGCACTCACTACACATGGCATGTATTGCTACTCGCGGCATCCGTACTACCTCGGTATCATGCTTTTTGTGTGGGGTGTGTCGCTTTGTTTTGCCAACCTCCCAATGCTCGTTATTGCGCTCGTCTGGCACATCGGTGCAATCAAAGCCGCTCGCACCGAGGAAGTCTACTGCGAACGCGAGTTCGGATCAGCCTGGAGAACGTACAAAGAAAAAACGCCCTTTTTGGTGGGCTTTTTTCCAAGAATCCTGTGAGGGATTCGTTTTCTTTTATTATCGTTGTGTTTAGTGTGGCGCACCGCCTAGGGCAACTTAGATAAGGCCGGCGTCTTTGAGTGCCTTGAATGGACCCTTCTTGTTGATGGTCTTGATAGCCTTTGTTGAAAGGGTGAGGACCATGGTCTTGTTGAGCTCTGGGATGAAGACACGCTTCTTCTGGAGGTTTGCGTAGCGTCGTCGCTTACCGACTGGGTTGAACTGCGTAGCACGGACACGGTTTGAGTAACCGCCGCCTACTTGTGAGCTTTTGCCCGTGAGTGCACATGCTTTTGCCATACGTTTGAATTAAGTTTTGCCATACTACCAGACGCTCTATATAATGCAAGGGTCTATGGAACCAGCAACAACACTTCTGATTGTAGCAATTCTCATCATTTCGGTGGTTATTCATGAGGTGGCGCATGGCTATGCGGCTCTTGCTCTAGGGGATAAAACGGCTCTCTACGCCGGTCGGCTGACCCTAAATCCTATAAAACACCTTGATTTATTTGGCTCTGTGATTTTGCCAATCCTCCTTTCGTTTTCTGGGTTTGTGTTTGGGTGGGCGAAACCGGTCCCATACAATCCATACAATCTACGCAACCGGCGGTGGGGAGAACTCCTGGTTGCCATTGCGGGGCCGCTTTCAAATATCCTCCTCGCTATCGTTTTTGCGCTGGTGATTCGTTTCGTGCCGATTGATCAGACCATGCTCCTCGTAGCGCTGCTCATTGTGCAGGTAAATATCGTGCTGGCTATTTTTAATGTGATGCCTATTCCGCCACTCGATGGTTCAAAGATTCTTTTTGCACTCTTTCCAAATCAGTATGGTGCATGGCGGGATGTTCTTGAGCGATGGGGAATGCTTCTCGTGATACTTTTTATCTTTTTTCTATGGCCGCTCGTAACACCAATTGTTGCGGCAGTCTTCCAGTTGCTCACAGGTGTGACGTTCTAGACGTTTTGTTTTGCGCATTGCTGCGTTACAATTTTTCTGTGCGTAAGGATGAGTACCGTGCAAACGGCAGAGTATTTCTTTCAGTGGCAAAAGCTGCCGCTATCCTTGGTGTGTCGACTGAGTCCGTTCGGAAACGTTGTCGAGATGGCTCACTTCGAGCGATAAAGATTGGTTCACAGTGGTTTGTACACATTCCTGCGCCAAGCCAAACAAAAACAAAGCAACCCCAAAGGGCTTTGAAAGATAAGGCTACTTTAGCAACTCCGGTACCCATGAAAATTGCACAGCGACTTATTTCTCGTTTGCCAACCGCGCCTGTTTCATCACTTCCTGCAGCATACGCAAAGTCACTCCCAATGATTGTTGGTGTACTAACGGTGCTTGCTATCGCGTTTCTTGCTGGGCATCCAACGCTTTCTAATGCACGCGTGCGAATTGCAGAAAAAACAGATACCCTTGTTACGGATCTCGCGGCTACCGCAAGCGCTGGCGTGACAAGCTTGCGAGATGTAGTAACCGCTGCTTTGCCAGTACTCCCACCGCGCCAAGGACAGGTTGACGCCTCACGCCCCGCAGCGCTTGGAAGAACCCTGGCAAGGGGGAGTTCTCGTGTTGAGGTATTACCACGCGTAACGGAAGTGGCATATACGGTCTCTTCAGCAGCAGCGGCCCTCTACAGTATTGAGCTTTTAGCCACAGACGGGGAATAGGGCTATTGCATTTACGGGAGCTCTATAGTAGAGTACCCCTACCTTTATTTCAGGGGATTTTTTATTGTATGCCAACAGTTAATCAGCTAGTTCGAAAGAATCGACAAAAAACAGCCAACCGTTCAAAGGCGGTTGCGCTTCGACGTGGTTTTAACACGCTTAAAAACCGACCAACCCGCTACGACTCTCCATTCAAGCGCGGTGTGTGTACCAAGGTAACAACCAAAACCCCTCGAAAACCTAACTCAGCTATCCGAAAGATTGCTCGCGTACGCCTTACCAACGGCCTCGAAGTAACTGCCTACGTTCCAGGTATGGGCCACAACCTCCAGGAGCACTCTGTAGTTATGCTACGCGGTGGTCGTGTAAAGGACGTTAACATTCGATACACCATCGTTCGTGGCGTACTTGATGCATCAGGAGTTGAGAAGCGTGGTAAGTCACGCAGCCGTTACGGAGCTAAGCGCCAAAAGAAAGATAAGTAAACCACTACTATGCGACGACCAGTAAAGAATCGAAATATCCCTCAGCCAGACATCGTGTACAGCTCGGTGAAGGTTGAAAAATTCATCAACCACATCATGATGAGCGGTAAAAAGGAAACCGCACGAAAGGTTGTGTACCAAGCATTTGATCGTATTAAGGAAACCGAGAAGGTTGAAAATCCACTCGAGATTTTTGATGCAGCACTCAAGAATGCTGCGCCTACAATTGAGGTTCGATCACGACGTGTTGGTGGTGCAAACTACCAGGTTCCTCGAGAAGTTCGCCCAGAGCGACGTCTCTTCCTTGCAATGACCTGGATTAAGGGTGCTGCAGCATCAAAGTCTGGTTCTCCAATGTACAAGCGTCTCGCAGATGAGATTGCGCTTGCTGCAAAGAATGAAGGAGAGGCAGTAAAGAAGAAGGAGAACGTCCACAAGATGGCGGAAGCAAACAAGGCATTCGCACACTTCGCGTGGTAGCACGACGAACACTACTAATTTTATAATTCCACACATATGTCACGAGATTACCCACTCGATAAGGTACGAAACTTCGGTATTATTGCCCACATTGACGCTGGAAAGACCACGACCACTGAGCGTGTTCTTTTTTACACTGGTGTCTCACACAAAATTGGTGAGGTGCACGAAGGAGCAGCGACCATGGACTGGATGGAGCAGGAGCGAGAGCGAGGTATTACCATTACCTCAGCTGCAACAACCTGTTTCTGGGTTCCTACCTACACCGGCGGTGATGCTACAAAGAAGCATCGTTTCAATATTATTGACACCCCTGGTCACGTAGACTTTACTGCAGAGGTAGAGCGAAGCTTGAAGGTGCTCGACGGTGGAGTAGTGGTGTTTGACGGTGTGGCTGGTGTGGAGCCGCAGTCAGAGACCGTGTGGCGTCAGGCTGACAAGTACCAAGTTCCTCGAATCTGTTTCATCAACAAGATCGACCGAACTGGTGCATCATTTGAGCGATCATACCAATCTATTTTGAACCGATTGACCCGAAAGGCAGTTCGCGCACAAATCCCATGGGGAGAAGAGAGCGGCGTGCAGGGTGTGATTGATCTTCTCAAGATGAAGGCATACACCTTTGAGGGCAACATGGGTAATGAAATTAAGGAGCACGAGGTTCCTGCTGAGTACCAAGAGATTGCTGCAAAGTACCACAACGAGCTCGTTGAGCGAATCGTTGAGCAGGACGAGGATGCAATGAACGCATTCCTCGAGGGTACAACACCCGATGTTGATACGTTGAAGAAACTTCTTCGAAAGGGAGTACTCTCACGAGAAATCATCCCGGTATTTACAGGTTCTGCACTCAAGAACACTGGTGTACAGCTTGTACTCGATGCTGTGGTTGATTACCTTCCTGCACCAACAGACATTCCACCAATCGCTGGTATTGATCCAAAGACTGGCGAAGAGGCAACTCGAGAAGCATCTGATGATGCACCATTCTCAGCACTCGCGTTTAAGCTTCAGTCAGATCCATACGTTGGACAGCTTACCTACTTCCGCGTGTACTCAGGTACCGTTTCAGCAGGTTCATACGTGTACAATGCAACAACTGGAGAGAAGGAGCGACTCGGACGAATTCTTCGAATGCACGCAAACGAGCGAGAGGAAGTGCAGACTGTGTACGCAGGAGAAATTGCTGCTGCAGTAGGTCTGAAGAACACACATACCTCAGACACGCTCTGTGATGAAAAGAGTCCAATTGAACTCCACAAGATTGAGTTTGCTGAGCCGGTAGTGTCACTTCGTATTGAGCCAAAGACTAAGGCTGACCAAGAACGAATGGGTATGGCGCTCAAGAAGCTTGCCGAAGAAGATCCAACCTTCCGTGTTACTTCAGATGAGGAGACCGCAGAGACCATTATCTCTGGTATGGGTGAGCTTCACCTTGAAATCATCGTTGACCGTATGAAGCGTGAGTTTAACGTTGAGGCAAACGTTGGACAGCCACAGGTAGCATACCGAGAAACAATCCAGACTGAAGGAAATGCAAACTACAAGTATGTAAAGCAGTCAGGAGGTCGTGGTCAGTACGGTCACGTGGTCATCAATATCAAGCCACTTGAACCGCTTGCAGACCCAGATAAGATTCCAAAGAACGTAAAGCGAAGCGAAGGTTTCGAGTTCATCAACAACATTAAGGGAGGTGCTATTCCAAACGAGTACATTCCTGCAGTTGAGAAGGGAGTGAAGGAGGCAATGGATCGAGGTATCGTTGCTGGATACAAGATGGTAGATGTCTCTGTAGAGCTTGTTGATGGTTCATACCACGATGTGGACTCATCAGAAATCGCCTTCAAGCTTGCAGCAATTGCGGCTTTCCAAGAGGCAGCGCAAAAAGCAAAGGCTTCAATTCTCGAGCCAATCATGCGCGTCGAAGTTGTTGTTCCAGATGAAAATACTGGAGACATCACTGGAGATATTGCATCAAAGCGAGGTCAGATTCAGGGCATGGATGAGCGTGGACAGGGTATCCAGGCAATTCGTGGACTCGTACCACTTTCAGAAATGTTCGGATACACTACTCGTCTTCGATCGATGACAGCTGGTCGTGGTTCAGCAACTATGGAGTTTGATCACTACGAAGTGGTTCCACCAAACGTTGCGGCAGATATTGCAAAGAGCCGACAGCGGTAATATATAAACAAAAAGCCCGCGAGGTTTGTAAACCTCGCGGGCTTTTTGTGTGGTCCTCGCTCGATAGACGTTCCGTCTATCGGCTGTGGCGGCAGCTCAAACCCTGTGGATCTTTTTGTTTGCTCAAATACCTACGTCCGTTTATATGGAGTGTGTTTGAGTTTGTCTGCGGCAAGGAGGTCGAAGTCGTAGTAGTTGCAGAAAAGTTCTTCTCCCTTTGCGATGTCCCATGCGGCAATCTCGATACCTTCTGGATGCAGCTCGGTCGCAAGCTGGAGTACGTTTGGGTTTTCACTGTGATTAATGAAGCGCTCATCATCACCACAGAGAATAAGCTCACCGGTAACCGAGTCTTTGTAGGCGTACTTAAGGCACAGCGCTCGGGCTTGGGGAGAGAGGGTGGCGAGGCGTGATTCGTTGATGACCTGATCAAACCCAGGGGCGTACCGCCAGGTGACAGTACCTGCAGGGATATCTTCGTCCGCAAAGAGCCCAAGTCCGGCTTCTGGAACCGTGCTCGGCTTCACAACTGTTTTTATGAGTAACATGAGGCTTAAGTATACAGAATAATGGCTATTTTGTGACTTTGACTTTTGTATTAAAATGTTACATGATTGAATACGTGAATATATTTTTCCAGAGTCTTGAACTCTCGATCTGGGTTGCAGCGCTGGCGGGTCTTCTTCAGTTCTTTGGATATTTTCTTTACGCTAAAGATATGATTGGTGGGCATAACCGCCCAAATCCTGCCGCTTGGATGTTGTGGGCAGTTGGAAACGGAATCGACCTTATCTCATATCAACTTGTTGCTCAAGACTGGATTAAAAATATTCTACCGATTTCATGTGCTATTTCAGCTATTGGTATCTTTATATTAGCGCTTGCAAGAGGTAAGTGGGATTGGAGAGAAATTTCAAAATTTGATTGGTTTCTCATTATTGCAGATATTGTTATTGTTGCCCTTGCGTGGATGTTTGATCAAAATGAGATAGGACATATATTCGTACTAGCTGATACGATTCTGATTTACATTTTTGTCATAAGAGACTGTAAAGAAGATCCGGAAGCAGAAACGTTTGCACCTTGGTTTGTATGGACATGTGCCTATATTGTGATGCTAATGGCTGTCATTTTGAGATTCGATACGTGGTGGGCCGTTGGTTATCCTGTAGTTAACTTTATAATGTGTGCCTGGGTTTTATTCTTGATTCGCAACAGCCGTAGAAAGCACTTAGTTGCGTAAGGTGTAGTATTTAGGTATAGATTTTGTATGAAACGAGACCTATATGTTAATCAAAGTGGCATTGAAGGGAAGGGCGTTTTTACAAAAAAGTCATTTCAGCGTGGACAGACTATTTTTCTACTTAAGGGCTGCCCAGTTGATTTTGTCGTATCTTCTGAGAAAGATTCAGATGTTGGACCAAATTGGGTTGGAGTTGGAAAGAATAAGTGGAGAGATGTGGGGGAAGATGGTGTGGTTAGATACATTAACCACTCGTGCAATCCTAATATGGGTATTAAAGGTTCATGCACTTTTGTTGCACTTCGAGATATTCAGGCAGGTGAGGAACTTACGTTTGATTACTCTATTACCGAAGAGGATCAGTTTTGGAAGATGAAGAATAGCGAACCGGCTATAGATGAAAATCATAGACATACCATTCAGTCTATTCAGTCTCTGCCTTTAGAGACGTATGAAAAATATCTGCCTTATGTGCCAAAATACTTTCAAAAAGTATACGAGAAACACCATGGATTGCGCGGAAAAAAGGGGCAACAAAAGTAAGTTTGTGCATAAATAGTCATTCATTTGCTTTTGAGTGCTAGAATTTAAACAATGGTTGAAAAGGGAAAAGTAAAAGAAAAAATTTTCCTAGTTATTTTGTTTGTTGCCTTTCTATATGCAGTTGTTGAGATTTATGTTGAATATATTGTTCGAGAAGATTTCACTTATTTCTTAACTGAAGAAGAAGTACCAAATCAATTTGATGCTAATGCGTACCTAGAATAATCATATGGAGAACGTCATTGCGGAGACGATTGCAGCTTGCGAATGGTATGGATCTAGTTTTTTGGTAATTTCTGATAATGTTTTCTCACCGCTTCTTTACTACTCATACTTTGGTTCTCTTATTCCAAGTGTTTTAATCGCACTCTTTGTTTTTCTAAATGGAAAAAACAGACTACCTAATAAACTTCTTTTACTTATGGTTGCCGCGTTCGGTGGTTGGATTTTCTTTAATTTAGTCACCTGGGCTACAGAACTGCCGCCGATGACTATGTTTGCGTGGTCGTTTCTGATCATTCTGGAGCCGCTTGTGTACTTCTTTGCGCTCTACTTTGTATATGCGATGGTCTTTGAGCGAGACTTTTCGTTCTGGCAGAAAGTCCTCTTCGCGTCGCCATTGTTTGTAACTTTCTTTCTGACACCAACAAAATTTGGCCTACTTGGGTACGATTTATCGAACTGTGATCGAGCAGCTGTTGAAGGCATCGTTGCAACATACGGGTACGCGCTTGAGTTTATCTACATTCTCCTCATCGTTGGATTCTTTGGATACTTCTGGCTCAAGAGTAAAGATGCAATTGCACGAAAGCGCGCAACACTTATCACGGTTGGTATTGTTCTCTTCCTCTTGAGCTTCTCGGCGGGCAACATCCTCGAAGTATTTACCGAGAACTGGCTCATTGGACAGTACGGCCTCTTTGGAGCTCCGATTTTTGTAGGCTTCCTCGCGTATAGCATGGTGAAGTACAAGACGTTCAACACAAAAGTGCTCGGCACGCAGGTGCTCGTGGCGGCGCTCTGGGTACTTGTGCTCTCGATGCTCTTTGTGCGCAACATCG
Source organism: Candidatus Parcubacteria bacterium (assembly GCA_041158505.1). GTDB lineage: Bacteria > Patescibacteriota > Minisyncoccia > Phycocordibacterales > JAACPR01 > JAGOTN01. The sequence goes on along the minus strand of JBEBBG010000019.1, from coordinate 43,774 downwards.
AAAACATGAAATATGTGATTGCTGGCACCCTTGTGCTTGTTACCATTTTCGGTGTGCAGCTCATCAAGAGCGTAAAAGAGCTTGAACACCAAAAGGTGCGCTTGCAAAAAGCCAATGATCAGCAGCAGTCATTGATGCGCTTCATTAATCACCAGGTGAAAGGTTTCTTTAACCGAACACGCATTATCTTTGATGCGCTCCGAACAAATGAGTACGGTGAACTACCTGCACCAGCTCGAGAGCTCGTTGAGACTGGTTTCGCAACAGACACAGAAGCAATCAACATGGTGCGCTCATTGCTCGATGCTGCAAACCTTCACGACGGAACAGTTGAATTTAAAAAGATTTCACTCGATTTGCGTGCACTAGTGAGTGACATTACATCGCAGGTACAAGAAGTTGCAAAAGCAAAAGGCCTTACCCTTAGTATTGAGGCAAAAGAAGAAGCGCGCGTCTTTGGTGATTTGACCCACTTAGCACAGGCGGTTCGAAACATTATCGAAAACTCAATTCAGTACACCGAGCGCGGCGTCGTGCAGGTTGCCCTTACTACACAAGGCAAGAACGCTGTCCTTACTGTTACTGATACTGGTCTTGGACTTACGCAGGAAGACATGAGACGACTCTTTACTCAGGGTGGCCGCGGGGAAGAGGCAAAACGCCGAAATGTAAACAGCACAGGATATGGTCTCTACATTACGAAGAAGATTGTAACTGCACATGGTGGTGACGTTGTGGTTCACTCTGCTGGACGAGACAAGGGTTCAACCTTTACCATCACCCTTCCACTGCACAAAGCGTAGGTTGTGCAGACGCGCTTGACCATAAAGCCCTCTTTCTGGTATTCTCGTTCACGTAAGGCCAAAGACAAGTGGCAGGCAGACATTGCGAGAGCGACGTCTACCAGAAGACCGCTCTAGGCACGCAGCCCGAATACTGGGCGCGTTACGTTTGACGGCCTTGCACATGGCCGTCTTCTCTTTTATTTAGACGAGGGGAGATGCCAACAACGCTTAACCATACATATTGCTATGGCAATTACACGAGAAAAAAAGGAGGCAATCTTTTCAAAGATTCAAGACGTGGTCGACAAACCGTCGGTTGTGTTCGTGAACTTTAAAGGACTTCCAGTAGCAAAGACAAGCGAGATGCGCGCAAAACTTGCGTCACAAAACATCTCGTACTTTGTTGCAAAAAAGACGCTCGTCAAGAAAGCGTTTGGTGAAGCAAACATCGCTGGCAATATGCCAACACTTGATGGAGAGCTTGCAGTTGCCTTCTCAGAAGATCCAACTGCAGCACCTCGAGAAATCTTTGCGTTCTCAAAAGAGTTTAAAGACAGCATCTCAATTGTAGGTGGTGTTTTTGAATCTCGATTCATGAACAAAACAGAGATGGAGGAGGTTGCGAAGATTCCGTCACTCCATGTCCTTCGGGGTATGTTTGTGAACGTTATCAACTCACCAATTCAAGGATTTGCGATGGTTGTGAAAGCATACGCAGACAAGAAAGCAGCGTAATCATTGTAGGAATTTTAACGTACTGATATGTCAGAAGATGCACAGAATGTGGTAGCAGAAGAGACTGCAGCTCCCGTTGAGGAAGCAGCAGCTCCTGCACCAGTTGCAGATGATGCAGCAGAAGTAGAAGTGCCAGCAAAGTTTGCTGCACTCGTAGAACAGGTAGAATCAATGAGCGTTCTTGAGCTTAATGAGCTCGTGAAGGTTCTTGAGAAGAAGTTTGGTGTGTCAGCAGTTGCTGTCGCAGCAGCTCCAGCAGCTGGTGCTGACGCAGGTGCGGCTGAACAGGATGCATTTACCGTAGTACTTGCAGACGGCGGCGCACAGAAGATTGCAGTTATCAAGGTGGTAAAGGAAGTACTCGGTCTTGGTCTCAAGGAGGCAAAGGATCTTGTAGACAATGCACCATCAGAGGTAAAGGCAGGTCTTGCAAAGGCAGACGCAGAAGGTTTGAAGAAGCAGCTCGAGGAGGCAGGTGCAAAGGTAGAACTCAAGTAGTTTTCCACAGCGCTCGCTTTCGAGACGAATATACTGCCGTATACTTAACGGTAAGGATGAGAGGAAGGGGTCTTTGTGCCCCTTCCTCTTTTCGTTAATAATCATTTACCGTTTTATAACTCATATCTTTATGAAGCTTCGCATTGGTAGTCTCGCATTAGTCGTAATTGCAGCGCTTGTTGGCCTGCCGCAGCTTACACACGCACAGGCGGATGTGAGCGCGCAGTGTACGCTCATCGTCCGAGCGCTTGAACAAGGTGATGAAAGTGAAGAGGTGCTCGCGCTCGAGAAATTCCTCAAGAAACAGAAATATTTCAAGGGAACACCAAACGAAGCTTTCGATAAAAAGACAAAAGATGCTGTGATTGCATTCCAGCTAGCCGAAGGGATTATTAATCGAAAAGAAGCAAAACAGGCAGGTTTGCTCACCGCTCCAACACGGGACAAGATTGCAGAAAAAACGTGTAAAAAGACCGAGATCACCGGTGCAGGAAGCTGTATCTACCTAACTCGGGCATTGTCTGTTGAGAATAATAGTGAGCTCGCACAGCCAGAGATTCGTCAGTTGCAACGGTTGCTTGTTCGAAAGAACTACTTGAGTAGTACAGACGTGACTGGTTTCTTTGGTCCAGTTACTCGACAAGCACTCATTCAGTTCCAGCTTGATAACAAGATCATCACGTCACGAACACAAGAAGCTGCTGGAATACTTACCGCACGCACCCGAGAGTTTATCCAGGAAAATACCTGTGGTAGCGCAGATATTAAAACAACCGCATCTTCAACGGTTTCAAGTTTTGCTGCTGGTGTAAACGTTCGCAAAGGTCTCGTTGTTGATGATGTTGCAGGAGAAGATATCATGACGCTCACCGTTACTCCAAAGGAAAAGAATGCGGCACTTGCATCACTTCGAATCCGTGTCGAAAGCGACGATGATGAGGTAACCCCAGCACAGCGAATTGATTACATTGATGTCTACAAGCAAGGTAAAGGAATTGTTTCTCGAAACCGAGCAGCGGCAAATAGCTGGAACGAAGTTGCAAGTAGTACGTACGACATTGTCCTTGATGGAGACCAGACAATGCTTGAGCCTCGTACTGAAAGCAAATTTGCTATCCGCGTCGTACCAAAGCGCTCAGAGCTTGCAAAGGATAAGGTAAACTTCAATGCCTCAATTCCTGAGAACGGACTACGATTGCAGTTCGATACGGTTACCGGTGCAAATGCTGGAATTCAAACATGGGGTTCAGCTGGTACAGAAGCAACCTTCTCAATCGGTGGACGAGTAACTTCAGGTACAGGAACAACAACATCAAATACTACGGGGGGTACAGCTACAACAACGGGCAATGGCACCACAACGGTTCCAGCCGCTGACCCTGTTGTAAAGGCACCGGTTCTCAATGATATCCGACCCGCAAAAGGACCATTTGGAACTGCCATCAATCTTGTTGGAAAAAACTTTGCAGCAACTGGTAATCACATTGAAATCTTCCACCCAAAGACTAATGCGACACTTATCTTGCGAAACTACCAGGGCCGAGGTGGTGATGTTGATCGAATCCTCTTTAACTTCCCAGGTAAAGCACGTGAGTTTGTAAAGCCAAACGGTAAAAAGGTGAGTGGTGAAACTGGTAACTACCGAATTCGAGTTATCTCAAACAACAAGTACTCAAACGGACAAATCTTTAACGTAGCACTCTAACGATACAACCTATGCGCGCACGAACGTTTGGAGCAGTTCTGGTGCTTGTTGCTAGCTTCTTGTGTACACCTGTTGTGCACGCGCTAACAATGGCAGACATTGATGTGCTTGTAGCTGCTGGATTAATTCCACAAAATAAAATTGCGGCTGCACGCGCTGCTGCTTCTGATGCTGGAAATCCAAGCACGACGCAAACAACGAGTACTCAAACAACCGTTATGCAAGCCGTCGCTGGTACAAACGCGTCAGGTTGTCTCGATCTCTCAATGAACGTGAGTGAGGGTATGAGTGGTAGTGCGGTTGCTGCGTTGCAACGATTCCTTGCGCAGGTGGGTCACTATAGTGGTGATATTACTGCGTACTTTGGACCAGTTACTCGTGAGGCATTGGAACATTTCCAAAAAGCTGAAGGCATTGTTCTTAACGGAACTCCAGATACGACAGGGTTTGGTAGTGCGGGTCCACAGACACGCGCAACAATAAAATCAATCTCATGTGGTGGTGCGAGCGCCGCTAGTGCAACTGGTACAGCATCAGCAGAGGGTCTAGGTACCGTTGCTGGGCCCGGAGACTTCTTTGGGTACGATCTCAATGAGCTGCTCGACAATTACAATGCAGACTTCTCATACGAACCAAATACTTCATACGATATTGATTTTAGCTACAATCCTGATCTCGGATATGATCCTGATTGGGGGTATGAGCTCGATTTCGATTTTGATCTTGATTTCGATTGGGATTCGGACTTTGCGTATGAACCAGAATTCTGGGCATCAGAAGAAGATGCAGTCAAAGTGTACATGGAGATTAAAGACTCAGATGGTGACTTTGTAGAAGGAAGCGTAAAGGCAATTGAAGTCGGAAGCCGAACCGTTACTGTTCGATGGGATTCGGAGAATGCGCGCAACTGTTCGCTCGAAGGTGACTTTCTTGAGCGAAATATCTCGATTCCAACAAGCGGAGAAGCAGATGTGTACCTAGCAAATCCTTCGTATACGATTGCGTCAAAGATAACGCCGTCAACGTACATTGCAGGTTTCGATACTGTTGAATCTAAGTATGCGTTCGGACTACGCGTTGCGTGTGATGACGGCGTGCTCTACGGAAGCAGCGCACAGTGGTCTACTATGGTGCACATTAAAGACGGAGCAACTGAGTAGGCACCGTACTCAAAACGAGGTAGCATAGGCATATATGAAACTAACGCGCGTAAGTGCATTGCTGATACTCATCATTGGTTTGTTTGTGGCATCCGCTGCAGACGCGCTAACACTTGCCGATATTCAGCTACTACGATCACTCGGAATACTTTCTGATGAGCAAGCGCAGATTGCCGAGCAGGCAATTCAAGCAACGAGCGGTACCGGTGCATCGATTCGACAAGACGAGTTTGCCACAAATGAATGCCTTGTTCTTAACGAAAACATGGCGCGCGGTATGACAGGTTCAGCGGTAACCGCACTGCAACGCTTTTTGACGAAGCAGGGGCACTATACAGCTGCAACTCCTTCTGGTACGTACGATAACCTGACCTTTGCGGCTGTCGGTGATTTTCAAATTGCGCAAGGATTGGTCGCGTCTCGTACGGTTGCTGGAACAGGAAACACCGGTCCGCTTACTCGTCAAAAAATACAAGAAATTTCATGTGCTACACCTGCGGCAACGAGCGAGACAGCTACTACATCGACTGCTGTAGCGACAGCGACAAGCACTGATACTACTCGTTTTGTGCGTCGCCCACGTGGCACGGGTGCAGAAGAGGTTACTGCACCCGTCGATGGGCACAGCATGCTTTTCTTTCCTCGATTGATTAGTACTGATAAAGAAAAAGGTTCGTACGAGTATAAATTTGAAGTAGGTATTACGCCAGACGATGCAATTGCGTACTGGAGGTACACGCTCACCTGTGCTGCTGAACGAATTACCACCAACCGTGATGACTTCACGTGTGGCAAATCGATACTTCGTCGAGCGGCAACAAATGGTTCTGGAGTACTGCGTTTTGAGCTTACCAATACTACGAAGTACGCTGAGGATGTTGGTTTTGTTGCGGTTGCAGTAACAAAAGAGGAAGAAGAGTTGGCTCGATCAACCTTCACCGCAACACTTGAACCACGGGAAGAGCAGCTCTTTACTCGAGGGTTAACCGCAACGGGAACTTCAACGAGCCCGGTTGGGCGGGAACCTGTCTCGTCTGCACGTTACTGTACACCAAGCGAGCAGCAGCTGTTTATTCAGTACATCATGACACGACCTGACCCTGAGGCCCGAGTACCGCTCGTGGCACCACAGTGCTACCCGGGGGAGGTGGTCTGTACCTATGATTACCCAATAAGTTTCTGCGAAGTCAAGGGAACCAAGATTAATTCGGTTAGTATTTGTGGTGGTAAGCAGTACTTTTACGATGGGGCTTGTAGAATCCCGCAGTGGTAGGGGTAAAAACGCCAAAATAGGCAGTGGCGACTGTTGACACTTGCGTCTGTTTTGATAGTATGTTCCTACGCAATTTTCGCGCTTTTTTCTATGTGCTTTCGTAGCACGAGACGAGGGGAGCTACAAAAATTGCCTTTATTACTTGCTCGTTTGGGGTAGCGCACCGTTCTCGCGCCGCTGCCCTAGATGAGCAGTTCATTAATCTAATACATTACTATGGCAGAATTTAATCGAGCAAAGCCGCACGTAAACGTTGGTACCATTGGTCACGTTGACCACGGAAAGACTACACTTACTGCTGCTATCCTACACAGCTTGAACCTTAAGGGTAACGGCTACAGCGCTGCAGTTAAGGGTGTTGACCAGATTGACAACGCGCCAGAAGAGAAGGCACGTGGTATTACTATTGCTCTCTCTCACAACGAGTACGAGACTCCAAACCGACACTACGCGCACATTGACGCGCCAGGTCACGCGGACTACATCAAGAACATGATTACTGGTGCTGCTCAGATGGACGGCGCAGTACTCGTAGTGGCTGCAACTGACGGTATGATGCCACAGACACGTGAGCACGTACTTTTGGCACGCCAGGTTGGTGTTCCAAAGCTTATGGTATTCATCAACAAGGTAGACATGGTAGATGACCAGGAAATGGTTGACCTTGTAGAAGAGGAAATCCGAGAGCTCCTTACTGCTAACGGCTTTGACGGCGCAAACGCACCGGTAATCAAGGGTTCAGCACTTAAGGCAGTTGAGGCATCATCAGCTGATGATCAGTGGGTTCAGAAGATTATTGAGCTCGCTGACACCATGGATTCATACATCCCACAGCCAGTTCGTGAGACCGAAAAGCCATTCCTTATGCCAGTTGAGGACATCTTCTCAATCGAAGGACGAGGAACGGTAGTAACCGGACGAATCGAGCGCGGTAAGGTAAAGGTTGGTGAGGAAATTGAAATTGTTGGTCTTAAGCCGACAAGTGTCACAACCGTTACTGGTATCGAAATGTTCAACAAGCAGCTTCAGGAAGGTCTTGCAGGAGACAACGCTGGTATTCTTCTTCGAGGTACAAAGAAGGAGGACATCCACCGAGGTCAGGTTATCTCAGCAAAGGGCTCAGTAACTCCACACACAGACTTCGAAGCTGAGGTATACATCCTTAAGAAGGAAGAGGGAGGACGACACACCCCATTCTTCTCAGGATACAAGCCACAGTTCTACATCCGAACAACTGACGTAACTGGTGAGGTTACCCTTGCAGAAGGAACTGAAATGGTTATGCCAGGTGATACTGCAACCTTTAAGGTAAAGCTTGTAGCTCCAGTAGCACTCGAGGATCAGCAGCGATTTGCTATCCGTGAAGGTGGAAAGACTGTAGGTGCAGGTGTTGTAACTAAAATCGTAGCCTAACGGCTCTAACTGTATCGAGGTAGACAGGATACCCACTTGGGCTATTCCCAAAGGAATACTGGCTCCTTGAACACCAAATACATATGGCAGAAAAAAAAGCAGCAAAAGCAAAGAGCGATGTTGGAGCAAAGCTTCGCATTCGCGTCCGTGCGTACGAGCACAAGATCCTTGACGCTTCAGTAAAGCAGATTATGGATACGGCCTTGCGATTTGACGCAGACATCCGTGGTCCAATTCCGCTTCCAACCGAAATCAAAAAGTATACGGTTAATCGCTCGACCTTCGTACACGAAGATGCGCGAGAACAATTCGAAATGCGAGTTCATAAGCGATTGATTGACATTTTGAACCCAGAAGCTAAGGTGATCGAAGCGCTCACTAACCTATCCCTTCCATCAGGCGTCAACGTCGATGTAAAGATGATCTAGGCGTATGAAATTTATCCTTGGAGAAAAGCAGCATATGACGCAGGTCTTCGATGAAACAGGCCGCGTACACCCAGTAACCGTTGTAAAAACGGTGCCTGTGGTGGTAAACCAGATCAAAACACTCGAAACTGACGGCTACGATGCGGTACAGGTTGGGTATGGTGAACAAAAAGAATCACGCCTTGGTAAGGCAATCCTTGGACACATGAAAAAGGCTGGACAGGCTTTTCGTGTCCTCAAGGAGAACCGAGTTAGCGAAGAGGGAATCGACGTTGCCGTTGGTGACAAGATTGACCTCAACGCATTTGCGGTTGGTGACAGCGTTGTTGCTGTTGCAACCTCAAAGGGTAAGGGTTTCCAGGGTGTTGTAAAGCGACACGGGTTTTCTGGAGGTCCACGCACCCACGGTCAGAAGCACAATGAGCGGTCACCAGGTTCTATTGGTGCCGGAGGTGTGCAGAAGGTCCGAAAGGGAAAGCGTATGGGTGGCCGAATGGGTAGCGATCGAGTAACCCTCAAGGGTGTAAAGATTGTGCACATTAACCAGGAGACGGGCGAGCTCTTCCTCCGAGGAGCAATCCCAGGCCGACGAGGAACATTGGTAGAAATTCGCGGATAGTATATGGAACAGGTAATCTACAACACAAAAGGAAAAGAAGTAGCAAAGGTGAACGTTCCAGAGGATATCTTCGGATTGGCTTGGAATAGTGATCTTGTGCACCAAGTGGTAACCAGCATGGAGAGCGATGCTCGACATTCAGTTGCACACACCAAAGATCGAAGCGAGGTTCGTGGTGGTGGTAAGAAGCCATGGCGACAAAAGGGAACTGGTCGTGCTCGACACGGTTCACGACGCTCACCGATTTGGGTCGGTGGAGGTATCACCTTCGGTCCTCGAAGTGAAAAAGACTTCAGCCGAAAGGTAAACAAGAAAATGAAGACCAAGGCTCTCTACACGATTCTTTCACAAAAGCTTCGGGATGGTGAGGTTCTCTTTGTAGACGATATCTCGTTTGCAGAACCAAAGACCAAAGAGGCGAAGGAAGTACTCAAGAGCTTGGCGCAGGTAAAGGGATGCGAAACACTTGCTACAAAGCGCAAGAATGCAGCCTACATTGCGACAGATGCTCGTGATCTCAACACCAAAAAGAGCTTCGACAACTTCGGTAACGTAAAGCTCGATGAGGTTCGAAACTTGAACCCAGTCGACTTGCTTACCTACAAGTACATCATTATTGAGAACCCAGACGTAAGCGTTGCGCAGCTTGCTGCTCGCATGAAGTAATATGGCAATCTTTGGAACAAAAAAGAAAACAGCAACAAAAGCTGTAGCAAAGACAGGTGCAAGTACACGTGATGTTACGTGGGTACTTAAGCAGCCGCGTATTACTGAGAAGGCAGCGCTTGTTGCAGAGAAGGGGGTCTATGTATTTAACATTAGTCCTCGCGCAACAAAGGCAGATGTCGCTCAGGCGGTCGTTGAGGCATACAAGGTAACACCGGTAAGTATCAACATTGCAAAAGAACCGAGCAAAAAGACAACACGTCGAAAGCGTTCTGGTGTCACTCGAGGTGTATCAGGAGGAACCAAGAAGGCGTACGTCACGCTCAAGAAAGGCGACACGATTCAGTTCGTCTAGATTTAGAAAGTAACGAGGTTGTATAGCTCATCATTGAGCTGCTAACTCACATAATCATGAAGAAATTTAAACCAACAACACCAGGTAGCCGCGGTATGACCGTGGTGCCATACAAGAAGACACTCACCACCTCAAAGCCACGAAAAGCGCTTGTGAAGGGTACAAAGCGTAATGCAGGACGAAACAATCGCGGACGCATTACGGTGCCGCACAAGGGAGGTGGAAACAAGCGTCTCTACCGAGCAATCGATTTCACCTACAACAAAAAGGATATCCCCGCAAAGATTGAATCTGTTGAGTACGATCCAAATCGATCAGGATTCGTTGGTGTAGCACTCTACGCAGACGGTGAACGACGGTACGTACTCATCCCTCAAAAGATGACTGCGGGAGATACCTTTATCGTAAGCGAGACTGCAAAGCCTACACTTGGTAACCGATTGCCACTTCGAAACATTCCAGTTGGTTCATTTGTGTTCAACATTGAACTTAACGTTGATGGTGGCGCAAAGCTTGCACGAGGTGCTGGTATTTACGCTGAGGTTATTGCTCAGGACACTGATGCAAACGTTACACAGCTTAAGATGCCATCAACAGAAGTCCGAAAGGTTACGTCAGGTGCATGGGCAACTATCGGTGAAGTTTCAAACCCAGAGCACAAGCTCCGAAACCTTGGTAAGGCAGGACGAAGCCGACATCTTGGTATTCGTCCAACGGTTCGTGGTTCTGCGATGAACCCGGTAGATCACCCTCACGGAGGTGGAGAAGGCCGACAGGGTATTGGTCTTCGACGTGGTCCAAAGACTCGACACGGTAAGCTTGCATACGGTGTAAAGACACGACGTCCAAAGAAGTACTCAAACCCAATGATTGTGACGCGACGCAAGACGAAGCGAAACAAGTAACAGGGCCCTGCCGCGGGCACGCTGTAAAACAAAAGCCGGACCACTACGTGGTCCGGCTTTTGTTTTCAGCTAGCTCTCGCCGTTGAGGACGGCTCCGAGATGCCCGCAGCAGGGCCCTGTTACTTGTTTCTAGTTCTGTGCAGCTTGTTACAACCCGATTGATTTGAGGAAAGCTTTGCTGTTTGGTTTGCGGCCAAGGAAGGCAACGAGTGATTCCATCTCATCTCGTGATGAGCCGCGCTCAAGGATTTCGGTGAGGTACGCAGTGCCTACCTTTTTACTAAAGATACCTTCACGCTTGAAGCGATCAAAGACGTCACATGCATACACTTCTGCCCACTTGTACGAGTAGTAGCCCGCGTCGTAGCCACCAGCAATGTGTCCGAAGCCTGCAGGGAAGAGTGAATCAGTCGGCATGGTGATACCAGTAGTCTTTTTGTAGAGTTGCTTGTAGATGTCGACAATGCCGCGTACGGGCTTTGTGCGTGTGTGGAGGTCCATGTCGTAACGCGCGAGCATATTTTGTCGCACTTCGCTCATACCGCGCAGGAAGAGATCAGTTTCGATAATTGTTCTAATTGTTGCCGTATCGATTGGTTTACCTGTTTTGTAGTGCTTACTGACCTTCTTGAGGAATGCTGGTTCTTGGAGCCATGCTTCTGCAAGCTGTGAGGGAAGCTCTACGAAGTCCCAGGTCACATCAAAGCCTGATTGTGAGGCAAGCGCCGCGCGGGTGAGAGTATTGTGGAGCAAGTGACCAAACTCATGGAAGAGCGTACTAACTTCGCCGAGTGAAAGCTTTGGTTCTTCGCCTGCAACTGGCTTTGCAAAGTTACCAATCATGGCACTTACTGGCATCACGTACGCACTGCCTCGGAAGCCTTGAGTGCGCCCGTCAGTAATAGGAAATGCTGCCATGTGGCTGAACTTACCTGGACGAGGGAAGCAGTCCATTGCAATGTATCCGGTGCGTTGCTTGCCTTTGTAGACTGCAAAGAGTCGAACGTCTTTATGCCAGAGCTTGATGTCTTTGACCTCTTTGAACTGCACACCAAAGAGGCCGCCAAACAAATCAAACATGGTGGCAAGGACGTGATCGAGGGGGAAGTATTCTCGCAAAAGCTCAGTATCGAGGTTGTACTGCTCCTTCAGAAGCTTATTTGCGTAGTATGCAATATCCCACATTTCAAGCCGAGCTTTTTTTCCAAGATCATGCTGCTTTCGTTGTGTGAGCTGCTGGACGTCTGCTTTTGCCCGCTCGATGAGTTTGGTGTCGAGGCTATCAAGAAAACGAAGGACGGTTTCCGGGTTCTTTGCCATGCGTTCATCGAGCACGAGGTGGGCATATGTTTTGTAGCCGAGAATAACCGCTTTACGTTGCCGAATTGCAATCAGTCGCTCGAGAATCTGGATGTTTTTTGTTCCACCCTTGCGGAGCACCTTCCGCTGCAGCTTTTCTCGAAGCGCTTCGTTCGGTGAGTGTTTAAAGAACGGGTCCACGTCTGGGTAGCTAAGGGTGACCTTGTAGCCCTTTTTGGTCTTTGCCAAACTTTTGACGTACCGCTCTGGAAAGTTTTTTAAATCTTCTTTGGTGACCTCGATGTGGTCTTCGTACTCCGCAATATTTTTTGCGAATTCGGCTTTGAGCTTGGTTGATTCCTGAATGAGCGAGAGGAGCTCTTTTTGTGTCTTTTCAGGGAGATCAAGACCCATTCGCTTAAAGCCGCGAAGGGTGTCCTTAATCATGAGCTGCTCGTGTGCCTCAAGCTTCTCGCTGCCCACTTTGTACTCCTTGAGTGCTGCATACAGCTCCTTGTCCCGTACAAGTGCTGCATACTCGCCTGAGAGCCACACCTCGGCTTCCAGGGCAGCATCGCGCACCTTCTTGTCGTCACTGGCGTTTTTGAGGATATCAATGGGACTCATGCGGTCAGACCAGAACTGGCTCGCCAGGTCGAGCGGGTAGAAGGTGTTCGCAAAGGTTCGCTCCTTTTTAGGAACGGCTTTAATTGCTGCGTAGGTCTTCTTTTGGTTAGTAAGCACTTCCTCAGCTATCGCTTTAATCTTTTTTGGGTTCCAGATTACCCATGAAAAATCTGGCTCAACGTAGGTTTTGTATTGCATGCGGCAAGTATAGCGGAAAGTGGGGTGGTGTAAAAGAAAAAGGAGCCATTATGGCTCCAGAGTAGGGTTTCGCTTGGAAGTTCGTTGCCGCGCGCGTCGTGCGTATTCGGGATGCAGCTCGACGAGTGCCTCCCGTAATCGCCTTATATTGAAACTCAGAATGTTTCCCGTGTTGGTTACGGTTAGTCCAAGTTCGGCTGCAATCTCAGCGTACTTCTTGCCTCCAAGGATTGCTGCACGAAGTACTTCTTGGGCTCTCGGGCTGAGACATGTCAGCGCAGTTTCAAACGCACGAACCAGTTCGACGTAGCGAATGTGATCCGTAGGCATGTGTCCGCGCACTTCGTTTGCTTGGTCGACCTCAAGTAATGTAAGACTGTGATGGTCAGTTGGCACAGAACGCCTGAGCTTCCGCATGACATCAGTGCACCGGTTGGCTGTGATTGTTTTCAACCAGGCGCCAAAGACGTGAGATGTTTCACCTCTGAAAGATCGCATCTTTGTCTCCCAGAGTTTTCTGAACACAGTCTGAACCGTGTCCTCGACATCTGCCTCTGGCCGGCCAGGGAGATGTTTGCGGCAGATTGTTGTCACGAGGCAGTGGAACTGCTCGTAAATACGCCCAAAACTTTCAGGACATCCATGGTCTTGCACATCGCGCACCCATTTCTGGACAGTTTCTTCGGGGAGAGAAGGATCAAAACTTTTCATATTTTTCAAGAAAAATACCACATTTTATGTAGTTTTTCAATAGTACGAAAAAACCGCAACCTAGTATTCACCAGCATTGCGGTCGGTAGTCTTCTTTGGAGCTTGGGGGTTGGGTTGCTTGCGCTGAGCTTCGCGTGCTCGTCTTATAACCTCGGGTTCCCAGTCCCTAAGGTTGAGTTGTTGACGAAGCAGGTCGCGTATCTGCTTTGCCTCAGTTGCACTGCGTGTCTGCTCAGCATTCATCCCGGCTAGGCCCATGTAGAGGTAGGCTGCAGTCATGTAGAGTGTCTCAATCTGCTGTAACGTCCCTTTCAGGCCTCCTGATGCGCGCATTTTCTGAACCAAATCAGGAAGCTTGTCAGAGGGAAGGTGCGAACAGAGCAGATTGATATCATTCAAGGCTCGTTGGACGAGTGCACCAATCTGCTCAATTGCTTGAGCAGGGCTTACTTGTCGAGGGCCTCGTCTGACAACTGTTTGTTCGATTTTGCCCACAGCCTGCATATCGTCGATGGCTCGAATGGCTTCAAGAGCCCCTTTGCCCATGACTTCAAACCACAAGGCTTTTTGGCGATCTTTGGGAAACTCTGCGAGTTTGAGCCCAAGGATTTTTGCCAACCTGGGGGTCTTTTTCTCACGCGATTCAACTGGAGAGATGTCGAGAAGGGGTTGTAACTCCGGATGAAGCAGCCGTAACTTGTAGAAGTTGCTGACATCCATCTGGCTGCCAAGGCCGAGCCTTTTTCGGATTTCCTCGAAGGTTCGTCCGTGTTCATCGTGCAAACGTGTGATAGCCCTGACCGTTTCGTTGATTGTGTGCTTCTCTTGGTCAAAGTTGGCGATAAGGGCGCGCTCAAAGAGCTCATCCTCATCTTTTGGTGGATCAGTAAAGACAACGTAGACGGCACGATGCAACTCCTTGCATGCGCGCCATGTTCGTTCGCCATCGACGATTTTTCCGATGTACTTTCCGTTTGATTCAGTTAGCCATGGAATGATGACGACTGGTTCAATCTGACCGCCGTTTTTAATGCTCTCTTTGTGCCGTTCAAGTTTCTCTGGGTCGAATGTTGTGCGAGGTTGGTTTTCGTTTCGGACCAGGAATTCTCCATCAACGTAGCATTTCATGTGCTCGTCGATACGGAACCCAGGATGTTGTAAGAGGTTTTGGAGCCTTGCCAAGGCAATAGCCCCCGGATTGGAAGGATCTGGATTGCTCATAGGTCGTTTATTTCTAGTTCAGCCTATAGTAGAAACTAGGGATAAACAAGACTGGTGGGGTAGGTCTAGCGTACCCGCTTGACTAAAAAGAGCCATATGCTAACATTTGACACCACAAGCTCGTCAGGGCTTTTAGTTTTTGTGCTCAAAAGAGCGCAGGGTAAATTCATCAAAAAATGGCACGATCAGTCAAAAAAGGTCCATACGTCTACGAGAAGCTCTTGAAGAAAATCGAGGGTAAAAAGCCGCTTGAAGCAGGTCCTATTAAGACATGGGCACGAGATAGCCAAATTGCGCCAGAAATGGTTGGTTTTACCTTTAAGGTGCACAACGGCAAAGACTTTCTTGACGTACTAGTAACCGAGGAAATGGTTGGACACCGCCTCGGTGAATTTGCACCTACAAAAACCTTTAAGCGACACGGAGGTAAGATGCAGAAGGACCTTGATCAGGCAAAGAAGGCCGCAGAAATTGCATCTGCAAAGGCCGCAAAGGCAACCCCAGCTAAGAAGTAATATATTTCACCATGGTTAAAGCAGAGCTAAAAAACTACCGACAGTCACCACGCAAGGTCCGCCTTGTGGCAGATACAGTGCGTGGCAAGAAGGTTGGTGTTGCAATTACAACCCTTTCATTTGCTCCAAAGCGAGCTGCAGACCCAATTAAGAAGCTCCTTGAGTCAGCTGTAGCAAACGCGAAGCACAACTTTAAGCTCAACCCAGAAACGCTCTACGTAAAGTCTATTTCTGTAGATCCTGGTTTTGTTATGAAGCGCTGGATGCCAAAGTGGCGAGGTACTGCGCACCCGATTCGAAAGAAGACAAGCCACGTCCGTGTTGTCCTTGCGGAGCAGACTACTAAGAACGATACCGAATAATTTTATGTCACACACCGTACATCCATACGCACATCGCCTCGGCATCCTACGAACGTGGAAATCACGTTGGTTTGGCATGGACAAGAAGTACCGTGACTACCTCAAGGCAGATATCAAGCTTCGATCTTTTGTTGAGCGACAGCTTAAGGGTATGTACGTAGCGCTTATTGAGATTGAGCGAAGCGACAAGATGGTTCGCGTCATCATCAAAACATCACGTCCTGGCCTTATTATTGGCCGATCAGGTGAGGGGGCAGAGAAGCTTCGAGCAAGTATTACCAAATTCATGAAGAAGGAGGGTATTTTTGATGAAGCAGTTGAGCTCAAGGTGGACATTGAAGAGGTGCGAACCCCAGAGGCAAACGCGCAGCTTGTTGGCCTTATGGTTGCTGAGATGCTCGAGAAGCGTATGCCGTTTCGACGAGTGCTCAAGCAGACCGTAGATAAGGTTATGGCAAACCGAGAGGTTGAGGGTGTTCGAATCCGAATCGGAGGACGTTTGAACGGTGCTGATATGGCCCGCACAGAAGAGCTCAAGAAGGGTCGAGTGCCACTTCAGACCTTCCGTGCCGATATTGACTTTGCACGTGTTCGAGCAACCATTCCACAGGGAGATCTTGGTATCAAGGTGTGGATTTACCGAGGTGAAATTTTTGAGAAGTAATCCTTAGGCTTATGCTGTTTCCAAAGAAAGTAAAACACCGAAAACACCACACGAACCGAATCAATCCGGCTCGAATGACACGACCAGAAACTCGCGGTATTACCGTTGCATTCGGTGAGTTCGGCCTTAAGGCAACAAGCTACGGTCGCGTTCGATCAAACCAGATTGAGGCAGCTCGACGCGCAATGTCACGTCACATGGGTAAGGTTGGCCGATCATGGATCCGCATCTTCCCAGACAAGCCTTTCACCAAGAAGCCTGCAGAGGTAAAGATGGGTAAGGGTAAGGGAGATCTTCAGGGATATGAGTTTGAAGTATACCCAGGACGAGTACTTTTTGAGATTGACGGCGTACCAGCCGATATCGCTCGAGAAGCACTTCGAAAAGCGGGTACCAAGCTCCCAGTAACTGTAAAGGTTGTGGCCCGAGACCAAATGTAGTAATGTAACGACCCATGGCAGCAGATACGCTACAAAAGAAAACAGTCCAGGAGCTCCAGCAAGAGCTTAAGGATAAGCGCACGGCACTTCGTGATTTTCGCTTCAGCGTTGCTGGTGCGGCTGCACGAAACGATAAAGAGGGAAAAACCCTTCGCCGCGATATCGCTCGCATTTTAACAGAACTCAACAACCGCTAACATGTTTGGACGAAAGCAAAAAGCAGCAGAGACCACCGAGATGCCAAAGACTGGCAAGCGCTTTTCTGGCGTCGTTGTGTCAGACAAGATGCAGGATACAGTGGTTGTGAAGGTTGAGCGATACTACAAGCACCCAAAGTACGAGAAGTTCATCAAGGAACAGAAGCGCTACAAGGCGCACAACCCAGGTAACACCAAAAAGATTGGTGACAAGGTAACTATTCAGGAAACCCGCCCTATCTCAAAGGATAAGCGATTTATTGTCCTATAAACTACGCGTATGATTCAGCCACAGTCAATTGTAACCATCACCGATAACTCAGGAGCCAAGGTTGGCCGTGTGTTCAAGGTGCTCGGTGCTTCAAAGAAGCGATACGCAGAGATCGGTGAACTCGTTGTTATTTCAGTACAGAAGGCTGAGCCGCGAAAGTCTGTAAAGAAGAAGGCGGTACTTCACGCTGTCGTTGTTCGACAGACCAAGCCATTCCGACGAAAGGATGGTTCGTACATCCGATTTGATGAGAACGCAGTTATCCTTGTAGACAAGGAGAAGCGAGAGCCACTTGCAAACCGAGTATTCGGTCCAGTACCACGAGAGCTCTCAGAGCGATTCCAGAAGATTATTTCTCTAGCCCCAGAGGTTATCTAGTACGCGTATGAAGATCAAGAAAAACGACAACGTCATTGTGCTCGCTGGTAAGGATAAGGGTAAAACTGGAAAGGTACTTCGCGCGCTTCCAAAGGAGGGACGAGTAATTGTTGAGGGTATTAACATTGCAAAGAAGCGACAGAAGTCACGACGGCAAGGTGTATCAGGCGAGGTTATTAGTAAAACCATGCCAATCGACGTTTCAAACGTTGCAATCATCGATCCAAAAACCAAGAAGGCAACACGCGTTGGCTACAAGGTTGATGGAGGAAAGAAGGTGCGCGTTGCTAAGGCAAGCGGCCAGACCCTATAACCACTACGACTATGCAGACAGTAAAGGAAAAGCAGAATACAGCGTTTAAGGCTCTCAAGGATGAGTTTGGATACACAAACGTCATGCAGGCGCCGCGCATTCAAAAAGTGGTTATTTCGACGGGAGTTGGTAAGACACGTGCAGATAAGCGCAAGATGGAGATTGTAGAAGATCAGCTTACTCGCATCGCAGGACAGAAAGTCTTTGAGCGACCAGCAAAGAAGTCAATCGCTTCATTTAAGGTTCGTGAAGGTCAGCTTGCTGGATACCAAGCAACACTTCGTGGTCCGCGCATGTACGCGTTTCTCGATAAGCTCATCAACGTTGCGCTTCCTCGAACTCGAGACTTCCGTGGTATCAACAGCACCATGGACGCGATGGGTAACTACACCCTCGGCATCAAGGAAAACACTATTTTCCCAGAGACAGCAGATCAGGATATCAAAGACGTATTTGGACTCGCGATTACCGTCGTGACCACGTCACAGGAGGCTGCAGAGACAAAGGCTTTCCTTGCTCATCTTGGATTTCCGTTCAAGAAAGAGGCGTAGATAATACAAAAGCAGCACGGGCACACCCCTTCGAAAGGTCCTCGCACGATATTCCAAAAGCTTTGCTTAGGAACATCGGCTGCGGAGTTCCTCAGGAGTATGCCCGTGCTGCTTTTGCGTTTAGACCAGATTACAGGCCCTACAAGTCGCGATTTTTTGCTTTTCGGAATACTGGCCGGTACGTGTTGGTAATATCGGCTCCCGATAAGAAAAATAAGGTCCAAAAAACGTTGACATTAGAAACGGACCTTGCTAGTATACGGGAACGCTTTTTTGGCGGTTTTATTTATGGCTAAAACATCAGTCATCGTACGGTCTACACGACCACCAAAGTTCAAGAGCCGCGTCGTACGACGTTGCTTTAAATGTGGTCGTAAGCATGGTTACATGCGAGACTTCGACATGTGCCGCATCTGCTTCCGCGAGTGTGCAAACGAAGGCCTCATTCCAGGTATTAAGAAATCATCATGGTAGTCGACGCTATTGCAAATCTTATTAACGGCATCTACAACGCACAGTTGCGTGGTCATAAAGATGTCCGTACTCCATACTCAAAGGTTACCTTTGCAATTGCAGAAGTACTTAAGCGAGAAGGATACATCGCAGCAGTTGAGAAAGACGGCAAAGATGTAAAGAAGTATCTCGATATCGAGCTCAAGTACGACACAAAGGGAGCTCCAGCTGTTTCTGGCGTGAAGCGTCTCTCAAAGCAATCAAAGCGAACCTACAAGCGCGTTGATCAAATTGTGCCAGTTCGAAATGGATACGGTACACTCATTCTCTCAACCCCAAAGGGTATTGTGACCGATAAGCAGGCACGAAAGGAGAACGTTGGAGGTGAAGCTCTCTTTGAGATCTGGTAATACTTTTTTATGTCACGAATCGGAAAAAAACCAATCGCAATTCCTGCAAAGACTGATGTTGCAGTTGTTGGAAATGTAATTACCGTAAAAGGTCCACAGGGTGAACTCTCACTTACATTTCGAGCTGAGAACGTAACCGTCGCTGTTGCTGATGGATTCATCACCGTTACCAACAAGGATGACACCATCGAGTCACGTGCTCTTTGGGGAACGTACGGTTCAGAGATTCTTGCAATGGTACAGGGTGTACATACACCATTTACCAAGAAGCTACTCATCGAAGGTGTTGGTTACAAAGCAGAGCTTCGCGGCGATACGCTCGTGCTCAACATTGGTTTCTCACACGAGGTTCCACTTAAAGTTCCAGCAGGACTTACCTGTGCAGTAGAGAAGAACGCGATTACTATCTCAGGTATTAGTAAGGAGAAGGTAGGGCAGTTTGCGGCAGTTGTTCGCTCACAAAAGAAACCAGAACCGTACAAGGGTAAGGGTATTCGATACGACAACGAAGTTATCCGACGCAAGGAAGGTAAGAAAGCATCATAGTATTTAGGTATGGCAACATCAAAGGCAACAAAGCGACAAGCACGACACAAGCGCATCCGCGCAAAGGTTTCTGGTACTGCAGAGCGACCACGACTTGCAGTGTACCGATCAAACACCGCTATTTACGCGCAGCTTATTGATGACACAAAGGCGCATACACTTGCTGCTACAAATACAACACAATCAAAAGCAAAGACTCAGGCAGAGCGTGCAAAAGAGACAGGTCTTGCAATTGCAAAGCTTGCAAAAGAGCAGGGTGTAACTGCGGCTGTGTTTGACCGAGGAGGTTTTCTCTACGCGGGTTCAATCAAGGCTCTTGCAGATGGCGCACGAGACGGTGGCTTAACATTTTAATGTAGTGTAAGGTACGAGTATGACAGAAGCAGCAGTACAACAGCAGAGTGATGCACCGGTAGCGGCAGACGCACCAGCGCGATCAGATCGTCGAAGCCCACGAGGACAGGGGCAGGGTGGTTCATCATTCCGAAAAAACCGACGCCCAGCACGAAAGCCGCAAGCTCGTTCAGAGTACGACCAGCGAATGTTGAACATTCGACGTGTAACTCGAGTTTCTTCAGGTGGACGTCGCTTTAGCTTCAGCGTTGCAATGGCAATTGGAGATCGAAAGGGTAAGGTTGGCGTTGGTATTGGAAAGGCAGGCGATACCGCTCTTGCAATCGAGAAGGCTATCAAGGATGCAAAGAAGCACCTTGTTACCGTTCCTCGCACAACAGGTAACTCAATTCCTCATCTCGTTGAGGCAAAGTACGCAAGCGCGATTGTAAGCATCCAACCATCAAAGGGTCGCGGACTTGTTGCAGGATCTGCAGTACGTGACCTCGCCGAACTTGCTGGTGTAAATGACATCGTAGGAAAGGTGCAGTCAGGTAGCAAGAATAAGCTCAATATTGCACGTGCAACACTTAAAGCGCTCGCAAAGCTCAAAGCAGCTAAATAAATTTTACGACCATGCAAAAAAACAATCTCAAGCGACATACACCACAAAAGAAGGCCATTGTTATTGGTCGTGGTGGTAAGCGTGGTAAGACTTCAGGTCGTGGTACAAAGGGTCAGCACGCACACGGTGGTCATGGTATTCGACCTGACATGCGTGATACTATCAAGAAGATTCCAAAGCTTCGTGGACGCGGTAAGAACATCAACACAAGCCGACAGGTTCCAGCTCGGGTAGTTAACATTACTCGAATCGACGCAGCGTTTGAGAATGGTGCAGTCATTAGCCCAAAGACGCTCGTTGAGCAGAAGCTTGTAAATCGACAAGCAGGAAAACTTCCTCTTGTAAAAGTACTTGGTACAGGTGAGACCAAAAAGAAATTCACCTTTGAGAACTGCATTATCTCACTTGCTGCAAAGGCAAAGCTTGAGCAGGGAGGAAGCACCATCAAGTAACACACCATGTTTGGTACATTTTTCACAAAGCTTCGATTGATCGCCAAGGACGCGACACTGCGTAACCGTATTTTATTTGTACTCGGTGCACTTGTTGTCTTTCGTCTACTCGCTGCGATTCCAGTTCCTGGTGTAAATCACAACGCACTCGCTTCATTCTTTGAGAATAACCAACTACTCGGTCTCCTTAATCTCTTCTCTGGAGGAGGACTTTCTGCGCTTTCAATTGTAATGCTCGGTGTTGGACCATACATCACTGCAAGCATTATCATGCAGCTTTTGACCATGATGTCACCAAAGCTTAAGGCGATGTACCACGAAGAAGGTGAGGCAGGACGACGACGATTTTCACAGTACTCACGACTCATTAGCGTACCGCTCGCGGTGATTCAAGGTCTTGGGTTTCTCTTGCTTCTTGCAAGCCAGGGAATTATCCCGCAGCTCACACCGTTTGCACTCGCAACCAACCTCATTGTGATTACTGCTGGTTCAGTTCTCCTCATGTGGATTGGTGAGCTCATGAGCGAGTTTGGTATTGGTAACGGTACCTCAATCATTATCTTTGCTGGTATTGTGGCTGGATTTCCAACTGCGATTGAGCAAATCCTCTTTACCTACACGGCGGCAGACCTACTTACGTACATCGCCTTTGTTGTCGGTGCGCTACTCATCACGCTTGGCGTTGTCATCATGACCGAGGCAGAGCGACCTGTGCCTGTTACCTATGCAAAACAATCAATCGGTAATCGAACTACTGCGGCAACTGCAACCTACATCCCACTTCGTCTTAACCAGGCTGGTGTGATTCCAATTATCTTTGCACTTTCAATCTTACTCTTGCCACAGATGGCGACGAACTTCTTGAGTGCTGTAGAAAATCCTGTGGTGCAGAAGGTGCTTGGCTGGTTTACAGCATTTAGCGCAAACAACCTCGCATACGGTATTACATACTTTGTATTTGTATTCTTCTTTACGTACTTCTACACCGCGGTGACCTTTGATCCAGATGCTATGGCAAAGAACCTTCAGAAGTCTGGAGCATTCATCCCTGGTGTTCGTCCCGGAGATTCAACTGCAAAGCATGTTGGTAATGTTGTCTCACGCATTACACTTATCGGTGCCGTTTTCCTTGGTTTGATTGCTGTGTTGCCAATGATTGCAACCGCAACATCGGGTATCACGTCACTGACCCTTGGTGGTACATCACTCCTTATTGCGGTATCAGTGCTCATCGACGTTATCAAAAAAGTCGATGCGCAGCTCACCATGCGTGAGTACTAACGTACGACGATACAGCGTTGCGAGAGCGGTCCGGACGTGCAATCCGGGCCGTTTTATGTAAAGGTAGAGGTACGTATGGCAATCACCATTAAGACAGAAGCAGACATTGAACGGCTACGAGAGAGTGGTAAACGCTTGGCTATGATTGTTGCTGAGACCGTTGCAAAGATTGCTCCTGGGGTACGCACCGATGAGTTGTCTGACTACGCCGCACAGCGTATTCGTGAGCTCGGGGGTACCTCTGCATTTCTTAACTACAAACCAACGGGTGCAAAGCGGCCGTTTCCATCGAGTATTTGCGTGTCGATTAATGACGCAATTGTGCACGGCATTCCAGATGAGGTACCGGTAACCATTGAGGTGGGGGATATTGTAACAATTGATGCAGGATTGATTTATGAAGGGATGTTTACCGATCATGCGGTGACGACCGTTGCAGGACAGGGTACGACGAGTGTGAATCGTCTCCTTGCCGCAACCAAAGAGGCGCTGATGGCTGGCATTAAAGCTGCCCGTGGTGGTAATCGAATTGGAGATATCTCTGCCGCCATTGAGGCCGTAGCCGTCCGAGAGGGCCTTTCCATTGCAGAGGGGCTCGCAGGACATGGTGTGGGGTACGCGGTTCATGAAGAGCCGTATGTGCCCAATGAGGGCACACCAGGCACTGGGCCCGAGCTTAAGCCGGGTATGGTGCTCGCGATTGAGCCTATGTTTTGTCTGGGGGATGGGGCAATTGTCCTCGATAAGACAGATGGTTACACGTACCGCACAAAGGATGGTTCACTCTCGGCACAGTTCGAACATACCGTTTTGATTACCGAGGGTGATGCAGAAATTTTAACGAAACAGTAACCACATATTTTCTATGGAGCATGTCATCAAAGAGCAGACGCTTGTCATTATTAAGCCGGATGGTGTGCAGCGATCACTCATTGGTGAGGTGGTGCGACGGATCGAACGAACAGGACTAAAGCTGGTAGGTATTAAGATGCTCGTGCCAAATGCCGAGCAGGTTCGTGGCCACTACACGCTTGATGCGGGTTGGCTTGAGGCAGTGGGGCATAAGGCGATTGCGGGTATGCGTGATAAAGGTCTAACGCCTGAAAGCGATGATCCAATGGTGATGGCCGAGAAGGTGCTCGACGGGCTCGTGCGGTACTTCACGAGCGGACCGGTGGTGGCGATGGCGTGGCAGGGTGCACACGCAGTGCCAGTGGTTCGAAAGCTGGTTGGCAGCACGGAGCCGCTAACGTCTGACGTTGGAACCATTCGCGGTGATTTTGTGATTGATTCGTACCCACTGTCGAATGGTAATGGACGGGCAGTGCGAAACCTGGTGCACGCATCGGGTACGCCTGATGAAGCGGTGAAAGAAATTGCGCACTGGTTTAGTAGCAATGAGTTGCTTTCATACCGACTCGTGGGCGAACAGATTCTCTACGACGTGAATCTCGACGGATTGCTTGAGTAGGGTGGAGGTTATCGCAGTTCTGCTTGAGAGATTTTTATAAAAAAGAAAAGCGCCCGTCCCAAGCTGGGACGGGCGTTTGAGGTTGGGTGAGGTGCGTAAATCAGTCGATGGATTGTTCGTACTCACGTATTGCCTGTGCGACAGCTGCGGGTACATCACGTGCATGGCATCCAGGTTTGGTTTTGAAGACGCCAATGAGGTTCATCGGATTCCATGCAGTAGTTCGTTTTTGAGCCTTCCCAGAGCCGTCAGGGTTTTTTGGAACCGTGCAGACGAAACGGATGTCATTCGTACCCCCGCCATGATTTCTGATGGTGAGTTTTGTATTTTTTAACGCATCCATACAGGCTGCTGAATAGGTATTCGCAAACAGGTACTGGATGATTCCAGACCCTCCCACAACGTACAGGTCGATGCGGAAAGCTTCGCCGTCCGGCTTGACCAGTATGATGAAGAGAGTGCCTCCTTCGAGTTCGTAGCCGTCTTCCAGGCTGATGTTCCCCGTGGGGATGATGAAGGCGATTTCACCTTCTTGCTGTGTGCTCATGATTCGTTTTTTGGGTGCAGGGTGAAAATCTAGCAGTTCCTCATGACACTATACAAAAGGCATTGCAAAGTCAATTTTGAGCGTTTTTTCATAAAATAGTTGCTTTCTTTTCAGGTGGAAGAGTATACTCTAAGTATAGGCCGACCATATGTTCTAGACATCTCAAACAAGAAGGGACGACTTACATCGGCAGCGGTCTTGGCTACTGCCTGCGGTCACCCACCTAGCTTTAGCTAGGGCATATCGTCGGCCGAGCAAACACGTCACCCATTTGGGTGGCGTTTTTGTTACAATAACAGGGTGTCAAAAATAAAACCGCTCGTAACCGAAACGCTAACGCTCGCTGTAATTGTCGCGGTAATGCATTACGTTGCCTTAACATTATTTCTCTACTGGCGAACAGAGTGGTTTGATGTGGTAATGCACTTTGCAGGTGGGTTTTTGATTGGCTTGCTTGCGGCGTTACTCTTCTATGCCTCTGGAATCTTTTCATTCCCACGCGAGCACAAGGGATCGGTATTTGCAGTGGTGCTCGGCTCTGTGCTTGTGGTGGGACTCGGGTGGGAACTCTGGGAGCTCTTCCTTGGCTTTACTAATGTGATTGCCGATCAGGTAGATACGATGCAGGACATCGGTATGGATATACTGGGTGGTACTGCTGCATTTTTGTACGCAAAGAAATCACTATGGAACAAGGCAAACTAACACTCGGCTTTTATGGTGGGGTCGGATCAGTGACCGGTGCAAACTTTTTTCTATCTGATGGTACGACGCGAATACTTGTTGATTGTGGACTGGCCCAAGGTGGGCGAGAGAGCGAGCGTGCTAATCAACAGCCATTTCCATATGATCCCGCTTCGATTCATATGCTCATCGTGACGCACGCGCACATCGACCACATTGGGCGTATTGGGAAGCTGGTAAAGGATGGTTTTTCGGGGACGATTTACTCAACACCTGCAACGAGAGATCTCGCACGACCAATGCTTGAGGATGCGGTTCGAGTGATGCGCGCGGAGGCAACTGATGATGCCGATATGCTCTATGAACTTACCGATGTTGAACATGCTTTTTCACTCTGGAAGACGGTGCCATACCATCAGGAGGAAGTAATTGCTGGCTTTACGTTGTTCTTTAAGGATGCGGGGCACATTCTTGGTTCTGCTATTGCAGAAATGACACATCAGGCGAGTGGAAAGAAGATTGCGTTTACGGGGGATTTAGGAAACTCACCAACGCCATTGCTTCGAGATACTGAGTATGTTACCGATGCAGACTACATCATTATGGAGAGCGTGTACGGTAATCGCGTACATCAGGAACGGGAATCACGAAAGCAGAAGCTGGCAGAGGTGGTGCGGCGGGTGATTGGTCGCGGTGGGGTACTGATTATCCCCGTGTTCTCGCTCGAGAAGACGCAAGTACTGCTTAAAGAACTCAATGATTTGATTGAAGATGGTGTCGTGCCAAGCGTGCCGGTGTTTTTTGATTCGCCGCTCGGTATTCGACTGACGGAGGTGTATGGGAAATACACAGATTTATTTAATGAAAAGGTACAAGCTGAAATTACTGCCGGGGATGCTATTTTTGATTTTCCAAAGCTGAAGGTGACCATGCGCCGCGAAGAATCTGAAGCGATTGGGCGTGTGGATGGTCCAAAGATTATTGTTGCCAGCTCTGGTATGAGCGAAGGTGGGCGAATTACAACGCACGAGAAGCGGTACCTGCCAAATAAAAAGAACGGGTTACTCCTCGTTGGGTACCAGATTCCAGGAAGCGCTGGACGACAGCTGCAGGAAGGTGTGCGGCGTGTGTACATTGATGGAACAGACGTACCGGTGCGTGCTGAGGTAGTGAGTGTCAGTGGATACTCATCACATAAGGATAAGGTTGGACTTCTGGATTTTGTGGCGCACGCCGCACCAGCGGTGAAGCAAGTGTTTGTGGTTATGGGAGAGCCGAAGGCTTCACTCTTTTTTGTACAGCAGGTTAGAGATACGCTCGGTGTTGATGCGCGTATGCCAAATGAAGGGGAAGTGGTGGAGTTGTAAAAACATGCAAGGGAACAAAAAGAGCGGCGAGGCCTGTGGCCTCGCCGCTCTTTTGCATGGTACGTTTCGTACCTCCTGTCAGGTTACTTTACCTGCGCGACAATTCGCTTGAAACTCTCGACGTTGTCTCGAGCAATCTCTGAGAGCATCTTTCGGTTTACACCGATTCGCTTTGCAGTGAGCTTGCCGATAAACGCGCTGTACGTTTCACCTTCGAGGCGAAGCGCAGCGTTGAGTCGAGTAATCCAGAGAGATCGGAAATTTCCTTTCTTCTTGCGTCGATCATTGAACGCGTGCTGGCCAGCCTTGCGAATAGCTGTTCGTGCTGTTCGCTCCTTTGACTTGCGGCCGTGTCGGAACCCCTTCGTTGCCTTGAGAACATTCTTTCGGCGCTTGAGCGCCGTTACACCTCCTTTAACGCGTGACATACTACTTGTTTGTTACGTTAATGAGAAATCGACTTCGTGACTTTTGGGTCATCGGAATCTTGGTGGTGCGACGTTTTGCAATCGTCGTGGTACCACTGTCCTTGGCATTGTAGTGGTTCTGGCCCTTGCGGCGGGCAATGATCTTGCCGCTTTTTGTTACCTTGAGGCGTTTTTTGAATGATTTATTAGTCTTCATGTTACTTTTTTGCTCGTTCAATGATTGTGGCGAGGCCCTTTGGAACCTTTTTTGCTTCATCGGCCACAGCGTACTCGACGGTAATTAGCTTCAACACTCGAGTCAGTCGTTCCTTGAGGAAGTTCTCATCGAGATACTTTGAGCGGCCCGGGAGGAAGAGTTCAATTTTAACTCGATGTCCTTCGTTGAGCCATTCTGAGGCACGCTTTGCTTTGATGTTGAGGTCGTTCTCGTCGGTACCGATTTTGACCTGGATGCTCTTAACTTCGACGTTGTGAGCTTTGGCTTTTTGGGCCTTTATTTTCTTCTTTTGGTCGTACTGAAACTTACCATAATCCATGATCTTTGCAACCGGAGGAACGGCATTTGGAGAGATCTCAATGAGGTCCATTTCCATCTCTTTTGCCTTTGCCAGAGCCTCTGCGCGGGTCAAAATACCGTAGTTGTTGCCGTCATCATCGAGGACACGAAGTTCCTTGGCTCTGATGGCTTCATTGATGGTAGCTGATGGCAGCTGCTCTGGTTGTTTTTTCTTTCCTTTTCGCAAAGTGTATATGAATTAGGTGTAGGGGATACTGTAACACAAATAGGCTTATTTTGGAAGGGATTTGAAAGAAAAAGCGGTGGTCCCAGAAGGGGGTCGCTAGGGGTTACCGGGGGCGCCGAAGGGTTATCTTGCCAGTGCCTGAATGTGGGCAAGGGTTCCCAGAAGGTCTCCGACGAAGGTGCCGTTATGGACCGTTTGCGGAGATCTGGACAGGAAGCAGAAGTGCCGAGTGTCGTGGTCGTGGTGCAGCGTGGTGTACTCAGTGTCAGAACCGACGACAACAATGGCGGCCTCCAAGTGAACGTTGACAGCCTTGAGGTGTTCGTCCTTCAACAGTTGTTGTATGGCGGGCATGACAGCAAGCTGGCCAACGGCAGGGTGAGTAGAAAAGAAGATCGTGTGCATTGTTTGCGATACTACAATTTTTTTATTGCAAGTCAATTGCTGACAGGTATATTGCTTTACTGTGCTAGAATGTCTGCATGAAACAGAAACAAACGCGAACCGTGGTAGCACTTGTTGTTCTCGTGATCATCGTGCTCTTGGTTGCAATTTTGATGCGTGAGCCAGAGCAGGTCGGTGCACCAGATTTAGGGACGCGTGGGGATGTGGTTGCAGGAGAGACCGTGCCGACGTTTGAGGAGTAGGGTTTTGCAGATCCTGCTCAGTAAAAGAAAACGGCCGGCGCGAAGCGCCGGCCGTTTTCTGTGTGGCACTAGTGTGCCTGAGTACTATTACTCAGCTGACTCGTCAGCGTCATCAAAAGCCTCCTCATCGTCGGCTTCGATCTCTTCTGCTGACTCCATGTCGGCGTCCATCTCAGCGACTTCCTCTTCGGTTGTCTCATCGATTGGATTCATGTCCTGTGGTTCCATGGGATTTTTCGGTCAATAATAAAGGCTCGACCCTAGTGCCGAGCTGTGTCGTCAGGGTAGCATGTGAGATGTGAAATGGCAATCAATTTGTCCGTGCTTTTGTGTCCTTACGCCACAAAGCTGAGTGCGTATCCTACGATATACGAGATCAAAGCTGCTGCGGTACCCATAGCAAGCGTCTGGAATGCCGCACGGTGCTTTTTACCATGTGTAAAAATACCTTTCATGTAGCCAATCCAATAGAACGCGACGAGGGTTAGCAGCGTTGACCATACAAAGAGTGCGTCACCTGCGTAGTTTGCTATCGCACCAACAATGTACGGCGAGAGTGGGATGAGACCAACAATGACAAAGGAGATAAACGTTGCGAGTGATGTTTTGCGTGCATTTTTTCGGGTGTCATCTCGCAAATCATTTTCCGATGTTTGTGACAGGAAGTTTGAAATACCCATCGAGAAGCCGTCTGCAAGAACGTTTGCAAAGCCAAGAATGAGGATAATGGTTGGGGAGAGGGACGCACCAACAACACCGGCAACAATTGCAAATGTGGTAACAGCTCCATCAATGCCGCCGTATACAAATTCTGGTAAGTACTTTTTAATATGAATACGCATATGAGAAGTATTGTAGCAGATGTGCAACTGTATAGGGTACGTTCCTTGACTGATTGTGAATCCATTGTAGTGTATGCCTGAATCTGTAAAGCAGCGCATCGGTATGTGCCGCACTTGAAAACAACCATTCGTTATGAACACTGAGACTCAGCGCCAGCTCGGCGCACACTGGCTCGCCTTTCAAGGCGTGCTCAATCCGGGGCAGGGCAACCTGCTCACCGACGCGGTCCGTATCGCACATCAAGCTGGGGCCACGATTTTTGAAATCGTCGGCAAACCGCTCAACTTCATGTCTGCCAAAGAAGCCGCGGATGCAGTGCTCTTGGGCGGCATTTCCGAAGTTTCGTACTGCCGGTTTTTCCCGGGCGATGGATCGTTCGGAGATCCCATCGGAGAATGCTCCCCGAAAGCCTTTGCTGAGGTGCTGAAGACATTCGATGAGGACTTTGCGTACATTCAGGCTCTCCAGGGAGCTGGGCTTCGGGTCCGGCACATCACCGGTCCGAGCTGCTTCGTGCTTGGTCGCGACTACGATGAGTTTTGTCAGGAGGAAATCGTGACACGGGCAATCAGCTTTTACGACCACATCCTGCCGCAGGTGGGAGAACTCAACCTCCAGATCAACATCGAGTACCTGCGTCCCGAAGAGGACAAAGCGCTCGGTGGTCTTGAGCCGGTGCTTCTAATTTGCCGCGCCCTCGGGCCGCGTTTCCGCTGGCACGCAGACACGTTCCACATGTACCAGCGTCGTCTCAACGCGGTGCTCGAGCTTCGGGCGGCCGGTACGCATGAAACAGGTGAGTCGATGCTCGGCTACTTGCACGCGCACGGCTTTGCTGGCCGGGAAATTCCTGGTCGCAACAAAAACGCATGGGTGCACGACAACTCCCGCGGCTGGGAACAAATCGGGCTAGCGCTCCGGGGTATGAACTACGAAGGCCCCATCGTGGCCGAGCCGTTCGGTCAGGTCGTCCGGGAGCAAATCCCCGTGCTCGGAGAAGGGCTTCCTCCTGCGGTTGATCCAGAGAAGTACTACCGAACCACGCTCGCGTACCTCAAGACGTGGCTTCACTGAAGTTGGCCAACGAGTTTTTGTGGAGTGGCGCGTTCGCGCGCCACTCTTTTTCTTTTTATACTTTCTTGCATACTGCAAAAATATCTGTGACGTGTCGGTTTGCCGTGATAAAATCATTGTATGAAAACACCAACCGCACGCTACGCAACGTACATGTTTGCCCACATCGCACTCTTCATTATCTTTTTCTGGTTTGGATTACTGAAGGTGCTTGGTTTGTCGCCTGCGACACCACTCGTTGATGCGCTTCGTGACGTTACCATCACGTGGTGGCCACTCGACTCGTTTATCATTTTTCTCGGCTGGGCCGAAATGCTCATCGGTGTGCTGTTCCTCTCTCGAAAGACGCAAACGATTGCTGCGATTCTGTTGATTCCACACATGGTTACAACCGTGTTGCCACTCATCCTCGTGCCGCACGTTAGTTGGATTGCATTTGGTGTTCCATCACTTGAAGGACAGTACATCATTAAGAACCTCGTCATTATGGCGCTCGCTGCGTCCGTGGTGATTGGATACCGCAAGACGAAACCTGAGTAAGCAGGGAAAAGAAAAAGCTCACCGGGGTTACCAGTGAGCACGAGAGAACAGCACATTGCGCAAACGTCAGGCCCACGGCAGGGAATCAATCTTGGGATTGAACGAAACGTGTGCGAGCAGTTGCTCGAGATTCGGATCCCAGTGAATGTCCGTCGGGTCGTTTCCGGTTGCAACAACGTCAAATGTTGCCCGGCCATCTGTTTCCGAAAAATCGGCATTTGCTCGATTGACGTAGTGACAGACGACGGCATGGAAGGTGCCACGCGGCACCTCCACGGTCGCCAATCTGTCTTCTGGTCCGGTTTGGATCACCTCGCGGATAAGGGCTTGTCTCTTGCCGCCTCTGGGGCGGTAGAGGAAGACGCTGAACCTTCCGATGCCGCTAAAGACGTACCGCTTGTCGCGCCGGCCATGCACGTGGAAGGGAATGATATCTCCTTCGCGCATGAGGACCGTCGCGAGTGTGGGCACCGTGATTCGGTGTTTCACCAGCGTTCCGTTTGCTTCGGACGGCTGCATGAATCGGTACCGATCCAAAGCACGAGGGTTACCAGTGAGGGTTTTAGTGATCGCTTCTGCTGATGCAGAGCGCCGTTCCGGGGGTGTGAGTGTGGAGAACATACGGGGTTGAGGTTAGCACTTATTTTTGTGCTACGCTACTCCTATATGAAGTACGCACTCGCGCTTTTGGCAGATATTGCAAACGGCATTTTTGCAATGTTGCTTGCCGCACACCTAACACAGACAGAGCTGCTCTGGTGGCATCTCCTGCTCGGTATTGGGTTTGCAATGTGTCCCGATCTCGATGCGCTACCTGAACTCATTAAGCGACACAAACTCGCAGCCTCGGCGGCGTACGCCCATGACCATCGGTCTGGTTTCCACTTTCCACTTTTGTTTTTGATTGTTGGCGCGGTCGCTGTGTACGTTGCACCATTTTTCGGAACACTTTTTCTGATTGCCACGATGCTGCACTTTGTAAACGATTTGTATGGTACGGGGTGGGGCATTCCCGTGTTGTGGCCACTACGCAACACTCGGTACAAGCTGCTTGCACGGCGTGCGAATCGGATGAAATCAATGCTTGCACATGATGGTGACTGGAATGTGCTGCCTGATGCAGAACGCCGGCTCCGCCTCGTTGCATCATGGGAAGAAGCAGAACTTCCTTTGTACCTACGCCGGTGGGGTATTGAAGATTGGGTTGATCACTACTACCTCAAGCTCAACTGGATTTCGGTGACGGAGTATACGTTGTTTGTGGTGGCGGTGCTACTGTTGGTTGTGTTGTGGTAAAGAAAAACAGGGTCCCGATTGCTCAAGACCCTGTTGGGTGGATAGGGTGTGGCGATTACTTCTCAGAATCGCGGAGGTCGAAGTACTCGAACTCGACCTCCGAGAAGGTGAGTTGGGTTGTTGATTGACCCAACTGCCTTGCGACAAGGTGTAGCACTTCCGTCACAGCTGCTTTGTAGGCGGTGGTGTCGGTGAAATGGGGGTTGCACGTCCCAGTAACGAGGGCAGTGTTTTCACCTCCGCCCGGGCATCCCCAGTCCTTGTGGTAGACCGTCTTCGCGTCTGCGATGACAGCTCCCACGTAGACACCATTTGCTCTGAAGTACTCGGCGGCAATTCCTTGCCAGACCTTTCCAACAATGTCGGCGGGCGTTTCTTCGTTTTGATTCTGGTGGCCGTATCCGGCGACCACCCCAATATTTGCCGAGAACGAAATCGTTCTCATTTTTTTGTTTTCCATTGCGAATACCCAGTTCATGGGTTGTGGCGACCGCGGAATTGCGATCAACGCGCAGGAGGAAAACACCTTTATTATTTATGTATTGAATTATTTATATTGTCAATATACTAAACAATTCGTGTGTGAGTGTTTTAAAAACATCTAACGCAGGGTGCCGTGTAGTGCAACAACCGCAAGTGTGACCAGTACAATCACAAAGAGAATTTTAAGCATCTTCATGCCGATTTTGTACGCTGGTGTCTGTCGTGCTTTCTTGCCGCCGATGAGTGCAACTGCCAGCAACATAAGATTGAGCATCAGAAGCAGCAGTGCCAAGCCCAAGATGATTGGTGCCAACATGGTGATGATGGTGAGAAATGCCATGCGTGTAGTATAGCAGAAAAAGAAATCACCAGAGTTTGAGCAAGAACTTTTGAAGATTCTTGTATTTTTCTTCATTTTACGTAATATCAGCATTGAAACATAAGGAAATAACCATGTTCTCTCCACAAAAAGAACACGATACCGTCCTGGTGTCGTTCTGGTGCCTTGCGTGCCAACTCACGACGTCGGGCAGCATCCTTCCGGGCAGGGACAAAACTGCAAAGAAGCGATGGTGTCCGCGCTGTAAACGTCCGCTTATCTGGTGCACGAAATGTGAAAAATACCAAAGCGGTGAAGAAGTTCAGGGAAAAATTACTTGTGGCACATGCAACGAGGAAATTCTCCCTGTTAATTTTGAATTCAGTTATCTTCACACATCACCCCCTCCACCCTCCGAATGAAACCCACAATTCTCTCTGGAATTCGTGCGACTGGAAAGTTGCATGTTGGTAATCTGCTCGGTGCCGTCAGGCAGTTCGTGCAGTACGCAAGTGATGATTGTACGAGTCTGTACTTTATCGCTGATCTCCACACACTCACGACGCTCGATAACCCCGAGGAACTTCGGGGGAATCTCGTTGAAATTGCAAAAGACTATTTGGCTGCAGGGCTTGATCCTGAGCAGTCGATTATCTTTGCGCAGTCGAGTGTGCCCGAAATCTCACAGCTCGCATTGCTGCTCGGTATGCTGCAGTCGTACAACCAAGTCGCGCAGTTGCCAACCATCAAAGACCTGATGGCAAAACATCCTCAGCGTCAGACAATGGGGCTTCTCTCGTACCCAGTGTTGATGGCTGCTGATATCCTCGGTGCACAAGCAACGCTTGTGCCTGTGGGTGCAGATCAGGTGCCAAATGTTGAACTCGCCAGGGACCTTGCGAAACGTTTCAATAACCGTTTTGGTGAAACCCTTGTGGTTCCCCAAATGGTTGAGAACATGGTCAAGGTGCCTGGCCTCGACGGCAAAAAAATGGGGAAGTCGGAGGCAGACAATGCTGTCGACATCAACAGTCCCATGGACGAGATCCGCGAGCGCTACATGAAACGAGGAGTTACCGACGAGAAGCGCGTGCGTCTCTCTGATCCTGGTGATCCATTCAATGGCTGCATGTCTATCTACCCGATGCATGAAATCATCACGCCGGGGGAAAGGGATGATCGGACGATTGCTCGCCAGTGTATGGAGGCGCGTATTGGTTGCCGAGAGTGTAAAGAGCGGATGCTCGATACGCTTGCGGAAATCATCGAACCGTTTCAGCAGGCGCGCGCACGATTGGCAAATCAGGATGATTACGTCATTGATGTTTTGAAATCTGGCGGTCAACGTGCCCGTGCTAGGTATGCAGAGACCCTTGCTCTCGTTCAGGATCGATTTGGTCTGACCCTTTACTGAGGCCACGGTACCGGATTTTACAAACCAGCCAGCGTTCGTCGCCGGCTGGTTTTTTCTTTTTAGGTATGTAATATGCTTTGTAAACGTTACTTATCAATTAATCATGAACACAAATCCTCCTAGCGCGGTAAGCGCAGAACAGAAAGACCGGTGGCTCAAAGGTATTGGAGAGCGACTCGGTGTCCTTGATGAACATCTTGTTCGTCTGGTGAAGCGTCGCATTGACCTGTCTACCTTGGTTGTTGACACGAAAGGGACAGATCCTATCGTCGTACTCGGCCGGGAGCAGTCGCGGTTACAGCATATTGGTCAGGTTGCTGCTGAAGTTGGTATTGATCCATACCTTGCGCAAGCACTGTTGCACACGGTTATCAACGCCGGCGTGAAACACCAAACAATGCTGCGAGACGAGGCAACAAGTAGTCAGGAGGGTAACAATGCTGGTGATCGATCGCCAGAAGCCCTCCGAAGAAACTTGCTCAGACTCACGGAGTCTGTTGCCGAAACCTACGATACGCACCAGGATGGCTGCCCTGCTACGCGTTTTACCTACCAGATTGAGAATCGAATCATTAGCGAGACGATTGAATCGCTCGATCATCGCGGCACTTTTGTCGATCTGGGTACCGCTACGGGGCGAATGATCTTTCATCACAAGGCTGGATTCCGCTCTCTTGTGGGCTATGACATTTCTCCCGCGATGGTCGCTGTTGCACAGGGCAAAGTCAATTCCAATCAACGGCACAGGATTCAGTTCGTTCAGCGCGACCTTGAGCAGGGAATTCCACTTGAGGATGGAACGGTCTCTTTCGTTGTCATGAATAATGGCACATGTGGAGATATCGTCGACATCCAAAGTCTGCTGAGTGAAGTGCGACGCGTGCTTACTAGGGGCGGTTACGCATACCTCTCTTTTTATAACGCGGACGCACTCGTACATCGGTCGATATTGCCGTGGCAAAACTCAATTGCGGCAATCTTTAATCCGATTATGAATACCCTCGAGGTCGATTTGGCAGGTGTCCGGGGAACAATCCCGGTGCACGCCCGCATGTATTCAGTCCAAGAAATTCGGGACATGGTGGAACGGCGCTTTGCATTGCAACGCTTGAACACCTTTCCCTTCGTGACATCCCTAATGCCTCGGGAACTCTTTCGGGAAGGGTTTATCGAGCCGTTGCTTAATCTGGATATGCAGCTGTGCGAGTCTGGAGACGAGCACGGTGCGTATGTCGGATTGGTCGTGCAAAAAATCTAAGCCTTCAGCTCTAGGTCTAGTTTGATGAAATAAATATACCCGGCGCGTGCTGCGTACCGGGCTTTTTCTTTTTAGGATGGATTACGTTGAAGAACGCGGGGATAGTGGGAATCGAACCCACATATACGGTTTTGGAGACCGTCATTCTACCATTGAATTATACCCCCTGATTTAAGGTCATATTGCATAAAAAGATTCTGGGAGTCAATAGATTACCTTTAATAAATTGACGTCTTGTTTCAATTCTGGTAATTTCAACCTAGAGTTAAAACCTTTGATTTAGTTCCTGCGTATGCAGGGTTGGGGCTAGATCGCCAAATGGCAAGGTGGTTCTTGCATTAGTGAGAACCCGGCACACCCTCCGTTATCATGGGGTAATTGATATCTGTTACTTCGGTAATGTACGAGTCAAGAAACCTAAAGACTTCTTGTTTCTCGTTTGTTGCCATGAGACACAAGAAGTCTTTTTCGTTCTTTTTAAAACATGAATACGTCACTCGAATTGTTCCGTAATAGGTTTGCGTTTAAACCGCAGTATGCGTGGTACGTTGGGTGCGAACGAGAAGCATTTGTGGTCAATGCGGACGATGAAATTGTTCCCTTGTCACAATACGCTCTCTCGTTGCTCAAAGATGACGCGTTTGGCTACGAACTGTCCGCGTGTCAGTTGGAGAGTCGCGTTGGCCCTACCTTGATTGATTCCATGGAACAGAAAGTTGAGGAGCAGCAGGTGATG
The DNA here is from genome assembly GCA_041158505.1 of Candidatus Parcubacteria bacterium. Classification (GTDB taxonomy): domain Bacteria; phylum Patescibacteriota; class Minisyncoccia; order Phycocordibacterales; family JAACPR01; genus JAGOTN01. The sequence goes on along the minus strand of JBEBBG010000019.1, from coordinate 7,535 downwards.
CTGCAACAAAAGCTTTCAATGAACGGTCTTGGCGTCAGGTATGAAACGGTTGCTCCAGCAACGATGCCGCTTGATGTCTACCCTGATCCAACGGGTCGCTATCAACAGATTGCTGCTCAGTTGCCGCAGGATGTGTTGCTTGCAGCATGTCGCGTAGCTGGTACGCATTTCCATATCGGCATGCCTGATATGGAAACGGCGTTGCACGTGTACAACGATGTTATCCAAGATCTCGACACACTTGTTGAGGCTGGGAACAAGACGCAGGGTGAAAGGATGTCAATCTACCAAACCATGGCACCCAACTTTCGTCCTGCTCCATACACGGACAGTGCACACATGCACCAGTATTACTGCGAACATGGATTTGTTGATGACCCTCGTCGTTGTTGGCACCTGATTCGCATTTCGGCCCATGGTACGATTGAGTTTCGGATGTTTGATAACACTGATGATCCGGCGCAGGTCGCGCTCTGGGGGAGGATGTGTTACGAACGGTGTAGAAACGCGCACCTCAAAACAGTCCAGGCATAATGTATGCCTTTTTCTTTAAAAATTTGTAGACAATGAATCCCAAAGAAAAATACACAAAACTACTAGATAGTATTGCAACAGCACAAAGGCCGATTGTATTTATCAATGGGTGCACACATGGTGATGAACGGGTTGGTCTTGCGGTGACACAAGTATTTGCAGACGTTGTGCCTGAGCAGGGGACACTGCTTACAAACATTGCAAATGAGCAAGCACTTGAGAAGGGTGTGCGATACATTAACCATGACATTAACCGTGTTGGTGTCGGAAATGAACAAGGAAGCTATGAGGAGCAGCTTGCGTTCTATCTGTCTGCGATTGCAGCACAAGTAGATGTGTTTATTGATATTCACTCTACTGAAAGTTCACTTCGAGATGCGGTGATTGTCGATCATCTTGATCAGCAGACACAGCGACTTATCGATAGTGTGCAGCCATCTGTTGCGCTGGTTATGAGAGTAACAGAAGGGAACGTGCTTCTATCATCTGCAAAAGCGGGCATTGCATTTGAGTATGGCAATGATGCTGATCCTGCAGCTACGCAAAAAATTATTACGGATATCAAGAAAATATTGCACGCGCAGGGAATGCTTACTGATACAGATGCCGCTGTCGTCTCTGAAACTGGACATGCACCTGCAGTGTTTATCGTTGAGGAGGAATTTCCAAAGGATGAAGGTGATCAGCTTGATCCTCAGATTGCTAATTTACAGCTCGTGCAGAAAGGGCAGACCGTGTATCGCAATGCGGCAGGTGAAGCCGTGCCTGCTGAGTACGATTTTTTCCCAGTACTGTTTAGCCAAAATGGGTATAAAAATATTTTTGGGTTTGTGGGACGGAGGGTTGAGCAATAAAGACACTCGCTCAGATTTTTATACAAGGATGTGGACAACGCAGCGAATGGTAGAACTGTGATCTATATTTGTTCAGGGTTTTCTCCAAATGAACGGTAATCAAATAAAAGTTCTTCGCTAGCTTTAATGTCTCGTATGGCAATATCCTGACCTTCGTTAGATGGGGCAGCATGTATTGTCGCAGTGTTTGGATTTGTGGAGTGATTTGTAAAACGCCAACCATCTGCTGCACAAATATACAAATGTAATTCGTCGCTCCAGTACCCGTAATGATCAAAAAAATCTTTTTGCATTTGAGATAAGCTATCATACTCATCTTTTGTAATTGAAATATCTAATCCAGGTTCAAATTCCCAGATGACAGTACCTTCTTTTATATCCTCGTCTGCGAACAAGCCTAATCCATGCAGCGGGCTTTGTTTTATTGTAGTTTTTACTTTTAGCATTAAGGTAAGTATAGCAGCGCATGCGTTGTCGTTATAGTTCTATAAAAGTGGTAATTTCGAAATACTTTGAAATGTGGACATACCATTGAAAACATGGAACCAGCTAGAAAGCTGGGTGTTTGAAAGTTACGAATCAATACTGGCTTTAGAAAATAGGGAAATGAGTGTTGTTTTGAAATGATTTGTTAAGTAAAAAGAGACACAAGTAGTTAATACAACCAGTTAAGATTAGGAAAGAAAAAAGCCGCAGGATTTCTCTTGCGGCAATTCCGACGATTCATCCTTTCGGATAAGGTAGTCGGCCTACCTTTGAGTTTTATTGGATCCAGAACCAGGTCGCAAGCTGGGTGTAGCCAGGGCTGTCTTGATAGATTGGATGGAACGAATAGGTGTTATTCACTTTCAGTCCTTCCTCAAGCCCAGACCAAAGGAACATGGTTTCCGGGGTGTCGTACCTACCTTCGAGGTGGATGCGACGGTTCCCTGGGAATTCATCGACCTTGGTCACCGCGAGGTGGCGTTCATTTTTGTCGACTTTGTTGTCGATTACAAGAACGAGGTCGCCGACCTTGAGCGTTGAGGTCATCTCGGCGTAGTCTCGTACTTCTTGTTGGTGCCACGGCACCAAAGAGGATACTTGATCCTCGACTGCATCCTGGTGTCGCTTGTGCGATGACCAGAAGAATCCGATTCCGACGACGATTGCGAACACGATTGTAAGGATTGTGCAAAGTTTTTTCATAAAAAGATCGTTTTTGTTTTATCAGCAAAACTATGCTGATTTCCTTTATATATTAGCATATTTTACACAAAAAGTCAAGTAAAATAAGACCTTAAAAACAAAAATAACCTTGAAAAACAAGGTTATTTTGTGAGTGTGGAGCACGGTAGAGGATGTTAGAACTGTGATGAGCTCTGGTGGTCAGTATGTCTAGGCAGGAAAGAAAAAGACTTGCTAGGGGATGGACCCTAAACAAGCCTTACGCAGCAATTCCATCACGGACAATCTAGAAATCAAACCTGATTCCTCCATAGAAGACGTGGTGTACACCGTCGCGTCCGTCATTTCCATGTGTGATGGGGATGAGGGATTTGTACCCAGGTAGGGTAAGTGTGGCAGGTGTTCCGAGGAACTTCGCCAGATTCCATTGTAGTCCGATGTCGGTTTGCAGGAAAACGCCTTCAGTATTGTTTCGATAGAGACCACCGTCCCAGCAAAGCCCGAGCTTGCTTTGGATGGTGAGGTGCTCGTATTCAAATGGTTGTTGCCATTTATGTGCGACGCTCGGCATGATGATGGGAACACCACCATCAAGTTCTTGTGTGTCACAGAACCACAACATCCGAAGTTCTGGTGTGATGCTGTGCTTGCCGTTTTTCTTGAACGTAAAGGTCTTTGAAATGTACGCGTCGAACGAATACCGGTCATGCGCTGCCCACCTGGCAACAGGGTCGAGGTTGATGATGGTTGCTTCGAGTTTGAAATCGAAGGTATCCAACTTCCATGACTGGCCAAGTGTGACCAGGGTCTCTTCAAATGGTGGGAGTGTTGGTGACACATCATCAATGCCTCGAATTTCGAGCCACGAGAAGTAGAAGCCAGATTCCCATTTGATTGATGCTTGGGTCCAGATGGTCGGGTCAGGTGTTATGACGCGGTTGATACGAGAAGCGATGTACTGACTGTTGTAAGTTGTACTGATACTCACGTCGGCGGGGAGGTATGAGGGTTGCTCATCAATCTCCAGTTGAGCTAGGGCAGGCGTGGCGAATGTGCAGGCACAGACAACAAACAGAAGTAGTTGTTTCATTTGCATAGGGTAAAGGGCTTGGTTGAGTTCTCGTTGACAGTAGCAGGTAATTGTTTTAATGTAAAACTGTCGTCGAAAATCGACAAATAACCTATATCATCATGTTTGATTCATTTTTTAACGAACTTGGGTTTGCTACAGCTACAAAGCGGATTTATGCGTATCTCGTTGAACACCCTGGTGCGACCGCTCGGCAAATTGCAGAAAACCTAAATACGCCACGAGCATCGGTGTACGACAATCTTAAAATCCTCATCCAGCACACGTTGGTGCTTGAGCAGATTCGTGACAACAAAAAAGTATTTTATATTGATGATCCTAAAAATATTCCACGTCTCCTTGCTGAAAAAATTGCAAAACTCCAAAAAGAAAAAGCGTCTGTCGAATCCTTTTTGCCACACATGAACTTTGGTGGGGAGTCGTTTGAGCCGAAGATTAAGTTTTATTCTGGTGTGGAGGGTGTGCGCCAGGTACTCAATGATTTGCTGTGGTATGAAAACATTGAGACGCAAGCACTCTTTCCGATTAGCGAGATGGTTGCCTTTCTTGGAAAAGAGTATTTTGAAAATCATAACCGAGAGCGAATCCGACGTGGAATTCACATCAATGCAATTTGGCCCAAGTCACATGCGGTGAGTTTCAAAGATCAACCAGCACTTGGCAGTGGAAAAAAGTTTTTACGAGAAATTCGTGTAGCGCCCAAACAAATGACCTGGGACATGGGGTATTGGAATTATGCAGACAAGGTGGCTGTTGTTTCATCTCGAAAGGAGGGGTTTGGTTTTATTATTAGTAGTAAGGATTTTTCGCAGCTGCTTCGCGCTCAGTTTGATTTGGTCTGGAGTGTTTCAAAAGAAATCAAACCGAATCCAAAGGATGTGGAGGGATTTTTGAAGACGGTTTAAGTATGTGGAGTACTGTAGAGGATGTTAGAACTACGTTCCGTGTTGGAGAAGGTGTCTTGTAGCAAGTTGTTTAAAAAGAAAAAGCCCCGCGATTCAAACGAGCCACAAGGCTTTTGTTTTGATTCGGGAGGGGAAGGGTGGTCAGTCGATTGTTTGAGCGATTATCGTGGAATCGATCGCGTGTGAAATGCGCGCAAAGGCAACGGTTAGGATAACGTATCCTTTCTTGTTTTCCATGTGCACAATCCACTTCGGTTCAGAACCCGTGATCAAGATCTTCTGACCCTTGTGTTCGGTCCACTTTTCGAAGAGTTGGCGAGCGGTTTCCTTCAAAACCTCCTCTTCTTTGCGGGCCAGGACGTCTGCAGGAGGCACTGATTTTTGCAGGTAGACGAACCCGAGATCCTTGTTCACAACCAGCGAAGGTTGTTTTGAATCCGGGTTGATGTCTTCGCCGAAGATAGTGTTCGGAATGACGATTGCACAGACAAGTGCAATCAGGGAGAGTAGTTTCATAGTTCAACGGGTTTGGGTTTGAGTGTGTTCTCTGAACGAATTTCAAAGAACGATGCATCGTTGACGATATAATATAAAATGTATTTAGTCAAGTGATGGTGGAGCAATGTAGAGGATGTTAGAACCACAATCTGTAAAAACTAAAAAGCTGTATAATGCAATGTATGATCTTCTATTTTATACGACATGGTGAAACTGATTTTAATAAGCAACACAGAATACAGGGCGTAACAGTTGATGAACCTTTAAACGAAGAAGGTGTTAAACAAATGGTGGATAGTATTCCAGATCTACCAAAAGATTTTGATATTATTTTTTCTTCGTCGCTTAAACGAGTTGCAACAAGTTCTCAGATCGTGGCTGATGCATTGAAAAAGAAAATTATTTTTGATGATAGTTTGCGCGAGCAGGACTTTGGTTCGTTAGCAGGGAAGATGTGGTCTGAAATTCCAAATGGTGACACGCTGCGAATTCATAATAAGAATCAAACATATGACTATCGCCAGTATGGAGGCGAATCTGTAATTGATGTTGAAAAGCGTATACATACTTTCATTCACCAAGCAAAAACGCTCGAATACGAAAAGGTATTAGTTGTAACAAGTAAGGGAATTATAAGGCTGATGTACAAAATGTTTCAGAATAAATCAGATGTTGATGTTCCAAATGGGTCGGTACATACTTTTGAGGTTTAGTGATGTGGAGATTAGTGAACGAAGTTATCACTTGTATGAAATAAAACACCCCATCCGAAGACGTGGTGTCTTTCGGTGGGGTGACGGTTGTTCGTGTTATTTCAGGGTGTTGACTTTTTCTTAGTCACCATGATGAAACCAGCAACATCCTCTTTTGCGAGTACCGAGATGATTTCGAGGAAATCATGATAACCGATGAAGTCTGCGATACTCTGAGAGTTCGTGCCGACAATCTCGTAGACTTCGAAGTCTCGAATCACTTTCACCTCTGCAATCCCGACTTTGTAATAAAGCCGAGCACCATCGGAGGTGATACTGTCTGCATGCTGAGGAATAACCCCTCTCCCTGTGGCCAAGTCAATTACTTGGCCTGCCATGTTTCTGTTGCGATCAAATCGCGGGCTTGCTGTCGCGGAAAGAGCGACACAGGCAAGGGTGAGAATAAGCAAGAATTTCTTCATTTATTTGTAGTGTGTGGGTTCAGAATTCATTTAAAATTATACATTAAATATATTATTAGTCAATATTAGTGTAATATCTTAATAGTTTGAAATTATTTTAAATATATTGAAATATTTATAAATTGTGGAGATTAGTGAACGAAGTTATCACCTCTGATGGCGACTTTATTTAGGAATCTTTAGATGATATTCTTTCTTTTATGTTATCAAAGATACAAGGAATATTTGCCGGCAGGCTATTTCATGGTTTATCAGATGATCAGGCTATAAAGACAGTTTATGGGGAGTCTGCAGATCTCTTTTCAAAAATAATCAAAAAGGAGTTTGATTCGGGTTCAGAAATAAATGTTTTAGATTTAGGTAGTCACAGAGGAGAGTTCTTACAAGACCTTATAAGTAAGTTGGACGATTATAAAATTAAGACAACCGCTGTTGAAATAAATGAGGATGATTTAAATAATAATATTGCTCAGGTTAAGATTAACAGTAATCTGATTGAAATTCCTATAGAAGATAAGTGCTTCGACATAACCCTGTGTAGGTATGTTTTAGCTTGGAATTCTTTAGAAAATCAGCAAAAAATAATTGGTAATATTAAGAGATTAACTAAAGGTATTGCAATCATTCAACATCAAGGTTCAAAAAATAACTCTGATTTATTAAAAACATCTGCCGATGATCTTTTTGATGGCCAAATTGATCTTCTGAAAAGAGACGAATTTTATTTTAGCAACGCAGATGAATTAAAAAATATATTTGAGTCTCTTCAAATTAAATATGATCTTATTCAAGATAGGGAAGTAAAAGGTTTATCTAATATATTAATAAAAAAATACTCCTTATCAGAAGAAGATGCAAAACTAACAAAAGAAATCTTAAAAGATTCTGATTATATTGTTCAGACAACATTTGTATTAGATTTTAGAAACTAATTGAAATTATTATAAATTTCTCGAAATAATTTGAAATTCTTTGAAATGTGGAGATGCCTTTAGAAACTTGGAACCAGCTAGAACAATGGGTGTTTGAGAAATATGAGATATTAAGCGGTATTGAAAGTAGTAAATTGAGTATTGTAAATAAATAAAAAGTGAGAAAAAGATTGTCACATAATGTTAATTGAATTGCATAAATAATAAAACCTCAGACCGTGTTGTCTGAGGTTAGGATTTGGGCGCCAAATATCCTAAAAGCGGTTAATTTTTACTTTACGGCACGCAGAGCATGCCACCGTTGTCACCGTCGAACATGAAAGCAATTGCTTCCACCGTTTCTTTGCCCTTGCAGAATGTGATATCTGCCAAGACGCCGTT
>JBEBBG010000018.1:0-8983 GCA_041158505.1 Candidatus Parcubacteria bacterium | reverse complement strand
TGATATATATAATCTCGCATTCTGGAATAAGCGTTGTGACACTGAGGACTGTGAGTTTTGTGCGCTTCGATCAGTGATGCCGGATTAGGAAAGGGCGAGAGTACATAGAAAAACAGGCGGCGCGCTTTGCGCGCCGCCTGTTTTGCAGGATGGGGAGAGTGTTCTTTACTCCTGTGCTACTGTTTCACCTGCAAGGAGGCTATCAATAACCTGCTTCACAACGCTGTATGGCTGTGCGCCGGCGATTACAACTTGCTGGCCTGATTTAGTTACAACGACTGAATATGGCGTACCAAACTGTGGATCTGCCTCTGCGAGTGCACGTCCACTTTGGAATTGCGCTTCTACCGTTGCTTCATGACGATTACTGTCAACACACGCGGTAAATGCTTCACCGTTTACGCCAACTGATTCTGCATTGCTCTTGAGATTGTCAGTAGTAAGTGACGTTGGCTGTCCCTCAAAGAGTTTTTTAGTGTACTGCCAGAAAGCGTCGTTGCCATTAAGTTCTGCCACACACTCAGATGCTTCTGCTGCTGGGCGTGCGTCTGGGTGAATTTGATCAAGTGGGAAATGGCGGAATACCCATGCCACTTTTCCAGTTGCGCCGTACTCACTCATAATCTGTTCCATTGTTGGGTGGAACCGTCCGCAGAATGGACACTCGTAATCTGAATACTCGATAACCACTATTTCTGCGTCTGGGTTTCCTTGGATATGATCTTGTGCTGATACAGGCTCAACGTTTACTTCTGTTGCGGCCGTTCCGTCTTGTGGTGCTGTTGGAACAGCGCCATCACGGTTGCCGGTAAAGAAGATTGCCCCAGCGATGATGAGTCCTGCTACTACAATCGATGCGGGTACAAATGCTTTGTTTCCTTCCATGTCTCTACTTCGTGTTATGCTAATGCCACTAAGTATACAGCACAGTATGGAGTTCGTGAACGCAATAATTTTAGGCATCGTGCAAGGTCTAACAGAGTTTATCCCGGTGTCTTCTTCTGGCCACTTGATTATCGCGAGAACCTTTTTAGGTGCACAGGCAAGCTACGAGCTCGCATTCGATGCCGTGCTGCAGCTCGCTACAACTCTTGCAGTACTCGTTTACTTTTCTAAAGATTTATTTGGTTGTCTGCGTAGTGCATGGCTCATGATGCTTCGAAAACCTGTCGCTCAGACAGAGCGTACGCTGCTTGTCGCAATCGTCCTTGGAACTATTCCCGCTGTGGGCGCTGGTCTATTGCTTGAAGATGTTATGGATACGCTCTTTCGAAGCACGCAGCTCGTCGCTCTTTCGCTTGTTGTTGGGGCGCTGATTATGTATGCGGCTGAACGATTTGCTTCAGGGCAATCAGCGCTTACACGGACCCGAGGTTTTTTGATCGGCTGCTTCCAGGCATTGGCACTTGTCCCAGGGTTTTCTCGATCAGGAATGACTATCGCGGGCGGACTTTTTTTGGGATTGAATCGAGAAGCCGCAACACGTTTTGCATTTGTACTAGCATTTCCAATCCTCCTTGGTTCAGGACTTAAAAAGTTACTTGATCTCTATCAGGCAGGCTTGCTTGCAAGTGTCGGTACACCGCTACTTACCGGGTCTGTTGTTTCATTTGTAGTTGGTCTCGCAGCAATCCATTTTCTGGTGTCTTACCTTAAGCGCCATACATTGCAGGTATTCATTTGGTACCGGCTTATACTTGCCGTGCTGCTGCTTGTGTTTTTTGTCTAGCTATCCGCCTAGAATCCAAGCGTTGGCGCAAGCGTGCCGCCAAGGGTTTCCCAGTCACTTGTGTCGAGTGGAAACTCATCAATGCTGCCAAGTTTTGGGTACTTTAGTTTTCCGTGCTCACGTGCGTAGTCGTAAATATTCTTGGTAACTTTGACATCTTGAATGCAGTAATCAATTACTTTTTGGTACTCGCCGTTTCGCCACCATACAATTGATTCAAGGCCGCTACCGCTCTTTTTCTCACCAAGCGTTGCCTGTGCAATATCATCAAGTTTAATTCGTCGTCCAAGTGCCGCGTGAATTTTCTCAAGCAAATCAAGACTTTTGAGCTGCGTTAAATCTCCTGCGTAGTACTTATTGAGCAAGGGGACGTCAAAATGGTTTGAGTTAAAGCCAATGAGCAGATCTGCGGCCTCAATACGTGGCCACAGCATGTGTAGCGTTTCCTTGGTGTAGTGCGTATAGGTATCATCAGCTGAGTCGTGAATACAGACAACGGCAAGATCGAGGTCTGCTGGGTTACTCGAACCTGCTTCGTCAAAAGTGTTTGTTGTTTCAATATCAAAGGTAATTTTACGCATGAGGAAAATCTATTCGTTAGGGTAGAAGAGGATATTCTATCTTGTGGTTGCCTTCTTTACAAACGCGGCAATCTTGCGGCGCTTACATTTCTTTTCTACACCTGTCGCCATGTGCTTTACCACAAAGGTATCGCTTGCTGCTTCGTCATCACCGATTGCAATAATGAACGGTACACCGCGCTTATTTGCTTTGGTAATTTGCTCACCAATCTTTTTTCCGGATACATCGAGGGATACGTTGAGACCTTCGAGTCGAAGCTCTTGTGCAAGTTCGGCCGCAAGATCGTAGAAAGCATCATTGAGGACGCAGAGTGATACTGCTGTAGTTGGTTTATATGGAGGGAGTAGATTATACGTTTCGAGTACATCGCGAGTTGTTACGTCACCCATACCAAAACCAACAGCCGGCATTGGTGTGTCATCAAAAAGGGAGGTTAGATTGTCATACCTACCACCACCAAAGAGTGATCGATTGTTGGTTGGGTCGGTGCTAAAGACTTCAAAGACAAGTCCTGTGTAGTAATCAAAACCACGAACCAGTGATGGAACAAAGCGGACATTGGCAATTCTCCGTTGGTGAAGTTTCGCAATTACTGTTTCAATTGCCTCGCTCGGTGCAAGTGTGAGTGTAAAAGGTCTTCCAAGCAGTCGTTCTGCTTGCTCGTCAAAATCGCTCATTTTATCTTTTTTATCTAGAAGCTTTCGGTACTGGTGTGCCTCAATGTCATTTAGACCCGCTTCACTGAGTGTCTGCTGGAGTGCTTGCAAATCATTGATGCGAATTTCGTACTGCGTATCATTTAAGCCAAAGTTTTTAAGAATGGTGGCTGCAAGCTCAATCATTTCAACATCTGCTTCGATGCTGGTACTGCCAAACATGTCAGCATTGAGCTGCCAGTGCTCGCGGAGTCTACCGCGTTGTGGTCGTTCGTAGCGAAATAAGTTTGGAATTGAGTACCAACGAACAGGGAGGGTGAGGTCTCGGCGGCGTTTTGCCACGAGGCGAGCAACAGTTGGGGTCATTTCTGGACGGAGGGTAACCTCTCTGTCTCCTCGATCGATAAATTGGTAGGTTTGCTCGTTTACAATCTCTTCACCTGATTTTGCTCGGTAGAGTTCTGTTGGCTCAAGTACAGACGCGTTGTACTTTTCATATCCAAAGCTTTCGAGAGTGTGCTCCCAAACGAAAAAAATGTAATCCTGAATGTATTGTTCTTCTGGGTAAAAATCGCGTACACCTTTGTAGCTATCGGTTGAGAGCTTGTCTTTCATAGCGACCATTGTAGCAAATCTAGACTATTTCGCCCACATATTTGCTACAATATATGTATGCAACCAGTTGTCGCGCGAGGTGCAGATATTGTCATTCCGCTTCCTATTACCGCAGGGGTGCTCTGGGGAGTATTTGTGCTTGCGCTCCTTGTTGTTGGTGCAATTAGCTGGATGTTCGTCCATCACTGGGGCTACTATGGTGTTGAAGGCAACAACCGAGTATTTGTGAAAGGGCTGTACTTCACTGCCTGCATCGGGCTTTTCGTTCTCTCGGCATTGCTTATTAGCGCATACGCTCTAACGTCGTAATGTATGTCTATTTCTTTTGATCAGGGCGAGGTGGTGCTGTTTGAGGTTCGTAAACACTGGTTTGTACTGGTTGCAGAACTTGGTTTCTGTGTGCTTGGTACACTTTTGCCAATGGTGCTCTATGCGGTGGTGAGTGTGTTGCCACTTACCTTTTCAACGCCAGGCAATGGATTACTTTTGTTTGCTGTCTGCTACACGTTCTGGGTGCTTGCGCTCATTGTGGTTATGGCCTACCTCTGGACTGATTACTATCTTGATGTGTGGGTAGTGACAAATCAGCGAGTTATCGATATTGAACAACGGGGCCTCTTTAGTCGCGAAGTTGCAACAATGCAGCTTTCAAAAATTCAAGATATTGCAACCGACGTGCGTGGCTTTATTGCAACAATGATTGGGTTTGGGGACGTTCGTATACAAACCGCTGGTAATGAGCGAGAGTTCGTTATTCGTGGTGTTGCGTACCCCGATAAGGTTCGCGCTCAGGTTGAGGCGGCGCTTGAATCACATGGTGCTATTGCGATTAAATTAAACACCGCTGGACAAGCCGCTGTACCGCCAGGAGAACCTCTTGTATAATAAAATCTATGGAAACTAAGAAATTGCAGACAGGAATTGCAATAGTTGTTGCGCTCCTGGTTGTTGCCTACTTCTTTTTGCTCGGATAATTATCCGTGTTTTCGAATCGGGGCTTTTTTAATCAGCTCAATGATTTTGTCTTCGTCGTCTGTAATTGTGTAGAGGTTTAAATCTTCGGGATTAATTTTTTCTGTTTTGAGTAGCTGTTTCCTAATGAACCAATCAAGATCGCCCCAGAATTTTTTACCGTAGAGAATGATTGCCGGTGCCGGTGTAATTTTATTTGTTTGTACTAGCGTGAGAACTTCAAAAAGTTCATCGAGTGTTCCAAAACCGCCAGGGAAGTAGACATACGCTTCTGCTGCAAAAGCCAAACACACCTTTCGGGTAAAGAAGTATTGGAAATCCATGTGATGCGTAAGACAAAGGTTTGTGACCTGTTCAAATGGAAGCTTGATGGTAAGGCCGACTGATTTGCCACCAGCATCGTATGCGCCACAGTTTCCTGCAGCCATAATGCCAGGACCTCCACCAGTAATAATTGCGTAGCCAAGCTCACGGTGAATGCGTGCCGCAAGTTTTTCGGCGCGTACGTAGTCGGGTTCTCCTGGTTTGGTGCGTGCTGAACCCCAAAAAGTCACAGAGTGTGTGCAGGTCTCAAGAAGAGAAAAGCCGTTTTTAAACTCTTCGCTAATGCGATTAACGCGATCTTCAGTTTCTTTGTTGAGTTTTGCAAACGTGATTGGCTCAACATTTACGTGCTTGTAGGGGCGTGGGTGTCGTCGTCGAGGAAACATGGTGCAGGTATTGTAACATGCCGTGTCATGTGCAAAGGTGGTGCGACTTTCATACGTGTGTAGAACTCTTGCAGCTGCGTGACAAAGTGTAATTTATGTTGTACTCTTTGCGGACATGCCAAATCCTATTGATTTCAAAATTGTCTCAGAGATTGGAAATGGTGCGCTTGGACGCGCCGGTGTGCTGCATACTGCGCACGGCGCAATCAACACGCCGGCATTTGTTCCCGTAGCCACAAAAGCGACAATCAAAGGCTTGCAGCCAGAGCAGCTTGCAGAAATTGGTGCGCAGGTGCTGCTCGCAAATACCTACCATTTATACTTAGAGCCAGGCGATGAGCGTGTCGCAAAGGCTGGTGGTTTACACACACTCATGAATTGGCGTGGACCTACTATGACTGATTCTGGTGGGTACCAGGTGTTTTCTCTTGGCGTTGCGTTTGGAAATAAGGTTAAAAAAATTAATGGAACTGGCGCAGAAGAAATTAAGCTTGCGGATACGAGCGCGGTGCGTGAGGGTCGCAATGTTGCCGAACACTTTAAGCCAGCTCAAGTTGATCCAAATGGTGTGATGTTTCGGTCACACATTGATGGTTCTGCACACTACTTCACTCCAGAGAAATCAATCGACATTCAGCACAACCTTGGCGCTGACATCATCTTTGCATTTGATGAATGTACGGCACCTGAGGAGGGGAAACGGTATCAGGCGGAGGCGCTCGATCGTACGCATCGCTGGGCAAAGCAATCACTTGAGTACCACAAGACACATCCAGAACAAGCCGCAAAGCAGGCACTCTTTGGCATTGTGCAAGGTGGACGCGTGGAGGAGCTTCGCAAAGAAAGTGCACGCGTGATTGGTGGAATGGACTTTGACGGGTTTGGTATCGGAGGATCATTTGAAAAGGCTGACATGTCGCAAGCGGTACAGTGGGTGAATGAACTTTTGCCAAAAGAAAAGCCGCGCCACTTACTCGGTATAGGTGAACCAGAAGACTTGCTGATGGCAATTGAGCGTGGGTGTGATTTGTTTGATTGTGTTGCGGCAACACGATTGGCGCGAACGGGGACGATTTACACTACTCGCGGCAAAATTAATCTCATGAAGAGTCAGTATCGCGATGATTTCACGTCGCTCGATCCCGAGTTTGATTTTAAGATTAGCCAGACGTATACGCGCGGATACCTTGCACATCTCTTTCGTGCGGATGAGATGCTCGGTGGGGTACTTGCCTCACTTCATAACCTTCGCTTCATCATCGCGCTTGTAGATGGTGCACGGCAGGCAATTATTGATGGAAATTTTGTCGAGTATCGCGATACTTTTCTTGCAAAGTACAAAAGCTCAAACGTGGTATAGTCAACACACTATGGCAGCAAAAGACGAGGGAACATTTGTGCTTAAAGCACCGTATGAGCCAGCTGGTGATCAGCCGAAGGCTATTGCTGCGCTCATGGAAGGACTTAAAAAGGGCGAAAAGCACCAAACGCTTCTGGGTGTAACAGGTTCTGGAAAGACGTTTACTGCCGCAAATATCATTGCTCAAGTAGGAAAGCCGACCCTTGTACTTGCACACAACAAAACGCTTGCGGCACAGCTAGCGCAAGAGTATCGAGAATTCTTTCCAGATAATGCCGTGCACTACTTCGTCTCGTACTACGACTACTACCAGCCTGAGGCGTACATGCCAGTAACTGATACGTACATTGAGAAAGAGGCACAAGTAAATGCGGAGATTGATCGTCTCAGGCATGCATCAACACAAGCACTGCTCACGCGAAAGGATGTGATTGTGGTTGCATCGGTGTCATGTATTTACGGGTTGGGTTCTCCAGAAGAGTACGAAAAGGTAAATTTCAAATTATCTCGCGGTGATACCATGGAGCGCGGCGATTTTTTGCGCGAGCTGATTAAGCTCCACTACAATCGCACCAACGCAGATCTCACACCGGGACTCGTGCGTGCAATCGGGCAATCAATTGAGGTGATGCCAATTTCAGAAAAGTTTATCGTGCGTATTACGTTTGATGGAAGCACAATTAGCCACATCACGCAGATTGATGCGACGACACGAAGCATTATCGGCGAGCTCGAGTACTTTTACTTTTTTCCAGCAAAGCACTTCGTAACGGATAAAGACAAACTTGATGTGGCAGTGAAGTCAATCGAACACGAGCTTGAGGAACGTCTCAAGGTGCTTGAAGCAGAGGGGAAGGTGCTTGAGCATGAACGATTGAAGCGCCGTACCCGCTACGATATCGCCCTCATTCGAGAGATGGGGTACACGAACGGTATTGAAAATTACTCACGACACTTTTCTGGTAAAAAGCCGGGGGAGGCACCTGATACGTTGCTTTCATACTTTCCGCATAAAGCAGATGGCACACCAGACTACTTGCTGATTGTTGATGAATCACACGTCACGATTCCGCAGGTTGGTGGCATGTACAATGGCGATCGTTCTCGAAAAGAAACACTCGTTGCGCACGGCTTTCGGCTTCCAAGCGCACTCGATAACCGACCACTCAAATTCGATGAGTTTGAAGCGCGCATGCCGCAGACGATTTACACCTCAGCCACTCCAGGTAAGTACGAGCTTGAGCACTCAACACAGATTGTACAACAGGTCATTCGTCCAACTGGATTGCTTGACCCTATTGTTGATGTGAAGCCGGTGACCGAAACTGGCGACTACAAAGGCCAGGTTGCTGATTTTATTGCAGAGGCAGAAGCTGCAATTGCAAAAGGTGGTCGTGTGCTTGCTACGACGCTCACCAAAAAGATGGCAGAAGATTTGGCAGAGTATCTTACCGAGAAGCAGATTAAGTCGGTGTACTTGCACAGCGATGTTAAAGCGCTCGAGCGAATTGAAATTATCACTGAGTTTCGTCGTGGTACCTACGATATGCTCGTTGGTGTGAACTTGCTTCGAGAAGGCCTTGATATGCCCGAGGTGACGCTTATTGGTATTTTGGATGCTGATAAGGAAGGATTTTTGCGTAGCGAATCGTCGCTAATTCAGACGATCGGGCGTGCCGCTCGAAACGTTGATGGTCGAGTGATTCTGTATGCAGATGAAATCACGGGATCTATGGAGCGTGCGATGGCTGAGACGAAGCGTCGTCGCGAGCTGCAGATGGCGTACAATAAAGCGCATGGTATTACACCAAAGACAATTGCAAAAGCAATTAAAGATATTACCGAGACGCTCTCAAGTGAGCACCAAAAGACCGTAGCGCGTCTGCTTGCAATTGACATGGAGGCTGCAAAAGCATCACCACAGAAACTTATTGCTCAGAAAGAGCAGCAAATGGAGGGTGCGGTAAAGATTTTGGATTTTGAAACTGCAGCCATTTTGCGCGACGAGATTACTGCGATTAAGGCGATGCTTGAAAAAGAAGGGGAAAGGAAGGGGAAAGGAAAGACAAAATCTGAAGCAAAGAAGTAGGAAACAGGGCAGAAATCCACAGGGGTAGGACGGACACTTGCCGCAGCCAGAAATAATGGTAGAGTTTTCAATTGAGACCCTACTGGTGTAGGTACTCAGCGGCTGCGGCCGCTTTTGAGTTAGAACCTTAAATAGCAACAACAAACCGTTTCGTGTTTTGTTATGAGCAATCGAGAAAGACAGAGGAGAACTTCCGGACATCCGCGCAACTACACGCCGGCTCCGCAAGATGATTACCACCACGGTCAGTACGCGACCATCCAACCGGTC
>JBEBBG010000017.1:0-20917 GCA_041158505.1 Candidatus Parcubacteria bacterium | reverse complement strand
ACTCGTGTTCCTTAAGCCGTCAGGGCAACCATCAGGGGATGTGCTTACCGTGGGCTTTGTCGGTCCGCTCTCTGGCGACGGGGCAGCCTGGGGTGAAATCGAGCGAAATACCATCGCGCTTGCAATTGATGAAATTAATGCGAATGGAGGTGTTGCAGGTATGCGTCTTGAGGCAATCTACGAAGATGGAAAGTGCGAGGGTCCAACGGCGCTGAGTGCCGCACAGAAGCTCGTCGAAATTGATGGTGTCAAGATTATCTTTGTATCGTGCTCACAGGAAATTATTCCACTTGCACCGTACGCTGAGGAGAATGGCGTCATTCTCTGGGCATCATATGCTGCTGCTTCAAACATCTCAGATCTTGGTCCGCTCGTATTTCGTAACGCTTGGACAAACCGCGACATGAGCAAAGCGATGGCAGTAGAGGCAGAAAAGATTGGTGAGACCGCTGTCATTATTAGTGAAGAAAGTGCATTTGCTTCAGATCTTCGAGATTTGTTTATTGCACAGTTTGAAGAGCGGGGTGGTTCTGTAGTTGCAAATGAAAACTACGCACAAGGCGGCCGAGATTTTAGAGCGCAGGTCGCAAAGATTGTTGCACTCAATCCATCTGTCGTGGTGGTAAATCCAAATGGTCCAGAATCAGGGATTGCAATCTTGAGGCAGCTTCGACAACTCGGTTACGAAGGACCGTTCGTTGGTAACTTCTTTGGTGGCAGTGCGCAAGTCCAGGCGCTTCCTGAAGCACAGGGAATGGTGTACGTCTCAGACCCTGTCTTCACTGAAAGTCCACTCAAGCGTCGTGTGTTTGCTGCATACGAGGAAATGTACGGTGGTGCACCCGATCTTCCGTGGCCAGTGGGCGCTCGATACGATGCGGTGTACCTACTCAAGGAAGCAGTAGAAGCAGTCGGCACGAATCCTGTAGATATCGCAGCATACCTCCACAACATGCCAAAAGACTTCACGGGTATTCTTGGAACCTACCGATTTGAGAAAGACACCCCTGATATCACGAACGTGCGGCCATCAGTCGCGCGTATTCAAGATGGCACATCAGTGTCAATCACCGAGTAATGAGTATTCTCACAATCATCTTACTCATACTTGGCATTCTATTGCTACTCGTACTCCTCGCGGCGGCGCTGCTCGCACTCTACATCTGGCTCACGATTCGCGACATCAAGAAGTTGCTGCTTGGACTTCACGCTGCACGTGATTTAGTTATGAAGAAGCAGTACATGGCAGCCTTGATGCAGCCCGACGTGTACGAGCGAGTCATGGAACTCATCGCAAACCGCTTTGGCTTCTTGGCGCCAGTCGGTATTTGGATTGCGCGCAAGGTGATTGCTCGGTACAAACGGCGCCAGTCCTAAATTGCCATATATCTCGGCAAAACGACCCAGATTTGCTATAGTGTGAGCCATGTCAGGAAATGAAATCAGGCAGCGATTCCTAGCCTTTTTTGAGAAGCGCGGGCACACCATTATTCCATCTGCACCGCTCGTACCCGAGAACGATCCGACGGTTCTCTTTAATACTGCCGGCATGCAGCCCTTGGTGCCGTACCTCATGGGTCGTCCGCACCCAACCGGCAATGCACGCCTCGCAGATGCACAGAAGTGTGTCCGTACCAACGACATCGAAGAAGTGGGTGACAACACGCACCTCACCTTTTTTGAGATGCTCGGTAACTGGTCGCTCGGGGACTACTTTAAGCGCGAGGCAATCGAGTGGAGCTTCGAGTTTATCACCTCAAAAGAAGAGGGGCTCGGCCTCGATCCGCGACGTCTGTATGTGACAGTTTTTGCAGGTGATGATAACGCACCGCGCGACGAAGAGTCTGCTGCAATTTGGCGTGAGCTGTTTGAGAAGCATGGCGTTACCGGTGAGCGCATTTACTTTTTAGGAGCACATGCAAACTGGTGGCCAGCGGTAAAGAAGGCGAGTGATGCGTGGACAGGTCCAACTGGTCCGTGTACGGAAATGTTCTATGACCTCACCGGCACCCTCACCGAGGGAATGACTGAGGCTGAGTACATTGCCGCAGATGATCGGCAGGATGTTGTAGAGATTTGGAATGATGTGTTCATGGAGTACGAAAAGCGAGATGGTGTCATTGTTGCAAACCTTGCTTCAAAAAACGTCGACACGGGTTCGGGTATGGAGCGTATCACTGCAGTAGTGCAAGGTAAAAAGAGTGTCTTTGAAACAGATCTGTTTGCAGCAGTGCTCGCCGCGATTGATGCTGCTAGTACCAAGCAGGACGAGCGTGCTCGTCGCGTTATTGCAGATCACATGCGTTCAGCAACCTTTTTGATTGCAGATGGTGTGACACCTGCAAATGCAGATCAGGGGTACATTCTTCGCCGATTGATTCGTCGCGCAGTTCGCTACGCAGATGCACTTGGTATTGCAGAGGGCAGTTTGCATACATTTGTTGCACCAATCGTTGACACTTTTGGCGGTCACTACAAAAACCTCGTTGAGCAACAGGCACACATCACCGACACGGTTGCACGCGAAGAAGCACAGTTTCGAAAGACGCTCAGCACTGGCATGAAGCACTTTGAGAAGCTCGCACATGCAAACATCAGTGGTTACGATGCGTACCAGCTCTTTACGACGTACGGTTTTCCAATTGAGTTTACCGAAGAGCTCGCGGTGCAGCGTGGTGTATCTGTCGACATGGATGGCTTTGCAGAAGAAATGAAAAAGCATCAAGAGCTCTCGCGCCAAGGCGCAGAACAAAAGTTTAAAGGAGGACTCGCAGATCACTCAGATATCGTGGTGCAGTACCATACTGCGACACACCTCATGCTCGCAGGGCTTCGCAAAGAGCTAGGGTCTGGCATTCACCAAGCGGGTTCAAACATTACCGCTGAGCGACTCCGTTTTGACTTTACCCATCCAGAAAAGGTTGAGCGTGACGTGCTCGATAGGGTAGAACAGTTTGTAAACACTGCAATTGCTGCAGGTGCAACAGTAACAACCGAAGTGCTCGACAAGCAAGTGGCACACGATGATCCAACCGTCGAAGGAAGCTTCTGGGATAAGTATCCAGACAAGGTAACGGTGTACACGATTACCGGACCAGACGGCACCGTGTACTCACGCGAGCTTTGCGGAGGGCCACACGTAGAGAACACCGCCGACATCAAGGGCGTTTTCAAAATCACCAAAGAAGAGTCTTCAAGCGCTGGTGTGCGTCGGGTGAAGGCGGTGCTGGGGTAGGGCTTATATTGACTTTTTATGGATAACATGGTATTATAAAACCATAGTTCTTTTACATACATAACTTGCAATCGCCATAGCCAAAAGATACTTAATATATAGGTGTTTCTTGGCTATGGCGATAAGGTAGCCCGCTAGCATTCAGAGAAGAAAAGACAAGTTCGCAACCATAAAGAACAAGTCTACAAAAAGGAAAACACGTCAAAATGAAAAATGACACGTTTATGATTGGAACGGGCCAAGCCCACGAACTGGCGCTCGCGTTCGGCCGTACTGGTTGGACGAACGCCGACGTCAAAAAACTCAGTGAGGGAGAAACCTTGGCGGACATCCGCCGTGTCATTCGAGGAGAAGCAAAAATCGAGGCGGTGAAACACATCATCGATCTCGATGCCGACCCCCTCGTTCGGAAGGGATGGTGTGTCGAAAGTCATGTAGCAGGAGGACAGCTGGAGTGGGACTCCTCGAAAGTCTCTTTCTACCTCTCCGAAACCCAGAAGTCCGGAAGGATTCAAGGTCACGAGCTTCGCAAGGAGCTCGCCGACAAGGATTGCTTCAATGCAAACCTTCTGAACTATCTTCTGGCCAATCCCACACTCATCCCCGATGAGTGGAAGAAAGACGAAAGCGGTAAGACCCGCTACATCTTTTTCTGGGGGACCGTCTACCGGGTCGCCGCCGCCGGCCTGTGTGTGCCCACCCTCTGTTGGTGTGATGGCAAGTGGGACTGGGGCTACGGCTCGCTCGACAACGACTGGGACTCCCGCAGCCCCGCGGCGGTGCCTGCAAGTTAAGTCTACAGGACTTAGGTAATCGATTCTTTTTTGAATCTTTACCTTAGACCTTTGGACAAATATTGTGGCATGCTCCACAAACCTCTTCCGAATAGAGTCACAAAAACGGAGCTCGGCATTTTATGTCGGGCTTTCACTTTTTATGGGAAAATAGTGAAGAGGGTGCGTTGAATCCAATTACTTTACCGGCCACTCCGCAACCACGAGCAACGGCTCGTTCTCGAGCTTGATATCCTTCCAAATCTCTTCGGTCACAAACGGCATGAATGGGTGGAGGAGTGCTACACAGTTACGAAGCAGCGCAAGCAGTGTGTGCTGGCGTGACGCTTTTGCTGCTGCATCTGGCGCAGGTGTGTCGATGCCACCAATGATCGGCTTGCTCTCCTCGAGAATTTCATCTGCCAAACGGTGCCAGATGTAGTGGTAGAGCTTTTCTGACGCGAGGTGGAACCTGTATGCGTCCATGTCGCTCGTAATGTCTTTTGCAATGTCGGCGAGTTCTGCAATGAGTGCTTTGTCTGCATCGGTAGTAATCTGTGACGCATCAAACCGTGCACCCTCCGCGCTCGTCAAAATAAAGCGTGTGATGTTCCACACTTTGTTTGCAAAGTTTTTGTAGCCCTTAATCTTGCTCTCTGAAAGTGAGGTATCGCTACCAGCTGGGTTTGCAACGACGAGTGCCATGCGAAGTGCATCGGTGCCGTACTTATCGGTCATGTCGAGCGGGTTGATTACGTTACCCTTGCTCTTACTCATTTTCTTTCCCTGTGCGTCGTTGACGAGACCGTGGAGGTACACGTCTTTAAACGGTACGTCGCCCTTGAGGTAGAGTCCAAAGATCACCATGCGTGGAATCCACTTAAAGATGAGATCGTAGCCGGTCTCCATTACATCGGTTGGGTAGAAGGTTGGGAGGTCGTTGCCGTCTGGGTAGCCCGTTACAATGAGTGGCCACTGGCCAGATGAGAACCATGTGTCGAATGTGTCGGTGTCTGCAACAACCTCGCCGCTACATTTGCTGCAGCTGGTGATGCTTCCATCGAGGTCTGGCTCTGCATGCCCGCACGCGGTACAAATTTTTGCAGGAATAGGAATACCCCACACGATTTGGCGTGAAATGTTCCAGTCGGTTGTATTTTCCATCCAGTAGGTAAAAACCTTGCGGTAGTTGTCGGGGTAGAAGGTGAGCTTCTTATCTTCTACTGCTTTGAGGGCGAGCTCTGCGAGCGGCTGCATTTTTACGTACCACTGCGGAATCTTTCGTGGCTCAATCACCGTGTTGCACTTGTAGCATGTTGGCACAGGGTGCGTGTAGTCCTCAATTTTTACAATCAGCCCCATTGCTTCGAGGTCTGCTGCAACTTGTACGCGCGCTTCGGCGATTTTCATACCAGCATACTTGCCAGTCTTTTCGTTCAACTTGCCAAAACGATCAATGACTTCCACTGATGGCAGTTTGTGTCGCTGGCCTACTTCAAAGTCATTTTTATCATGCGCTGGAGTAATTTTAAGTGCTCCCGTTCCAAACTCAATCTCTACCATCTCGTCACCGATAACGGGGAGGTTCATCGTACCAATCGGTGTAGTAACGGTGATGGTGGTACCAACGAGGTGCTTGTACCGTTCGTCATTTGGATTTACTGCAACGGCAACATCTCCAAAAATAGTTTCTGGACGCACAGTTGCAACAATGAGCGGTCCATACTGAATATGGTAGAGCTTGTCGGTGAGCTCTTTTGTTTCGGTCTCAACATCTGAGAGAGACGTTTGGTGCTTGGTACACCAGTTCACCATACGGTCGCCGCGGTACACGAGTCCGTCTGCGTACATTTTTGCAAATGTCTGCTGTACCACCGTCACCACCTCAGGGTCGAGGGTAAACTTTTCACGAGACCAGTCGCATGATGCGCCCATCTTGCGCACTTGGTTTTCCATGATTGCTTTGTTTTCGATGGTGAAGTCGTAGATTTCTTTGTAGAGGTCGCCGCGGTCCATAGAGAAGCTCGAGCGTCCTTCTTTCGAAAGTTTTTTTTCGTACACAATTTGTGTTTCAAAGCCGGCATGATCTGCTCCTGGAATCCAGAGTGCTTTGTAGCCTTGCATGCGTTTGTAGCGGGTCATGAGGTCTTCGAGTGTAATGAAGAGCGCGTGACCCACGTGCAGGTTGCCGTTTGCGTTTGGTGGCGGCATCACAATCGTGAACGGCTGTTCGTGCCGGGCAGGGAGGTTGTCTGGGTTAAAGAAGCCTGATTGCTCCCAGGTGCTGTAGATTGTTGGCTCAGTTGACGCTGGGTCGTACGGCTTCGTGTATTTCTCGTCCATGTAGGCTAAGTATAGTGATTTTATGGCTTTTTTCAATGGAAAACACCCCGCCTGTTTAGGCGGGGTGTTTTGCGATATTTTTTAGAGATTACCGATCATTTCGGCGTGGACCTCGTGTAGGTCGGCCAGATCGAGCTCCAAAGCTCTTGCGTGGACCGCGGCTAGGTCGTTCGCCGCTGCGTCCTTCGTAGGTAGGGCGATCGCCCTCTCGTCGCTCTGAAGTCTGATTTCGGTCACCGAATGATTTTCGTGGACCTCGATTAGCAAAGCTGCCTTTATCACCTGTTCGGTCGCCATCACGACTTCCAAACGATTTTCGCGGGCCGCGGTCACCAAAGCTGCGTCGCTCACCGTCTCGGCTACCGAATGATTTTCGTTCACCACGGTCTCCGTCAGTTCGTTGCTCACCATCTCGGCTACCAAAGCTCTTGCGTGGGCCTCGATCAGCGAAACTGCGTCGCTCGCCATCACGGTCACCGAATGATTTTCCTGGACCTCGATCATTGAAGCTTCGTCGTGCACCATCTCGATCGCCAAAGCTTTTTCGCTCTCCGCCAAATGAGCGTTGTGGACGATCATCTCGTGAACCTCGACCGTCTCGTCGGTCGCTAAATGACTCTTCACGGTCACGTCGTGGAGCAGGGCTACCATCAGAAACGAAGGTGAGTGCTTTGCCACGCTTGGTTCCTCGTCCGGTTCGTCCGATTCGGTGTACGTAGTCGTGGAAGGTCTTTGGGAGGTCGTAGTTGATTACGTGTGAGACGTCGTCAACGTGAATGCCACGAGCTGCGACGTCGGTTGCTACGAGAACTTGTGCGTCGCCTCGTTTGAACGCGTCGAGCGCTCGTTGCCGCTGTCCTTGGTTCTTGTTGCCGTGAATTGACACAGATTTAAAACCTGCGCGAACCAAATCCTTTGAAAGCTTCTCGGTGCTGTGCTTCATGTCACAGAAGATAATCACACGATCAAACCCTTCCTCATCGAGGAGCTTGGTGAGTGTCTCAAACTTCGTAACTTCAGCAAAGGTCACCACATCTTGCGCGATACTGTTGGTAACATCTTTCTTCTTTACTGAAACCGTAACTGGTTCTTTCATGAATTGGTGTACCAGACCGTGCGTGTCGTTTGACATGGTTGCTGAGAAGAAGAGTGTCTCGCGGGTTGTTGGCAACTTGCTCAAGATGAGCTTGATGTCGTTAATGAATCCCATGTCGAGCATTCGATCAGCTTCGTCGAGCACGATAGTCGTGATACGTGATGTATCGAAGTGCTTGTTCTTGATAAGGTCGAGCACACGTCCTGGTGTTCCAATGACGAAGTGGTTCTTTCGCTTGAGTGATGCAATCTGTGGCTGGATGCGTACGCCACCTACACAGGTAGTTGCAAACATCTTGGTGCCAGCAGAAAACTTTTTGAACTCAACTTCAATTTGTGTCGCAAGCTCTCGTGTTGGCGTAAGAATGAGTGCTTGTCGATTGTCATCGTGCATTGTTTTCTCGATGAGTGGAATGAGAAAGGCAGCCGTTTTACCGGTTCCTGTTTCTGCAAGTCCAATAACGTCGTGACCATTCAAGATTTCAGGAATAATCTGATCCTGAATCGGTGATGGGTTGGTAAGACCGAGCTTTGCAATTGCTTGCTCAAGTGGTGCGCTCAAACCAAACGTGCTGAACGTGTGCTTTGGCACGTATGCTTCCTCCTGTACTTGTACAGGATTTGTATTAATAAATTGAGATGGGTCGAAGCTGGTCATGAAGCGTCCTCCACGTCCGCCTCGGCGTCCGTGAGAGCTGCTACCGCGTCCACTGTGGCTTCGGTCTGAAAATCGTCCGTTGCCGTGTCCGCTGCTTCGTTTTGGTCCACCTCGGTGGTTTTTTCGATCGCCGAAAGAACCTGAGCGTCGTGGCTTAACGCCAGCGCGCTCAATAGTGTAGCTCATTGGTGAACGTGACCGATCACCAGATGACTGTGAATCTGATTGCATTATGTATCTAGTTGTTTAGCTGGGGGAGCGCCTAGCGCCCCTTGGGCTGTGCGGGTATATAATCGTCCGCCTTTGCGCCCCACACGAGTATCATCAAAAGCCTGGGTATAGTAGCACGTTTTACGTATGGTGTCAAAGTGCGCTAGTGTTTCATGATAGACTGCATAGTATTAGCGTAAACTGAAACACAATGTCTGGATTTAAAAATATTGGCACTGGAGATCGAGTGGTTCGTGTAGTACTTGCAGGGGCACTACTTCTCTTGGCATTTTTGATTGATATAGAGGTGATTGCGTATGTAGTGCTTGCAGCAAGCTTGTTTACCTTTATGCAAGGGGTTGTCGGATGGTGCGCGCTCTACGCGTTGCTTGGTGTAAATACTTGCCCAGTTTCTGTGCAGAAAAAATAAGCAGCTGATTAATCTCGCACAAACACGGTGGTACCAACATCTGCCCAGTGGTAGAGCTCTTCAGAAGGTCCACGAGGAACGTTCACGCAGCCATTTGACCACGGCGTGCCAAACTGATTGTGCCAGTACGCACCATGAATCACGCCACCTTCTTTGGTGAAGTATAAGTTCCATGGCACACCAGGGAGATCGTAGTACTTGGTACTAATGCCAGGAATTGGTCCTTGCATGTAACGGCTCGGTGTCTTTTTGTAGATGGTAAAGGTGCCGCGTGGTGTCGGTGTTGCGAGGATTCCCGTTGAGATAGTCTGCGTCATGACGAGTTCGTCATGTTCGTATGCGTAGAGCTTTTGATCTGATCGATCGACGACAATGCGCTTATGCTCCGGTTTTGGTGTTTCGTCGGACAGCTCGTGTGTTGGTTCATCAAGGAATACACGAGTGAGTTCGCTATGGGGTACGTACCATTCTGTTGTCACTCGTTCTGGGTATCGAAGCCACTCATTAAAGACGACTTTGTACCACACACCTGACTCAGTGGTGGTTGCATCTGTAATCTGAAGAACCACACCTTCACGAAGTTGAGTAATGACACTCGCTGTCTGGTGTGGTGCGGTGTAGGCAGCGGTACAGTACGCATCATATCCAGGACCACACCCTCCCGTAATTTCGATAAACATAGAGAAAGAAGGCTTCTCTATGTAGGAAGGTGTTTCTTCTTCTGAGGTAGCTGCAGTCTCACCTTCTTCTGTAACTGATGTGTCGGTTGGAGCGTAAGCAGCTTCTGGTGCTCTAAGGGCTATCCAGATAGCTCCAAGCACGCAAAGGATAATCCAAAGTGGGAGAAGGATTCGAAGGGTTTTTTGTTCGCCGGCGGTTAGCACGTTAGGTGCATTCTAGCGCGCGGTGTATTTTATTCAAGCCGCTACTCGAGGAGGAGGAGCGATGCCATAATCAGCACACCAAGTGCGACGATGAAGCCTTGCAAAATGGTAACGCCACGTCGGTTGCTCTTGTAGAGTTCGGGGATGAGGTCCGCAACGGCGATATAAAGAAATCCACCAGCTGCAATCGGGAGCATCCAGCTAATTGCTGATTCAGCAAGCGTGCCGAGCAGTGCTACGGCTCCAAGTCCTGCAAATGCGGTAAGTGCAGAGATGAAGTTCCAGAAGAGTGCTCTATATTTACTGTATCCAGCATGCACGAGAACGCCAAAGTCTCCAATCTCTTGCGGGATTTCATGAAGGAGGACTGCAACTGTTGTCGCAATACCAACTTCAGTGCTCACCAGGTAGCTCAGACCGATGATGATACCGTCAATAAAGTTATGGAAACCGTCCGAGATCAGCATGAGCTTACCAACTGGTGCAACGTGCGCATCTTCATCAAGGCCGTGGTGGTGCCAGTGCAGTACTTTTTCAATAATAAAGAAGAGAAGGATTCCTGCAATCACGGCACCTCCTGCGTGCGTGAGTGATCCAAGCTCCTCGACTGCTTCAGGAATGAGGTGGAGGAAGGCATCACCGAGTAGGGCACCAACTGCGAGGCTTACAAATAAAAAGACGTACTTCTTGATTAGGTGTTCGCGCATACCAAGGACAGCGACGCCAACGAGTGAGACGATACTTACGACAAGGACGCTTAGTGCTGCAAAGGTGAACGGCATGGTGTATGGTTAGTTTACGAGAATGTAATTAAATGCAATTTTATTGCATTTGGAGTATACTGGGTATATGGCAAAAAAGCAACAGTGCGAATCAGGTGTAGGACACGTCGACGTGCGCTCGCTACTACAGATGCATGCGTTTAAGGTAACAAAGCAGCGTGTCGCAGTGCTCGAGCATTTGCAGCACGCCCATGGTCCATGCACGATTGAAGATATTGCACATGCAGTTCCTGCAGTAAACCAAGTAACGGTGTATCGGATGCTCAAGCAATTTGTGGATGCCGGCATCATTTATCAGACTGATTTTCGTTCTGGCAAAGCGTACTTTGAGTTTCAGGAGCATCATCACCACCACGTTGTCTGTACTTCCTGTGGTGCGCAAGAAGCGGTTGAGGCGTGTTTGCCTGCTTCATTTGTTGACCACGTCTCAACGCAAACAAAACATTTTGCATCAGTTGCACACCATGCACTTGAGTTTTTTGGAACCTGCAAGCGATGCGCAAAGTAGCGTATACTGCTGATATGAAACGAGGCGCGCGATGGATTGTGGTATCGGGTATCGGATTGTTTTTGCTGTGCCTTGCTGTAGTTACTGTGCCCCAGGTGTCGCATGCTCAGGATGCAGCTCATGCATTACCTCAAGGTGTATGGAGGGCTGAGGTGGTTGCGGTGCTTGAGCGTGGCACGACTCAGATTCCTGGAACTGAGACGCAAACGGAAACGCAACGGCTCCAAGTGCGATTGCTTGAAGGTTCGCGGGCCGGTGAGCTGATTGAGCTGAGTAATGATTTCATTATGATGGAGCCACGGCAGCGCTTTTTCCTCAATTATCTCGTTGCGCCTGACGGGACGGAACTGTACACGGTTCGCGATCTCGATCGGCGTGGCGCACTCATCGTGTTGTCACTTCTGTTTGTTGCGGTGGTCTTGATCTTTGGTCGATTACAGGGATTACGATCATTGGTGAGCTTGCTTGGCAGTTTTGTGGTCATTATGTATGTGCTGCTCCCGCTCTTGCTGCGCGGCTTTGATCCAGTTGTTACGAGTATTTTAGTTGGTGCACTCATTTTGTCAGTTGCTATTTTCTTTACGCACGGATTTACATCGCGTTCACTCATCGCGTTTACTGGTACGGTAGTTTCAATTGGTATTACGGGATTACTCGCAACACTGGCTGTTGATTGGTTGTCGTTAAGCGGCTTCTTTTCGGATGAAACGGTGTACTTAAATTTTACGACTGACGGACTACTCGATTTTCGAGGGTTGCTGCTCGGCGGTATGATTATCGGTGTGCTTGGTGTGCTCGATGATATTGCCATTACACAGGTTGCCGTTGTTGGAGAATTAAAGCATGCACTTCCATCGGCATCCGCACGGACGCTCTATACTCGCGCACTTCGTGTTGGTCGTGAACATGTCAGTGCGCTGGTAAATACGATAGTGCTTGCGTATGCGGGCGTGTCGTTGCCGTTGATGCTCTGGTTTTATGGATCAGATGCGTCGTTTGGTATGGTTGTAAATAATGAAGTGTTTGCGACAGAAATTGCTCGCACCATTGTTGGCAGTATTGGACTCATTCTAACGGTGCCTATTACTACGGCGCTTGCCGCGGTGTTTGCGGCAAAGATTGCGGCGGTACATACTGGCGAACATGCGCACAACCACGCACACGGACATGTGTATGAGCATCATAAGTAAGTAGTATGACAGCAGATTGGCAGACATTCTTTAAAGATAAACGAGCAACACAGCTTGGTCTTGGGTTGCTTGGTCGTGGTGTACACGACGCGCAGTTTTTGGCTGCACACGTTGCTCACCTTACGGTTACTGATATGAAAACTGCTGAGCAGCTGCAGGAAAGTGTCGAAGTGCTGGCTGGTAGTGCGCATGACACGCTGACACTGGTGCTCGGTGAGCACCGCATGGAGGATTTTGAGCACGTTGATTTTGTACTCAAGGGGGCAGGTGTGCCACTTGCGTCGCCGTACATTGCGCATGCACGAGCGCAGGGGATTCCTGTATACATGGATGAATCGCTCTTCGCCGAGCTTGCGCCACAAGGAGTAACCCTTATCGGAATTACGGGGACGCGTGGCAAAACAACAACCACGTTGCTCATTGAGCACGTACTGCGGACGGCGGTGGAAGCAGGTGTGTGTAGTGGCAGCGTGCACCTCGCAGGTAACATTCGAGGCATTGCAACATTACCGCTCCTCGAAATGGTTACTGGAGGTGACACGGTCGTTGCCGAATTATCTTCATGGCAATTACAGGGGTTTGGTGAAAGTAAACGTTCTCCGCAGATTGCGGTGTTTACAAATTTTTTTCCAGATCACCTCAACTACTACGGTGGAAGTATGGAGGCATACTTTGCTGACAAGGCCCAGATTTTTGCGCACCAGACAGAAGGTGATGTGCTGATTATGTCGCCGCAAGCACATGCTGCACTGCAGACGTACTGGAAAGGTGAACTTCGTGGACGGGTGATTGTTGTAGGGCCCGAAACCTGCGCAGCATTAACAGAAAAGTTACTGGTGCCAGGTGCGCACAATGTGCAAAATGCCGCGTTGGCAATCGCGGTGGCGAAAGAGCTTGGTATTACTGATGAAATCATTGCTCACGCGCTCTCGACATTTCGTGGTGCACCAGGGAGACTCGAGCGAGTGCCCTGTGCTGCGCCGTACCAGGTATATAACGATGCTACCTCAACAACGCCCGATGCGCTGCGGGTTGCACTCGAGACGCTCTCGCCGCTCGCTACCGCTCGCGGCGGCCGCCTCGTGCTCATTTGCGGTGGTACGAGTAAAGAGCTTGCACTTGATTCGCTGGGACCGATTTTCACACAGTACCTACCCACTGTCATTACCATTCCTGGAACTGGAACAGCTGCGCTCATGCCACTGCTCTTAGTGTCTGGTGTGTCGAGTACGGAAACTGCAAATCTCAGTGATGCAGTGGTAGCCGCAAAAACAATACTGACCGAAAACGACATCCTCGTCTTTAGTCCCGGCTTCGCATCCTTTGGAGAATTCAAAAATGAGTTTGACCGAAACGATACCTTCCTTCGTTTAGTCGAAGAATGGCTCTGTGCGTAGCGTGCTATACTAGCGCATATGCATATCATTCATTGGGTTTTTGCAACGATTGCAATTCTCGTTGCTGATTATTTACTACCAGGCGTTGAAACGACGGTCATCGGAGCGTTCGTACTTGCAATTGTGCTTGGTTTTATCAATGTTTTTATTCGACCAATTTTGACCATTCTTACGTTACCAATTAGCATTGTGACCCTTGGTCTTTTCTCAATCGTGCTCAATACGCTCTTGGTATGGCTCGCTGCAAGTATTGTGCCAAATGTAAGCATCGCTGGTTTTTGGAGCGCATTGCTGTTCTCGATTATCGTTTCGATTGTAAATACACTCTTTGCCCGAGGGTGGGGGAAACGATAAAGCAGTAAAGTACATAGGTACTAACAGACAGCGGCGCAACCTGTAAGGTTGCGCCGCTGTCTGTGTCTTGTACTATACAGGTATGCAATACGTACGTACGTCAGTCGCCCTACTCATTATGTGTACGCTTCTCGCAACACCGTTTTCTGTACGAGCAGAAAATCTCTTCTATTTCTTTGAAAACGTAAATGGCTTTTCTGATTTCAAAAAGAATTTTGCACAGATTGATGTCATTGCGCCGCAAGTGTATGAAGTTGGGTACGACCTTAAAGTAAAAAAACCAAAGAGTACCAAACTCATCAAAGAGGCTCGAAAGAAAAAAGTTGATACTATTCCTCTTCTTGTACAGGATGATTTTAGTAAGGTGCTCATGTCTGACATTTTGCTCAATCAAAAAGCGCAGGATGACATCATTGCGTTTATGATCAAAGAGGCAAAAGCCCAAAAGTACGCAGGGTGGCAGTTTGATTTTGAAAACATCAATCACCTTGATCGTGATATGTACACAGCATTTGTTGCAAAGACAGGCGCAGCGCTTGAGAAAGAAGGACTCTCATTTAGCGTTGCTGTGGTAGTACGTGATCGAGACTATGACCCGACGAGCACAAACCAAGACTGGAGTTCAGCATACGACTACAAAAACTTGGCAAAACATGTTGATTTCCTTTCACTGATGACCTACGATGATCCGTACTCAACTGGCCCTGTTGCGTCATTGCCGTACGTCGAGCGAACCCTCGATTACCTCCTTACTCAGGCTCCTGCAGAGAAGCTCTCACTCGGTGTTCCATTTTACTGCTGGCGATGGCAAAACGGCGTTCGAGCAGGGAGTACCACTTACGAGCTAGCAGAGAAAGCCTATAAAAAAGGAAAAAACAAAGAGCGTGAGTACGACAAGGAGCTCGCTGCAGAGAAGTTTAGCTTTACCGAAAAGAACGTAGAGCACGTCATTTGGTGTGATAATGACGACAGCTTTAAGGCAAAAGAGGCGATTGTGCAGCGAGAAGGACTTCGCGGCATTTCAGTTTGGGCGCTTGGGCAAGGAGACGATTCGATCTGGGCGTATCTCAAAAAGACCAAGAAAGACAGATCTACTGTGGCTGAACGGTAGCGCTCTTGCCATTCCTATGCTAGTATGGTGACCTCCCAAGGGATGACCTTGGGCTTTTGTATGGAAATTCGAAACATCGCAATTATTGCACACGTGGACCACGGCAAGACAACGCTTACCGATGCTTTTTTGACGCAAACAGGAATGGCAGAGCAGGGTGTGTCGATGGACTCAAACGCTATTGAGCAAGAGCGCGGTATTACCATTTACGCAAAGAACACCTCAATTTTCTATAAAGATACCAAGATTAATATCTTGGATACACCAGGTCACGCCGACTTCGGTTCTGAGGTGGAACGAGTGCTTCGAAGTATCGATTCAGTGCTCCTCATTGTGGATGCAGCAGAAGGTCCAATGCCACAGACAAAGTTTGTGCTCAAGAAGTCACTCGAGCTTGGATTGAAGCCGATTCTCGTGCTCAACAAAATCGACAAACCAGCTGCAGATGTAATTAAAGCGCACGATGAAGTGTTTGAGCTTTTCTTTGAGCTTGGTGCAACAGAAGAGCAGCTCAATTTTGAGACGGTGTACGCAATCGGTCGTGAAGGTGTAGCAAAGCGAAAGATGGAAGATGAGGCAAAAGACCTTTCTCCGATTCTTGATCTTATTCTTGAAAAAGTACCATCAGTGTCGAGTGAAGAGCTTTCGGCACGACCGCTCCGTGCGCAGGTATTCAATCTTGCATACGACAACTTCCTTGGTCGTATGGGTATTTGCCGTATTTACGAAGGAACCGTTCGTAATGGTCAGGCATACACGCTCAAAGACAATCAGGGTAAGACCTTTACGGGTAAGGTAACTAAGCTGTACACCTTCGAAGGTATGCAGAAAAAGGAGGTACAGGAAGCTGTTACGGGCGACATTGTGATGATTGCGGGATTTCCTGATATTTTCATCGGGCAGACATTGATGCCAGACACTACTGGTGAACCACTTCCTGCGATTGCAATTGATGAGCCGACGCTTTCACTTAACATGCTCGTAAATGACTCACCATTTGCCGGGCGCGTTGGTAAGTACCTCACATCACGTCAGATTCGTGAGCGACTCGAGAAGGAGCTTGAGGTAAACGTGGGTCTCCGTGTTGATTTTGATGAAACCTCGCACTTTAAAGTGTACGGTCGCGGCGAACTCCACCTCGCAGTCTTGATTGAGAACATGCGTCGAGAAGGATTCGAACTCGCGGTCTCACAGCCAGAGGTAATTGTGAAGCAGATTGATGGCGTGAAGCATGAACCGTTTGAAGAGGTGACGATTCTTACTCCAGATGAGTTTACGGGCGTCATCATTGAGAAGCTTGGTCTTCGCAAGGGAATCATGATGCAGATGCAGCCAGAGCATGGCCAGACACGAATGGTGTTTCGAGTACCAACACGAGGGTTGCTCGGGTATCGCAATGAGTTTGTGATTGATACAAAAGGTGAGGGTATTATGACCAGTGTCTTTGAAGCGTTCATGCCGTACGCAGGTGAAATCAAGAAGACGGAGTACGGTTCAATGATTTCTATGGCAAACGGAAAGGCGCTTGGCTTTTCACTTGCAAACTTGCAGGATCGCGGTGTGCTCTACATTGAGCCTGGTGTTGAAGTGTATGAAGGTATGGTTATTGGGTACACCTCAAAGGGTGAAGATATGACCGTAAACCCAACCAAGGGTAAGCAGCTTACCAACATGCGCGCCTCAGGTTCTGACGGCATGATTCAGCTCATTCCTCCATTTGTGCTCACCCTTGAACGGGCGATGGGTATGATGCGTGAAGATGAGTACCTTGAAGTTACTCCTACCGATGTCCGACTCCGAAAGCGATGGCTTACCGAAAATGAGCGTAAGCGAAACGGCGTTATTCGCGGCAAGTAAGGTTGCGTGACATTTTCCACGAAGTGTGCTTTGATAGATGTACAAAGCAGGCGCACTGAAGGAAGTCGAGTCAGAAGAGCGAACTTTGTTGTTATCAAGTAGAGAAAAACCAAATGCAAGGAACAATCGCTCGATTGACCGACAAGGGGTTTGGGTTCATTAAGCCAGATCAAGGAGACAAGGATGTCTTCTTCCACGCAAAGGCTGTTGTGAACACAGCATACAATGACCTCCGAGAAGGTGATCGCGTTACGTTCGAAATGGAGCAGGGTCCAAAGGGTCCAGCTGCAGTCGACGTAAATCGCATCGACGCATAACCATACGGTTAGGCACAACAACGGCGCGTCGCCCCCACCGGGCGCCGCGCCTTTGTTCGTTTGCTATACTTGCAGCATTACCATTCCTAGTATATGTCTATGCGTCGCAATAAAACCTGGATTGTCGTATTGATTATCGCGCTCATACTCATTGGGCTTAACGTTTGGGTATTTGTGCAACCTGAACCTGAGGCGCCGGTGTCACCCGAAGAAGTTCCAGCAGCAACTCCAATTGAACTTACTGTTGCAAGCTCTACAAAAACCGTCCAAGGAGGCACCTACGGCATTAGCCTTGATTTTCCAGTTACAAATAGCGAATCGGTAAACCAGCAGGTGCTCGCATACATTGATGAAACAGTCCAAGCATTTGAGGCAAATGTGGAGGAAATGGGTCCAAGTCTATTCCCCGATCGTCAGTACACAATGTTCGGTACTTTTGAAACGCACCAAGGAGCTACGTACACTACGTTTGTGTTTTTAACATCAGTTGACACTGGTGGTGCTCATCCAAATCATACGTACACGACGTACACGTTTGATGCATATGGCAATGTGGTTACGCTCGCTGATGTGCTACAGGCACGATACGGTGGCGCACTCACGCTTGATGGGTTGTCACAAATTGCTCGAGCTCAGCTGGAAACTGAGCTGGGAGAGGATGCTGCATATGGATGGATTGCAACTGGTACAGAGCCGACCATTGAAAACTACCAAGACTTTTATCTTACCGGTGATGATTTGGTAATTCTTTTTGAGCCGTATGCTGTCGGTCCGTACGCTTGGAGCGCTCGTATGGTTCGCGTGACGCCAGAACTTGCGTTGCCACCACAAACAGAAACCGCAACAACAACCGCCTCTACCACTAGTGAAACTCAGGATTAGTGTGTCCTAACGTTCTATCGACTGACCATCGGCCACCTTGCATAATGAAGAGTACTGCAAGAATACCAAAGAGGGTAATGTGTGAAGCGACATCTTCTCCAAAGTAGAAGAAGGAAAGTGACAGTACAATAAACGCAATTGCGGCAGTTGTTCTCGTGTAGAGACCAAGGACAAGTGCTGCTCCAATCAAAAATTCGATAATACCAGCGCCGACTACCCACATGGCGGCACTTACAGGTACAACATTTTGCAAACCGAAACCGGTGACAATGAGCTCTGAAAGGTGCGGATTGAGTAGCTTTTCATACACTGCCAGAAACATCATGGCAACACCAATACCGCATCGCAAGATGAACGGAACGTATCGTCGAAGTGTGTGTAGTGGCGAAATTTTAGGAAGGCCGAGGAGGTCATCGATACCAGGACGTTCGTTGTCCAGCACAATAAGCGCAAGCGCAATTGCAAAAAAGTCGATGTTGCCAATGAGGTACCAGTCAGTGACAACTGCAAAAACGTACACGCCAATTGCTGCAATGGATGCAGGGACAACGAGAAAGCCGGCCATGAGCATGAAACCAAGAAAGATTTGTAGGGTTGCAAAGGCAGGGAATTCGGGTAGTGCTGGGGAGATGAGGTATGACGATGTTCCGGCTCCGATGAGTGCAATACCAAGTGAGAGGCGAAGCATCCACGGAGTAAAGACGCCGTAGCCATCTGCTCGATCTCCTATTTTTTTGAGCGTATTTCGTATGCAGCGCACCTGTGTTGCCAGGAGGTATGCAATGATGACGCAAGCAATGGTCCAGAGCATGAGGCCCATGTTGTGTGTATCGGTAAGCGCTTCAAGGAGGTACGACGTGTCGGTGCCACCATGCACCTCAACCGCATTCGTATCAACGAGGTACCGAACGTGCGCGTGGGCTGATACGGGAAGTAATCCAAGAAGTGCTGTAAGCGTGTATAGGTAACGTTTCATACTCATTAGTATACGAAATGAATATGTTAATTAGTACTCATCACTGTGTACAGGTGCTTGCTATACTGTACGTACGTATGCTGCTTCATTTTCCAAAAGGATTTTTCTGGGGTGCCGCCTCCGCATCGTATCAAGTCGAGGGTGGCATTGATACTACAGATTGGGCCTATGAAGCGCGTGCGACGGGTCGTGTACCCGTTGCTGATAGTGGTCCCGATCACTACAACCGATACGAAGAAGATTTTGATCTTGCGCGCTCAATTGGCCACAATGCGCACCGTATGTCGATTGAGTGGGCTCGTATTGAGCCTGCGCCGGGCGAGTTTAGCCAGGATGCTATTCGCCACTATCGCAAAGTGATTAAAGCGATGAAGGCTCGTGGTCTAACTCCTTTTGTCACTCTTTGGCACTTCACCTTGCCAAAGTGGCTCTACGTCGAAGGGGGTGCCGCGTCGCCACTATTCCCAGAATATTTTGCACGGTACGCGTCATATGTGGCAGGGGAGCTTGGGCCTGACGTTGAGCACTGGGTGACGATGAATGAGCCAGTGGTTTTTGCAAGCTGCGGTTGGCTTCGTGGACAGTGGCCACCGTTTAAACGAGGTCACTTTTTCCAAATGCTTAAGGTCTTAAAGCACTTAGCGCAAGCACATAATGTGGCCTATCAACGAATTAAAGATAAAGATCTTGCAGTTGAGGTTGGTATTGTAAAGAACAACATATACTTTCACGCAAATGCTGCACCGCACAACAAGCTTGCTGCGTACCTCATGACGTGGTTTTGGAATCGTTTCTTTTTACGGAAGGTGAAAAACAATATCGATACGATTGGTCTAAATTACTACTTCCATAAAAAGTTTGGTGATACAGGTGTGTACATAAAAAATGACATGGGGTGGGATCTTTTTCCCGAGGGTATATACCATGTGCTTTGCGATTTAAAGCAGTACGGTAAGCCGATTTTTGTAGCAGAAGCAGGGATTGCTGATGAGCTTGATGTGCATCGAGGGTCCTACATTGAAAATCTACTCTACTGGGTGCATCGAGCTATCGATGATGGTGTGCCGGTAAAAGGATTCATGTACTGGTCGCTCACTGATAATTTCGAATGGGCGCTTGGCTACGAGAAGCGATTTGGACTTATTGCAATTGATTACAAGACAAAGAAACGAACAGTTCGTCCATCTGCTTTGGTGTACAAGAAGATTTGTGAAGCAAATGCGCTCGATGTAACTACTCGCCACTAGTATGCCTCTTTGGATTACGTTAGTCGTTGTTGCACAGCTCATCAACGCGGGAGTTTCGTTGATTGATCGGTACATTGTAACATCTGGCAAAGTCGGATCTCCACTACGTGTCGCATTTTACATCAGCGTTCTCTCATCACTGTCGGTACTTGTCTTTTTAGTTGGGTTGGTGCCAGTTTCAATCGGTGGTGTTAGTGTGCCGTCATTTGCGCACGTTTCCATTCCTACTGCAGAAGTGCTCATGCTTTCACTGTTGTCAGCAGTTTTATTTATCGGAGGGCTTATTACATTGTTCGAATCATTCCGTATTGCTCAAGCATCTGATGTTGTGCCAGTTGTGAGTTCGGTTAGTGCAGTTGCAACGCTCCTACTTTCATTTTACGTACTCGACACTCGTCTAACCGACACATTCTTGTGGGGGTTTTTATTTCTTGTGGTGGGTACCTTTTTGGTGGCAAAGTTTCGTCTCACAAAGCGTCTCGTGTGGCTCACGGTTGTGTCCGGTGTGCTATTTGCTGCGCAGGTTGTTGTACTTAAAGTACTCTTTATCGAAACGGCATTTGATAACGCCTTCTTCTGGTCTCGAATTGTAACTGCGGTAGTTGCGTGTGGGTTGCTTTTGTTGCCGGCGGCGCGCGCGGTCCGCGTCTTGGGAAAGACGCGCCGCG
>JBEBBG010000016.1:0-15572 GCA_041158505.1 Candidatus Parcubacteria bacterium | reverse complement strand
CGGCACAAAGGGCTGCAGCCCTTTGTGCCGCGCCCGTTTTACCGTATGATTGTGCTACATGCGATTACTTGGCATTGATTACGGTACAAAACGGATTGGCGTGGCGCTTTCTGATGAAGGTGCGCGCATCGCATTTCCGCACGCAACGATTGCAAATGATAAGCAAACATTTGCAGAGCTTTCTGCAATAATCCAGCAGTATGAGGTTGGGAAGGTGATTGTAGGGGAATCGAAAGATTTGCAAATGAAAGACAACCGACTCATGGAAGATGTTGAGTACTTCGTTACCGAGCTTACAGAAAAAACAAAACTGCCGGTTGAGCTGCATCCAGAATTCATGACCTCGGTCCAAGTATCAAAGACGCACTTTCAACTTTCAGAACGACACAAAGATCGTGGCTTTGAAAAACCAAAGCAGCTTGACGCGCAGGCAGCAACCGTTATGCTGCAACACTACATTGATAGCAGTAAACATAAATAGTATGGATACCACACCACAACCTGACGCAACCAAAAACGAGGTCCTACAAAACGACGCACCAACGGTAAGCACTGAACCTGAAGTATGCGCGATTGTCGAGCCAAAAATTTCAATTGATGACTTCAAAAAGATTGAGGTAACCGTCGGGCAGATTTTGTCAGTGGAGATTGTTCCTGATGCTGATAAGCTGCTTCGATTGTCGGTTGATTTTGGCGAGGCGACGCCGCGACAAATTGTGTCGGGTATCCGTATGTACTTTGAGGACCCACAAGTGCTCGTGGGGAAGCGTGTTCCATTTGCAACAAACCTCGCGCCGCGCGTCATTAAAGGTCTTGAATCAAACGGTATGATCATGGCTGTGAACGACAAGAACGGAAACGGTTTCTCACTCCTCGAAGCCGGTGACAACATCTCGCCAGGCAGCCGCGTGTCGTAAGTGAACAGAGTAAAGAAAAAAACGCAGGGTAAGACCTGCGTTTTTGCGTTCAAGGGCGCGAAGGTGATCAGGGCATCATGTGCGAGAGGACGTACGT
Source organism: Candidatus Parcubacteria bacterium (assembly GCA_041158505.1). Classification (GTDB taxonomy): domain Bacteria; phylum Patescibacteriota; class Minisyncoccia; order Phycocordibacterales; family JAACPR01; genus JAGOTN01. The sequence continues at coordinate 14,558 of JBEBBG010000016.1, read as the reverse complement.
CTTGATGACCTGCTCTTTGTGCTCCGCTACGCAAATTGCGCGCGGCTTCCGGCCAGTCCACCTGTCATTGAAGCTGGCGATGGTTTGGCTTTCGCATGCCGCTTCAATCAGGAAGTCGAGCAGCTCGGCGTTGTCCATCTGCTCCATTTGGGTGATGAGTTCGGCTTCGCGCTCGGCGTTGGTCTTTCGTTTCTTTGGGGAGCTCATGCTATCTGAGACACTATAGAACTCGATGTTTAAAGCCAACGCGCGTGCGTTAAACACGGTTTGGGGTGGTGGGCGGCGCGCGACGCGCGCCGCCCATTGTATACTTACCTATATATGCAGCACGCCGCAGCACGCCCAACATCACTCTTTGACGTACTTTCGGTACCGCGTTTTCTGACGCTCGACACGGCCGGTATCGATATTGCACCAAAATCTGTTTGTGCAATGAAGTTAGCGTACAAACGCGGCGCAGCGCTACCGCTTGCATACAAAGAGGTACAGCTTTCAGAAACCTGCGAGCTTCTCGAGACGCGAGACGATCTGAAGCGTTGCGAGCCGCTGCGAGCTGCTCTACAAACAGTAAAGGCAGAACTCAAGCTGACCTTTGTGAAGGTGTCGCTTCCAGAGGTGAAGACCTACACGTTTAAAACAGCAGTGCCAGTAGCTGCGATACCGACCATTGAAGACGCGCTCACGGTTAAGCTGCAGGAGAACGTGCCACTTGATCCAAAAGACATTCTGTATGATTTTCAAATATTGCCACAGCGAGGAACAAATCCAATGGTTGATGTGGTTGTGACCGTATTTCCAAAAACCGTTATTGAGGCGTACACCGACTTGTTGCACGAAGTCGGATTATTTCCAGTTGCGTTTGAATCTGAGAGTCAATCAAATGCGCGCGCCGTTATTGATGCGGCAGATGAAACTTCGTACTTGCTCCTCCATATGGGGTACAGCAAGGTGAGTCTCGCGATTGTCGAGCGTGGTGCTGTCCACTATACGTCATCGATGCCATATAGTAGCGAGGAAATTGTTGCTGATTTTGCGGCGCAACCAGCACAAGCACTCAAAGCAAAAATCAACACACTCCTCGTCTATTGGTTTACGAATAAACACAATCCAACTACTGACGAAAAAATTTCAAATACCATTTTGACTGGACCGTTTGCAACGGCACCGGGACTCGTTGCATTTCTCGAACAACATTTGCGCATTAACGTTGATATCGCAAATGTCTGGCGAAATTGCTTTGATGTTAATGAGCACGTACCAACGCTCTCGCATGCGGAGTCCTTGCACTACAGCACTGCAATTGGATTGGCACTTCTTGAATAATACGTATGCTTCGATTACTCCTTCCAACAGAAAAGAAAATGCTACGCCTCGAGTATGCGAAGCGCATGCTAACGCTTGCGTCACTCATGGTTGCTTTTGTTCTCGCTGCTTGGGGCGTGGCTCAGCTTCCTGGGTATGTGCTGCTTACTGCAGAAGCACGCGTGCTTCATGAATCACTCCGTGTCGCAACTGATCCTGTGCTCAATAAAGATCGAGAAGCACTCAAAGAAGAGCTTCGCATGGTCAGTAAGCAGCTGCGATTGATTGATGTCCCCGCATACCAAGTTTCGCAGGTGCTTGCACATGTGACAGAAGCACAGACGCGAGCTATCGGACTTTCAAGTATTGCATTCGATACGATTTCTGGAGAAACAGAAGAGGAGGGCACAACGGGTATGCTGGTACTTACGGGTGTAGCGCAGACTCGCGTTGCGTTGCTGCAGTTTCGTGATGCGTTGCGTGCAAACAAGGAGCTCATAAGCGATGTTGATTTGCCACTAGCAAGCTTGGCAAAAGATATTGATGTCCCGTTTGTTATTACCATTACACTTACACCACTTACGGCTTTATAGTATGCAATCAAGTACTGGTACAACAAAAAAAGTATGGATTGCCGTCACGGTGCTTGCCGTTGTTGCGGTGCTCTCCATTGGGCTCTCTATCTTTGTGAGTCGGCAAGAGCAAGAGGTTGTAGTGCTTCGTGATGATGTGGAGCGCGCTGCACGAGAAGATTTAGTTTCTCTTAAGCGAGCAATTCGCGCGTTTGAGGATGAACGCATTCTTCTTGATAGTATTATCATTAATGAGGATTCGATGTTCTCGTTTATTGATGATTTGACGCGCCTTGCTGCAACGCAGGGGGCACAGGCGACTGTTGAAAATCTCATTGTGAGTGAGATTGGTACCGATGGGGCGTCATATCCAGCTGATACATTGGCGGACGCAGAGCGATCACATGGCATGCTCACCCTTACAATGCGCGTGACTGGTTCATGGGAAGAGGTGACCACAGTCCTTCTTGCGCTTGAACAGCTTCCGCGACAGGCTCACATTGAGAGCGCACGATTTGCCTCGGTGTATGATGCAAAAGGTGCAGGCACAGGGTGGGTGGCACTGTTTGAGCTTGCAGTAACACTTGAGTAAGGAACTATGAAACATGCATCACAAACAACTGTACGAACCAAGCGCTTTTGGGCAGATCGAAACGAGCAGCTGTCTCTTTCTGGTCTCTCAATTCGTGGTGATTGGTTCTTGCTTGTTGCCGCTTCGTTCCTGCTGCTTGCAACACTTCTCGTTTTGTCATGGTTGTCGTATAGAGCCTTGAGTAAAGCAACAATACTTAATGCCGAAGCACGAACAGCTACTCGCGCGCATGTAAACGAAGAGCAGTTGAGTCGCGTAACCGAACAGTATCGAGTGCGTACGGAACGATTCGCTGAAATTACGAATGGGTTTGTATTGACCGGAACAGTTCCTCCACGTGTGCCCGATATCACACCTGTCGCAACAACCACCGTAGCAACTTCTACAAGTCAGGGGGTTGAGGCTTTTGACGTAGAAGAGTAGCGCTGCTACGCTTGAAACGCTCCCGTAGTTTAATGGATAGAACAGGGGACTTCTAAGCCTCTAATGGAGGTTCGATTCCTCCCGGGAGCACCATATAGTAGAGAAAAAATAGACGATAGCGACGGCGCGCGATTGACATCGCGCGCCGCATATCGTTGTATAGGCTCTGACACATACACGGATATGTATGTCGCTCTTTTGGAAATCAAACCGAACCAACGTTTCGCCATGACTCAAATTGTTGAAGAAAGCGCAGATGAGGGCCACGAACCCGACCCTGCATACGCCGATGAGTGCCGCTTGTTGGCGCGCATCGAACGAATCACTGACGATAAGGACCTCGTGCCGTATCGCAAAACGCTCCAGCGGTGGGTGCGCCGCGCTGCGATTGATCCGACGTTTGCCGACAAGCTTGGCACGACACGCGATTACTTGGGGCACCTCTTCCGGGCATCCTCGAGGGAGACCGCGGTTGCGCTGTTTAGGCGACTGAACGCCTTTGGGGGTACCCAGTCTTGGGAATCTGACCTTGTGCTGTTGCGGCAGGTTGTCGCTGACGCGGCGCCACGCCTGTCCTTTAAAGAAGCACTGCACTTCTTGTTGGGAATAAGCAAAAGCGATCTCGTGATGCTGGAGCTGTATTATGCATACAAGCAATTTCTCATCATGATCAACCCGTTGCGGGAGGAGTTTGAGGGGGAGCGCGAGCTTATCAGCACGCATGCGCGATCGCTGTCACAGTACTGGTTTCTTGAACGCTACATGGACCGAGCATTTAGCTATGGTCGTGTGATCGAAACGGTTGAACAGGGTTCGGCGCTTTTGCTTCGTTTCGGACGAAGCGTGCAGCACCGCACACTCATGCACTGCCGTCGACTGCTCGGGCTCGCACAAAAGCTTCCCTACGGGGCGACCTTTTATGTCCGAGAGCTTCAAGCGGCTCGTCAGTGCTTGCCGCTCAAGTCTTTGTTGGGTGACCACGAGATTACGCTCGAACGAATCGGTACTACCGAAGAGGAGCTTGCCGAACTGGCTCGTTCAGGCTGCGTGCGCGACGCGGCCTGAGCAACTCGCGTTCTCGTAGCGTTTCAGTGGCCCGCACACCTTTCGGTGGCTGGCTTTTTCTTTTTCTATATGTGATTTCCTGACATGGTAATCTGGCCATGTGCTCGACGCAGTGCTTCGAGCATTTACAATTCCTCCATTTCGCGATACTGTGTACCGCACGAGGGCGATTAGCTCAGTTGGTAGAGCAGTCCGTTTACACCGGAAAGGTCAGGGGTTCGAGTCCCTTATCGCCCACATACATGGAACGCGTTACCTGCACCATCACCGGCCGCGTGCAGAACGTTTTTCTCCGAAGTTATATAAAAGAGTGTGCTGATGCCCGTAACCTTACAGGGTTTGTGCGCAACCTAGAAAATGGCACTGTTGAGCTTGTTGCAGAAGGGAATGGCGACACGTTGACTGCATTTCTTGCGGATGTGCGCCGCGGTAGTGCGCTTTCTCGAATCGAATCAGTTGATGTGGTATGGGGTCACGCAACAAAAAAGTTCGAACACTTTTTAATTACAAAGTAGGGAAGACGGTATTGCTGTAGCGTGGTGTGTAGTAAAAGAAAAAGCCCAACTCAGGATTCGCTTGCACGAGCGTGCAGGGCGCGAATGAGTGGGGCAAGGGAGTTTCCGTTTTGTCGGTAGACGAAGTAAAGGGGTAAGAGCTCAAGCAGCTCAGCTTCTTCACGCAGTCTCTGAAATGCAGGCGTGTACACACGGCTGATAACAAGACTGAGAAAATCGTTCAGCGGATTACTTCGCGCTATCTCGACGTAGAAGAAGATGGTTTCAAGGTTAAGCTTGTGAAACTGTGCATAGAGCTCAAGCTGCCTCTCTTGAGAGAGTGCTACGGGCGGAACAAAATCGTGTACAAGCTCATGGAAGCGCTTGGGGGTAATCAAACATTCTTCGGACATGGTGGATAGTGGTGAAGGGTTCTGTGTCGTTTCTTTCACTCTGCTGCTGACTTCCTTTTCTGTCAATAATGTGGCTATACTTGAGCACTATGCAAAACCTTGCACCAACCGTTCTCTATGAAGACGACACCATACTTGCCATCAACAAGCCTGCGGGTCTTATGGTGCATGGTGATGGAAAGAGTTCCGAATACACTGTTGCGGATTGGATGCTTGAGCACTATCCAGAGACTAAGCATGTGGGCGAGCCGATGGTGATTATTACAAAAACCGACGCGCGTCTGCCGCAAACCGTTATCCTTCGGCCGGGTATCGTACATCGTCTTGATAAAGAGACATCAGGTGTGATGCTCCTTGCAAAGACGCAGCAGGCGTTTGCGCACCTCAAGCAGCAGTTTCAGGATCGAACCGTAGAAAAGGTGTACCACGCGTTTCTCTATAGCAACGTACGCGAGGATGTACTTGTCGTTGATGCGCCAATTGGGCGAAGCAGTAAAGATGTGCGGCGTTGGACTGCAGGGAAAGATGCTCGCGGCGAGCTTCGGTACGCAGTGACTGAATTCAAGACACTCATGCGGGGCATGACTGAGGGTGAGCACGTGACGCTCGTTGAAGCACGTCCAAAAACAGGACGAACGCACCAAATCCGAGTGCATGCAAAGCTCATTGATAAGCCGATTGTTGCAGATTCACTCTATGCGCCAGGCAGGCCGTCCCTTCTCGGTTTTAGTCGATTAGCCCTTCATGCACAGCGTATTACCTTCACGCGGCCTGATGGGGCACGGGTTGTGGTTGAGGCGCCATATCCAGAAGATTTTGCGGCTGCGGTCGCGGCATTTGCTCCGGTGGTATAAGAAGGCAGGGTATCTTGCCACTGCGGAAGCTCTATGCTACAGTAGCCCCCACGTATGACACAGGTATTGTCTCCGGTAAATATTGAGGCACGAAAGACGCTCGACCTTCGCGTTGGCGACACTGTTCGTGTACACCAAAAAATTGAGGAAAAAGGAAAGACCCGAATTCAGGTATTTGAGGGTCTGGTTATTGGCCGAAAGCACGGCACCGAAGCAGGTGCAACCTTTACCGTTCGCCGCTCAACAGGCGGATATCCTGTAGAGAAGATTTACCCACTCTACTCACCAATGATTGATCGAATCGAGGTAACCAAGCGCTCAAAGGTTCGACGAAGCAAGCTCTACTACATCCGACGCAAGGCTATCAAGCAGATTTCAAAGCGTATGAAGATGATGTTCGTAAAGGGTATCAACGACGACGTAAAGGAAGAGGAAGTGCCAGCCGTGGCAGAGGAGGTTATGGAGGAGACAGGTGCACCTGCAGACGCTCCAGAGATGACAGAAGCTCCAGTAGAGGAGACACCGGTAGCAGAGGCAGAAGCGGCCGAAGCAGAAACTCCAGCAGAAGAGACAAAGTAGCAAAAAGACCGGCAGCTCGCCGGTCTTTTTGTATTGTTTGTGGCATACGTCACATGGGTGCACAGATATTGATAAAGTAGCTTACTTTGTGCATAATGGGCGGACCACACATGCCCAGGTGGTGAAATTGGTATACACGCATCCTTGAGGTGGTTGTGCCTAATGGTGTGGTGGTTCATGTCCTCTCCTGGGCACCAGCAAAGTGGCGGCGATGCCTTCGGCTTCGCCGCCACCAAGCACGAGGTTCATATATGGTCTCTATAGTGTAATGGTTAGCACTAGGGTTTGTGGAACCCTCGGTTCGGGTTCAAATCCCGATAGAGACCCACGTAGGGTACTTTTTTGTGGAGTGATGCCTTTGCTATACTAACCACATGAATACACAAAAAACAGGAATGCTCCTCCTTGGGGCACTCGTTATTGGATTGGCGCTTGGATACACCTTTGGTGTTGCTCGGGCGGATGCAGAAAAACACGATATGGATGATGGTCATGGACATATGTCTATGAACGAGATGATGCACGACATGACCGCTGCGCTCGAGGATAAGCAGGGTGCCGAGTTTGACGCAGTATTTCTAGAAGAGATGATTGTTCACCACCAAGGTGCAGTAGAAATGGCAGAAATGGTGCTCACTCAGTCCGACAACGCGCAACTACGCGCATTTGCTGAAGACATTATTCGTGTGCAGTCTGCAGAAATTGATCAGATGAGTACGTGGCATGCAGAGTGGACACGAGGCGAACATGACTTTGATACGCCTGTTGCAAGTGATGGTGCTACCAGTGGCATGCACGGTGATATGCATGGCGGTACACAAGGAGGTGGTAGCGCGTCGGCGCCAGGTAGTGGAAGCTCAGTTCCTCCAAGTAGCGGCGACGGTTCATGGGTTGCTTGCACCATGGATGCAAAGATCTGCCCTGATGGTAGTGCTGTAGGGCGACAGGGTCCAAACTGTGAGTTTGCAAAGTGTCCAGGAGAAAATTAATTGTTTCCTGAACCTTTCTTTATAGAAATTTCATCTACAGTCTTTAGTATTTCCTTGTATGCAAGCAATTATCTTGGCCGGCGGCCGCGGCAAACGAATGAACACCCTCACAGACTCGGTTCCAAAACCGATGCTTGAAGTATTGGGTAAAAATCTACTCGCACACAAAATTGATTTACTCCCGGAAGTCATTGATGAGGTCATTATTGTCACGGGCTACTTGGGTGACGTAATCAGAGCTGTATTTGGTAACGAGTACGGAGGTAAGAAAATCACCTACGTGCACATGGAGAATCTCAACGGCACCGCGGGCGCACTATGGCTTTGCAAGGAACTGATTACCGGGCCAGTGCTGGTGCTGATGGGGGATGATTTGTATGGGAAGGAGGATATGGCTCACGCAGTCACGCATGGCTGGTATGTTGGTTTGCAGGAAGCGACGGAGCCATTTACTGGTGGCCGCATGGATGTTGCGGATGGCAAATTGGTTTCTGTTGTTGAGGGTGGCGGTGTTGCCGGGGAGTTTGTAAATACGGGCATGTACGTTGTGGATCCAAGAATTTTTGAGTACGACATGGTGCAGCTGCCGGGAGGGGAGTTTGGCTTGCCACAAACAATCGCCGTGGTTGCGCGCGACATCCCCGTTTTTGTTGGTGATGTGGCACGTTGGATTCGCATTACCGCACCAGAAGACTTGCCCGCAGCTGAAGCAGATTTGCTACAATACGGTCTATGAGTAAAGGCAAATTAATCGTCCTCGTCCTCGCATTCCTCGCCATTTACGCGGTGGTACGCAGCGGGCAGTAGGAATAGCAAATATACAAAACAAAAGGGGTGCGCCTGACGGCGCGCCCCTTTTGTGTTTTGACCAATTCGGCCGTCGCCTTTTACTGGCGAGCCTTTCGACGTGGGTCCTTCTTGTTGATTCGGTACAAACGCCCGCGTCGTCGAACGAGCTGATCGCCTGGCTTATCTGCTTTAAGTGATGATTTCTTCTTCATAGTGATTTCGTCAGTGGTCACCATTATTACCATAAAAGACGAAGTTTGCAACCATTTTTTGTTTTTAGGTCTGAGGCAGCTCAGCGGACCCTATTTTCTTTAGTCTTTTTTGAGGCTCTCTTGATTTTTGTCCCTGTCAATTTTCTGGTATTAGTTTTTTGATGTTATCCACAGACTGATTCGCTTCGCTTGGGTATAATCAATCTACAACTTAATAGCGGGGTGGGGAGCTTCGCGGGAGTGCAGTAACACGAGAAGAGTACTGCGCCTGCGAGGCTTAAATTATCGCCACAAGTTGTTTACTTCCTTATCAAAAAGTAACCAAATGAGCTTATGACACCACTTGAGATCAATGTTACCAAACGAGATGGTACACGAGTTCCGTTCAACGCAGATCGAATCAATCGAGCGATAGAGCGGGCATGTGAAGGTCTTCCAAATGCAACGGAGATGGTAATGCAAGTTGCTACCGAAACCACCCTCACGCTCTATGATGGTGTAAGTGAAGGTGAGCTCGATGAAGCGACCATCAATGCTGCACTCCAAAACGTTAAGGAAGATCCAAACTACGACATTGTCGCAAAGCGCATTCTCCTCAAAACCACCTACGCCGCTGTTCTCGGCGATTTCGAGAAAGGTAACAAAGAAGCACCACAGCAACTTCACGAAAAGAAGTTTCCAGAACACATCAAAACATGGGTTGATCGAGGTCTTCTCGACAAGCGCATGATTGAGAAGTTCGATCTCCCTGAGATTGCAAAAGCGCTCGACGTCTCGCGCGATGAGCTCTTTGACTACGCCGGCCTCTCAGGGCTCCTTAACCGCTACGCACTCAAGGGTGAAAACCAGAAGCCAATTGAAACGCCGCAGTTCATGTTTATGCGTGTAGCGATGGGGCTTTCATACAACGAAGAAAACCCAACTGAGCAGGCAAAGATTTTCTACACAAAGTTCTCAAAGCTCGAGTACCTTGCTGCTGGATCAACAAACCTCAACTCAGGTACGGTCATGCCACTCCTCTCAAACTGTATTCTGCTCGAGATTCACGACTCAATGGAGCACATTGCAAAATCGATTTCCGATATCATGATGCTCTCAAAAGGGTCTGCGGGTATCGGTGCGTCAATTACCAAGCTACGTGCATCAGGTTCAACGCTTACAACCTCAAACACAACGTCATCTGGTCCAATTCCGTTTATGAAAATCATCGACGTTGCGGTTGCTTCAATTTTGCGCGGAGGCAAGAAGAAGGGAGCGCTCGCATTCTACATGGAGAACTGGCACTGGGATTTTCCGGAGTTCATCGAAGCTCGTTTCAATGCAGGAGATGAAAACCGTCGTATGCGCCAGGCAAACACTGCAGCCTTCATTTCAGACGAATTCATGAAACGCGTTCGCAATAACGAGAGCTGGTACATGTTTGATCCAAAGAATGTTCCTGATCTAAACGAGCTCTATGGTGAAGCATTCTCAAAGCGCTACAACGAGTACATCAAGATGGCAGAAGAAGGGAAGCTCAAGTTCAAGAAGGTTGGCGCTCGCGAGCAGTACCGACAAATCACTGCGAGCCTTGTTTCAACGTCGCACCCATGGATTACCTTTAAGGATCCAATGAACCTTCGTGCAATCAACAACAACACTGGTGTGATTCACATGTCGAACCTCTGTACCGAAATCTGTTTGCCACAAGACAAAGACAACATTGCGGTGTGTAACTTGGCATCAATCAACCTTTCAAAGCACATCAAAGACAAGCAGGTGGATTGGCAGCGCCTTGAGCAGACAACTCGTATCGCGGTGCGACACCTCGACGACCTTATCGACATCAATCAGCTTCCAGTTCCAGAGGCAACAAACTCAGACCTTTCAAATCGTGCAGTTGGGCTTGGTGTGATGGGCTTTGCTGACTCAGTTGAAAAGATGGGGTGGTCATACGAGCATAAAGAGGCCTACGACTTTGCTGACCGTGTGTTTGAGTTCATTAGCTACATGGCGATTGACGAGAGTGCAAACCTTGCGCGAGTTCGAGGATCGTACAAAAACTTCGAAGGCTCAGAGTGGTCAAAGGGACATGTGCCAATCGACACGCTTGCAAAGCTCGAGAAGGAGCGTGGTGTGCCACTAACTGTTGATAAAACATCAAAGCATGGTGGTCTCGATTGGGATGCACTTCGAGAGAAGGTAAAGGGAGGTATGCGACACGCAACACTCATGGCAGTTGCACCAAACGCAAACATCGGCCTTCTCGCCGGCACGACACCAGGTATCGACGCTCGATTTGCGCAGGTATTTTCACGAAATAAGATTTCAGGAAAGTATCTCGACATCAACACCAACTTGGTGCAAAACCTCAAGGATCGAGGGCTTTGGGATCAGGTGCGCGAAGATATCTTTGCGGCACAGGGAGACATTGCGGACATCGAAGCGATTCCACAAGACCTTAAAGATATTTACAAGACATCGTTCACCACATCTCCGTACGCATACATCGAAGTTGCCGCTCGTGCGCAGAAATGGGTTGACCAAGCGCTCTCTCGAAATATGTACCTTGAAACTCGTGACAATGATGAGGTGATGAAGGTCTATGCGACAGCGTGGGAGAAGGGGCTCAAGAGCACCTACTACCTCCACATGAAGCCACGACACACTGCAGAGCAGTCAACAACAAAGGTGAACAAAGCCGCAGCGCTCGGTAAGAGTGGTTTCGGTGCAATGAAGGCTCGACTTACTGCAGTGCCTACACAAACCGCGGTAGCTCAGGTTGCTGAGCCGGTACCAAGTCCTGTGGCGCCAGCACCTGCAAAGCCGCCGGTAATGGCAAAACATAACGATGATGGACCTATTGATCCTGCAACCAAATTTATCTGTGACGGTTGCGCCTAGCAGAACTTAGTAAACTAACAAGACGAGTATGTTAATTGGAGTACCAGAAGAAAAAGACTACAACATCTACCCATCAGAGTATCCATGGGCTCGTGAAATGTACGAGCAAGCAGTTGCCAATACATGGTTCCCGAAGGAAATTCCGCTCAAGGAGGACTTGGATGATCTTTCAACCATGACTGAAGATGAGGTGAACGCAGTGAAGTTCATCATGTCATTCATGAATCCAGCAGAGCTTGTGGTAAACCGTTCAATCGCGCTTGGTATTTACCCGTACATCAAGTCTGCAGAGTGTCACCTCTACATTGCAAAGTGGATGTGGGAAGAGGCGAACCACTGTATGACCTTTGAGTACATGCTCGAAACGTTCCCATGGGATCGTGACGAGATTTACAGCAAGCACCTCGTCGTACCAGAGATGCACGCAAAAGAGCAGTTTGTGCAAGGCTTCAACAAGCGCATGACCGATGAAAATCTCGATATCGATTCTCCAGAGGGTAAGAAGGATTTCATTCGAAACTTGATTGCAACGAACGTGATCATGGAGGGAATCTGGTTCTACTCAGGATTTATGGTGATGCTCTCATTCCGCCAGCGCAATAAGCTTCGCAACTTCGGATCGCTCATTAACTGGATTCTTCGCGATGAGTCACTCCACTTGAAGTTCGGCATGACGCTCGTGCTCACCGTACTTGAGGAAAACGCAGACCTCATTACTGAAGATTTTGCGACTGAGATTCGTGACCTCATCGTGCGTGGGGTAGAGATTGAAATCGCGTATAACAAAGCGCTCTTCCCGAACGGTATCCTTGGACTCAATGCCGACTACGTTAATCAGTACGTCCAGTACGTAGCTGACCGACGACTCGAGGAACTTGGATTTGAGCCGCACTACAATACGCAGAACCCTGCAAAGTGGATGGCAACCTCAACTGACGTATACGAACTCGTAAACTTCTTTGAGACGCAGAACACGAACTACGAAGTAAACACGAAAGCGTAGAAGTCACAAAACACCGGCGCAGTCCGGACGAGACACTCCGCAGCCGATATTCCCAAGCGAAGCTTTTGGAATATTGTGCGAGGACTTGTCGAGAACGGACTGCGCCGGTGTTTTTGTTTTGTGGACAGTTGGTGAATTGCCACTTTTGTGGTATTACAAAGGTCAGGGTACAATGGTTTTATGAAATTTGAAACATTTGACTACCCATCAGGAGAAGACACGTCGTTGTCCAAATCACCGGAAATGCCTGACCAGTGTATCTGTACGGGTAAGGCTCACCGACTAGCATGTCAGGGTTGCGAGACGCGAAAACGTTTTAAAACAAAGCTTGCTGAACAACACGGCGTTGCACCTGAGGAGGTTGTCGAATTTGTTCCAAGAGGGTTTTGTGTTTCTTGCCAAGAGCAGAAGCCGCTGCATGGATCAACTCGAGCCTCTTTTGATGCAGATGCGTATCAACGTGCTCCAAACGAGGAGCGCATTGTTTGCGCAGATTGTGCTACTTCTGATGACACGTGCGGCTGCTAGGCTGCGCGTTTTTCTTTTGTCGAGTTCCGGCTAGTGTGGTAGCGTGTATGCATGATACTTCTCGACGGACAAACGCTTGCAGATACAAAGAAGCAGACGCTTACGCAGGCTGTTGCCGCGCTTTCTATTACGCCGCAGTTAGCAATTGTGCAGGTCGGTGATGATCAGGCGTCGAGTGTGTACGTTGGCCGGAAAGAAACATTTGGAAAGGAGATTGGTACCGAGGTCGCCGTACACAAGCTTCCAGCTGACACTACGACTGAAGTCGCGGTTGAGCTCGTGCGTTCGCTTAGTGAAAATCATGGCGTGCATGGCATTATCGTGCAGCTACCCGTTCCGGCACATATCAACAAAGAGCTTGTGATTAATGCAATTAGTCCAGAGAAAGATGTTGATGGATTAACTGCGCGAAATCTTTGGAATTTGATGGATGATAAGCGCGGCATTGTGCCAGCGACAGCGCGTGGTGTGGCGACATTGCTTACGGCATACAATGTTGATCTTGAAGGGTCGCACGTTGTGATTGTGGGGGATTCACTACTGGTGGGAAAATCATGTGCAGTACATTTTCTCAATCAAAATGCCACCGTTACCGTCTGTCACGACAAAACAAAGAATCTCTCTTCATTTACGAAGCAGGCAGATATTCTCGTGGTTGCAGTTGGTAAGCCGGGACTCATCTCAAACCTCCACGTAACAGAGGGGCAGGTGGTGGTGGATGTTGGTATTACCCGCCTTCCAGATGGGAAGGTGGTTGGAGACGTTGATTTTGAGTCAGTGAAGGGGGTTGTAGGGGCAGTTACACCGGTACCTGGTGGAGTTGGACCCCTCACCGTTGTTTCTTTGTTTGAGAATCTTCTCGCAGCTGTTGCCCCGACAAAAGTGGGTATGTAAGAAAATCGTATAACCTGTGTTACCACACAGGTACACCGTGCCTTTTTAATGCCCGTTGTGTATGATGGGAGGTATTACTATAAGGAGTAACTAAAGCGACATGCACGTAGATAAAGAACGATTTTTGACAGACCGCAGCTACGCATCTGGATGGGTGATGTACTGCTCACTGTTTGTGCTCACACTGCTCTCAGTATTCTTGGTTGCCAAGATTGTTACTGAGGTAATTGCGTGGACAGACGACAGCAACGAGATGTACCCATCAAGTACGATTAGCGTTACAGGAGAAGGGGAGGTGATTGCAGTACCAGACGTTGCAACGTTTGAGTTTTCAATTCAGGTAACTGGTGAATCAGTAGAGATTGCACAGGATGAGGCAACAAAGAAAGCAAACGCAGCTCTCGATTTTCTCAAGAAAAACGGAGTTGAAGAAAAAGATATCAAAGCAACTGGATACAATGCGTACCCACGGTACTCATATGACTACTGCCAGGGTGGTGTTTGTACAAGCGAACAGCGTCTCGTTGGATACGATGTCTCATCAAGCTTTACGGTTACCGTACGCGACACCGCAAAGGCTGGTGAGCTCTTGAGTGGTATTGGTGCAACTGGTATTACCAACGTTTCAGGCTTGAACTTTACCATCGACGATCCTGCAAAGCTTAAGGAAGAAGCTCGATCAAAGGCAATTGAGAACGCAAAGGCACAAGCAGAGCGTCTTGCAAAAGACCTCGGCGTTGAGCTTGAAGGCGTCATCAACTTTGGCGAGGATCAGGGCTACACCCCAGAGCCGTACTACGGTGCAATGGGTGGGGCAATGGATGTGTCAGCAAAAATGGCGACACCTGAGCTTCCAGCCGGTGAGAATGTTGTAAAATCTCGAGTGTACATCACGTACGAGATTGAGTAGCACGTAATCGCTCAGTTGAGTGATTACACAGAGCCGCGGCGCCTTTGGCGCCGCGG
>JBEBBG010000015.1:0-77001 GCA_041158505.1 Candidatus Parcubacteria bacterium | reverse complement strand
GAAGATAACTTCCTGGCGATTTCAAACCCGGCACCTGTTGGTACCGGCGAAGATGACTACGCATTACTCCTCATTACCGGTAACACAAATCCAGCACTGAGCCTTCCCCACTCGTTCCCTGCCGCAACACTCAACACCGCTTCAGAAGCAGCAGAGATTGGTGATGCAATTACCGTCGCTGGCTACCCAGGTATTCAGACAAACGATTTCAATCTCGCGACGCAAGCACTCCTCAAAACAGATCAGACGAGCATAAAGAATGTCTTTACACTCGATCGGATTACCGTCGATGTCTTTGCAACGCGCGATACACCAGTCGCAAAGCGCGGCTCATCAGGTGGTGGCGTCTTTGAAGACGGTAAGCTCATTGGTATCATTGCCACCACAAATACCGGCAGCACTCCAGGCGGGTACGTCATCAACGCCCTCACCCTCGACTACATCAACCGAGATATTAAAGATGCAACGGGCAAAACACTAAAAGAAATACTAGGTGGCGACCTTACATCGCAGGCTGCATCGTTTGCGTCATCTGCTGCGCCGCGCCTAACGGAGCTCTTGTTACGGAACCTGTAGCGTAATCATCCGCGAGTGACACCGCGAGTGACACAACAGTGTCAAAGTTATCATTTGCTGCAACTTTGTTTCGTTTTTGATGCTTGCAACGCTCACAGGTGTGCGTCAGGACGTACTCGCCACTGGTGTTTTCAATTGCCGTTGGCTTCATAAGGCCACCACAGGTTGCGGCTCTATCACCAGGATTGATGTCCACGTGTTTAGACCACAGACACTGGTGGCAGTGATTTGTGTACCCATTACCATCATTTGCAGCACCACAGTGCTCACAGGTAAAGTGCTCTACCACACGTGTAAATCGTTTTGTTTCCACAGGGTAAGTATAGCAAAAAGAAATACTACGAAACGGGCTTCCACATACTTTCCTCGAGTCCAATTTTCACTAAATTAAGTAATTTTTCTTTAGGAATAGCGGTTTTCGGAATTTTTCCAGGCGTAACACCACCATTTTGAAGTGAATTGGTGGCTAGATCAAAGTACCACTGCGGCACCGTATCAAGTCGCCCAGGTGCGGCAAGCTGTTCTGCACTAATGCCGTCTCCCCCTCCTGAAAGCATGAGCTCTGCTTTTCGAATTATAACTGCAAGCGAGCGCAAATCTGGACGCCTATTTGTGTGCGTCAGAATGTTTACGTGTCCACTTTCTTTACATTGAATCAGAACATCAAAATTCCCACCCGCAAATGAGCGTAAGTAACTCGCAAGGCTTGGTTCATCAGATGAGTACAACGCAATCTGAACTTTTTTGCCTCGATGTGTTGCAGTTGCTTTTTGAGCGGCACCAGATGCAAGCAATGTATTAAAAAGTTTAGGCAGTTCTTCTGTGCGTTTTACCTGTTCTTTGTAATGAGCTTCAATCAGTGGCGTCACTAACTCGTACACCTTGTTTGGCTGATCATGGTACACACGATTAAGGGAAACGACGAGACCACTCATACCAAATGCTCGATCAATTGCATCTTCTGAAAGCGTTCCTTGCCCATCTACATCATCTCGACGCGCAAGCTCTACAAGCTTAGTAATTGCTTTGTTTTTCTCTTGCCCTAAAAGCTTCGCGACGATTTGCGACAAACAAACCTGCTCACCCTGCACGTGGTGATCGAGTGGTCCGCCTCCCATATCAACAAGCAAACGTCCTTCTGTTTCATGTGCTACCCAATCTTTTGATTCTAAGTCCTGCTGGTTAAAAATTACAGTCGCATCTTTAATACCTGGATACTGCGCCTCACCAAACTGTTTAAGCAAAAAAAGTCCAACGAGCGTATCTACTTGTGGACGTGTTGGTAGGAGAATTGAGGTGATTGGCATACCCAATATTGTATCGCAACTTTTTTTCTCCTCCTAAAAAGAAACACCGCCCCACGAGCCGAAACTCGGGGGCGGAATTCGCAAGGTTTTGGCAATCAACCGGTTTACTCGATGACCGTGAGGCCACGAGCATCGTAATACAGCTGCGTTCCCGCAGCGGCACGGGCTTCATCCGAGATCCTGTCCAGCCGCTCGAAACGCACTCGCTGTCCCGTCCGCAATGCATGCGGACCTTCACCCCGAATGTCTGCCCAGAAGAGCCGCACCTGGGTTCCATCTTTGAGGATTCCAACGCCGTTGTTACGGCGTAAGGTCCACAACTTGACGTAGAGTTCGTTCTCCCCAAGGTCGGAGAAGTGGTAGTCTGTGGGGACATACTTCCTCTCATGCTCAAGGGTAGCTCTTTCTTCTGCGGCGAGACCCCCGAAGAAGTCGCGGACAACAGGCAACCGAGCGAAGTCGGGCAGCCCACCGTGAATCCTGAAAAAGCCAGGAAGGGTGACGTTGCCGTCATCGTTCAAGAACGATTCGACGGTGTACTGGTCCTGCATCAGCACGTAGAACGTGCCAGACTGCCGAACCAGCGTGACTGCTTTGATCCAGACCCCAGCCGAGCTGAGGAAGGCAACGTAGATGTTGTTGGTGGTGTGGTCCACCGACACCTTCGTTCCACCATTCGAGCGAGAGATACGCACCGCTTGGCGGTGCACAATCTGTCCGCTCTTGTTGGCACTGGACATGTGCACATCAAGACGTTGGTCCTGGCGGCGGTTGAAGACGACCAGTCGTCCCGCCTTGAGGGCGGCGCATTCGGGGTCGATTCGGGCGACAAGCTTGATTTGCTCGTGGCCAAAGTCCGGAAGGACTCCGTACTGAAGCTTTCTCTTTTCTCCCGTCTGCTCGAAGCCGATTGAACGGCCTCGCGCCTCGACGTAGACCTCAATTCCCTTGAAGGGGACGAGAGTCTCCGTGTTGGTGGTTCGGTTTGGTTGATTGTTTTGGCCGCCATTTTGGCGACCCCTTTGCGATTTCAAAGAGCGCTTGCTCATTTTTAGTACCTCCTGATTGAGACTAGGTTCGGGCTCGCGTCTTGCTTACCCTCTTTTTTTATTATAACACATAATTATATAAAAATCAACTTACCTAACTAGACCCATAAAAACCCCATCTAAACCTTAAAAGAAAACGGTTTCGGCAAAAACCAAAACCTCAAAGGCTGGTCTTCTCGAGAATTCGAAGGTGACCAGCAACCATGTCCAGCAGTTCTTCGTCGGAGAGTGCCGTCGGCACCACGTCGTACACCTTCTGCTCGTCAGTATTGAAGATGTGCCCCATCGTTGGGTTAAAATCCCAATTGGGAACCGAAGCAGAGTGTTCTCCATCGAGAGTATCACCCTCAACAACACTCCACCCTTGTGCATCTGCTTCACGTTGACGAAGTTCTCGAGCAACCGCACACATATCTGCTCGCTTGCTCTTGTTGACCACAACAGCGTGACCAGTCGGGCGCCGGACGATAACAACCCCCGCACCATGTTGCTGTGCAACCGTGGGGGCATCGTGCTCATCCGTCTCAATGAGCCAGACTTGAATCTCCGTGCCATCGCCAGTGACCGAGCGCTTTTTGTTGCACCCTTTGACAAGTCCGTGCAATTTGATCAATCGGCGCGTTCGCTCAACAAAGGCATCAATCACACTCTGCATCCACTGCATCAGATACACGTCGTCTCTGCCGTTGCGATGTTGATTGCGCAGCAGCGCGCGGATATCATACTCCGTCAAGCCGACAGAATACCGGTCGACCTTTCTGAGCACAGCACGCTCGCGAGCATGACCTTGCCGGTCAAACTGATCAACAAAGCAGAGCAAATCCCGAATTTCGTGTTGCTTGGCAACTCCGAGATACTCGGCGACAAGCATGCAGGCAGCTTTGCCGTCAGCACGCTTTTCACCGTGCTCATCAAAGAGGGCACCACGCTCACCAAGACAGCCGACGCAAAGCACACCAAGCTCGTTAAGCAAGCGATCCGCACTCCACCTCATCTGCTCGGGGGTGATTCCCTCGATATCGCGCAGCTTGAAGACAATTCTCGCCTCTTCGATACCCGGGAAAAGCACCTTCCCAAAAAGAGTGAGAATGTACACCGCCAAAGCTTCATCGAAGTGAAAGCTCGGATGTACCAAAGTCCACCGAACCTTTCGGGGATCTTTTTTTGTTTGTGTCATGTTCCGAAAGCCGTTTTGTTGTAACGGCCCTTTCTGTTTGGTTGCAAGAATACAACAAAAAATAAAAAAGTCAAACCACACTAGCACCCAGAAGAAATACCCCCCCAACGCAGGTGTTGCAGTTTTTACGCCTGCAGCGCCAACTGTGCCAGCTTAATCGCGGCCTCACGTGTCCAGGCTGTCGCAATGAAGCGCTTATTGTGGCAAGCTTCAGCGCCCTGCACACCAGTTGCTTGCTCTAACTCCTTACCACGCTTCCCTGCCCACGCCTTTGGTAGCAGCTTTCGGTTTTCGTGTGACTGTGGAGACTTTCGTACACATGCCACAATCCACTCCCCAGTCATCTGATTTGGATGAATCACATATACTGGCTCACGCTTCCTCGAAATCACCGATTTCCACGCCATTGGATGCTCAAGGACAATAATTCGCTTATCCTCAGCAACACGGTACGCCTCCTTCACAATTTCCGTGTCCTCAAAGAAATACTGGGCCTTCTTAATCTCTCGACGCAAAATCTCTTGTGCCAGTGGAAGCAAATTGGCAAACGTATCATCAACCGTCTCTGGATCTCGCCACGTTGGCGTCAGCGCCTTGAATGCGTTGTCGAGCAAGTAAGGTGAAAGGCCAGGTTTTGTTTCCCGGTACATATTGAAGCCGTTATCAGCTGCATCAATCGGCTGCACCATCTTTTTATCTACCAAATCAGCGATTCGCTCTTCCCCAGACACCATTTTGCCGTACTTTTTCCAGACCAGACCAAAACTCGCGTATGGCACACCGTTCTCACGAACTCCTGCCCCACCATGCTGGTGATGATCAAATCGGTTTGTCGCAGGATCACAAATATCCCCAACATCTACAACAAAATCAGCGTCCCCAAACTTGCTTGCGTCTCTTGTCCGTACAATCTCAATATCTGGATAGAGGAGCGTAATAGTCGCAACAGCAAAGAGGTCGTCAAGATGGAAGCTTCCTTCATGCGTTACCAGTTTCATATTGTAGTCGGGGCGCCGGGATTCGAACCCGGAGTCACTCGGTCCCAAACCGAGCATGTTAGCCGTTACACCACGCCCCGTTTCATTCTTTACACCCCGTGTAAACGGCACACGGGTGAATATGGGTACACCGACACAGCACGTATATAGAGAAAAATGACTATATATAACCTTGTGGTGTAGCGTCATAGTAGCACTAGAATTCCCCATCGTCTAGGATAGACGGTCTCGAGTAACGTGCTCAAACAGATATATAACCGGTTTCATGTGTAACACATCTTGAGGTTTAACAATCGAGACCACGTCAATCTGGGTTTTTCTGTTAAAAAGATTACTGTTTGCCAGAAAAAACTCTGCAACCTTCATAATTCTGCTTATCTTTTCACGTGTAACATGATCTTCGGGCTTGATTCCGCGTGAAAATGTTTCTTGTGAAACGGTTTTTACCTCCACAAAGTGAATAACCCCAGCCCGCTCAGCTATAATGTCGATTTCTCCAAAGAAGAGTCTGTAGTTTCTTTTTAGCACTTTAAAGCCCCTTTTCTCTAAAAAATCAACAGCTTCTTGTTCTCCGTAATTCCCAATATCCTTTCTTGTTTTCAAGTGAAACGATCATATACCGTTACACATGAAACTTTATTAAAGAAAAAGTGCTTATTTTATGAAAACAAGTAGTGTTTCACGTGAAACATATACTAAAATAAGGCTATTTTGTAAAACAATGTCTTAAAAAAGTAAAATAGAGCTCAACAAAGCCATTTTTAAAGGAAAAGTGGCCTTGAAAACTGTCTAAAAATGCTGTCTTTTATACACATATCCCCAGAGTTATCCACAGTTTTCCACAATTTTATTGAAAAATATGGGGATTACTAGGACATTTTCGATTTGCCTTACAGCAACCTTGCTGACCAATACGTGCTATGTCTTTTTCTTTAAGGACTTGTTTGCTACGCAGCTCGACTGATGGTTAAGGCACTACAATAATGTATCGGTGCGGATAGGGAGAATCGAACTCCCATCTAATCCTTGGCAAGGACTCGTTCTACCACTAAACTATACCCGCGTGTGGTCTGAGGAATTATATAGCTTTTCTTTAAATACGCAATCAGGACAACGCCCAAATCCCCCTACAAGGGGGATTTTTTAATCGTTTGGAGTCCCGTGGGTGAGCTCTGAAATTGAGTAATCGTTGAAGTATAGGTACGCAATACCAATGAGGATTGGGACGCCATACCCGAGTAAGTGCTCGAGATCAAACGGGGTAGAAGCAAAAACGACTGCGTCAGTAAGCCCCCAAATACCTCGCCACAACCAAACAACAGCAATAAGGCTTAGAATAAGGTTAAGATTTGGATTCTTGCAAACGATATTGGTACAAACGAACTTTTTCTTTGCCATACTTGGTGCTCTCGGAGGGATTCGAACCCCCAACGACGGTTCCGAAGACCGCTGTGATATCCATTTCACCACGAGAGCGTTTGCTCAGTATACGCCAAAGTCGCAAAATATCTACATGCTGCTACAATGGCGGTACGTATGAAGCAAGGCAAGTATGACATACCAAAGCCAGTTGGGGAAGTGCTTGAGGGGCTTGAGGCCGCTGGTTTCGAGGCGTACCTCGTAGGAGGCTGTGTCCGGGACCTGATTTTGGGCCGAGAACCAAAAGATTGGGACGCCACAACAAATGCTACCCCTGAAGAAATCCAGGAGATTTTTCCTGATTCTTTCTACGAAAACACCTTCGGAACAGTGGGGGTAAAGACGCGCAGCGATGATGAACGAATGAAGATTGTAGAGGTTACCCCATACCGGCTTGAATCAAAGTACTCAGATAATCGTCATCCGGACTCGGTGACCTTTAGCAAAAAGATAGGGGACGATCTGTCTCGACGTGATTTTACAGTAAATGCCATCGCACTTTCTAAAGGACAGATTGTTGATCCTTATAAAGGACAGGATGATTTGGTGGCCAAAAAACTACGTACTGTAGGAAATCCACAGGAACGCTTTGAAGAAGATGCCCTTCGAATTATGCGCGCCGTTCGATTTAGCGCTGAGCTTGGTTTCTTTATTGAATCAGATACCGCAAAGGCGATTGAAGAAATGGGGGACCTACTGGGGAACGTTTCACGTGAAAGGATTAGGGAGGAGTTTGTAAAGCTTATTATGTCTGATAACCCAATGCTCGGACTTGTAATGATGCAAAGGCTTGGCCTGCTTCGTCATGTTTCTGAAGCTCTTGAGGGTATGGTCGGTGTTTCACAAGAAACACAGGCTCACAAATACGATGTTTTTGAACATTCTCTACGAGCTTTACAGCACGCCGCCGATAAGGGGTACGATTTAGAGCTACGCCTTGCTGTACTGTTTCATGACGTTGCAAAACCTCACACAAAGAGAATGGTAGGGAAAAAGGCAACTTTCTTTGGCCACGAAGTGGTGGGTGCGCGAGTTACACGTGAAACTCTGGAAAATCTACGTTTTTCACGTGAAACCATTCAAAAAGTAACCACGCTTGTGCGTTGGCACATGTTTTTTGCTGATCCTGAGCAAATCACACTTTCTGCTGTCCGGCGCATCATTGCAAAAGTGGGAGAAGATAATATCTGGGACCTTGTAAACCTTAGGAAATGCGACCGAATTGGTACGGGACGACCAAAAGAAGAGCCATACCGCTTCAGAAAGTATCAATCTATGATTGAAGAAGCGCTTCGGGCACCGCTTTCTGTGACCATGTTAAAAATCGACGGGACAGATCTTATGAACATGGGAGTTGATAAGGGACCAAAGATTGGACATATACTGTACACGCTTTTTGATGAAATCCTTGAAGAACCAGAGCGAAATACAGAGAAGTACCTTGAAAAACGGGCACTAGAGCTAAACCAGCTACCATTTGAAGATCTTGAAAGACTTGGAAAACAAGGGAAAGAAAAGCTTTCTCTCGAAGATGAAAAGGAAGTAAAGCAGCTACGTAAGAAGCATCACGTAGAGTAACGTACGACAGAGAGATGTTCTACAAGCAAAAAACCACGCAATTGCGTGGTTTTTTGCTTGTCCTTTACTTTTTTAAAGAAAGAACCGCCCAGATTGAGTTAGTGAGGCGTGCTTTGGGGAGAAGCTTGCCTCGTTGAGACGAGAGGAGTTTTTGTTTTTTATTGTAATCCAGGCGGTTTTAAGTGTTTTTTGCCTGGGAACCACACCTACGCTTCGTGTAAATCCGGAAAAGTCCGGGACATGCAAGGGTGGTAAGTAGTCAAAAGACACTTACGAAAAATTTTTGAAGGTGCTTATGAAGAACGACCTCATATCCTATTGTATGCTCGTTTGAAAATGTGTAAAGGACATACCATGTGGATAACTGTCCTTTATCCACAGTTGTGTTTGCTGAATGTCCTTTACGTTTACAAATCCTGTTACACTAAATGCATTACCCTAAAGCACATTCCGTTTACCATGCAAACCATCAGCACCCGTTCACTCATCAGCCTCCTCGTCCTCACAGCATTCATCACCACAACAATTGCGCCAACGGCAGCAAGTGCACAACGTGGTGGTGCAGGTGTCGTTAAGGCACCAACTGCATCAATCACGATTGGTGGACAACAGAACCACACAGCAACAACAGGAGAAGCGGTTCCTGCAATTGTGTGGCGAGGTACAGGAACTGGTGCAACTTTTGAGACCACACTTAAGGTGAACAACCCAGCACTCTGTGGCGGTATCAAGGATGGACAAGTATGGGGACAGGGAAAAACGGCTGCAGGAAACTTCAAGCTTGGAGATGCTCCGAAGGCACGAGAAGGATGTGTGCTTGGGTTTGTGTACCAGGTAACAGACAAGCTCGGACGAAAGGCGACTGATCGAGCAACACTTCGATATGTTGCGCCGAAGGTTACTGCGCCAGAGCCAACAACGAACACTGGAGGAAATACCAGCACCGGTGGTAATGGCACAACGCCAACCAGCACGCCCGCGGGCCCACAAGCAAAACTCAAGCTCCTTACACCAAATGGTGGTGAGCGATGGATGTCTAGTAGTGAAAATATTATCACCTGGACACCAGAGCCACACCGAGATGGTATGGTTGCGTACCTTGAAAAGAAAAGTGGTAGTTCGTTTCAAACTATTGGCAAGGTGATTGAGTCACAGAAAGGTTCAATTCGATGGTACGGAGACATTGAGGTTGGTGGCCAGGCAGTAATGCCGGAACCTGGAAGTGGCTACTACATTAGAATTGTAGACACAAAAACAGGAGCGACAGATCGAAGTGATAAACCCTTTGAAATCCTTTCAAAGGATACATTCAAAGTAAACCTTCGACCTGGTGATGATGAAAACAACTACAAAATTAGTCAGGCGACTAATGTGGAGCTCATGTGGAGTGCATCTGCACTAGGCCAGCGAGAAACGGACGTTTCTTGTACGTTATACATTTATGATAATGCTGGTAATGAAATTGAAGTAGAAAATGTGGGGGTTACGGGGACAAAAACCGTGACCGCACAAATGCCTATCGATGGTCGAAACGATGGTTTGTACACGCTTGCGCATCTTTATTGTCGAAGCCCTTTTGGCCATCGAAGTGATAATGTCAACATTGTAGGCCGCGAGGCTCAAGC
The DNA here is from genome assembly GCA_041158505.1 of Candidatus Parcubacteria bacterium. GTDB lineage: Bacteria > Patescibacteriota > Minisyncoccia > Phycocordibacterales > JAACPR01 > JAGOTN01. The sequence continues at coordinate 67,272 of JBEBBG010000015.1, read as the reverse complement.
TCTCAGTGTTACATACAGAGGCCGTTCGACGCTTACACCAGGAAGTGATGTCCCATTCACCTTCACGGGAACAAGCCTTAACGTACCGAATAAAATTACTGCTAGTTTGTATCCATCTACCACAGGGATCAAGGTTGATTATGGAAACATTGGACAGTCAACCTTTGAGCGTGCGGCTGAGCGAGGAACTCTTTTGGCACCACAACAGGCAGGGCAGTACCGCATAACATTGTGTGATGACAATACACCAAGCCCAGAAGTTCCGTTTAAACCTCTTTGTGCTCATTCTGACTACTTTACAGTTAACCCGCTTTTGAATTCACTCCTAGCACTGATTACACCAGTAAGTATGTCGACTCAAATTGAAACCACGGGAAACGATGATCAGAAAGGAGTTTACACAATTGAGTTTGACCTTGATGTAACAGAAACGTTGTACATTCCAAATAGTGTTGGTGAGGTGTTGCCGAACGGCGGGACATCTGCCGCAAACGGTATTTCCTACAGCATTAATGGCAAGAATGGGGCTTTTTGGGGCACACAAAGCGGTTTTATTGTAGATGCAGCGTATTCAGACGGAACACCTGTAAACAAGGTCCAAGCAGCACAACATAGTCCAACAGAGCATTGGAAGGTTGATTCAGGAAGGGGCTCTGTTCGGTTCACAGTACAGATAGAGCTTAATCCAGAAGGACAAGGTGAAGGTGGACAATATGGCATTACGCTTGAGGCACTTCAAGTGAAGAATGCGACACAAATTGCCCGAGCAGCAGGATACCCAAGCACTATCGCATTTAATAAATCTGCATTTGAAACAAAAAAAATCACCATCGCGAGCGCGGTTCCAGTAGGTGAGATTACGCAGACCGTTGCACAGGGTGCGGCAGGAGATGACGTGTCACGTGTACAAGCAGCACTCAAGCGAGCAGGACTCTTTAACGAAGAGATCACCGGATACTTCGGCAGCATTACACGCGCTGCAGTGAAGGCATTCCAGCGTGAGCACGCACTTGAAAACGTCGGTGCGGTTGGTCCAAAGACCATGTCGCTCATGAACCAGCTGCTCGGTAAATAATTGAGAAGTACTCTTACATTTACTTCATCTCAAGCGAGACAGGGCAGTGATCGCTGCCATACACGTCATTGTGTATATCAACCTTCTTAATACTCGGCACCAAATCGTCTGACACAAAGATATAATCAATGCGCCACCCAACGTTTCGTTCGCGTGCGCGCGTCTTCATGTCCCACCAACTATACCGAACCGTTTCAGGATGCTTGCTACGCCACGTATCCACAAACCCAGCCTGTTCGACACACGTGAGCCAATCTCGCTCAACGGGCAAGAAGCCGATGCTATCTTTGTTTTCCTTCGGACGTGCGATATCTATCTCGTGGTGCGCCACATTCACATCTCCAGCAAAAATAATGCTGTAGCCGGCCTTTTTAAGCTTTGTGATGTACTTCAGGAAGGCTTCGTAGTAATCGAGCTTATACGTGAACGCATCACCACCCATACCGCCGTTGGGGAAGTAGCAGTTGATAACCACCAGCTTATCAAAAAAGAGTGCAAGGAAGCGCCCTTGCGTATCAAGACGTGGTACCCCAAGGCCCTCATCGACGCGATCAGGCTCATGTTTTGTGTAGATTGCGACACCGCTGTACCCCTTTCGCTCTTTTGAGTACTCAAAGAAGGCGGTGTAGCCGGGAATCTCCGTTATGTGCTGAGCAAGTTGTGATGGTTCTGCTTTTGTTTCCTGAAGACAAAAGAAGTCTGGTTTTTGGCGTAGCACCCAATCGAGCGTCTGCTCTTTTTTTGACCATGCTCGAATGCCGTTCACGTTCCATGAGATAAGCTTCATGGCAGATAGCATAGCACAAAACTCCACCACGCTTTCTTGCTTTTTTAAAGCCCAACGGGTACAGTAGCTTCGAGAGCTCTTTGTCAGGGCACAACGTAATTGAATTGGAGGAAAGAAAATGAAATTGACTGACGATCCCGCCCCCAATGGGGCACCCGCACAACACGAAATTCAGACCGAAACGGTGGAAACAGCTACGGCGAAAATCGTCGCAGCAATCGCTACCATCAACTCAGCACAGAAGAGAGACCCGAGCTCTCGGAAGTGCCAATGTCTGAGACTGACGTTCGGCAACGACGGAAGTTTCGAGCAGATGAAAAAAATGCTCACCGATCGGGCATTCAGTACAAACGGAGCCTTCATTGGGCACATCGACATGGAATCGCCTCTGACGATTCTGGTCTGTGTCGCCTGTAAAGGAGACTCCGTGACGCCAGCAGAAATGAGGGGGAAGCGCGAAGCACTCAAGCCAAAAAGCGAAAGTGATAGGCCAACCAGCGCCCCCATCAACGTCTTGGAGCAATACCGGACGAGACCGCGAGGACGACTCGCCGCCCTTATGGATGGATCACTTAGCTCTATCAAAGAAGCCAAGGAATCTGCACCAGACGGAAAGCAAGTTGCCCTCGGCAGCTGAAAAACCCCAAAACCCGCCCTGACAAGCTTTAAAAACGCCGCCGACCCTTCCAAGGTCGGCGGCGTTCTCACTTTTACTTTTAACAACTATTTGCGGCGCTTGCCGTGGAAATTCTTGTGAATGTCGCGCAAATGCTTGTCAGTAACGTGTGTGTAGACTTGCGTAGTTGTGATATTTGCATGACCAAGGAGCGCTTGCACTGAACGCAAATCAGCACCATTTGAGAGCAGGTCTGTTGCAAAGCTGTGCCGAATAACGTGTGGCGTTACCTTCTTTGAAATACCGGACTTCGTGGCGTAGTGGCGCACAATACGCTCAATTGAACGTGGTGTGATGCGAAGTGAACCGCGCTTTGCGAGCACATTTTTACCCGCCTTACTTGGCACCTGTGCAAACAGCGCATCGTCCATATCATCACGCTTTGCGAGGTACGCCTTCACCGCTTGTCGTGCTTCATCAGACACAAACACCACGCGAACCTTGTCTCCCTTACCGCGAATCGAGAATTCATCACGCTCAATATCAAGATCTCGGGGGAGTGACGCAAGTTCCGAGACACGAAGACCAGTAGAAAAGAAAAGTTCAAGCATCGCCTTATCGCGAAGGCCGCGAAGAGTGGTGGTGTCTGGAGCGTTCAAAAGCCTGAGCAGCTCATCTGTTGAAATCAGGTCGAGCTCGCGCGCTTCTGTCTTTGCAAGCTCAATGCGCTCTGGTGGCAGGGAGGTAACACCGCGTTTCGCCAAGAATTTAAGGAATGAGCGCAATGCAATGAGGTAGTAGTTTTGGGTCCGACGCTTCATGGTGTCCTTTGTGCCCGGCTGGCGGTTGAGCCACAAACGGAACTCCCTGACGGCCTGCTCGGTAATATCGGCAGGTTTTGTTGCTTTTATGTGACCAAGGAAGCGGGTTAGGTACCGGTCGTAGTTTTCAACGGTTTTGAGGCTGCGACCACGCTCAATTTCAATATACTCAAGAAATTGCTGCTTTAAATCCTGAATTTGATTGGCTGCCATAGTGTCGCACAATATTATAGCACAGAGACAGTCCTAAATCTCACATCGAAATTAATTGACAAAATCATTATTTTACTGTAATTTAAAAACGAACCCAACCGTTCACCACACCCTACAAAATCAATGAAAACGATCTATCAGATCACCCTTGCATGCTTCATCGGCGGCGCCCTGTGCGCTGCTGTTGCAGCCTCTGTCGCACCACAGTTCCTGTGGCTCGCCACCCTCGCCGGCATCGCTGGCGGGTACTTCGGTTACGAGAGCCGTCAGGCACTCACAATCGTTCCGCGTGCGCTCCATTTTGCGGGCATACGAGCTCCCATGGCCGTGATCAACAGCATTGTCGTATTCTTCAGGGGTGTGGTCCGCTACTTCTGCCGGAAACATCCCTTCATGTACGCAGGTGCAGTACTTGCACTCGCGGTTCTTGAAGTGGTAAACAACATGTTTACTCAGTTTCTAGGACTTGCAGAAGAAGGTATCTCTCAGAAGATACAGGCGGCAAAAGCATTCTGCATCTTCGTGATCCTAACTGGAGTCCTGTCGCTACCATTTGTTGTTTTGGCGTGGATTGGTAGCAATCATCAGAAAAAATACTGGTGGCCTCCCGCAAGACTGTACGGCATAGAAGACGGATCGCCCCCGGATTGGCAAGAACTGCAACATCGGGAGCAGCTGCTCAAAGAGGGCTACTCCGAAGAGAAGCTTGGCTACGGAAACGCCTACCGGTGGATGGTGTACGGGGCATTGATCGTGCTCTACAGAACACCACGTGCTATCTTCTGGGATTTCCCCAGAGTGCTCGGAGTCGGACTTTTCCGGTTCACCTGGTACCTTTTCAAGCAGATCCACTGCCGCGAGCGGGTACTCTGCGCTCTCGACGGCACAATTGGTGGTCTCATTGCCTTCTGGCTCGGCGGAAACGGCACGACAACAGCGGGCTATGTCCTGCTTATCCTTAGCGGTGGCTTGATTGGTGCCGGACTGGGTGTTCTCAGCTACAAGCTGATCTCAGTTCGACTACTGAAGCTCTGCCCCGCAACGTGATCGGAGACGTTTTCTGCCCTTCTTGGTGGCCCCCGGACCCCCAAGATTTTCTTTATACGGCAAGTAAAATAAGGTTGAGATGGCTTGCATTTTCTATCGGGCGTGTTATAATAGCCCCATGCTAACGAAGCGACAGAAAGAGAATGTGATTAAGGAAACCCGTGTTCACGATACTGACACTGGTTCTGCAGATGCGCAGGCAGCAATCCTCACCAAGAAGATTGATGAACTTGCAAAGCATTTGAAGAAAAATCCAAAGGATAATCACTCACGCCGTGGTTTGCTTGGCATGGTTTCTGATCGACAGGCGCACCTCAACTACTTGGAGCGAAAAAATCCTGACCGATACAAGAAGCTCATCAAGAAACTTGGTTTGAAAAGCCGAATGTAATTATGAGAGGGAAGGCCGCGGGGGCAGCGCCCCCGCGGCCTTTTCGTTTCGTGCTAGCATAAAGATGTTTTTATACGAACCACACACAGATGTGGCACTAACCAATTATTTATATGTCAGTCATTAAACATAAAGATCAACGCGTCGGTATTTTTATCGACACACAAAACCTGTACCACAGCGCCAAGAACCTACATCACGCAAAGGTAAATTTTGGAAAGGTAGTACAGACCGCACTTGCTGGTCGTCAGCTCGTCCGTTGTATCGCATACGTTATTAGTTCAGAAGCAGGTGATGAAACCAGCTTTTTTGAAGCGCTCGTTAAGTCGGGGATTGAAACACGCACAAAGGACTTGCAAGTTTTTGCAGGTGGAGCAAAAAAGGCAGACTGGGACGTTGGTATTGCGATTGATGCTGTTTCAATGGCAACCAAGCTTGATAGCGTCATTCTTGTTTCAGGAGACGGTGATTTTGTACCGCTCGTTGAGCACTTACAGCTTGCGCACGGGTGTCAGGTTGAAGTAGTTGCATTCGGGAAATCAACCTCGAGCAAACTCATTGAAGCAGCAGATGACTTTATAGACCTTGGCGAAGACCCAAAGCAACATCTCATCTTTGACCGATTGCGGGTAATTCGACGTAGCAACAAGTAACTTTCTGCTACAATGTCGGTATGACAGAACCTGTACCGACACCACAACCAGACGCGCCAATAAACACCGTGCCAGATCTTCCACCAGACAGTGATGGAGAAGTGGTACTTAGTCGCGTTACTACATACCAAGACGCGGTAAAAGAAGCGATTCGATCACAGAGTGTATCAACAGCTTCAATGCTCATGGCAGAAGAACGCCGGCGCGACGTCGCACAGCACGAAGAGGCACAAACCTCTCTTAAGACACCAAAGAACAAGTTTCTCCTTGCTGGAGCCGGTGTACTCCTTACCCTCGGATTACTCACCCTTGGGTTTGCCTTCCTGTCTCGAGATGACGGAAATACACCACCTCCAAAATCACAAGCTGCGGAGCGATTCTTTCCAGCTGATGGTGTGATTGATGTTGCTGCGGCACAACTCTCACAAAATACGCTCATTAAGCTTGACCAAGTACTCAAGAGTCCAATGCCGCGCGGATCTATTCAGCAAATAAGCATTATACGAGAGGAGGTCGGCAGCGCAGGAGGAAATGTGCAAACAATTGTTGGAGTTCCATACACAAGTGAAGCATTGCTCGCGCTGGTTCGTGCTCGAATCGACAGCTCATTTGGGCGGGCTATTGATGACATCTTTTTCCTCGGAGTGCACGCAACTGCTGCCAACGAGACTTTCTTGATGTTTAAAATCAACACCTTCGATACCGTCTTTGCAACGCTTTTTAACTGGGAGGCAAATATGGCAAAAGACCTCGAGCCCCTCTTTCCAGTTCTCAAGCCAATTAACCAGCCACAACCAACGGTAATCAACACACAGGAAACCAGTAGCACATCATCTACAGAGGCGACCCCAACGCTTCCACAGCGCACTACCGCAGGCCTCTTTTCTGATCAGGTCATTGCAAATAGTGATGCTCGAGTCATTAAAGACAGTACTGGCAACGTTATCTTCTTCTACACCTTTATTGATGAGGAGTACGTATATTTTGGCACCAAACCACAAACACTACAGGAGGTAAAGAAGCGACTACGAAGCGCTAAACTTGTGCTGTAGTATCTGCTATACTGCAGACATGGATACAGCAACACTCGCATCATTTAAGAGCCGCCTTGAGGCAGAGGAGCAGAAGCTACTCGGGGAGCTTCAAACTATTGGCCGTATTAACCCAGATAATCCAAACGATTGGGAAGCAGTGCCAACCGACACGCAAGATCGCTCAACAGATCTTAATGATTTCGCAGATACAATTGAAGCATACGAAACAAATGCGGCAGTACTAAAGCAACTTGAGGCGCAACTTATTGATGTACGAGATGCATTGGCAAAAATTGAACAGGGCACGTACGGTACCTGTGAAGTGAGCGGAGACGCCATCGAGCACGAACGGCTAGAAGCAAACCCAGCAGCACGAACCTGTGTTGCACACATAAACGACCGGTAATACGTAACAGATACAGACACTATGGGGGAGTTAGAATCGACAAAGGAGCATTTCAACCGTGTTGCACAAGATGCCGATGCGGGAACCTACGAAAATCGTCGGTGGATGCAACACGCACGCACGAAGCAGCAGTATGCAGATACAAAACGTTTTATTGAGCAGTACGCACTGCCACGTGTCGCCCGAGCACAGACAATACTCGAGCTTGGACCGGGACCAGGCACCTGGACAAGCATACTCTACACCGCAAATCCGCGAGCACGCTTTATCCTGACTGATATTGCTGCAGAAATGTTACGCAAAGCAACAAGTGCCCTTCCGACCGAAGCGCTCGTCGAAACGCGAGAAGGAGAATTTTTGAGCGCACCAATCGCAGATGAAGAAGCAGACTGCTTCTTTTCGAGCCGAGCAGTTGAATACATCGGAAATCCAAAAGCAACGGCAGAAAAAATATACCGCGCACTCCGCAAACACGGCACTGGTTGTGTTATTACCAAAACACCAAAAACAATTGAACACAAATTGCGCGGTTACACGCCTTCAAAGCTTCACCAAAACCAAATCCAACCAAAGGTATTTGTGCAAGCACTACGCGATGCCGGTTTTATAAATGTACGGGCACATGCGGTGACCTGTAGTGTTCCACTCCTTAAATCTGCCACAGCAGACAAGCTTGCATGCGCGCTGTTTAGAACAATGCCATTCAATCCAATCACTCAATTCTTTACCGAGTCGTACGGCGTTACCTTTGTAAAGGCCTAGTTTGTATGATTATTGAGCTCTGCGGCATGCCAGGTGCGGGGAAGACCAGTGTTGCCAAGCGCTTGGAGCAAGAGTATGGGTTCATAACAATACGAATAACTAGTGCGTCTGAACTTATTTTTAGAAACGTGCTGTATACGCTACGGCACCCATACAAAACCCTTCAGCTACTCGTAACGCTACTCCGTACGGCGGCCCCTCGATCATACTGGTACAAGTTCACAAACCTCGTCTTGCACCCAAATGCGAAGTATCAAAAAGCAGCTGGTGTAAAACGAGCAATCATTGATCAGGGCCACTACCAGAGTGCGATGTCGTTTTTTGAAACAAAAGAAACAGCAGAGCATATGAAGCGCGCACTGCGAGGGGCCGCGCAGCCAGATATGCTCTTTCTTTTCAAACTTGGAGAGGAAACACGAACAAAACGCTTACTTGGGCGCTCATACATTGTACGGGCCCGAGATGGAGAGGCGGCGTTTCGCGATCGGTTAGCCATTATGGAACATAATTTCAATCTATTCTTGAGTAGCCCGAATCTTTCTACAGGAACGAGTATCGTTATTGACAGCGAAGCATCGAAGGATAAGGTATATGCAGCAGTTGTTGCTGCACTGACACCACACCTCTCATGACATCCCAGCGAAATGGCACCATTCCTTGTACGGTAGGTATCCTGACATACAACTCTGAGACTTTCCTTGAGCGCTGCTTACGGGGTCTCACAGATTTCAAAGAAGTACTCATTGCCGACGGCGGAAGCACAGACACGACCTTAGATATCGCCAAGAGATACGGGTGCACCATTATCTCGCAGAGTAATCCTGGACACCCAATCAACGATTTTGCACTTGAACGAAATCGTATGGTTGAAGCCTCCGCATGTGACTGGTTTCTTTCGCTTGATTCAGACGAACTTATTACACCAGAACTCATTGCAGATATTCGTCGTGTCACTGAAACCGACGGAGACGGTGTTTACATTTACCGCGTACCGTACCGAATCATCTCTGAAGACCTACAGACGTTGTACGCATCATTTAAGACCTACTACCAGCACCGTTTCTTTAACCGGAAGTCGGGTGCCCGCTACACTAGAAAAGTGCACGAGCGCATTACATTTGAGGCAGCACTACCACAAGGAACCCTAACGGGTGCCTGGCATGTACCGCTCGACATTCAGCTGGATTTCAAGATTTACAAACAAAAAGTAGACCACCGTATTCGCATCATGGTCGCTGAACGCCCGCCACGCACAGCGCTTGAGTACATCAAGCGCATGACGATTGAGCCTGCAAGAAACATTGCAAAGCAGCTTATTAAATTTGCCTGGCTTCGTATCACAAACCCACCGCACAAGCTCACACCGATTCGCTACGAAGCATACAAGCTTTACTCGCAGCTCATGTTTATGAAAGAAGCGACGCGTCAGTACGCGCGAGTAGTACGACAAAACCTTAAAACGGGTCTTTACGCAGCTGCCTACGCAGTACGATCACTAGCACGTCTTTGGGATAAACGACCAGAAGTCACCGTACTTATGTACCACGCAATTAACGATGACGGGGGAAAACTTTCAGTATCACCAAAGGCGTTTGAGCAGCAGCTGCAGTACCTTAAAGCAAAGACGCAGGTTGTTCCGCTAGAAGAAATCGTTGCGTATGCCCGCGGAGAACGAACGCTTTCTGGACACGTCACTGCCATTACCTTTGATGATGGGTACACAGATCTAGAAGAAACAGTCCTACCAATGCTTCGGGAGCACAACATGACAGCAACAGTATTTATTCCAAGCAACATGGACGCGTACACAAATCCCGCAAAGACACCCCGTCTCTCGGCGGCTGCGGTGCAATCACTAGAGCAAACCGGAACGTTTACCTTTGAGGCACATGGGAAAACACACCACGCGCTCACTCTTTGTGAAGACGAGGAGCTTGCTGCAGAGCTTAGTGATGCAAAGCGCGAACTGCAAGCATTACTTGGTCGCGATATTTCCATGCTCGCGTATCCGTACGGTGCACGTGATAGGCGCGTTGAATCTGCCACAAAGCAAGCGGGGTACACGGCAGCATGGGCGATTACCGAGGGAACAATTGAACCTGGCGACAACCTGTTTAGTCTTAAGCGAGTGCAAGTTGATAGCACTACATCACCACGCCTCTTTAAGTGGCGTTTAACGCGAGCGGTTTCGTTGCACCGATGGACAATTGATCGATTGCGCGCGATGCTATAGCGTATGGCGTCACTTAAAACAATCAAGCGATTTGTCGCAAAAATCATTACCGGACAAGACCCCCTCCTCGTCTTGCAAGACAAGGACCAGTGGAATCGGCAATTTGAAAAAGGGAGTTGGGATCGCCTCGCACACCACCAACCAAATACCGAGCACCAGGCAGCGCTTATCGTTGAGAGCTTACCAGCGGAAGGTGTTTTGCGCGTTCTCGATGTTGGTTGTGGCAATGGAGGCCTCACCAAACTACTGGCTCCACATGCACACCGCATCAAGTATGTTGGTATTGATATCTCTGACATCGCTGTTGCCCAGGCTCAAATTTTTTTACCAAGTGGCACGTTTATCGTGGGTGATGCCGCAACGCCACCAGACACACTCGGTACATTTGATATCCTCGTCTTCAATGAAGTATTTTTCTACCTTAACCCTGCAACAGTTATTCCAAAGTATGTGGCACACGCAGCACCTGATGCACACATCATTATTTCAATTATCCGATCATGGCGCAGTATCTTTTTGTGGAACCGGATTAAGAAGCACCTTGTTCTTATGCACAAAGAATCAGTTCGTGCCAAAGTTGGGACACCACATATTTGGGATATCGCGGAGGGTACACTGCGAGCTTAACGCTTGTTTGTGAGTAGTAGAAACGCAACAACGGCGCTTACCAACTGGCTGACAATGCGAGCGATGATGAGACCCCACAGGCCATAGAAAAAGGCACCGGCAACCTGTAGCAGCACCTGTGCAATCGGAGTTGCTGCCGTGTATACGTACAATTCTTTTACGTTTCGCTGTGCAATGAGCGCGCTGGTAAAGAGGCCAGAAATTGAAGCAATCAAAACAAGTGCATACACCTGGGAGTAGGGAACGGCGTGCGCATACGCGGGAAAGAGGATGTGAAATGCCAGTGGTGCAAAAAGTGCATAGAGAGCCGCAACTGCCGCCATTCCGAGAATGGCAAGTACAATGCGAAAACCAAACGCGTGTCGCATCTCTTCTGGGGTTTTATTTGAGAACTTTGGGAGTGCTGCTGCCGGCAAGAATTTAAAGAAGCTTGCGAGGCGCTCGGGGATTGCTGTCGCAAAGCTGTAGACCGCAACGGCTGCTGGACCAAGAAGGTGAAAACTGACAACCGTGTCGATTTGTGTAGCAACCGCGGTGCCAAAATTCATGACACTTAAGTGATTGCCGTACTTGATTGATTCTGGATCTGCCGGCTCTTGCGGTTTGTAGTGTTTGAGGGCCCGAAAATAAACGAAGCCCTGTGCGGCTGCCTGCACACCAAAACAAACGAGGACAAGCGGCACGACTTTTGGAGAAAACCACGCAGCAAGCAAAAGGCCAATGTAGTAAGAAATGTTCCAAAACATGCCGTAGGTGAAACTGCGCTTGAAGTCTTTCTTTCCCTGCAGAAACGCGGCGTATGAGCCAAAGATGCTGATCAAAGGGGTCAGTATTGCAATGACGGCAAAGCTTGTGCCAAGTGTCGCATTGCCGCGCACAAAGTAGTAGCCCGCTACGGCAAGACCAACAAGCACTGGCACGAAGCCGAATCGGAGTTGGGCGCGCGCGGCCGTGTAGATTGTTTGGTCGTGGCCACGTGCAACCGCGCGCGCAATTGCGCTGTTCATTCCTGTAAGCGTGAGCGCACCTAGAAGTGCACCGCCAGAGAGAATGTACTGGTACGTACCGTACACCTCGGGAGGGAGTACGCGAGCAAACACAACATAGAGTAAAAGTGCGAATGCCGAGATGACCACATTACCCAGATTAACCCACCACCCAGTTGTGGTGAGGTAGACCATATCTGTCTTTGTATATCGCTCGCTCCAGCGCAGGAGAGTATACAGTCGCCCTTTAAGCTGTTCCATATAGGTTTACCCATCATACCTGAGTCGCGGGTATAGTACAGGGTGTAATTTCAGCTATTTTTGAGCGTTTCTTTAGAGTCCTGCGTGTATAACAACAGGGTGAGTTTCGCAAAGGTTCAGAGTGCACACGTGGTAGGAATTCAGGCGTCACTGGTTGATGTAGAAGTTGATATAGCAAACGGTTTATACTCTTTTACAATTATTGGGTTGGGAGATAAAGCGGTCGATGAATCACGTGAACGAGTATCCGCGGCACTTAAACACGCAGGGGTACAACCACCAAAGCAAAAGAATGAGCGTGTCACTGTGTCACTTGCGCCAGCTCACACGAGAAAGCACGGACCATTGTTTGATCTTGCGATTGCGGTTGGGTATTTACTTGCCTCAGAAACCGTACAAATACAGTACCCGCGTTCACTCTTTGTGGGCGAACTCTCACTTAACGGTATGGTGCGAGGGGTTCGTGGGACACTGCCCATTGCGCAGCGTGCAAAAGAATCAGGTATAACACACCTGTACGTACCTCTTGAAAATGCTCAGGAAGCAGCGGTTGTTGATGGAGTTATTGTATACGGCGTACCCACACTCAGCGCACTCATACGACACCTCAAAGGATGTAAACCGCTAGCAGAAGAAAGCTCAGATAAACAAGTTGTTCAATTCAAAAAGACAATGCTAGCCTCACTCCCAAGTAGCGACCGGGAACTTTCTGCAATACGTGGACAGCATGCCGCAAAAAGAGCGGCCATGATTGCAGCCGCTGGTGAACACAACATTGCACTCTGTGGACCTCCTGGAACAGGAAAAACGCTACTGGCCCGCGCAATTCGAGAACTACTACCACCACTAACCGAAGCTGAAGCATTTGTTGTACACACCATTCACTCAGCAGCAGGAATTCTGCAGGGAGAACCAACGACGCAACGGCCGTTTCGAGCACCACACCATAGCAGCTCTGCTGCTGCAATCATTGGGGGCGGGGCATGGCTTCGGCCTGGAGAATTAACACTTGCACATCATGGTGTGCTCCTGCTTGATGAATTTCCAGAGTTTGATCGAGAAACCATAGAAGCGCTCCGCCAACCACTTGAAGATGGCTGCATAACACTCGCACGAGCAAACGGATCGGTAACATACCCAGCGTCATCAATGCTCATTGCGACACTTAACCCGTGCCCTTGTGGCTACCTTGGCCATCCACAAAAACCATGCACCTGCACCGCTGCACACATACTGCGCTACAAAACAAAACTATCTGGCCCAATTATCGATCGCATTGATGTGTGGGTATCGATGGAAGACGTTCCACACCAAACACTCCTGGAACCAGCAACACATGAAAGACAAATAGAGACAGGTGGTGCACATGAGATTATTGCAGCGGCACGGCAGCATGCATTACAACGACAAGGCGTTCCGAATGCACGGTTGCACGGTAAAGCATTATCAACTCACACCACACTCGAACCCGAGATACACACCATGTTTATTCAGGCACTACAGAGACTCAACGTATCTGCACGCAGCACACACAAGATTCTACGTATCGCGCGAACAATCGCAGATTTAGAGCATCGTTCGGCAATTACCTTGCCCGATATCTTGGAAGCACTCCAGTACCGTAAAAGCGTCTAGATAGAGAAGTACACAAAACTAGAATGGGTTCTTTCCTCCACGAACCTCAAAGTGAAGATGAGGGCCGGTTGATCGTCCGGTGTTACCAACTGAACCAATTGTTTCACCCTGTGAAAGCCACGCCCCCTGATCAACATCGATACTGTTCATGTGCGCATAGAGTGTTTGCGTACCGTTATCATGCTTGATAACGACATAGTTTCCGTACCCACCATTCCAACCACCTCCACCACGAGCAATAATTACTTGCCCCCCAGCAGCAGCTCGAATGGTTGTACCAATCGGCGCACCAATATCAACCGCGTTGTATCCGTGAATACCCTGTGTCTTTACACCACCTGGAGCAGGGTGCACGAAGTATCCCGACGTTGAAACACTTCCCGCACCAGCGCCACTGCTTGCCACACCACTTGAAGATTTGCTGCCTGTTTTCTTCTTTTTTGGCTCCTCAACGTGCATTTCGCCGTTTGGGACAATAACTTCCATACCTGCGGTGAGTTTTGCATCTACAGAAATACCGTTAAAGAGAGCAATTTCACGAGCATCTGCTTTATACATATCGGCAAGGTCCTGCACGGTACCACCAGTCTTGATCGTGTGCTTTACGCCAGTGACGGGAAGAATAACAAGTGTTTGACCTGGGTGGATGGCCCCTTCAAAATTGTTCGCCCACCGAATGGTATTTGGTGTTACGTGGAACATCTCAGCAATCTGTGAGAGGGTGTCGCCATCACGAACCTCGTACACGCTAATCTGGTCTGACTTTGGTCGGTATACACTCACCGCATCACCGGTAACGGTTGAAGCCGCCTTGAGCGCAACATCGTCAATAACAACAATATCTCCACCACCCTTAGCAGGATTTGGGTCGTTATTGGTTGCCGCCTTGAGCACTGGCATAGTCTGGGAATTCTGGACAACAACGTCTTCCGAAGAGACCGTTGCGTCTGACATGCTCCACAAAGCTCCGATAGAGAAAATGCCCGCGTTAGCAAACACCGGAATTGCGAGGAGCAGGGGTAGTGCCCGTAGCGACCGGAAACATCGCACACACACTGCTCGTACTGTTTTCTGAACGTTCATCCACGTGGATGAGGGTTCGAGATCTTGATTTTCTGAGGTAATAAGCCAGTTTTCGCCGCATTCCGTAACTCAATCGTTTGCCGGCGCCCGCTTTAAAAGGGGATACATAGAATGGTACAAGAGCAATAAAACCTGTCAATTGACTCACACATTCTGTTTTTACACATAATTTCCTTCATCGAAAGGAGGTATGGTACTATGGGGCGCACATGGAACATCTGAGCAGCTTAAATAAGGCCCAACGAGAAGCTGCAGTACACACTCATGGTCCACTCCTCATTCTTGCTGGCGCCGGAGCAGGTAAAACAAAAACACTTACACATCGCATATTAAACTTAGTCAAGACAGGAACTCCTCCAGAGGAAATTCTTGCCATCACCTTTACCAATAAAGCGGCAAAGGAGATGCGTGAGCGTGTGCTACACCTCCTCGCCAACGATCCCGAGCTCAATCGGCCCATTAATGATCTTGGGAAACCTTTTGTATCAACCTTTCACGCGCTTGGTGTCAGAATTCTTCGCGACAATGCCGCACAAGTTGGATTACCTCGACACTTTAAAATTTATGACCGATCAGATTCTGTATCACTCGTAAAGCGAATCATGCAGGAAATTGGCGAGGACCCAAAACAAATTGAGCCGCGCACTATTTTGGGTATCATCTCACGAGAAAAGGGAAGCATGGTAACGCAACCAGAGTACGAAGCAAAAGTGGGGTACCAACACGTTCCCGAAGTGGCCGCGCGTGTCTGGGCAAAGTACGACAAGGCGATGCGCGAAGAGGGTGTGCTTGATTTTGATGATCTTCTGCTTGAAACCGCCCTCTTGCTTGAACGAGACGCTAACACACGAGCATACTACCAAGACCGATGGAAGTTTGTGCACATCGACGAGTACCAAGACACAAATGAAGTGCAGTACCGAATTGCAAAATGCATCGTAGGTGATCGCCACAACATCTGTGTCGTTGGAGATATCGATCAAAATATTTATACCTGGCGCGGCGCAACCATTCGCAACATTCTAGGATTCGAAAAAGATTTTCCAAATGCGGCAATGATTACTCTTGAACAAAATTACCGTTCAAGCGGCAACATCCTGGAAGCGGCAAACACAGTCATCAAAAAAAACATGATGCGCCGAGAGAAAAATCTTTTTACCGATAATGATGCTGGTGAAAAAATTGGACTCTACACCGCGTTTGACGAAGGGGATGAAGCGCGTTTTGTAACCGAAACCGTAGACGAGCTCGTTCGAAGTGGCATAGCGCCAAATGAAATCGCCGTACTCTACCGCGCAAACTTTCAGTCACGTGTACTCGAAGAGTCATTCCTCCACCGCAAGCTTACGTACCAGGTGCTCGGCACACGGTTCTTTGACCGACGTGAAGTTAAAGATGTCCTCGCATATATACAAGCAGCACTCAACCCAAAAGATACTTCGAGCGTTAGTCGTATCATTAATACACCGACGCGTGGTATTGGAAAAGTAACCATGCTCAAAGTGCTCGAAGGGAACGAGCATGAGCTCACCGGTAAAGCTGCAGATAACGTGACTTCTTTCAGAAGAATACTAAACGACATCCGGCGCGCAGCTGAGACGCAACCAACGAGTGAAGTTATTAAAACAGTCCTTACAGTTTCTGGTTTATCACACAGCTTTAAGCAAGGAGGGGAAGAGGGACTTGAGCGCCTCGAAAACGTTCGCGAACTTGCAACGCTTGCGCAAAAGTACGATGCCCTCGAAGCACCAACGGGAATCGAGAAGCTCCTTGAAGACGCAGCGCTTGCAACAGATCAAGACGAACTCGAAACAGACAACGGTGGCACAAAACTTATGACGGTGCACGCATCAAAAGGCCTTGAGTTTGATTACGTGTTTATCACTGGTCTCGAGCAAGGACTCTTTCCACATGACCGACCAAATGAAAAACGCGAAGATGGGGAGGAAGAACGTCGACTCTTTTACGTTGCTCTGACACGTGCTCGAAAAAAGGTCTACTTGTCGTATGCAGGTATTCGTACTATTTTTGGAGCACAGCAGGTCAACACGTCTTCCGAGTTTATTCACGATATCGATGATCACTTGCTTGAAAATATAGAAGACAAGCCAACCGATGCGGCAGCCCAAGCACGAAGCATTTTCATAGACTGGTAGACACCTCACCAAAAACTTCTTACCCACTATGTTTGGTAAAGCAAAAAAATCACTTGGACAAAACTTTCTCAACTCAGAGGGGGCACTCCTCCGTATGTGCACTGCCGCCCACGTTGTCGCTGGCGATGTTGTTCTTGAGATTGGTCCTGGGCGAGGTGCCCTAACAAAAAAACTCCTTGCCACTGGTGCAACGGTTATTGCTGTTGAAAAAGACCGGGAACTCATTGAACCACTGGAGGCACTCTTTGCTAACGAAATCGCATCGGGCAAACTCCTCCTGATTGAAGGCGACGCACTCACCATTGATGTTGGAGCGCTCTTGAAACGCGCGAAGGCTACAACCTATACGCTCGTAGCAAATATTCCTTACTACATCACCGGAGCACTGCTTGAGCGATACTTAGGAACGACACCAAGGCCAGCCCACGCAACCGTTTTGGTACAAAAAGAAGTTGCTGAACGAATCGTTGCAAGAGATGGGAAAGAGAGCATTCTCTCAGTTGCGGTCAAGGCGTATGGAACCCCTTCATACATAGAAACGGTGAAGCGCGGTTCATTTACCCCTGCACCAAAGGTTGATTCTGCAATCTTGCATATCGCACATGTGACAACACACGCCTTTGATACAGCGCACATATCAGAAACAGTTTTCTTTAGCGTTGTAAAAGCCGGCTTTGCGCACAAACGAAAACACCTTGGCAGCAACCTTAAAGGGGTAATTGCAGCAGAAAAACTTACAAACTGCGGTATTGCACCAGAACGGCGAGCAGAAACGCTCAGTGTGGCAGACTGGTTTTGCCTAGCGAGCGCGTAGGTTCTACAAAACTAGAAAGGAGAGCCTCCTGGCATCATACTGACACCAAAACCTGGTCCTGAATTGATTTCACCGTGCCAACCCTCACGATCAGGCTCACAGCCAGACGCAGAAATTTGCAAACAAATACCTGCCCCGGGCGTGTATGTACCCAGAATCTGCTTTCGCTCTTGGGTTACGTAGTGCGCATACGGACGCGAAATACCAGGAGTGTTTAAGATACGAAGCTGTTGCTTGGTCACCGTATCATTAACGTAAAGCATTTCATTAAATGAGCACGTGCAAGGCTTTTTCTTTTGAATGAGACCACCAAATGGATCACCAATATGCGTCGAGCCTCGTGCAATCACAGGAGTACTACCCGTTGACTGAGCCGAAACCTTTGTAAAAGGGACTCCAGACACAGCGAGTATAAAGAGAAGGCAACATCCAACACTAATCTGTGCAACATGTTTTATCATTCTGCACAGTATACCACGCACGTTTGGTATACTGTGGTGACGTATGGCACGAAGCGCGAATCAAAATCGAATCATGATTGTTGGAACCGTTGCCGTGATTACCCTAGGGATTATTGCTGTTGATCAAATTAAAAACGCCATCGCGGAAAAACGAGCATCAGCACCAGAGACACCAGCAGTAGAGCTTACAGCTGAAACTATCTTTCCAAACAACACCCTTGTTGCCCCAGACGCCGACAATGATGGGCTCTTTGATTGGGAGGAAACCGTGCGCGGCACAGACAGCAATAACCCCGACACTGACGGCGATGGTGCGCTCGATGGGACAGAAGCACGCGGCGGCAGAGATCCGCTCACCCCAGGACCAGACGACATGCTGTTTGCAACAAGCAGCTCAACACCTTCTCTGTTTTATAATCCCGGCAGCCTCTCTGAAATCGTTAGCTCAAAGCTCATTTCAAACTACTTGCTTTTAAAGCAGTCTGGAAAAATGACAGATGACACAATTCCGGCTCTTACGGCTCAGATTGCGGCGGAGGCCCGCGAAGAGGTGAGTATTCCTGACAAATACTCTGTTTTTGAGCTCCAAACAGTTAGTGACGCCGATACAGAAAAGGTTCGCCAGTATGGCAACGCGTTTGCTGGAACCTACACTCGTTACACAATTGCTCTTGCTTCGGTTTCAAAAAACACCACCCCCGAGGACTACGTCAACACACTTAAAGCTTACTACCAAAGCTTTGCCGAAGAGCTTTCAATGATGCCCGTACCAGACGGAGCAGTAGCGGCACATCTTGATTTTACTAATAACTTATACCGCGCCTCTGTATACCTTCCAAAGCTCCTCCTTACAGGCAACGATCCTGTTTACAGCCTCCTTGCACAACAAAACTACGACGCGCTTCCAACCACACAACGTGAACACCTGAAATCTCTCGCTCTATACTTCAAATCGAATGGTATACTTTTTGATAGTAACGAACTTGGAAACGTATGGAACGATTTCTAAAAACAACAAAAATCCTATACAAGCCGCTCGTTTTAAGCGGGTTAGTTGTTACCATTCTCGGTGGTCTACTTGTTGTGCAGCTGTTGCCACACCTTGGGTACGCTCAAGCAACGACGCTTAAAGTAACCTGTGCTCCCTCAAAAGCAGAGGTTGGACGTGATGAGCCAGTAATCTGGCGAGCAACTGTTCGAGGTACAGAAAGTAAAATTGCGTATCGGTGGCGTGGCGTAAATATTACAACAGTTGATAAGCCCCAGGTCACTACCAGCTACGGTAGCTACGGCACAAAAAAGGCAACCGTTATCGTTGTTTCAAACGGGGAGCGCGCAGAAGCAACCTGTGAAGTAGATGTAAAAGCAGATGTGAATCTTCCTAACCTTGGTAACCAAGGAGGAAGTACGCCGCAGTTGCCACAATTGCCACAACTACCCGGAGGAGGGAATAACCCGTTAGGGAACCTGCTTGGCGGAGGACAGCAAGGAGGACAGGGGGGTGTACCGCAGGCAGTCCAGAATTTACTTGGAGGAAATTCGGGAGGCAGCCCTCTTGGAAACGCTGGTCAATCTCAGGAATTTGAACCAAATGAAGTTCCTATAAACGAACCAGAGAAGCCGGAGCAGGGTGGCGACATTATTCGTGCAACCGGTGATGCGGATGGCGACGGCAAACCCACAAGCCTTACAGAAGCAACAACTGAGTGTAACAAAGAAACCACCAGTGGTATTGGAGGAGGGGAAGGAAGTGGCTTATCAAGCAACACATCTCAAGCAACAGGGGAATATGCTGTCCCCGTCGACACCCTCACCATTAACGCGTACGTGTGGGAACTTGTGCGTAAAGACGCGGGGGAACCAGGAGGAAGTAGTAAATCATACGACGCTGCAGATAACTGTGTTGCTGATGCGATGGCCGCCGCGGTTGTGGAGAGCTCAGGGAATTACATCACCACAGCTTTTGGTGGTAACCCTGCATTTGTTCAAAATCTCCCTCAGGCACTCAGTGATCTATCCCAAATGCATTTCGAGTCTTTTATTGATGAATATAAAAAATCTCAACAAGGCAGCCAAGGTGACACCGTCGTAGAAAATCTCATGGCCAGCGAATATGGTGTACCTATTCATGAACAGCAAAAGCAACAGGAGCAAGAGAGCAAAAATCCTTGGGACACACTGGCTGTTCGGCTTAATCCAGTCAACAGTGATTTACTCCGCTTCTTATCTGCACAAGCAGAAATTGAAACTATTCAAGCAAACAGTATTAACCTGCAACTAGCTGAGTACGAGATGAACGACGGATATTTGAGCAAAAAAGATCAAGACACCGGGGACGTTGAGATTCCGGGCAGCTTTATCAAAATGGTTTCAGAAAACCGAATAGGATTAGCAGAGCAACGCCTCGTAAATATCGACGAGAAGGGTGAGGAGCTTTTGGATGCTCTTCAAGAACAACTAACAAAGCCGCCGTCAAAGCTTCTTCCTAATTCTTCAAAGCAATCTAGCATACTAGGGGACAGAACATAGGAGAAGATGTATTCACAGATAGGGTGTGTCAATACATCTTCTACTGCTATACTAGAATGTAATGAGAGCGCGTCGAGTTTTACAACATATTTTTTTGTGTACTGTATTACTTGGACTTTTTTTTGTTAACGCACCGAGCACGGCAAATGCCCAAAATCAAAACTACGCACAAGAAGCCCAGCAAATTTTTGGAGAAGCAAATATTCCGCCAAGCTTGCGCAGCGCACTAGTTGACGACTACATACAATCTCGTTTAAACGGTTTAGACAAAAATGCGTCCTACAATAAGGCCATTAGTGGGCAAGAGGGCGCCCAAGGCTTCTTTAACGCACTTGGTCGAGGTCTAAACCCGGTAAACGCATTTAACGACGGGGCAGCGGCTGTTGAAACAGTTAAAAAATCTGGTTTAGAGAAAACAGTTGCCACTGTTTTAAAAGGTCTTACGACAGGAATTAGTGCTATAGGAGTTGCAATTACCTGGGTTGCATCACTAACACTCTACATTGCTGGTTTTTTTCTCGACACAGCAATCAATATCAGTACCTACGGTCTAAGTTCTATGGTTGCTGAGGGTGGCAACGTTCGAGCGTCTGTAGATGAAGCATGGAAAATCTTTAGAGACTTAGTAAACATTGGTTTTGTCTTTATCTTACTCTACGTCGCTATTAACCTTATTTTACAAACAGAGAGCGGCGAAGCAAAAAAGGCTCTCAAAAATGTCATTATTGCCGCCCTACTCGTAAACTTTAGCTTCTTTTTTGCGGCTGTCATCGTTGACGTCTCAAACCAATTTGCTCTTTCTGTCATGAAGAGCATTGAAAATGTTCTTGGAGATAGAAGTGTAAGTTCTTTTATACTAGAAAAGACAGACGCCTTAAAAATAAGCAAGGATAGTGCAGGATTAGTTGGCAACAATGAAAGTACCTACAGCGGTGCGACTGATCAACTCATACAGGTAAGTGTTGGTGTTGTAATGACCATTGCGGTCGTCATCATACTTGCGATTGTGATGTTTATTGGGGCTTTCATGTTGATTGCGAGAACCCTCATCATTGTTTTTCTACTTATTCTGTCTCCAATTG
The DNA here is from genome assembly GCA_041158505.1 of Candidatus Parcubacteria bacterium. Lineage (GTDB taxonomy): Bacteria > Patescibacteriota > Minisyncoccia > Phycocordibacterales > JAACPR01 > JAGOTN01. The sequence continues at coordinate 45,600 of JBEBBG010000015.1, read as the reverse complement.
GTTTTGTAGGAAAAGCCTTTCCAATGACAAAAAAAATGTCGCAGGAGTGGTGGGATTCACTCATAGGAAATGCTTTTTCATTGCCTGTTTTTCTACTATTTCTACTCATCGCCTTTAAGCTTATGGGAGGAAGCGGAGGAGAGGGAATACTCGATATAGTAAAAACTTCAAGCCCCTCTGGTATTCAGGTTGGTTTTTCGGCGGCAAGTGCGGGCGTCCAATCAACAATAGTAAAAATGGTTGCATCAGCAGCAAGTCCTTTAGTTCGATACAGTATCGTTATTGGCCTCTTTCTTGGAGCCCTCTATGCAGCAAAACAAATGCACTCAATGGGAAACAAAGCGCTTGCAAAACTTAGCGGCAACATTACATCAAAAGTTGGTGGTGCAGCTATTGGAACCGCAGCTTTTGCTGGAAGACAATTCCCTGGACGCGTTGCAAACTGGGCTGCCGATAAAGATGGATTTAAAGAGTGGGCTGCAAAATCTCGTATTGGTGCATTTGCTCTTCAAACAACTCGAGGAATTGGCAGCGCCTCATTTGATGCTCGAAATTCAAAAACATTTACCGGAGTCGCAAGTGCAACCGGTGTAGGGGATAAAGCATTTGGAGCTGCAGGGGGTAAGGGAGGATATGCATCGAGCATTAAGAGTAATCGAGAAAAAATTACAAACTTTGCAGCAGAAGCAATCGGGCAAGTATCAGACAGTAATGATATTGTTAAGCCAAATAAAGCAGACCTTGATGCAAAGGAAGCAACTCTCCAAACCCTCATTGATACTAATGCTTCAAAAGCATCAATCGCTACTGCCAAGAAAGACGTTCGAGAAGCAAAAGAGAAATACAATAAGAGTAAGAATGTTTACATTGAAACCTATAGGGATCAGCTTAATCGAAGCGGTGCTGGTAAGTTAAAATGGGTGCAGCCTGCTCGAACAGCTGCTGGTAAAACGATTGCAAAGGAACTCGCTAAAGCAGAACGTGATGTTAAATACGACATCATAAAAGCACTTAAAGCCGCGAAGGGTGATAAAAAAGAAGAATAGCCTATGATCTCGCAAGAAACAGAAAACCTCATTAAAGAACAGTTCAACACACTTCCGCCAGTAGTGCAGGATATTGTGCTTAATTCAAACTGGCAAGAGAAAGTTCGAAACATCGTCGAGAAGTACCAGCTACACATCGATCAAGGGGCAGCACTTGAGAGCCTCATCTTTGTCACCATGCTTGGCATGGAGGATCCGGATGCCTTTGTTGAGAACGCCAAAGAGGGTGCACGGGTATCAGATGAACAAGCCGCAGCAATCGCGGCCGATATCGAGCGCGACATTTTTGGAAACATTCGTGAAAAACTAGTTGGCATTACAGAATCTCATGACACCATCGACGATGTTGAGCGTGTTTCAAACGAGCTCACAAAGGCTGATGATGATATTGCAGCCGCAGTCAAAGAAGACAACGAGGTCACCTTGCCATCAAAGGGAAGTACCGCTCGCTATTCAACAAAAAAGTTAGATGTTTCTCCGGTTGCGCTCTTCCAGGGTAAGCCAATTCCACAGAGCAAACCGATACTCCTTGCGGGAACACCAGCTCCTCACACTGCCGTACCAGCACATATCGAGAAAGTAATCACCCTACCAACAACTCCAAAAACCGCTCCCCAGATGAGCCCTGCTCCTATAGTAAAAACGCAACCAGCGCCGCCTCTTGCCGCAGTTAAGCAGTTTGTACCAAAACACCTTGATCCAATTGTTGCAGCAAAGCTTGGTCAGCCAGTTACCGCCGCAAAGAACCGTCTAGAACTTGAAACATCAGAGAGTACAGTTAGTGGTGAAGCATCACCAGCCACGCCAACAACTCGAACATACGGCTCAACAGACCCATACCGAGAGCCAATCGCCTAAATACGTACCCCTATGGCAAAATACCAAGTACCACAATTCCTTGAAGTAGAAGATAAGATTTTTGGACCACTCACCCTTAAACAGTTCCTGTACTCGGCTGCGGGGTTGGCGTTCGCCTTCATCTTTTGGACTACCATGCCCAAGGTTCTAGCAATTGTCATTGGCTTACCAGTAGTACTCCTCTTTTTTGGCTTTGCCTTTTACCAAGTAAACAATCGGCCGCTTGTTGTGGTCCTCGAAACAGCGTTTCGTTTCATCTTTTCACCAAAGTTATACCTCTGGAAAAAACGGGAAAAAACACCTGAGAAGAAAGCGGCCGAAGTCATTCAGTACGTTACGCAAGAGGTGCCAAAAGTAACAAACAGTAAGCTCAAAGATTTATCGTGGGGACTCGATATTCACGAGACGTTGCAAACACTCCAGGACGTTGATCCGCGCACACGTCAGTAACCCACGTTTTCGTTTCGTACAGTCGTGTATAATGAATGCACGATATGGCAGCAGCAAACTCAAAAACAACACAGGACTTTGTCCCCGTGCGTGAAGTGCGTGACGGTATTCTTGTGCTCAAGGATGGTTCAATGCGCGCAATCCTCATGACCTCTTCAATCAACTTTGCGCTCAAATCAGAAGAGGAGCAGAGTGCAATCATTTTCCAATTCCAACAGTTTCTCAACTCGCTCAATTTCTCGGTTCAAATCTTCATCCAGTCGAGACGTCTCGACATTCGTCCATACGTAGCAATGCTTGAAGCTCGCGAGCGAGAGCAAATTAACGACCTCATGCGCGTGCAAATCAAAGAGTACATTGGATTCATCCAAGCGTTTACTGAGCGCACCAACATTATGACCAAGACCTTTTACATTACAGTTCCGTACACACCACCAACGATTGATGTTCGCGGCAAAAAGGTAAGCAATCCGTTTGGTGGCAAAAAAGACGCAAACATGAAGACTGAAGATTTTGAGGAAGCACGCAGCCAGCTTGAACAGCGTATCGCCGTTGTGCGGTCTGGAATCGTCCGCAGCGGTATTCGCGCAGTGCAACTTGGCACCGAAGAGGTGATTGAAATCTTTTACCGACTCTTTAATCCAGGTGATGTTGAGAAACCATTACCACACAATTAGCATATGGCCCTCTTTGATTTTCTAAAGAAAAAGGAAGCTCCAAAAACACCTGACATTACGTCATTTCTTCCACAAGAAATTTACGAGGCGGGCGTGCTTGAGCTACAAGACGTGATTGCGCCTTCAGCGCTCAAGATGAGCCCTCGTGACATCAACCTTGGTGACAAAATGGTGCGCACGTTCTTCGTTATCTCGTACCCACGCTTCCTTTCAGACTCGTGGTTTGCACCAATCATCAACCTCGACAAAGTATTTGATGTATCGATTTTTGTGCACCCAATCGATACCGCAACCATCCTTCGACAATTTAAAAAGAAAGTAGCCGAAGTGCAGAGCCAGATTCACACCCGAGAAGAGAAGGGGCTTGTACGCGATCCTGTACTCGACACCGCATACCAAGACCTTGAAATTCTCCGTGACAACCTCCAGCAGGCACAAGAGAAAATCTTTGATGTTGGTCTCTATATCAGCATCTATGCGGACAACAAAGATGAGCTCGACAAGTTCGATTCTGAGGTAAAGTCGATTCTCGAAGCAAAGTTGGTGTACGTAAAGCCTGCACTCTTCCAGCAGGAGGAGGCATTTAAGACCGTTATTCCAACAGGGCAAGATCTTCTCGGCGTGCATTCAAAGCTCAACTCAGCACCACTCTCGAGCCTCTTTCCATTCATCTCGTTTGACCTTACCTCGGATAAGGGAATTCTCTTTGGTATTAACCGACACAACAACTCGCTCGTCCTCTTTGACCGATTCAGTCTTGAAAACTACAACTCAGTTACCTTTGCAAAGGCTGGTTCTGGTAAATCGTACGCATCAAAGCTCGAGATCTTGCGCACCCTGATGCTCGACACCGACGTCATTGTAATCGACCCGGAACGTGAATATGAATTCCTTGCGGAAGCAACAGGCGGGCGCTACTTCAATATTTCTCTTACTTCAGATCACCACATCAACCCGTTTGACCTTGCACCACCAACACCAGATGAATCTGCAGGTGACGTGCTCCGATCAAATATTGTGAACCTTGTTGGTCTTTTCCGACTCATGCTTGGTGGACTCACCCCTGAGGAAGATGCGCTCGTTGATCGCGCGATTTCTGAAACGTACGCGCTTAAAGACATTACTCCCGAAAGTGATTTCTCAAATATTGAACCACCACTTCTTTCTGACTTCGAGTATGTGCTCTCCGGCATGGAGGGAGGGGAGAGTATGGCTCAAAAGCTTTCAAAGTACACACGTGGTACCTGGGCAGGTTTCATCAACAAACCAACAAACATCGACGTAAACAAGCGCTTCATCGTGTTCTCGCTTCGAGACATGGAAGATGAACTTAAGCCGGTTGCAATGTACCTTGTGACGCACTTCATTTGGAATGCTGTGCGCAAAGAGCTCAAAAAGCGACTGCTCGTAATCGATGAGGCGTGGTGGATGATGAAATCAGACGACACCGCGTCGTTCCTCTTTGGGCTTGCAAAACGAGGACGAAAATACTATCTCGGTATGTCTACCATTACCCAAGACGTTGAGGACTTCCTTCGATCGCCATACGGTATGCCGATCATCACCAACTCATCAATCCAGCTCCTCTTGAAACAATCACCGACTGCAATCGATATGATTCAGCAAACCTTTAACCTCACCGAGGAAGAGAAGTATCTTCTCCTTGAGTCTGGAGTGGGAGAGGGAATCTTCTTTGCTGGCATCAAGCACATTGCGATTAAAATTATCGCCTCATACACTGAAGACCAGATCATCACCTCAGACCCATCACAGGTGCTGCAAATTAAGCGTGCAAAAGAAGAACTCCGCGCATCTGGTGGTATGGCAAATCCAGAAGCTCTTCGTGGTGGACTAGAGATTAAGGGTGTACGATAGGGGTATGCCTGACGGAAATATAGTGCGCCACGCTCGTTCTAGCCAACGTCACCTTAGAGAGTTTCAGGGGCGCTTTAAAGAAACATTTGCGACTGATATTGATCGGGATGCGTCTATTCAACTTCTAGAAAACCGTCCAAAGCTACCACCATTCCCAACACTTATTGTTTTAATAAATGCAATTTTTGACACCCTCTCTATAGCGGCGTCCCTTCTTTCGTTAACAGGTGTTGGTGTTGTTGTTTACTGGATTTTTAAAATACTAACTTGGGTTATAAATTTTTTCTGGTTTTTTGGAAAAGAAAGCGGCACGATAAGCAGGATAACTCAGAAGATTATCCTTCGAAAAATAATGCTCATGCTTGTACTTTTTGCAATCAGTGATGCCATCCCTTTTAACGACGTCATCACCGCCAACACGTTTTTGATTCTCTCTGTTCACTATCACCACACAAAAGTAGTAAAGGCTTTCTGGTTTATTTTGGATGAGGTTCAAAGGTTTGTTCCGAAAAAAGTTGCAAGACTTAATCAAAACATTGATGCGTACGTTTCTAGCAGAACAGCTGCCTAGTTTTGAAAACACGAACACCCTGCGTGCAAACTAGTTGAGACCACGCTTTTATCTCTGCTACAATGGATGTATGTTTAAGCGCGCCGCTTTTTATTTGATCATACTGGCGTTTTTGTTCTTACTCGGCGTACCTGCCGCAAAAGCTCAAATTGCTCCAGATATTTTTACCGGATCTCTTTCAACCACCCTAAGCCCAAGCATCCCCTCAGCAAACAGTAGTGTGACAGCAACAGTAGAAAATTACGCAATCGATCTTGGGCGCTCGACCATAACCTGGAACACGAGCGACGGTCAGACCTCGTCAGGGCTGGGTCTTCGAACTTTCATTTTTTCAACACCAGCAGTTGGGCAAACACAAACAGTTTCAGTTCGTGTTGTTGGTTCAAATGGAAAAACATATGAAGACAGCATAACCCTTACTCCAGGGGCAGTTGATTTGCTTGTTGAAGCAGACACCTATACACCCCCGCTCTATAAAGGAAGGTCTCTTTTCACACCACAATCCCTTGTGACAATTGCGGCAATTCCAGACATCCGTACGGGTGGGACAAAAATCTCTTCAAAAGAACTTGTCTACACATGGGAAAAAAATGGGCAAGTACTTCAGCAAGCATCAGGTGTTGGAAAAGATACAATTAGTTTTGTTGGAAACCTTGCTCCAACCCCTTTCTTTGTAACTGTAGTGGTGGAGACGGTAAATGGGGGCGTGCAAGCACAGAAAAGAATCGAAGTCACACCAAAAAACACTTCCGTGCTCGTGTATGAGAGCAACCCTCTTTTTGGAAACCTTTTTGAACGAGCAATTACTTCACGATTCCGTTTTGACAGGGAGGAGGTTGGTTTAGTAGCTATTCCTTACTTCTTTTCTGCATCATCCCGTGATGATGCCTCAATCGAGTATTCCTGGACAGAGAATGAAAAACCAATTGATCTACCAACGCTTGGATCGAAGCTCACCTTTACAAACAGAGGAAAGGCGAAAAGTGGTATTTCAAGAATTAATGTGGGGACCAACCACCTGAGTAACATCTTACAAGATGCTAAGATTAACTTTGCACTAGATGTTGTTGGAGATGAAACCCTAGAAAATGAACTTCAAACAGGCAATGTTACCGTATTTTAAAAAAGGAGTGACCGCGTTTTGTGTTGCATCATTGCTCTTTGTGCAAGGAGTTGCGGTGCTTCATGCACAAGAAGCGCCTGTCAGCCCTGAGCAACAGAACATTCAAGGGGGAGGTGGGTACCAGTCAATTAGCGGTGTCAACTTTGGGGGTTCGCTGCCACAGATGCTGGCTCAGCTTTTCAAATGGCTTGTCAGTATTACCATTATTCTTGCGGTCATCATGCTTGTAGTTGGAGGAGTTCAATATATGGGAACCGAGTCGTTGTTTGGTAAATCAGAAGGAAAAGACAGAATTACAGCAGCACTTGGCGGTCTCGCTATAGCCCTTGTTTGTATTTATGTCCTCAACCTCATCTTGGGAACGGGAGGTCCTGGAGATTTCATTGTGGACCTTGGTTTTTAGCGTATGAATGAACGTTTCTGGATAATCGCAAGTATTGCCGGCATCATTGGTGGATTAGCTGCAATCGGCTATATGCTTCTAAGAGACGCCACGCCGGCCCCAGAGCCTTTTGTGGAGCAACGTGAGGCATTTAGCGAAGTTGTAGAGACACCAACGGTGGCTGGCGGTATTACCGTTCGTTACTATGGTGGCCCATCAGATATTAGGACACTACTTGAGCGAGGAACCGAGTACGCCTTGATTAAAAACCCGGCGGCAACAGGAGACCTCACCTTGGCAGCAACAGAAGGCTCTAACCAGTACTACTTTGCAACAAATCTAGCAGGGGAGCGTGTTGCATACACACAAGGAGATAGCCGAGGAATGCACGGGTATGATGAAGTCGGGCTTGTAAGCGGCAAATTGGTACGTGACCGGATTCCAGCGGCAGAATACTTTATCGCTTACCCAGACAGCACGAGCGCACGTATTGCAAACTTCCCAGAAATAGCAGATACAGGTATCGCTAATCGCTACCTTGCCTCACAGGTTGTTCGAATTACAAATAAAAACACAGGGCGATCAGTCGTCGCAGAAATCGATCACCGCAGCACCGATGACGAGCTCCTCATCTCAGAAGCCGTTGGAAGAGAACTCGAACTTACAAGCGGGGCGACGGGCAACCTGCAGCTTGAACTCCTTCCATTTGGAAGTATTCCAATCGGACCTGTTCGTTAATCCGCTCACATACTTTTTTTAAAGGTATAATAACTCCATATGGTAAAACGTATTTTAGGTTGGTCTCTCTTTGTTATTGTTGCTGCCTTTATTGGTTTTTTACTATGGCTCTTTTTCTTCCGGGGTGATGCGCCACAAAGCACATATACCGACAGCGGTCGGAGTGAATCCTTTTTCCCAGTAGATATTAATAATGGCATCGGCGCAGAAGGGGAGCTGACTCCAAACAGCACAACACAGCAACCAGGAACAGCGAGCATTCCCCGTGTTCGACAACTATCGCAAGTCCCTGTAGCTGGTGCGGTAGCGTTTGAACGCCCAACAGGATCTTCTGAAACATACATCTCTGATGAGGGTGTTGAGGAAAGCCGGGCGTTTACCATCACAACCTTTCGATACATTGAACGAGCAACCGGCCACCTCTACGAGGCCCGAGAAAACTCATTAACACAGACACGTCTTTCTAACACCACCATCCCTAAGGTCTCGTACACAAAATTTAGTCCAGACGGAACACACGCGCTCGTCCAGTATGTTGCAGAAGATGAAGAAACCGTTGAAACACTCATTGGTAAAGTAACAAGCAAGAGCACGACATCGCCAGACACCTTCCAAATTATTGCGGACGGCTACTCACTTGAAGGGGTATACCTTCCACGCAACGTTGTGTCTGCAGATATTGGGGCAACAAACATCAGCTACGTACTTGAGAACAGTGCAGGGGGCAGCACTATTATCGCGGCCGACCTCAAAGACCAAGCAAAGCGTATTTTGCATGAATCTCCTTTTACACAGTGGATTGTGCAGCAGGTAAACAACACTGACCGTATCATCACAACAAAGGCAGATTCTCGTGAAAACGGCTTTGCCTACCTCATTGGTGCCAACCAGAGCCTCCAGAAGCTCCTTGGAGACACACCAGGGCTCACAACACTCACAAACCCAGGAAAGACCTGGATGCTGTATTCAATTGCACGTAGCAACGATTTGGAGCTCTACGCATACAACATAACGAACGGACAATCAAAGCGGCTCGGTATTAAAACACTTCCTGAAAAATGTACCTTTAGCCAAACAAGTGCCGACGTAGTCTTTTGTGGGGCAACAGATCAACCGGAGCGCGTCGCGTACCCAGAAACGTGGTACCAAGGGGTAAGCACGTTTGCCGACAACCTTTGGAAGGTCAACTTGAAAGACGAATCATACGAAGCCCTCCTTATCAACAAAGAAGAGGTTCCACAAAGCTTCGACATCACCAAAATCACGGTCAGCCCTCGTGATGAGTTTATTCTCTTTGTAAATAAAAAGGATCTAACACTCTGGAGTGTCGACATCACCAAGGCGCGCGGCACGAGGTAGGGAGGGGGTCTTATGCATTCACTGCTTGCGACTCTTCTTCTGCAGGCTTCTTAATTGTCCGTCGGATATACAACTCCTGACCAATCATGAATAGGTTTGAGACAGTCCAGTAGAGTGCCACCACTGAGGCGAGTCCGAATGAAATAAAGAAAACAAAAACAGGAAGAACCCACTTTACCTGGACGCTCATGCCACGCATCATCTCATCTTGAAACGTTGGGGTTACCCCCTCTTTGCGAGGTTCAGGTTTAGGGAATGAGAAGCGGGCTTGCAAGTGTTGTGTAAGGGCAGCGAGTACCGCAAGCACGACGCTTTTTGCTTCAGCAATATGAAAAATTCCCAAGAAGAGCATGTTGATCGTCTCTGGTTTTGGAATGAAAGAGTAGAGAATAGTTTCATTAATAACCGGCAGTCCTCCTTTAAGAATTACCCAGTAGAGGGCGAGCACAACGGGAATCTGAATCAAAATGAGAAGAAAACCAGAAAAAGGGTTGAGCTTGTGCTCCTTATACAAATCAAGCATCGCGCGACCCATGGCCTCACGATTATCTTTGTATTTTTCTTTAATTTCCTCGAGCGGCTTCTGGAGTTGGCGCATTTTAAGCTGTGTACGGACAGATGTTTTTGAGAGGGGAAAGAGAATCAACTTAACGAGAATGGTAAGAACAATAACCGCAAAGCCAACGTCGCCACCAGGAATAATGTCAATGAGCCCAATAAGCGCATTGTAGAGAGGTTCAAAGAAAATAGTGTTGAAGAGTTCTTTCATGGCGTCTTGCCATTATAGGCGACTTTGGAGGCTTGTGGCAACCGTTTTTGCAAGTTCTGTCAGCATCTCTGTAAAAGCATCGACCGAAAAAGCAGCACTCTCTGAAGTTACAAAAAACACATAGTGTCCCACAGGGAACTGACCAGCAATGGGTCGCAACGCACTAAAAACGCGTCGTTTTATGAGATGTCTTCGAACTGCCGACTTTACCACCTTTTTAGGTACAGCGATTGCAAAAGCTGATACATCCCCAGGAATAACTTTAAGATAGCCCGTGGGAACCCTATATGTTTTTCCTGATGCAATAACAGCAGTAAAAGATTCTGTGGTGAGTCTGTCTTTCTTTCTCAGCATAGTGGTGGAGTTAAGAAAAAGGCAAAAACCGCGCCAAGCGCGGTTTTTGCCTTTATTATGACGCTCGTTTTCGAGACACGGTGAGCTTTGCTCGCCCCTTTTGTCGGCGTCGAGCGAGTACTCGCTTTCCTCCTGGGGTTCGTGAGCGAACCAAGAACCCGTGGGTCTTTGCTCGCTTTCGTCGCTTTGGTTTGTATGTTACAGACATATGCGTTACTTATTTCGTCTCGTGAACATCGTTTTAACATAAACTAGTTTTTTTAACAAGTTTCCCAGTTGGCGCTCGAGTATATAATAGGCACACGTTTACCGTTGCAACGTATGTCAGTTACCTTAGACAGCAAAACACTTTGGGAGAATGCACTCGCATCTATTGAGGTAACTGTATCTAAAGCAAACTTTGCAACCTGGTTTAAAGACACTTTTGTAGTCAAAATTGATGATGGTGTAGCAATTGTTGGTGTTCCAAACACCTTTGTAAAAGACTGGCTTTTCAACAAATACGGTAAAACCATCCTTAAAACACTTCGCGATCAAACCGACGACATTCGAGCTGTTGAATTTGTTGTTGCAAACATCGAGAAGGCGCGCAACCAGAAACCAAAACCAATCAAACGAGAAAATCGTGATGGGGGAGAGCTTCCTTTGTCAGACTACTACATCAACAAGGACGACAACCTCAACCCTCGGTACACCTTTGAAACCTTTATTATTGGCTCTTTCAACGAACTTGCACACGCTGCCGCACAGGCGATCATTAAGCAGCCAGGAATCGTATACAACCCACTTTTCATATACGGAAGCACCGGTCACGGCAAAACACACCTCATTCAAGCAATTGGTAATAAAATCAAAGAGCAAGATCGATCAAAAAAGGTTTTTTATCTAACCTCAGAGAAATTTACCTCTGAGTACATTGCCGCTATTCAACAAAACAAAGGGCTCGCATTTAAAGAAAAGTACCGAAAATACGACGTTTTAATCATGGATGATATCCAGTTTCTTTCAGATAAAGATAAAACCCAAGAAGAGCTCTTCCACCTTTTCAACACCCTCTACGACAACAACAAGCAGATTGTTTTCTCTTCAGATAAGCACCCGTCATACATTCCAGGCCTTGAAGACAGGCTTAAGTCACGCTTCAACCAGGGTATGATCGTGGACATTCCAAAACCAGACACAGAGTCTCGTATCGCGATTTTAAATGCAAAAATGGCTCAAAATAACATCGTTCTTTCAAACGACATCCTTGAGTACCTAGCAACGAGCATTGAAGGAAACATCCGTGAGCTTGAGGGCGTTATTAACTCTATCGCGTGCCAATCCCAGCTTAAAAACCGTGAACTAAACCTTAATGATGTTAAAGACCTCATTAAAAACAGTGCAAAACCAAAGAAAATGGTCTCAATTAAAGACCTCATTAAAATCGTTGCAGACTTCTACAACATTAACCCAGACGACATTTGCGACAAAACACGCCGAAAGGAGGTAGTTCGACCACGACAAATAACCATGTACATCCTCCGTGAGGATTTCAATACCTCATACCCAACAATTGGAGAGAAGCTTGGGGGAAGGGACCACACAACCGTTATTCACTCTTGTGAAAAGATGAAAAACGACCTCAAAAACGACCAGCTTCTCAACCAGCAGCTTAATCAGATTAGGGCAATGCTCTAATAAGATGTGGATAAGTTGTTGATTTTAGGGCAAAGTATTGGGGATATTTGTGGATTACTAGGGGAAATCGGTTGCTTGAGAACTGGATAAATGTAGGTAAGCTAGAGGATACTGCTCGTTATCCCAAACAAGTTCAAAACTATCCCCACACAAACGCAGTTCGGTGGGGACAAAATAAGCTTGTAAAATAACACTATCCGCAGGTTATACACATATCCACAGTCCTAATAGAGACAGTAGTTGGGTTTAAAAGATTAATTATCAACAGGTATGAAGATTGTTTGCTCGAAGGAAAAAGTGCAGTCGATGGTAAGTAAGGCGGATCGTATCACGAGCAAAAACGCCACGTTGCCAGTGTTGGCATGTGTACTACTAGAGGCGAAAGGTTCAAAGCTTCATATTAAGGCGACAAACCTTGATCTAGGTCTTGAAGCGTCTGTACCCGTAAAGGTAGAACGGGAAGGAGTCGTTGCGGTTCCTGGTGGTCTTTTTGTTCAATTTCTGTCAAACGTTTCTGATCACGAAACCATCACGCTTGAGGTTCAAAATCAAAACCTCACTATTACCTCAAGCCACAACGAAACAACAATCAAAGCTCTTTCTCACGAAGATTTTCCAACAATCCCACAACTTGAGAATGTGCATACCTGCAAAATATCTGCCCCAATGCTCATCCATGGTCTCAAGTCGGTTTGGTACAGTGCTTCGGTTTCAAGTATGAAACCAGAGCTTTCGAGTGTGTACTTATACCCAAAGGATGGAAACCTGATGTTTGTTGCTACGGACTCGTTTCGACTTGCTGAGAAGCGAATTGAAGCGAGGGAGGTTGACCAGTTCGAAAGTGTCCTTATTCCTCATCGAAACGTCGCTGAAATCATTCGAGTTTTTGATGATGTACAGGCAGACATCGAGGTTCGTTTCGAGAGTGGTCAGGTGGCATTTGTTCACGACGGAGTGTACCTTATGACCAGGATTGTGGACGGAAACTTTCCTGACTATCAGCAGATTATTCCAAAAGACAACACGACAGAGGTTACGGTGCTCAAACAGGATCTTGTACAGGCCCTAAAACTCTCAAATCTCTTCTCAGACAGCTTTAATCAGGTCACTGTGTCTATTCGACCGGATGACGGTGTTTTTGAGCTCACGTCGAAAAATGTCGACAAGGGTGAGAACAGAAATGTTGTCGATGCAACACTGCGCGGAGAGGCCGTGGAGATTAGTTTTAATCACAAGTACGTGAGCGATGCGTTTGGTTCTATTAACTCAGACAGTATTGTTTTGATGTTTAATGGTCGTACCAAACCAGTTGTTATTCGTGGGGTGAACGACCCAACATTCTTGTACCTCGTAATGCCGCTCAATAAGTAGTAATGCAGAGCATTGAAGTTTACCTAAGGAAGTTCGAACATTTTGGGCTTAAAGAGCGTGAACTGTCAAAGAGTGTTCGGCAGGCAATTGAAGATGTTTGCGGAGTTACTGTTGGTGAAAAAGAAATTTCTATAGAGAACGGGGTTTTGCGCGTTCGTGTTAGTGGTAGTGCAAAGGCTGAAATTTTTATACGTCGCAAAGAGATTGAGGAGCGATTCGCGGAGATTTTGCGGGTGCTCTAGGGTTTTATCGAACTCCAAACCGAACAGAATCTTCGTGGGTTTTTCCTGTTGTATCTGTTACAACTACGCGCAACTCGTTGTTGTTTCGACGAATTCCTTCGGTGTCGTTTGGAACAAACGAGAATGAACCAGAGGTGGTATCGAGTGAACCTGCGCGGTTGTCGTTAATGAATACTTCGCCGTTCGCAATTTGGCCTCCGCGCATAACTGCTGCAACGTAAATGGTTGTGTTCCCAACGAAAGAATCTCCGTTTCCTGGGTTTGTGATTTCGAACGATATGCGAGGGTTGCCGTCTTCATCAACGTCTTCTCCAAAACCTGGAATACCCTGACCACCAACCCATGCTTGCACACCTGCTTCCCAGAGTTGGTACTGTGGATCGCTTGATGGGTTTGAAGGAATGCCGCCGAGAGGATTGCTTCGGTCTACCCAATGAAGAATTGAGTGAACTCCAGATGGAGTATTCCAAAAACCGGCAATCGCAGGTTTGGTGTCCTCTGCCATTGGTGCTGGTGGGGTGAAACCGTTTGCTGGGTAGAGCTCAATTGCTTTTCTCATGATCTCGTTCCACATCGGTGCGACGATAAAGCCGGCAACCTTTTTCTCCATCGATTCGTTATTGTTGTTTCCTGCCCATGAGGCAACTGATACGGTTGGGGTATATCCCACAATCCATGCGTCACGGTAATCGTTTGTGGTACCTGTTTTTACGGCTACTGCGGCACCTGGGATGTTGAGGTATGAGCTTGAACCAAACGCTGGTGTTCGGGCAGCGTTGTCTGACAGTACGTCTGAGATGAGTCGGGCGGTTTGCTCTGGGAGAACACGTTCAGATTCCTCTTTGTATTCCTCGAGAACCTCACCGTCTTTGTCTTCAACACGGAGGATGCCGGTGGTTGGGTGCTTTACTCCTTCAGTTGCAAAAACACTGTACGCCGCAGCCATGTCGAGTGGGCGAACCTCTCCACCTCCGAGCACGAGTGTTAGTCCATACTGATTCACGTTGGTGAGTGTTGAGATACCCATGCTGCGTGCGAGCTCAAGAGAGTCTCGCAGACCTGCAAGGTAGAGCGCTTTTACTGCTGGGATGTTTACTGATTGTGCGAGGGCGTCGCGCAGTGTCATTGGTCCACGAAAAACGTTGTCGTAATTTTGTGGACTGTAACAGTCGCCGCCAATGCTACAAGTTGCAGAGAATTCTGTTGGGACGTCAAAGACAACGGTTTCTGGTCGGTATCCTTTATTGAAAGCCTCTGCGTATACAAATGGTTTGAACGCCGAACCTGGCTGACGCTCAGCTGTTGCAATATTGAAGTTCCCATCAATTTCTTCATCAAAGTAATCTCGAGAGCCAACCATTGTTAAGACCTGGCCGGTTGCTGGATCGATGATAACTGCTGCGGCATTTTCTGCGTTAAACTGGGTCGCGTTTTGTAGCGCGTACCGCTTTACAATTTCTTCAGACGCTTCCTGTAGCTTCCAATCGAGTGTGGTAACAACTTTGAGACCACCCGCCTCTACTGCTTCGGTTCCATATTTTTCTTCAAGCTGCTCTCTAATCCAAAAAACAAAGTGAGGTGCCTTGATGCCAAAGTTTTCTGGTTTTTGGAAGGTTACTTGCTCTGCTTTTGCCGTATCACGCTCTTCTTCAGTGATGAAGTCATTTTTTACCATTTCGTCGAGGACGCGGTTCTTTCGGGCTTCGAGAAGGTCTAAGTTGTTTCCGTATGGAGAGTAGCGGCTTGGTGCTTGGGGAAGGGCAGCAAGGTAGGCTGATTCAGCAAGGGTGAGATCTTTTGCATCTTTACCAAAAAACCGTCGAGACGCCTCCTGTACGCCGTATACGGTACCACCGTATGGTACTTCGTTGAGGTAGACTTCAAGAATCTGGTCCTTTGTAAGGAGGTTTTCGAGTCGTGGCGCAAGCACCCACTCTTTTACTTTTCGAGAGATTTTTTTGTCGGTAGTGAGGAGCGCATTTTTAATAACCTGCTGGGTAATGGTTGAACCACCTTGTCCGCCAAGCAAATCACCGTTTTTAAGGTTCACGAGAATCGCTCGCAGGATTGCTTTTGGTTCAATGCCGCCGTGGTTGTAAAAATTTGCATCTTCAATTGCGATAGTTGCCCATTTTACGTGGTCGGCAATCTGATCAAGTCGAACCACCGTTCGAGTTACCTCGCCGTGCACATCAAACAAAATGACATCACCTGTTCGGTCGTAGATTTTTGTTGATTGAGCAATGCGGCGCTCGTCAAAGTTGTCGAGGGTGGGGAGTTCAAAGGTTGCCACCCAGAGCATGAAACCACCAGCACAAAGAAAGAGAACAATAACGGCAATCGCAATAAGCTTCTTTAGGCCCTGCTTTTTTAGGAGAGAAATCATGCGTTCTGTGTGCTCGCCACCCCAAGCAACGAAACGGTCTACGCGCTCAAGTGCGTAATCAAGGTAGCTTAGTATTGCATTATACAACGTTTGCCAGCGTTTCATGTGTGTATGGTGTGCAGACTATACAATAAAAGGACGAAAACAGCCATCCGTGCTACAATCTCGGCATGTTTGGTTTGAAAAAAGCGCCAGTAGTAAGTACTGATGAGCGGCAGATTACCGAGATTCTTACGCGTGGTGTCGAAGACACGTTTGTTCGCGCTTCACTCGAACAAAAGCTTCGATCGGGTAAGCAGTTGCGCGTAAAGCTTGGTGTTGACCCAACATCTGCGCATATTCACCTGGGGAGGGCTTCGGTGCTTCGTAAGCTGCGTGATTTCCAGAAATTGGGCCATAAGGCCGTGTTTATTGTTGGAGACTTCACTGCACTCATTGGGGATCCGTCAGATAAACTTGAGAAGCGACCAATGCTTACCGAGGCGGACATCACGCGCAACCTTACATCGTACAAGGAGCAGGTTGGTAAAATCATTGATTTGTCACAGGCAGAGTTTCACTACAACAGTACCTGGCTTGCAAAGCTTTCGTTTAAAGAGGTCGCACAACTAGCAGAGAGCTTTTCGGTATCACAAATGACTGCGCGCCGAAACTTTAAAGAGCGACTGGATCGGGGTGACGAAGTTTCACTTCGAGAATTCCTGTACCCGATTATGCAGGGGTACGATTCTGTGGTCGTTAACGCAGATGTTGAACTTGGCGGGTTCGATCAGTTGTTTAATGTAAAGGCAGGACGCGCAATTCAGAAGCATTTTGGAAAGCCTGAGCAAGATGTGCTAACCGTTGAAATGCTTGAGGGTACTGATGGTCGCAAAATGTCTTCGAGTTGGGGTAATGTGATTGCGATTACTGATACACCAAACGATATGTACGGGAAAACAATGGCCGTACGAGACGAACTGATTGGAAAATACTTTAAGTTGTGCACCGATGTGTCGCTTGCGGAGCTTGCGATAATTGAGCAAAAGATTGCTGGCGGTGAAAATCCAAAAGAGAGCAAGATGAGGTTGGCGCGAGAGATTGTGACCTTGTACCATGGTGCTGCTGCGGCGGTGGCAGCAGAGGCAAACTTTGAGCAGGCCTTTACAAAAGGCGGCGTACCAGAAGATGTGCCAGTTATTACTGCTTCTGTTGGAACAATGCTCTGTGATGTATTGGTTGATGAGCAGGTTGTTTCATCAAAGACTGATTTTAAGCGTTTGGTAAAAGAGGGCGCCATTACTGTTGTGGATGGAGATAAGGTTGTTGATATTGCTGCAACTGTAACCGCGGGAGTGTATCGAGTTGGTAAGAAGCGGTTTGTGAAGATTCAGATTAAGTAGTCTGCGGGGAGGGTAAAGGGAGTAAAGAAAAAGCGGCCGAGGCTTTGCCTCGGCCGCTTTTTCGTGATGCACGCGGTACGTGCGAATTGGGTTAAAATGCCTCCCCCTCTTCGTCGTCGAATGAGTCTTCCACTTCGTCCTCGAGATCCTCGCCGTCAAAATCTAGCTCCTCATCATCAAGGTCTACAGGAAGTTCATCTTCTTCGTTGAGCATCTCGTCTCGGTCAAATTCGTCTGGTGACATAATACTTACTTAGTTATACCTGCACTTTGTAACATACCTACAATATCTGACAACACTACCGTGTGTGGATATTTTTGCTCATCGCAAAGCAGGTAAGTCCTGCTGCAA
Source organism: Candidatus Parcubacteria bacterium (assembly GCA_041158505.1). Taxonomy (GTDB): domain Bacteria; phylum Patescibacteriota; class Minisyncoccia; order Phycocordibacterales; family JAACPR01; genus JAGOTN01. The sequence continues at coordinate 27,985 of JBEBBG010000015.1, read as the reverse complement.
TTGCATCGTACTCGTCGTCGAGTTTCTTCTGCTCCGGCATGGCGATGAGCAGGGGGATCATTTTCATGACCTGCGTTTTATCGCTCGAACCATTTCCGGTGACAGCGATTTTAATATCTTGTGGAGAAAATTCAAGTACCTGGAGCCCTTTACCTGCACAGGCCGCAATCACCGTACCGCGAGCTTCTGCAACCTTAAGTGCCGTTGTGGTGTTTTTACTGAAAAATAAGGTTTCTATGGCCAATACGTCTGGCTTGTGTACCTCGATAATATGCATAATATGCTGTAAAATCTGGGCAAGCCGTAGTGCATGTGCGTCTTTCGGGCTTGTACGAAAACACGTTGAGTAGAGGAGTGTCTCTCGTCTATCTCCTGCATCTTTGCGAAGAATGGCGATACCAAGCCGTTCGTATCCGGGGTCTACTCCAAGCACAATCATGGGTGTATTGTACACCAACAACACTACGCGGCGTTGGTGAATACGCCCTGTACATCCTCGTGCTCATCGAGCTTTTCAAAGAGGTCTCCTAGTTTTTCCTGATCTTCTTCTGAAATTTCGGTGGTGGTATTTGGAATCCACTCGTTGTTTTGGCGGGTGAATGCCCATTGCGCAGCGCCTGGTGTTGCGAGCTCAAGACCTGCTTTAGTAAAAATATGTCGAATCTCAGGTCCTGTCCGGTTTTTGTTGTCGGTGAGTGCATCGATGATGATTGCAACACCGCCTGGACCGTATGCTTCGTAGGTAACTGATTCGAGTGACGCAGTATCTTTGTCTGTTCCTTTCTTTACTGCACGATCGATTGCATCCTTGGTCATATTCTCTTTCTTTGCCGCTTCAATCACTGTCGCGAGCCCTGGAGAACGAACATCGCCGTTACATTTCTTTGATTCGTTAGTGATGAGCTTTGAGTATCGAGAAAAAATCTGACTCTTTCGAGCGTCTTCCGCACCCTTCTTTCGTTTAATTTTTGACCATTTATTATGTCCTGACATAGTTTTTTGAGCATACCAAACTTTTTTGCTTGAAAAAAGCTAGCATGCGAAGGTTACAGTAACTTTTCTTGAATATGTGTAGGTGTATCGAGCCCGAGATGTTCGTATGTAGCAGGTGTTGCTATGCGGCCGCGGGGTGTGCGTTCGAGAAGGCCGAGCTGAATGAGGTACGGTTCATGAAATTCTTCCACCGTTGCTGATTCTTCGTGCATTGCGGTCGCGAGCGTGTTTACTCCTACAGGGCCGCCGTTGAATTTGGTAACGAGAATTGAGAGCAGGTCCCGGTCTGCTTTTGTGAGGCCTTTTTCATCAATATCGAGCATGTGCAGTGTTTCAATCACGCTGTCTCGATTGAGCGCCGTGCCCCGTACCTGTGCAAGGTCTCGGCAACGCTTGAGGAGAAAATTTGCTGTTCGCGGTGTGTGGCGTGAGCGCTTTGCAATTTCAAGTGCGGCTTCATCATCAAGCGCAATGCCAAGAATACGAGCAGAGCGCTTGAGAATGGTGACGATGTCGTCGTTGCTATAAAATTCAAGACGGTGTGTGCCGCCAGAGAATCGTGATCGTAGTGGGGCAGAGAGCATTGCAATGCGTGTTGTTGCAGCAATCAGTGTGAATGATGGAAGTTCAAGCTGGATGGTTCGTGCAGACGGACCTTTTCCAATAATGATGTCGAGCACGCCGGATTCCATTGCGGGGTAGAGAACTTCCTCAATTGAGCGATTAAGACGGTGAATTTCGTCAATAAAGAGAATATCACCAGTGTTTAGGTTGGTGAGGAGTGATGCGAGATCGCCAACTTTCTCAATTGATGGTCCTGAGGTGATTTTTATTTGCGCACCAATGTGTTTTGCGATAAGGTACGCCAGCGTCGTCTTTCCAAGACCTGGTGGTCCATAAAATAAAATATGTTCTGGGGGGTGACCACGACCCGCTGCTGCCTCAAGAAGTACTTGTAAATTGGCTTTAATTGGCCCCTGTCCGACGTATTCGTCCCAGGTTGCAGGGCGCAGCTCGCGATCGAGGAAGGTTGCCTCTCCGGTGCTGTTTTGGCCCGTTGTTTCCTGGGGGGTTGACATAGTGTTTGGATATGGTATCATTCTAGCACAACCTACCGCCGTAAACGACTGGACGATGGGTGCGATATTTGAAACGGTAGATCTCTAAGCGATAGACATTGTCTATAGGCACGTAATCAAGGACGCTCCTGGTTTCACGCTTTCGCGTGATTGCTGGGGCTATCCTTAACTATTTGTCTACCATTGGCACGGTTCGATGGCTCGCTTAGAGATCTACCGTTTCAAATTTTTTATTTCTTGCTGAACAACGACACTACTTGAGAGCCACTATAGCGACTTTTAGTAGATACACAACTAGGCAGTTACTTTTTTTTATTATGTAACGCTCGTTTGTTCTGCTACTCTGCAATACTGCTGATGTCAATTGCGTTTTTTGCCGCAGCTTTTGCGGGATCGTTGCCCCAGCCATCTGGTGCATCACCAATACCACTGCGTGAACTGATGTCGACGACGCGCTCAAGTTCTTCAAGCGATGTTGTTCCCTTAAGAATCTTGGTTACACCGTCTTGCGCCATATCCATAATACCCTGTGGTTCTGCTGCTTGCTTAATTTCACGTTCGCTTGGGTTCATTTCAAGCGCTTGTTCAACGTGCTGATCTGAAAGCACGGCCTCAAAGACACCAACTCGTCCCTTGTAGCCAGTGTTATTACACTCGGGGCAACCGCCTGGTACAAACATTGTTTCTGACCATGGAACCTCGGGTTCTTTAATGCTGTCGTATACATTTTTCATGGTGGTGAGTGTGCTGCCGGCCATGCGTTGTGGTTTTTTGCAGTGTGGGCAGAGGCGTCGCACGAGACGTTGTGCGATCGCCATACTGATTGCTGATGTCAGAATCTTTGGGTTGATACCAAGGTCAATGAGGCGGGTAAACGTACCGGCTGCGTTGTTGGTGTGCAGTGTTGAAAACACGAGGTGACCGGTGAGTGCAGCATGAATCGCTGTCTCAGCGGTTTCAAGGTCTCGGATCTCACCAACCATAATGACGTCTGGGTCTTGGCGAAGTGATCGCTTAAGTCCTGAAGCGAAGTCGTATCCTTTCTTTGCATCAACTTGTGTTTGCACAATACCTTCAAGGTGGTACTCAATCGGATCTTCGATGGTGATGATTTTAATTTCAGGGGTTTTCTTTAAGCGCATGAACGCATAGAGGGTGGTGGTTTTACCCGAACCGGTTGGACCAGTGTTGAGGATCATGCCGTTTGGCTTCGCGAGATTCTCGAGGAACACTTTCATGAGCTTGTCTGGCACACCAAGGTCCTGAATCTTTACTTGAATTGAGGTTGGATCAAGAAGGCGCATAACGATTGATTCACCGTAGTTACCCGGAAGCGTTGATGAACGAATTTCAATATCGCGTTCGCCAATCTTTACACTAAAGCGTCCGTCCTGTGCATTTTCTTTAATATTCAACTTCATGCCCGAGAGCAGTTTGATGCGGGAGAGGAGGAGGTTGTAGGTGTCCAGATCAAATGAGGTAATTTCTACAAGCACGCCGTCGAGACGGAATCGAAGCCGAATGAATTCTTCTTCTGGTTCTACGTGAATGTCTGACGCACCGAGCGCAATTGAGCTTGCCATCACAATTTCTACAATCCGAGAAATACGGAAGCTTTTTTTCATTTGCATCACCTCTTCGATGAGGGATTTTACGTCATCAATTTTGTGCACCTGATTGATGAATGTCTCGATGTCTTGGCTCGAGATGTCGAGGGTTCCTTCTTTGGTGACGCTTGCAAATGAGATTTCTTTGTAGCGTTCCCATGCGCGTTCCAAGCTCTGCGTTGAAACCATGAATGGCTCAATGATGTAGCCGCGAGTCTCGAGGTCTTTGAGAATCGACTGGGTGTCCTCGCGACCGGGTGCAAGAAGGGCAACGCGTACGCGCTGGCCGATGAGGTCAAAGATTGCAAGCTTTGCTTTGCGCGCATCCTCTTCGGGAATAATACGAAGACCGTCGGTGTCGATAGTGAGGCGTGTTAGATCCGCGTACGGAATTTGGTACTTTTCCGCCAAAATCTGCGCGAGTTGCTCTTCTTCCTTGCGGTGCAGCTCGGCCAGCCGCTCGTCGCGTAATTCTTCATCTGCAAAACGTTGCATCATTGGTCTGTATTGTAGCATGCGGTGTGTTTGGGATTTTGGGAGAATGGGGGATTGTGGTTTGTTTGTATTGACAAACACTGTTTTTGTGTTAATATTCTGGCAAATGCTTCTCCGATTGATTGGAAAGCAAACCCAATAGATCTATCCCACTCCATGAAAAAACTCATTCCTCTCGTTTTTGTCCTCGCCGCTGCCATCGCGGCCCCCGCCCCGGTGGAAGCTGGTCTTTTGAACCTCTTCTCGGGCAACAGCTCGAACAAGAAGGTCAAGAAGACCTCGACCCGTCAGTCGAACCGTGGCAACAATGGCGACGTCAACGTCGTCGTGAACGGTAACGGCAACCACGTGAACGTGGACCGGAGCCAACACAACCACAACACCACCGTGGTCAATCGCACCACGGTGGTCGCGGCGCCGACCATGGCGGGGCTTGCCTCGCGTGATGGTCGCTTCACCGGCGGTGGACGCACGTCGTCCTGTACGCCTGGCGATCCGCACTGCAGACGTGTGTCTATGCCGATGGAACCACCGTGCCCCAATCCGCAACTGCTGGGCTACCGTCTGCCCAACGGGCAATTTGTCCGTGAGCTGCCTCCCGGCATGCGTGTCGGACCACCTGTCTACGTGAACGGCGGAGGGTCTCCGGCTCCCAGCCGGATCGCACCACCGCAGTATCGCCGCCAGTCGCCACCGCCGCAGCAGCACCGTCGTCCGGCACCGCGTCCCTCGGGACCGCCGATGATGGCGTCGACCCAGGGGTATCCGATGCGTCACCCTTCGGGCTCGGTACACCCAAACGGGTACTACACCGTTTGGTGGGCTCAAGGGCCAGGGTGGGGCAACTAGGCTGCCTTCACAACACGAGGAACGCCGGTCGAAATGAAGCTCTGCTTCATTTCGACCGGCCCTTTTCTTTTATCCTTGTCTACTGCCGCGTCACTCGTGCGTTTGCTATGCTTACTACATGCAGATTTCACTCGACGGCATGCGGCAATTGGCGGCAGATATCGTTTCAAACCTCTCACCACTTTCTGGTGGCGCGCATGTCGTGGCACTTTCTGGAAATGTGGGTGCGGGCAAGACAACGCTGTCACAACAGTTTGCGCAGACACTCGGTGTCACCGAATCAGTCACGAGTCCCACGTTTGTGCTCATGAAGCAGTATCCGCTTGCGGGGCAGCGCTTTGCACAGCTTGTGCACATTGATGCGTATCGCATTGAATCACTCGATGAGCTTGCGCCGCTGCGATTCGACGAGCTACTTGCAGATACGACAAACCTCATGCTTATTGAGTGGCCTGAGCACATTGCCGATGCGCTTCCACAGAACAAAACAACCATTTCTCTTTCTGTTCCTGATGACGCGCCACAAGATGCGCGTGATGTAACCATTGCCTATGCCAGCACAACCTAAACACAGTAATAAAAAAATTGTGCTCTTTGATGCACACGCGATTATTCATCGTGCATACCACGCGTTGCCGGACTTTACCTCGTCGACAGGTGAACCAACGGGCGCGCTCTACGGTCTCTCGACGATGCTGATGTCGATCATTAATCAGTTCAAACCAGATTTTATGGTTGCAGCATTTGATTTGCCGAAACCAACGTATCGACACGAAGCGTATGCCGACTACAAATCAGGACGAAAAGCCCTCGATGAAAACTTGAGTAAGCAGCTCAACCGGGCACGTGATGTCTTTAAAGCATTCAATATTCCGATTTACGAAGCGGAAGGATTTGAAGCTGACGACATTATTGGTACGGCAGTGACGCAGCTCGCGGCAAATCCTTCGTACGAAATTATCATCGCGTCGGGCGACATGGACACGATGCAGCTCGTGCTCGGCACGCAGGTACGTGTCTTCACTCTTCGGAAGGGAATTAAAGATACGGTCACCTACGATGAGGATGCGGTCCGCGAGCGCTTTGGTTTTTCGCCGGCACAACTTGTCGACTTCAAAGGACTTCGCGGCGATCCGTCAGACAACATCATCGGCGTGCCGGGCATTGGTGAAAAAACTGCCACGACACTCCTTGCAACGTTTGGCACCATCGAGGCGCTCTACGAAGCAGTTGATGCGAGCGATGAGCGTTTGAAAATCGCAGGCATTACACCACGCATCATCACGCTTCTTGAGGAGCACCGCGAAGAGGCAGCATTTAGTAAGATGCTTGCAACGATTCGGCGAGATGCGCCTGTTACGATTGAAGTTCCCAATACATCATGGTTTGAGGCACCACCGCTGACGAGCATGACGGCGCTCTTTCGGGAGCTTGAGTTTCGTTCGCTTATCGAACGAGTGCACACACTTTTTGGCGATGGTGAAACGAGTAAAGAAGAAGCTTTGTCGCAGGCGGCTATTGATCCTCGGGAGCAAAAGGAAATTGCACTTGCGTTTTGGTTGCTCAACTCATCTGCAACAAACCCAACGGTACAAGACGTGCTTCATGGTGCAAAGACGGAGTCGTGGAGCATAGCAAAAGAACGTGTCCTCAAAGATATTGAGCAACAAGGTCTTACGATGGTGTATGAAGATATTGAAAAGCCGCTCATCCCCGTGCTTGAGAAAATGCACGAGGTCGGTATTGCCGTTGATACAAAGGTGCTCAAAGCTCTTTCAAAAGAGTACACAGCTGAGCTTAAGAAGCTTGAGAAAGAAATTTTTGCGCTTGCAGGCGAGGAGTTTAACGTTAATTCTCCAAAGCAACTCGCTGAAGTTTTATTTACAAAGATGGGGCTCAAGTATGCGGGCATGCGAAAGACTTCTGCGGGCGCATACTCAACCAAAGAAGATGTGCTCGAAAAGCTTGTCGACGTGCATCCAATTGCCGAAAAGATTATGCAGTATCGTGAGCTCGCAAAACTCCTCGGTACGTACATCGACAAGTTACCAGAGCAGCTCGGGAAGGATGGTCGTTTGCACACAACCTTTTTGCAGGCGGGCAGCACCACGGGCCGTATGGCATCACATGATCCAAATATTCAAAATATTCCAACAAAGACTGAGCTTGGGCGTCGAATTCGAAATGCATTTGTGGCACCAAAAGGGAAGCGGCTGCTTGCCATTGATTACTCGCAGGTTGAGCTACGCATTGCGGCAATGCTGTCGCGTGATCCTAAGTTGATTGAGTCATTTACGAACGGGAATGATATTCACTCGAGTGTTGCATCATTCGTCTTTAAGGTTCCTGTCGACGAGGTTACCAAGGCGATGCGCACCAAGGCAAAGACAATCAATTTCGGCATTCTCTACGGCATGGGTGTCTCTGCACTGCAGAAAAATTTGAAAACCGATCGTAAGGAGGCGCAGCAGTTTTATGATGAGTACTTCAATACGTTCACTAAACTCGCGGCGTACCTCGACGACACAAAAAAGCTTGCTGCGCGTCAGGGGTACGTAACCACCATGTTTGGGCGGCGCCGATACTTTGAGGGTATCCAGTCATCACTACCCTTTATTCGGGCACAGGCTGAGCGTATGGCAATTAACGCGCCGATTCAAGGAGCAGAAGCAGACATTATTAAGCTTGCGATGGTGCGGGTTGCAGCATTTCTGAAAGAGGAACAACTTTCTAAAGACGTACAGCTGCTGCTTCAGGTGCATGATGAACTTGTGTTTGAAGTTACGGAGAGCAAGGTGCTCGAGGTGGTGCCAAAACTCAAAGTAATTATGGAAGGAGTGCTTCCGAGTGAGTGGGGACATGGTGTGCCGCTGGTGGTTGAGGCAGCGGCGGGGACGAGTTGGGGTGAGCTCAAACGATTATAGAAACGATATACTGTAGGTATGCTCTACTTTATTTACGGCGACATGACAAAAGCGGTTGCCAAGGCGCGACTAACCGTCGACGCACTTCTGTCGCGCCAACCAAACGCTGCTCGATTTAAGCTTGATAGCGATCACTGGAGCGATGCTGAGTTTCAGGAATTCGTTGGTGGGCAAGGTCTTTTTTCTGAGCGGTACATCGTGGAGCTTCGGCGTGTGTTTGATCGAGATGATGTTTCGAGCATGGTGCTTGGGGCGCTCAAAGAGCTCGCCGAATCTCCTAATGTATTTATTTGGGTTGAGGCGTCTGTAACTGCTGCTGATCTTAAAAAAATAGAAAAGCACGCTGCAAAGGTGCAGGAGTGTAAAGGTGCGTCTGAAAAACAAAAAGTCGAGTACAACCTCTTTCCACTTGCAGATGCACTTGGTGAACGAGACAAGAAGCGGTTGTGGGTTGGGTACATTGATGCGCTCAGTAATGCCGCGGTTGAAGAAATCCACGGTGTTCTCTTTTGGCAGGTGAAGAGTATGCTGCTCGCCGTTCGGGCAAAAGACGCAGATGACGCAGGAATGAAAACGTTTCCTTTTGGAAAGGCAAAACGGTTCGCAAAAAACTACACCGAAACAGAGCTTCTACACCTGTCGCGCGCACTCATTGAGGTGTCGCACGAGGCACGTCGTGGTACGCACGATTTTTCTATTGCGCTCGAACGGTTGCTTCTTGCTATATAAAAACCTTTCGAAACGTTGTATGTTCTTGTCCGCCCAGCAGGGATCGAACCTGCGACCGTCAGCTTAAAAGGCTGCTGCTCTACCGACTGAGCTATGGGCGGATATGGTGTGTGGTCTAGAGTACAATTTTTCGCTCAGAAATGCTAGCGCTACACGGCGAGGTCGAGGGACCAGGCGCCAGCACCACTAAAGAGAAGCGATGTGGCGATGATGAGAAGCAGTAGGTATGCGGGCTGCGTGAACGTAAAGAGTTTCTCATCTCGGCGCTCAATGTACATCATGTTGAGGAACACGTAGAACGTTGTGAGTGCGGCAACTTGTGTAAAGAAACCAAAAATAAGAAAGAGACCAGACAAGAAGGAGATAAGGCCAAGGAGGAATGGAAGGACAGCCGCTACGGGGTAGCCATTTGCCTCAAAGTACGCGGTCATGCCGATGCGCTTACTCTTCATCATCTGTAGTGCAAAGACAATCAGAGTTATACCAAGAGACGCCCGCAGCAGGAGTGGGGCGAAAGCACTAAATGAAAGTAGTGTTGGGAAGACATTTACCATAATCTGTGTAGTATAGCTGCCATACTATACCCAATGACCCTAAATACGCAAAAAATCCTTATTTTGGAAAATATTCGTAGCGCTCAAAACGTCGGGGCGATGTTTCGGACTGCTGACGCGATTGGTATTGATACGATTATCTTGGTTGGATATACACCTGCGCCGATTGATCGTTTTGGAAGGCCGCAGAAAGATGTGGTGAAGAGTGCGCTTGGCGCCGAGCAGCGAGTGGTATGGAAATCGGTTCCAGAGATTGTGCCGATCCTTGAGACACTGCGTGCAGATGGGTTTCAGCTGCTTGCGCTTGAGCAGACTACTGATTCAGTGGACTATAAATATATTGTCCCCAACGAGCGCGTTGTGCTCATCGTTGGTAATGAGGTGGAAGGTGTTTCTAAGGAAGCGCTTGTGCGTGCGGATACGGTGATTGAGATTCCAATGCGCGGGATGAAAGAATCCCTAAATGTTTCTGTTGCCACCGGAATCGCACTTTTTCGTTTATTTGACAGGTAGTGGGTGGCGCGGTAGCGTCAAGGAAATCACTCTTGTCTTAATGTATGGCAAAGAAAAAAGATCCTTTTGTGCTTGAGCGTTCCACGTTTGACTTGCAACCATTGCAACGTCCCTTCTGTGCTGCTCGCAGATTTGTCCTCAAGGATGATCCTCGAGCGTCACTGCCTATTGTGCGCATGACTGATGCGTTTATGCGTCATGTGACTCATGACCCTGGAGTTATTTGTCGTTCCTGGAAGCCGGTCCGTGTGATGTCTATTCGTATAAACAGCCTTGTGTCACATCGAGACATGCTTGCCAAGATCGGCGGTATTGAGCTGGCACGACTTTCTGCAGAAATCATTTTCAGGCTGCTTCAGATGCACGGAGTGTTTGGTAGCACGATTGGCCCGTTGCTGCGGACAGCCCTCATGTCAAACATTTTCTACATCCCTGACCGGTTTGGTAAGGATGTGATTGTGAGTATTGTGTTTACCGGAAGCAATCACAATGAAGGCTGGGTGCTTGATGCAGAACCTGTCTCGCGACCGTCTGGTTGTATACCAACAGGTTCTCGCATTTTCTATCCGTCACCACTTTTCGGGGATGGCCTACCAGATGTTGAAAGAGGTGATGCTGATTTGATTATCGATCCAGATGATCCATAAGGCAGCATGCGCTCGAACGCTCCACAATACTCGCTTAGTTACGTTTGCGAGTTTTTCTTTTTGTGACGGATGGTTGGCAGGTGGGGCAGTAGTGCGCGCTTCGTCCGCCGATGACTGACCGATTGATGGTGCCGGTGCAACTTTTCTTGGTGCATGGTTTTTTTGTGCGTCGGTACACCTGGTGCTCGTGCTGAAAGGCGCCCGGGAGGCCATTTGGGGTTCGGTAGTCAGATGTAGAGTCGCCACGAAAATCAATACCTGTTTTTAGAATGTTTTGAACAGCGGTAAATAGCTTTTTCATTTCTGCTGGAGAAAGCGCTGCGACCGGTGTGTGTGGATTGATGCCCGCAAGCCAAAGCGCTTCGTCTGAGTAAATGTTGCCGACACCAGCGATGAGCGTTTGATCCATCAGTGCTTGCTTGACTGGTGTGCGCGGTCGCTGCTTTAGGCGTTCAGAAAAGATTTTGTATGAAAATGTTTGCTCAAGTGGGTCGGGGCCAAGTACTGCAAGGTCGGGATGTGTTTCTAACTCGTTTGTGCTGAGGAGGGTGACTTTTGCGAACTTCCGTAAATCTGAAAGTGCGAGGTGTGTGCCATCACTAAACGAGAAGACAAGTCGAATAAATCCATTCCACGGATCATCTCGAAGCGGCCCTTCCTCTGTCGCAAACCATGTCGCTTGCTTCGTGCTGTATGTGTACACACCGTAGAGGAGGTGGCCGGTCATTTTCATGTGTACAAGAATTGTCTTGCCAGTATTGAGGTGTATGAGCACGTTTTTACCAACGCGCCCCGTGTCGGTAATGGTTGTTCCAATAACCTCTTTTTTAAAGGTTTTGAAATACACTGGATCTTTAACCTGTTCTTTGCCGTAGTAGTGTGGTGAGTTGTAGCCACCCCATACGTCAGCGATTGTCTTTCCAACAACGAGCTTTCGAAGCTCGGTCGCGGTCGTGTGTACTTCTGGAAGCTCAGGCATGGTTTTTTGAGCATACGAGGCATTTGAGGTTGGTGCAAGGGCGACTTCACGCGATAGAATATGACATGCGATTTGATGTGTTTGTCGTCTGGGGACTTTTGCTTGTGCTTGCTGCTGCGTGGGCGTCACAAACACCAAGTGATATGCTGCCAGAGGCCGTGCCAGTGACTCCGGTGGCGCACGCTTTGCAGGAGAGTGGTTACTTTCGTGAGACGGTGGATACAGAAGCACTCCAAGTGCGATACAGGCAAGCACGTCAGGAAAGTGGTTTTTTATTTACAGAGGCACGCGAAGTGGGGCAGTTTGCTTCGGTGATTGGCGTGGTTCGTGCTGAGGCAGCGCAGGGGCCAGTCAGGGTTTTAGTGGTGCCTGGTCATGATGACATCTATGTGGGTGCACAGTACAAAATGCTTCGAGAGGTTGATCTTACTCGAGAGCTCGCGGCACGTATTGCAAACGAACTTGCCGCCGATGAGGGTTTTACTGTTGTGCTTGCCGCAACTGACGAGGGGTTTGTGCCAGCATTGGAAACATTCCTCGATGCTGAGGAGGAGGTAATCGAGGCATTTATAGAAGAGCATAAACTGCTGACAACGGTGCTTGAGCCTGTGCTTGATATTACAAGTGATAAAAACGTAGAACACAACGACGCGGCTGCCCCTGTGGTGCGCACGTTGTACGGTATCAACTTGTTTGCAAATGAGCAGCAGTTCGACATTGTGTTACATGTGCACTTTAATGATTATCCTGGTCGACCTGCAAAGAAGCCGGGGAAGTATGAGGGGTTTGCGGTGTACACACCGTCTTTGCAGTATTCAAATGGCCGCGCGAGCCTTCGGCTCGCGCGGCACCTGCATCAGGCGCTCGCTACAGTCCAGACACCATCAACGCTACCTGCAGAAGGTGCCGGCATCATCGAAAGCAAAGAGTTAATTGCCACTGGGGCTTTTAATACGCTGCAACCAGCCGCCGTGCTTGTTGAGTATGGTTTTATTTATGAACCTGAGATTGCGGGAAAGAGTCGTTCGCAAACGTTTGCGGCGATGGCAGAACAAACCGTGCGCGCCCTGCAAACATTCCTTACTACTAAGGAGTAGTCGTAGCGATGCTACACGGTGTGAATTGACGCAAACTCCTCGCGGACGACGTCTGCATCTGACCATGGTTCACGCGTGCCGTTTGCTCGCATGATGAATGGATCAGTACCTTTTCCGGTAACAAGGACGACATCGCCCTTTTGTGCATGACGAAGTGCCGTGTTAATTGCACTACGTCGATCCATAATGACGTCGCAAGGCGTGTCGGCAATGGCAACGCGCATTTGCGCAATGATTGCGTCTGGGTCCTCATCATAAGGATCCTCGTCTGTGAGAATAATGTGGTCGCAGTATTCGTCTGCAATCTCCGCCATGTCTGGTCGTTTCCAGGTGTCTCGTCCGCCTCCTGTGTTACCAAGGACGCAAATTTTCTTTTGGTTGGGGAATGAGCTGTAGAGTGCTCGAAGTGAGTCTGGGGTGTGTGCGTAATCAACGTAGACCTCAAATGGTGTTGCGATAACTTGCTCGGTCCGTCCAGGAACTCGCTCAACAGATTCAATGCCTTCTTTAAGTGCCGCGGTAGAAATGCCAAGCGCGTTTCCAAAGGTGAGTGCAGCTAAAATGTTCTTTACATTAAACTCGCCGTGAAGCTTTGAGTACACCGTGCTGCCACCAACACGCAACTCAATACCGTGGTCTGCTTTAAATGGGCGAACGTCATCAAGCGAGAAGGTGTGATTATGTGCGGCCCCAATTGCGAGGAATCGCGGTGTAAGCTCGTCATCGCGGTTGGCGATAAGGTATGTTTCTTTGGTGTTTTTTTTGAGTGAAGCGGCGAGCGCAAGCTTTGCTTCTTGGTACTTTTCGTATGAACCGTGTGATTCAATGTGCTCTGGTGCAATGTTGGTAAAGATAAACGCATCAAGGAAGATCCATTTGTGGCGAAATTGCTTTGCGCCTTCTGATGTCATTTCGAGCACGAGCCAGTCGCACTTTGCATCAACCGCTCGCTTGATAAAACGCTGTACAAAGAAACGTCCTGGCATCGACATTTTGTAGGTGTTTCGCTCTTCGGTGTCACCAATGACAAAGTGAATACCATTTGCAAGCGCAACCTTGTGTCCCGCGGCTCGAAGGACTGCGGCGACAAGCTCACTCGTTGTTGTTTTTCCTTTGGTTCCTGTGATGCCAACGATTTTGATATGTCGCGACGGAAAGCCGTATCGAACAGCGCCCGCAAGAGCTAGTAACCAGTGATACAAAGGTTGCCCTGCACGGTAGAGCTTCTTTGGAATGATTTTTTGCGTAGTTCGCAGTAGTGTTTCGAGCATGGGATTACAGTAAGGTTTTAAGGGCTTGCTTGACCATGTCTTCGGTCGACAAGTCTTTATCTACTAGCTTAATTGCATCACGAGCTTCTGCAAGTGAGTAGCCAAGGGCGGTCAGCGCTTCAATTGCGTCACCGCTTCCTGTAGTTGTTCCTCCTGTGTAGGTAAAGCCACCAAGCTTGTCTTTGAGCTCAACAACAATCTTTTCTGCGCTCTTTTTGCCAATACCTCCAACTTTGGTGAGGTGTGATGCGTCACCAGATTGAATACCTTCACGAAGTGTTTCAATCGGTGCGGTGTTTAGAATTGCCAGTGCTGATTTGGGACCAATACCCGAGACGGTGAGGAGTAACTCAAAGAATGAGAGCTCGTCCTGCCCGAGGAATCCATAAAGGTCTGATGATTGCTCGCGGATAGCGTGGTGGGTGAACAGGGTGATTGCCTGTCCGGTGCGCACGTGGGCAAGCACGTTGCCGGGTGCAAAGACGAGGTAGCCAACCCCTGATACATCAAGGATAAGCGATGAGACGCCAACTTCATCAACGGTGCCGCGAAGCTTTGCAATCATATGTGTTCCATCATACACGAGGAGGCGTTCTCAAGGCATATTGACGTTTTCTATAGGTGACGTATGCTCACAGGGAGGAGGAGTATGCGCAACGTTTTCAATTTCGCGTACGGACTCGCACTCGCAATCTTCGGCTTTTTGGCAAGCGTTCGACACGAGCGCCAGCTGAACCGAAGTCTTGCGTTGGGGGATGAAGAGGATAATGTGGGAGAAATCCTGCCGTCGAATGTGCCGGATGGCCGCATTCACTCGGCCAGGGTAGAACCCCGGCGTTCGCTTCGTGGGGGCCATCAAACTGGCCCCATCCAAACCCATCCGCCGGTTTTTCCCGGCGAAGAGCGATTCCGTGCACCCAAACACCCCAACGCGTGAGCGGGGGTGTTTTTCTTTGCAAGGGCGCTGGTTTTGTCGCGGCTCCAGAGACCTTGCTTTTTTGGGCTTCTTTGGTACAGTATCCGCACTATGCCGATCACAAAAGGAGCAAAGAAAGCCGTACGAAACGCCGACAAAAAGCGTGTCTTCAATATCCGCCGAACCCGAAAGGCTCAGGCAGCAACCAAAGATGTTGAGAAGCTTGTTGCAGCAAAGGATTTTGCTGGAGCAGAGAAGCAGCTTGCAGCTGCATACAAGGCAATCGACAAGGCTGCAAAGATGAACACCATTACCAAGAACACCGCATCTCGACGAAAGTCACGCCTCGCAGCTTCAATCAAGCGCGCAAAGGCAGCGAAGTAACGAACGTTTCGTTCAAAACACAAAAGGCCGGCCCGAAGGGCCGGCCTTTTTGTGTGTAAGCTAAGCGGATTTTACAAAATCAGCCCAGAATCGTACTATTGCAACTAAATATTTAGCCATGCATAACTAAAACCGTAATGAGTAATTCAAAGAAATGGATCACAGCTCTCGTAGGCGTCGTTGTTCTCGTAGTATTTGCTGTCTTTCAAAAAAGTGGCCCAAGCGAAACTGGACCAATTAAGGTTGGCTTTATTGGTCCTCTCACGGGAGACGTTGCCCCTATTGGTGAATCGCTGCGCAATGCTGTTTCGATTGCAGTTGATGAGATTAATGCGCGAGGCGGCCGACAACTCGAAGTTGTCTACGAAGATGGTGCGTGTTCAGGAACCGCAGCTGCTTCTGCTGCACAAAAGTTAATTACCATCGACGGTGTGAAATTTATTATTGGTGGTATGTGTAGTGGCGAAACACTTGGTGCGGCTCCTATTGCAGAAGCTGCAGGAGTCATCATGCTGTCTCCGCTTTCAAGTAGCCCTGACATTACAACTGCTGGTGATTACATCTTCCGAGTTTTTGCTTCGGATGCTACTTCTGGAAATATTATTGCAGAAACTGCAGCAGATAGAGGGTACTTACGAATTGCAGTTCTTGCAGAACAGACCGATTATGCCCAAGCACTTAAGCGTGTCTTTGAACAAAGGTATGCAGAACTTGGCGGCACAATCATTGTTAATGAGAACTACGCGACATCTGATAAAGATTTCCGATCAAAACTCACAAAGATAAAAGAGGCAAATCCTGATGCTCTGTACATTATTCCGCAATCACCACAGAGTGCGGAGGTGCTTCTGGGTCAGATTAAGAGTATGGATATCGATACGCAGCTCTTTTCGAATGAGTTGGCAACAACCGAAAGCGTGCGTGCGGCCGGGCTCGTTGAGGGGGTTCTCTTCGCCGAAGTTAGCTTTGATAAAGCCTCAGCGGCAGCACAGGCATTTAATGACAGTTACGAGAAAGCGTACGGTGAAGTGAATGCAAGTACACCACTGCTCTATGCAGCATCTGCATACGACGCCACGGTGCTCCTGTACGAGATCATTACTGACGTTGGGTCAGATGCCAACAAGGTTAAGGACGCCCTTTATGACGTAACCGGATGGGAAGGGGCAACAGGAACGCTGACTTTGGATGAAAATGGGGATGCGGTGCGTGCATACACACTTAAACAGGTGGTAAACGGGGAGATTGTAGAAGTTAAATAATTCTTCCGAACAGCTGCGTGCAGCAAATACAAAAAGGCCGACCCTTCGGGCCGGCCTTTTTGTATTTGCTGCTGCCTATGCTATAACTGCGAATGGTATGAACACGTTGACTCTCGAAGAAAAACTCAGGGAAATTGAAGTCCTCGAGAAACGGTATGGCTTCCTAGGCGTTGGTGCTTGTGTCCAAAGCGGGCACTGGCTGACTGCCACGGCTTCCGTTGATTTCGTCATTGATTTTTTGACGAGTGCGGCTGACCTTGTTGCCTTGCTACCGAGCCGCGCAGTCTGACGCCGCGAGCAGTCGCGGTTTTTCTTTTTACTCTAAAGCAAAATCTTGCTCTAAATCGGGTACGTATTCATCGCCTTTAAAAATTGCTCTTCTGTTTCTGGCGTGATACCGGTGAAGAATTCGGACATCATATTGTCGAGTCCTGTGTCCGCAACGTAATGTCTTCGTGCATGTTCGAGGTGCTGTTTGGTAAATACTTCTGCGCCTTTAAAACCAAAATAATTTTTAAGCTGCGACATACGCTCAGCAATTTCTTCTGGTTTTTGCATATACCCGTTTGGTCTACCATTTTCTGCAATTCGATATGCGCGCATTTTTTCATGATCAAGCGTCGAAATGAGGTCGCTATATTCACGTGAGGTAACAAAATCACGCATTCCGTGACCTTTTTCGTGTGCCTCGATAATAGCTTTTTGTCGTGTGGTAAGCGGTGTTCCATCTCGATGCACTGCGTCGCTAAAAACAGTACCTGATGAGCCAACACCAACACTTCTGCCAAGATTGTGTGCGCTTCTTCTGAAAGTCTCGGCGTCATCTGTTTCTGTTGAGCTAAAAACTTTCCTTACATTTTCATCGTACGCTTCAAGCTGTTTGGTGTAGTGACTTTTAAAGTGGTTACTTTTTTGAAGCCAGTTTCTCTCATCTCTGTCATCGTGCATGAACTCCCGTGCGGCAGTCTTGATATCAATGAAGCGCTGCCGAATATCTGGGTGCTGCAGTCGTTCGTGCAGCAACAGGGTGGGGTGGCCAGGATAGTTTGCTTGTGCTTCGACCATTTCAATCTCGAGTCGCAAGAGCTCGGCCTCCTCTTTTGGCGCATCCACTGATTCGGTAATACCGAGACGAGTTCGGATTTCCGTAAGTTCAGTGTTGTGCACTCGAGCTGCTTCGTACGCGCTTTCTGTTGTCTCGCGATTTTTCCAGTACGTGGAAAGACGTTCGCTGCCAGGTTCTGCGATGGTATCTACCGTTGTCTCAGGCTTTTCTTGCCGCTCAACTGGCGCAATTTCTTCCTTTATTTCTTCCAAAACTGGAGCAACACCTTCTATCTTTTTAGCACTGGGGGTAGCATCTGTTTGAGGGGGAACCTCTGCGGGAAATGATTCGTGTGACATGAATGCTTTTAGACTATCATGACTCTGTACGTGGTGCCCCCGCCAGGAATCGAACCTGGAGCTAGAGTTCCGCAAACTCTTGTTTTATCCATTAAACTACGGGGACGGTATGTGCGGCGACGAGCGCTGTGTGCGGACCAACGGGCCATCCGTTGGGTATCGACCATAATACGTTTTTACACTTATTTCGCAAGGTGTGTGCGGAAGTGCGTGTTACAATCTGTGTATGACAAAACGCTCACATCACTACAAACTCGTTGTCGGAAGCGCTCTTGGTATCTGCGCGCTTGCTGGTGCAATTACCTTTTTTGCAACACGAAACGGTTCATACGAAACGCTTACTGTGCAGCAAGGAGTGCTTACTCGAACCATTACCGTTACTGGCTCAGTCGTTCCTGTTGATGAAGTGACACTTGCGTTTGTGACCGGCGGTCGAGTCGCAAGTGTAGCTGTTTCAGACGGTTCCCGTGTTACTCGAGGGCAAACCATCGCAACGCTCGATGGGGGTGAGGTGCTCGCAAATGTTCGACAAGCACAAGCCGATAGGGCAGTTGCGCAAGCCGAACTCGCGGCGCTTGTGGGAACAGAAGATGCTGCAGGAAAACTCGCATCAACACAAGCAGAGGCTTTTACAACAGCAAAAAAGGCGCTTAGCGTTGCAGATACGCAGGTAAAAACAAATGTAGATACGTTGTTTGATCGCCCAAAATCAGGACGTCCAGAGATTACTCCATCAATTAAAGATTACTTTGCGCGCCAATCACTTGGTCAGGAGCGTGTGGTCATTGGTACACTGCTCGACACGTGGGCCGCATCTTTGGCTGATACAACACCGTCAATGGTGACGGCTACGACGCTTGCAACAAGCTATACCAATCTTGAGCGGGTACGAATATTCTTTGGAAATATTTCAGACGCACTCTCGGATGCAGAGACAACCAGTCAGATTACCGATGCGCGCATTTCGGAATTCCGAACAATTGTTGCTGGCGCACGCGCTGCAATTGATACGGTAATGGGTGAGGTGATTGCTTCGTCTGATGCACTGCGCGATGTATCTGCACAGCAGCCAGTGCAACAAGCGCAGCTTGAAAGCGCCACCGCAAGCATTGATCGATACAATGCACTTCTAAAAAACTACACGATCACTGCTCCGTTTGATGGTGTGGCAACTGAGGTTTTTGTTACCGCAGGAGAGGTTGTTGCTGCAAATCAACAAGTTGCGTCGTTGGTCAGCGACGGAACCGTTGAGCTTGAGGTTTACGTGCCAGAGGTGCAAATTGCATACCTCGACGTTGGAGATGCTGCAAAGGTCACACTTGATGCGTACGGTACAGATCTTGTTTTGGGTGCAACGGTCACCTTTGTTGATACACAGAGCACGGAACGTAACGGTATTGTGACGTACCGAACTAAACTTTCGTTTAATGATGCACCTGCGGCCTTGCGTGCAGGCATGACCGCAACAATTGCAATTGATACTGTTGTGCAGCCAGATGTGCTTGTTATCCCACAGGCGGTCGTTGAAACAGACGCAGCAGGTGCAACGTACGTACAGGTACTTACTGATGGGGAACCAGTACGTCGGGATATTATTCTTGGCATGACAGATACACGAGGTGGAGTACTGGTCGAGTCTGGACTTTCTGTTGGCGAGGAGGTGGTACGAACACCATAGCGTATGCTGACGTTTCGGATTGCATGGTTTCTCGCAGTTCGGCAGATTCGCCGCTCTACGCGGTGGTCTACATTGCTCATTATTGCTGTCATGATGCTGACGTTCCTTAACCTCGTTGTGGTGAGCGGTTTGCTCGTGGGCTTGCCTGTGGGTGCGGTGGCCGTGCTTCGAGAGCACTACACGAGCGACGTTATCATTACGACGCTTCGCGAAAAATCATACATTGAGGAGAGCAGTACTATTGTCCAAACAGCTGACGCGCTTCCTGAGGTGCAAGGTATTAGCCCGCGATACGTTGAGGCGAGTACGGTTGAAGCAAACTACAAGACGCGAACGCGAACGAATGATTTGCCAGAGCAGGTTGGAACGCTACTCGTTGGTATTAATCCGCAAGCAGAGGCTGACGTAACAGGGCTCGACACACTCGTCGTAGAGGGTTCGTACCTGACCCCAACAGATTTCGATCAGGTAATGCTTGGCTCACTGCTGCTTGATCAATACTTACCAATTGATACACCTGGATTTCTTACGCTTCGTGATGTCGGGATTGGGTCGCGGGTGAAGCTCAAGGTGAACGGTGTTGAGCGCGAGGTAACAGTGAAGGGTATTGTGGCAAGTAAAGCAGATGAGGTTGATCGACGTATCTTTATGGTTGATTCACAAGTACGACAGCTGATTGGGCGTGAAGATTTTAATGTTGATGAGATTGCGATTAAACTCACCGGGCCTGTGTATGCATCGTCAACAAAGGAGGCGTTGCTCAAGAATGGATTTGACCAGTATGCAAAGGTGCAAACGTATGAAGACGCGCAGCCAAAGTTCCTCGACGACATCAAGAAGACGTTCTCGTTGCTCGGCGGCATCATCAGTTCGATTGGACTTGCGGTTGCTGCAATCACGGTTTTTATCGTGATTTTCATTAATGCAATCACGCGCCGAAAGTACATTGGTATCATGAAAGCGATTGGTATCGAGGCTCGAGCAATTGAGTTGTCGTATGTGCTGCAGTCGCTCTTTTATGCAGCAGTTGGTTCGGTATTTGGATTGCTGCTCGTGTACGGCGTTCTCGTGCCGTACTTTGATGCGTACCCAATTCAATTTCCGTTCTCGGATGGTATTTTGGTCGCCCCAATTCTTGGAACACTTATCAGGATTTGTTTGCTCGTGCTCACTACAGCGATTGCTGGGTACGTTCCTGCGCGTATTATTGTAAGCAAGAACACATTGGATTCAGTGTTAGGAAGAACATAACGATATGATTGATGCACGCGGCATAACACGAACATTTAAAAATGGAGACGTGACAACGTCGGTCCTTAAGGGTATTGATTTGCGAATTGCTGATGGGGAGTTTTTGGCAATTATGGGACGGTCTGGAGCCGGTAAATCAACGCTGCTGTACCAACTGTCATTGCTCGACGAACCTACTACGGGAATTGTGACAATCGACGGCCTAGATACCTCAACATTGTCGCAGCACGAAAAAACAAGCTACCGATTGCGGCACATGGGTTTTGTCTTTCAAGACTACGCACTTATTCCAGAACTTACCGCTGTAGAAAATGTAATGCTCCCACTCTTGATGCGAGGCATTAGTCCGTGGAGTGCTCGGGAAAAGGCACTTGAACAGCTTTCACAGCTTGGACTTGAGCATCGTGCTGCTGGCTTGCCAAGCGAGCTATCGGGTGGAGAACAGCAGCGCGTGTCGATTGCCCGAGCGATGGTGCACGAACCAAAGGTGCTCTTTGCTGATGAGCCAACTGCAAACCTTGATCAACAGGCTGCAAAAGAGGTAATCGAAATTCTTGAAATGCTTGCAACAAAACACAAGCAGACCATTGTAATGGTTACGCATGAGGCAGAGTACGCAAAGCACGCTAATCGAATCGTGCACCTGCGAGATGGAGTTGTAGAACGGGTGAGCACTTAAAACCCGAGGCGCTCCATAATTTGGTTGAGTACAGGCTCTTCCATTTCCTCTTCGTCGAGGTACTCAAGGAGATAGTCGCGGATTTCGTCCGGGTCGGTTTTTGTACTATCAAAAGGAATAATGATGTACGGCATGAAGAGTTTTTGTGAGCGTAGGATGATTCGATCGTGTACTGCTTCATCAATAACCCAGAACGATTGGAGCGATGAGTATGGGTATGCAGTCTTTCCAATTTGGATACCACGACGGGTGATTCGATAAAGCAAAATATTTGGAGGAGTGTGCGCTTGGAGGATTGCGGTAAATCCTGAGAGAACAATTAAAATGGCGAGGATGACATTTCCAAAGTAGAGGGAAAGAATTGCCCCTGCAATAGCGATACTGCCAACCGTCCAGTACCACTCGTTTGAGTGGTCACGGTGTGCGTGCTCGAGTGCTTTCCATTCAATTACCTTTGATGCCATGTATGTATTATCACTGACTAGACGCGTGCTGTCGATGCACTTTTGCAAAGCATACGCTCAAGAATTTGGCTGCCAACAACAGCGATCAAGAGGAGTCCGCCGTAGATACCGAGGAGTTCTGTGAAGGTGAATGGCGCACTGTCGATTGAACCAAGGATAAAGGCGCTGTACCACGACACAAATGAGATGGCGCCGAGTGCAAAAGCTGCACGACGTAACCGAAGTACTGGCTTTAGTGCGGGTAGGGCATTCCATGAAAGGGTGACCAATTTGGGTGATACGTAGAGGTTGAGGAAAGCGCCATTGATGATGATGACCGCAACAACAACCATTTTTAAGAGGAACTTTGATGATTCGTGGAGTGTTTCGGCATTGAGGAGGTAGAGACCGATACCTGAAATAACAACAAAGAGGAGCCCAATCCAGATAACCTGCGAGAGTGTTCGGAGCACTGCGTCTTCGTCCTTTGAGATGGTGAAGTCTCGTAGGAATTTGAGGAACATAATATCGGTAATCGTTGCGCCACCGACACCAAGTGCGAAACCGAGGAGATGCATCCAGAGGATTGGAGTGTTGAGTGATTCGAGGATGGGAAGGAGTGAGAGATTGAGCACGGAGAGTTCAATCATCGTGAAAATAAAGATTGAGGTCGAGACGCCTGCAGACATTAGACACCATGAACACCATGATTTAATCAAAAATGCTTGTACAAAGGTCAGGTAGAGTGAAAAGAGGAATGCGCCGATGGTTGCGCCGGTTGCGATAAACATGCTCCATGGTGTGACGGTTCCAGGGAAGAGAATGAACGTTGCATACGTAAGGATGACGAGACTGTAGTATGCAGCACCGTAGAGCTCGAGGCCGATACCGAGGAAGCTTGAGAATTGACTGGTGACCACTGTGTGACAATCAGCACCAAAGGGGCAGACGAGTGGCTTCTTCTCGTGCTTCTGCTTGTAGATGTTGACAGTGATTGAAAGGCCGATGAGTGCCGCAACGAGAATCAGAACATAAAGAATTAGCATGCAGGTATTGTACCGTACTTAGTGGGGCGCGCGGCCACGTCACGCGGCTTCGATGTGGAGAAGGTGCCGCGCGCCCCACACCGCGCCGAGTGTTGCGCACCCCTTGCATTGATTCAGGTTCGGGCGTAGGCTTTGCCACGAGATGAACTATTTCATTGTTCCGCACAATGAGATCACACGACGTTTTCTGGAGACGCGGTTTGGTGCCCCGTGCCCACTGTACAAACTGGAAAGCGTTATCGAGGATCTTTCCCGCGGGGTTGTTTGCAAACCACTCTTCCATGGTCACTTTGTGGTCGAAACAGGGATGGAGCGGTTACTGTTTCCACATCGAGCCGAATTTGCGCTCTACGTGGTGACCTGCAAGACGGTCCGGCCAGCATCCTTCGATGATCTCTCTGTCGTCTCTGTGGCAGCCGCCTGATTGGCCACCTACGAGACGTTTTCTTTTAGGGACTATTTGAAGCCGTGGGAGGGGGTTGCATAGTTTCAACCGTTGCGACTAAACCATTTGTTGTGTAGTATGTGGCAACAACCAAAAGGAGGGGTGGCAGAGTGGTTGAATGCACCGGTCTTGAAAACCGGAATGTCCGAAAGGGCATCGGGAGTTCGAATCTCCCCCCCTCCGCATCAGCAAAAAACACACCCTTTGGGTGTGTTTTTTACTGAATACTTAGAAAGGTGGGGCGGGTACTGTGTGGAGCGCGGCGAGGACTTGTGACCGAATCTCCGTTGAAAAGAAAAACCGCGTCCCTCGAAAGGTCCGCGGCGGATTGCGGACGTGACGTCCGTGTAGGTCGGCTCACACCGCCACCAGCTGGTGGCGGTTGCGAAGCGTGACCTGGCAGCTGCCATCCGGGAAGATTTCCTTCACCATCAGTGCCACCCGTAACTTCTCGCCAAGCATCTCCCAGTAGCTGTCGGCCACCTCTTCGGCCGTACCTGCCAGCGGAACAGCGAAGACAGAGCGCCGGAAGGCTGGTATGAGCCCATTGGGAGTCGGTGAATCGAACGCGTAGGTGACGGTGCACCAGCCGAGCCCAGGATCAGGCATGGGGACACGTGTCGTTACGTGCTCGCACGCGTCGGTGAACTCGTGCTTCCTCGCGATGGCAAACCAGAACTCCGGTCCATTGCCTGTATCGTGAATGATGCCGCTGATGCGCGACGTCCCGCTCGGGTCCGGCTCGTACATCAGCCCGGCGTTGACTTCGGCCACCGTGCGGTTTTTGCTGCGCAGGCCGGTGATGAATCGCATGGTCTGATTTCCGTTCGTGACCACGTAAGGCGGACGACTTTCGGCAAGGGAAATTCCCATGTCCATCGCAGCCGGGTAGATGATCAAATCCGGATCGCCACCACCCTTGCTCGGATCTGCGTAGTTGGTACGGACGACGCCGTCGGGGTCCATTGCCAGAACGCGGTTCTGGCTGCTTTCGCTGCGGCCGGTCACGAAGTAGAGCTGGCAGAAATTGCCATTGGGCAGTTTGCCCAGGACGATGCCGCGCCCCATGTAGGGGCAGAGGTAAATCTTGTCAAAGTTTCTGGCCCGATTGAGACCGATACACAGGTTGAGATCACTCATGATACACGTTGTCTTGTTGTGGGCATTGCCCGGGTTCTTGATGTGATTGCGCAACTGCGCTTTCACGTTTAGAGCAAACCTAGCACGCGGCAGGGTAGTGAGCAAGGAAGCAGAATGCCAAGCGTGCATTCACCTCATCACCTGCTAAAATGGTGGTAATGTCTAAAACAATTTTCATTACCCGCATGATTCCCGATGTGGCGATTCGTATGTTACAGGGACGCGGCTACACCGTTGATAGCAATCCGTACGATCGTGTACTCTCCAAACGCGAGCTCATTAAGGCACTCCAGAAAAAGCCGTACGATGCTGTACTATCACTACTTACCGACAAACTTGATGCTGAGGTGTTTGACGCGGCACCGAG
The DNA here is from genome assembly GCA_041158505.1 of Candidatus Parcubacteria bacterium. Lineage (GTDB taxonomy): Bacteria > Patescibacteriota > Minisyncoccia > Phycocordibacterales > JAACPR01 > JAGOTN01. The sequence continues at coordinate 3,233 of JBEBBG010000015.1, read as the reverse complement.
CGTTCGGCTCTATGCAAACTATGCAACAGGTTTCGATAATATTGATTTGGAAGAAGCAAAGAAACGCGGCATTACCGTTACTAATGCACCCACTGATATGTCATCAGAAACAGTTGCAGAGCACACCGTTGCAATGATGCTCACGGTGATGTGTCGCTTTATTGAAGCTGATACGTTTATGCGAAAAGGGAAGTACAAGGGGTGGGCGCCGTTGCAGTTCATGGGAACAACGGTTCGTGGTAAAACGTTTGCGCTTGTGGGTGTGGGCCAGATTGGTGCAAAGGCTGCACGTTTGGCTAAGGGGTTAGGTATGGAGATTGTGTACACCGATGTCGTACGTAGTGAATCACTCGAGCAAGAGTTAGGTGCAACCTACTACGCATCAATCGACGCGTTGCTGCCTGTAGCAGATGTGGTGAGCTTGCACGTGCCACTTCTTGAAACAACCAAACACCTCATCAACGATGCACGGCTTCGTTGTATGAAACCGTCCGCATTTCTCCTCAATACGGCGCGTGGTCCGGTTATTGATGAACATGCACTTCTACGGGCATTGAAAGAAAAGCGAATCGCAGGTGCAGCACTTGATGTGTTTGAGTTTGAGCCAGTTCCAGTGCGTGGTTTGACGAAGTTGCCAAATGTTTTGCTTACACCGCATATTGCATCTGCAAGCGTTGAATCTCGTGATGCGATGGCGACGATTGCTGCACAAAATATCATTGCCTTTTTTGAAGGGCAGGAGTTACCGACAAAAGTCGCTGCGTAATCAGTATGACTGGAACACTTATCATTGCGCGCCATCATCAGTCTGAGTGGAATAAGCTCGGCAAGTGGACTGGTCTGCACGATTGTCACCTTGATGCGTACGGTTTTGAAAAATCGTTCGATATGGGAGAACTCATTGCAGATATGAAGGTTGATTGCGCCTTTACTTCTGGTCTTATTCGTACTATCGAAACATGCTCGTGCATTATGACTGTTTGTCACTGCGCAAACATTCCTGTTGAACATGCAGAAGCGCTCAATGAACGCGATTACGGTGATTACACTGGTAAGAATAAGTGGGATATGGAGGAGCTGCTTGGCGAAGATGAGTTTAAACGACTGCGCCGTAGCTGGAATTACCCAGTACCAAATGGTGAATCGTTGGCACAGGTGTACCAACGCGTCGTTCCTTTTTTCCTTGAAACAATTGTCCCGAAAGTTTGTGAGGGTAAGTGTGTACTTACGGTTGCGCACGGTAATTCACTGCGAACACTCGTGAAGTACATTGAAGATATTTCTGACGATGAAATTGCAGACGTTGAAATTACTTTTGGAGAAGTTCGAATCTACGAGCTTGATGCAAAAGGTAAAATGCTTCGTAAAGAGGTGCGACAGACGGATTCGAGTGTGCCTGCGTAGGCGTGTCGCTATCGTGCTCGTTCGCGTACTTCTTTGACAGCACTTGCAACAAACTCTGCAACGCTCACCACACCAATTTTTCCTTTTACGTTGTGTTCAACGGTAACCGTTCCCGCAGTGACTTCTTGATCACCAATGACGAGGAAGTAGGGAACGCGGTCTGTTTTTGCCACTCGAATCTTCTTACCCATTGATTCGTTGCTGTCGTCGAGCTCTGCGCGAAGACTTGCATCTTTGAGTTGTGTAAGGACGCCGCGTGCGTAGTCCATATGCACATCGGTAACGGGTACGATGCGAACTTGCTCAGGAGAAAGCCAGAGTGGGAAGTGTCCACCAAAGTGTTCAATCAAAATACCAAGGAACCGATCAGGTGAACCGATGAGTGCTCGGTGAATCATTACCACACGTTCTTTCTCTCCCTTTTCATTAATACAGAAGAGGTCGAATCGCTCAGGCATACTGAAGTCGAGCTGTACCGTTGAAATTTGCCACTGACGTCCAAGAGCGTCGACTGCCATAATGTCGATTTTTGGTCCGTAAAATGCTGCTTCACCTTCCGCCTCCTTCATTTCAATGTTTCGCTCAATGAGAAGCTTTCGCAAAATACTCTCTGCTCGGTTCCAGGTTTCGTCGCCACCGAGGTATTTTTCCTTATTTTGTGGGTCGCGAAGTGAAAGACGCATCCAGTAGCTAATGCCGTACGTGGTAAGTGCTTCCTCAATTGCTGCAAGAACGTTACCGATTTCTTGCTCAATCTGCTGTTCACGACAAAAGATGTGTCCATCGTCTTGTGCAAAACAGCGAAGACGGGTAAGGCCAGAAAGCTCTCCTGGGCGTTCATCACGGTAGAGGTTTGCAAAATCTGAATACCGAATAGGGAGCTCGCGGTAGCTATGTTGTTCGGCTGCATAAATCTGGGTGTGCTGCGGACAGTTCATTGGTTTCAAGAACATCTCATCTTCGACGTACTGTGATGAAACTTTGAGCATGTCTTCCTTGTACTGATCGTAGTGGCCAGAGATTTTAAAGAGCTCTGCTTTGTTTACGTTTGGTGTGTGTACTTCACCAAAGCCGAGCTTTGCATTGAGCTCGCGTGAGTAGTTGATGACGGCGTTTCGTACAATGTTGCCGCGTGGTGTCCAGAGTGGCATACCACTGCCAACGAGATCAGAAAAGGTAAAAAGCCCCATTTCTTTACCGAGCTTTCGGTGGTCGCGCTTCTTTGCTTCTTCTTGCTGGAGCTTGTATGTGTCGAGCTCGTCTTTGCTCATGAATGCAAGGCCGTAGACGCGAGTGAGCATTTCGTTCTTTTCGTCGCCGCGCCAGTAGGCACCTGCGAGGTGTGAGAGGCAGAACGCATCAGCTGGGATTTCATTGGTAGTTGCGACGTGTCCGCCACGGCAAAGGTCAATGAACTGCTCGCCGGTTTTGTAGAAGGTGAGTGCTTCGCCTTTTTCACTGAGTTCGTTGATCAACTCGAGCTTGAATGGTTGTGCTGCAAACTGTGCTCGCGCTTCATCTGCTGATACTGCAATGCCGGTGAAGGGAAGGTTTTCTTTTGCGAGCTCACGCATGCGCGCCTCAAGCTTTGGGAGGTGTTCGTCTGAGAGTGGGGTGCTGAACTTGATGTCGTAGTAAAAACCGTTGTCGATAACAGGGCCGATACCGAGCTGTGCCTTAGGGTCGTGCTCAAGCGCTGCCATTGCAAGCAGGTGTGAGAGCGAGTGGCGAATATGTGCGAGTTGTTCGTTTGTGTCCATGGAGACTACGTTACGCTGTTTTTGCTTATGTTTCAAGGGTTTTGGTGGGCGCGGCACAAAGGGCTGCAG
>JBEBBG010000014.1:0-24721 GCA_041158505.1 Candidatus Parcubacteria bacterium | reverse complement strand
CCCCCCCGCGCCACTTCACCGTACGTCAGCGTCTTCCCCTCAGGAATTTTCCGCACCACGTCGTACACGTTTTCTGCAAATGTTTTCATCACCGGTTTCGAACTATAGACGACACCACCTTTCGGTAGCACGCTGCAAACTGCAGCACGTTACGACGCCGCAACATATCGCCCCATAAACACATCTTCAAGCACGCCAGTACTAATCAGCTTCTGTGGCTCATCACACACCACGACCTTTCCTTTATCGAGCACGTACGCACGATCAACAATCTGCAAAATTGACTTGATGTTGTGCTCCACCACCACAATCGCCATACCACGGCGCTCATTGATTTCTTTAATCTTTGCAAAGACTTCCTTCACCACCTTTGGCGCAAGCCCAAGTGATGGTTCATCAAGGAGTAATACCTTTGGGTCAGTCATCAATCCACGCGCAATCGCCACCATCTGCTGCTGTCCACCCGAAAGCGTTCGCGCCTTCTCGTGCATCTTGCGCTTCAAGTCTGGGAAGAGATCAAGCACCTCCTCGATACGTGACGCGATAACCGCCTTGCTCCCCACTGTGTATCCACCAACCTCTAAATTCTCGCGTACCGTGAGGGACTTAAAAATCTGTCGCCCTTGCGGCACAAAGGAAATGCCGCGCGCCACCATTTCATGCGCAACCGGCACCACCGCTTCATCATGCCATCGCACATCCCCTGCCGTAATTGGCGCAATCCCAAAGAGCGCCTTGAGCACTGTTGATTTTCCAGCTCCATTTGGCCCCATCAGCGCCACAATTTCCCCCTCATCTACCACCACATCAGCACCATCAAGCGCATGCACGCCGCCATAGTGCACCTTAATGCCGCGAAGCGTGAGGAGGTTTTCCGTTTGCATGTATCTACTCTACCTCGACAATTGTTCCATCAGCAAATGTTTTTAGGGTAAGTGGATACGACACATCTCCAAATGCATCAAATGCCAAATCACCAAAAACGGTTGTGGGACGCGACGAGTTAGAACGCGACGACCTTTAAATAATTTTCTGGCGTTACTACATCACCATTTTCTTTGAAGACGTACGACATGACACTTCCTTGAACGCCATCCAAAATATTCTGTTTGAGTGTTTCAATTACATGATCATCCACAACAGTAATCCCCGCCAATGCTCCATCGAGTGTCTGTGCTACATCATAGGTAATAGCATTGTAAAAAGGATACAGCGGTTGCGCACCGTACGTCGCCTCAAACTGTTTTAGAAATGCTGTATTTCCAGCATTTTCCAACACTGTTTGCACGCAACTTCCTTGTATCCCAAGCTCAGGAGCAGGCCGTGAGTGATCACATACATTCACATCACCAATAATCTCCTGTGTCATACCAAGTTCGTGCATCTCTTGATACACACGTTCCGCAGCGCTGTTAGCAACCGGAATAAAGATAATTGCACCTACTCCAGCAGCCTTAATCTTAGTGAGTTGCGTTCGCATACTCATATCGTTAGCCCCGTATGTTTCCCGAAGCACTAACCGCGCACCAAGCTTTGTTTCGAGTACATCACCAGCAGATTGCGGATAGTCAGACTGCTCATGGAGTAACGCATACTGCTTATCAGTATTAGTAAGTAGTAATGCAACCATTGATTCAACAACAGAAAGACCGTCAGGAATAAAGCGAATCACCTCATCACCTGTGTTTCTGATTTCAATTGATCCACCAAAACCAGTAACAAGCACGTTGCCATCTTCTTTCAGCACTGGCGCCAAGGCTAAGATACTTCCGCTACACGCACCAACGTACACTCGAACCCCCTGCTCTTTGAGTAACTGGTACGCAGCGAGCGCATCCTTTCCGCTACACTGATCATCCTGATACACAAACGTAATATGCCTTGCTTCACGCTCATACATTTGAAGGGTTTTTTGTAAATCTTCTGCAACCGGCGCTGCAGGACCCGTGAGTGGCAAGATTACACCAACACGCACTTTTTCTGTTGCGGATTGTTGCGTTCGGAGTAATGCAGCACCAGCAAGCAAGACAAGCGCCACCAAAACAATATATATGGTTACCTTTTTCATACAGCGCATCTTAGCTCAAAAATGAATACTATATAAAAAATTCAGACTAAAAATATAAGATGACTAAAAAACTTTTAATTACCAACATTTTATGTTACTCTTTTTTTGTCTAAAATGGCAGACAAAATTACAAAAGCAGATATCAAACGCCGCCTTATCGATGATATGGGGTTTTCTGAAAAGAAAGCGTTAGTCTACCTTACCCTCCTAGAACTCGGCGAAGTGCCAGCAGCAGATATTGCAAAGCGCGCAGGTATTAAGCGCACAACGGTATACAATATTCTTCCAGAACTTTTGCGTGAGGGTCTTATCAAAAAGTACCGAAGCAACAAGAAAACACTTTACTTTGTTGAGGATACGACAAGCTTGCTCGATCGCATGCATGAACGAACACTTGGAATTGAACGAATTATCCCAACACTGCACCTCCTACAAAGTGCCACAACTGTCAGGCCCAAAATTACACACTACGAAGGCCGGGACGGGATCATGAACTTATACCTCGATATGATTGCAAACCTTGGACCGCGCGAAGAGCTACTTTCAGTCGTTGGAACACAAAACTACTTAGAGCTTATGCCAACGCATGTACTTGAGGATTATTCAAGGAAGCGAATTGCTCAGGGCGGCCCTCATCGAATGATTGCCGGTGATTCAGAATTCATTAGGCAGTTCAAATACAATGACTCAGACAAAACACGCCAGATCAAAATTCTACAATCAGCAGACAGTGCATTCGATGCTGAAGTGCGAATCTTCAATAACCGTGTCGCTCTCATCTCTCCCAAAGAGAACTTTCTCGGCATGATTATAGAGAGCGCAGATCTCTATAAGCTACACAAGATGCTCTTTGAGCGTCTCTGGAGCGAGCTGAAGTAACTATTCTTCAACAACCTCTTGAATCACGATTGGTTGCAGGCGCACACCTTGCGCATCAAAGGAGAATGGGCCAGATACCGTATCACCGCTAAATGCTTGGATGTTTGCAAACCATGTCGCACGGGACGTATCATACGCACCCACAAGCAACATAAACGTATCGTACCCAAAATCCGCAAAGAATCCTGGCTCTACACCAAACATTTCCTTGTACGCGTTCGCAAAGGCAACCGCATCACCACCCTTAAGCCACAGTGACTGCGCACCATTAAGCACTCGAAGATCACCGAGAATGCGCTCATAATCACCGAAGCCAGTTTGCAGCTGCGCGTCAAAGCCAAAGAATGGCACCGTATCATCAACAGCAAGAATTTCCTTAACGAGTAGTGCGCCATGCGTTGGTGATGTCAGGAACACCACTGCGTCATACTCGTCAGCAGCAACCTTGAGTGCGTATGCGCGAATAGCATCTTTATCGTTCATGATGAAGTAACTTGCCATATCTGTGTACCTACGCTCAAATGCGCCTTTAAACTGTAGCCCACCAGCAGTGTTGTCATAGAAAACCGCCACATGCTTAAAATCTTTCGTCTCGAGCAAGTGCGTTGCAAATTGTTCAATTGGCGCTTCTGCGCTCGGACTCGTCTGGAAGATATTATCTGCAGCAACACCAACTGTTTGGATACCAAGCTGCATAATCGGCAACCCATCAGCTTGCATCTCTCCATGCAGTGCATCAACAACCGGTGTTGAAACCATGATCAGCGCATCGACCTGATCAATATCGGTAAGTTTTTGGTACGCAGCAATACCTTTCTGCACATCAAACCCATCATCCTCAATGATGAGCTCAATCTGCGATTCAGGATGCGCCGCAACGTATGTCGCCTGCGCCAGTTCAATGCCACGCTGAATGTTTTCTCCCGCCCATGCGTACTCACCAGAAAGTGGCAGCATCACCCCAACTCGTAGCGTTGCAGGGGCTTCTGTTGCACGCAGCATAAACACTGCCGCAATAAGAAGCACCACAAGCACCCCACCAATCAAACCTGCTCGTTTCTTTGTCATACCTGTCTCGTAAAAATAGTTATGCTACGAGTATATAGAGGTGGTAGTGAAATTAAAAAGTTTTAGATGTAGCAATCAGTATGGTCAAAATAACCTTTATATTAAAAGCTATTAGATGCATTTTATTTGACGAAAAATTAGACAAATGTATGCTGTTTGTATGCAGCAAAAAGACTACGCAGCTATTTTAGGACTCACCGCAGAACAAGCTCGCGTTCTGAACACCCTCCATAAAACACCTCTTTCCATTCCCGATCTTGCAAAAGCTGCTCGTGTCCCCCGCACGTCCCTGTACTACATGCTCACCACCCTACAGGCACGGTCATTGGTCAAAAAACGAAAGCTACATAAAACTTGGCTATGGGAGGCAGTACCTATTGCCGACACCATCGATGCAGTAATAAATGCACTCGGTCATGTGTCCGGCACTCCTCGAGCCCCCTACCACCTTAATCTCTCCAAAACAACGCACGTGCACGTCGCCAGCAGTAACGAAGAAACGCTACGTGAAATTGAGACGCTCGCAAATCTCCCCGCAGGCTCACGCTGGTATGGCATACAACCGCGAATGTCACTAATTGCAGCAATTACGAGAAACTCACTTGAAACACTCGTACGTATCAACACACAGATTAAAACGCGCAAGCATATTGTTGAGGCAGCAATCCACGAATCAGGCACTGAAGCAATGTGGCAGCAATTACCAGGCTCATCCAGCAAAAAGCTCCTCCAAGCACTCGGTGGCCGCAGTGCAGACACCGCAAAACTCCCCGAGCACTTCTTGGCAAACACTAAAGCTGAGCTGTACCTCTATGGTGAGACGGTGACATTCATCAACTGGGAAAAAGGTTTTAGTGTTGCTATCACCAACCCAGATGTCTTTGAACTAGTTAAAGGAATGTTTGACTCAACCAAGTACCTCCTCGAACGCTACGACCAAAATGAGAAGATCGCCCGGAAACTGATCGATATGCAGTAGCTACTCCCCTAAGTACGCCTCTACCACATCGGCACGGGTGAGCACTTCGTCGGGCGTGCCACATGCGAGCAGCTGGCCCGCATCCATTACCACCACCTGATCACAGAGCTCACGAATGAGTTCCATGTTGTGCTCAACAAGGATCACCGCTCGGTTTTCTTGCTTCATCTGGAGGATAAGTGCAGACACGCGCTTTACCATCTCAGGAAACAGCCCTGCGTACGGCTCATCAAAAAAGATAACGTCTGCGTCCATTGCAATCACGCGTGCAATCTCGAGCAGCTTGCGTTGACCGTAGCTCAAGTTCCCCGCTTCCTCATCACGTTTCTCAAAGAGTCCGACTTGCTTCAAGATATCGTTTGCCCGATCACGGTACACATCGTGCCGTGTCTCAAAGAGCGCACCCCAGAGCGATCGCTTCGTCAAAACAAGCAGCAGGTTGTCGAGTACACTCATCTGCTCAATCAGTCGCACGTTTTGGAATGTACGTGTAATCCGAAACATTCGCATGTCGTGCGGCTTAAAGCGTGCAATAGAGACGCTATCAGAAAGCACAATAGTGCCCGAATCTTTGGGCACTATTGCGGTTGCGAGGTTAATCATTGTTGATTTTCCTGAACCATTTGGGCCAATGAGGCCGGTAATCTGGCCGCGCTCTGCCTCAAACGACATGTGGTGCACGGCTCGAACGCCGCCAAACGCTTTGCTGAACTGCTTGAGTTCTAGAAATGCCATGCGGCTATTGTAGCACGTGGGCGAAATCGGGCAGTGCACAGAAGACGTAGCTACTCGTATAGTCTTGCCACCTCCACAAACTCCCCGTTGCGGACGGTTTTTAGACTAACGAGCGTAGTCTCAACAGCGTGGTCCTTCGTGAAAGCAAACACGCCATTTGGAGTCTCGAACGTTGTTTCTTCTAAGTATGTCGCAATTGCACCGGCGTCAGTGCCAACCTCGGCAATCGCCTGCGAGAGCACGTAGACTGCATCGTACGCGCGGTTTGCAGAGTTTGTTGGAGCCACGCCGTAGGCCGCAACAAATGCATCCTGAAATGACTGTGGTGATGCGTTCCAATCGAGCATTAGTACCCCTTCAAACAACACAACATCAAACTGTTCTGATCGAAGCGCATCCACGAGCCCAACGTGCGCAAGCACTTGCGGTGCATACCCAAGCTCACGAGCCTGCTTGAGGAAGACACCACTGTCGGTACCAATCATGTCGAGAAATACCATATCAACGCCTGCCGCCTGCATCTTGAGAATGGTTGTTCGGAAATCATTACCACCGAGCTGCTTATACGTCTCTACGACTGCTGGCTCTTTTCCGTGCGCAGCGAGCATGCCATCCACGTTTCGCACAATCTCCTCTGAAAACGCAGAATCAAACCGAACCACACCAAACTTAGTGTATGTATCTTGCTGAAGCACCGGCTCAAGCGCAGCAATAATCGTGCTAAAGTCGCTCATCATTACGAAGCTTCGCGCGTTGGTATCAAAAGCGCCTGGAATGCGCGGATTTGACGGTGACACCACGACCGCAGCACCTGTTTCTGCAAGCGCAAAGACCGGCTGTGTCACAAAGTCAAAGTTGCTACCAATGATTGCAGGCACACCCTCACCCACCATCCGCTGGTACAAACCTGCCGCCACCTTTGGGTCTGTCTGATCATCTTCGATAAGCAGTTCAACCATTCGCCCATCAACACCACCAGCCGCGTTAATCTCATCTACCGCAAGCTGCGCACCTTTCTGTGACATTTCACCAAAGGCGGCTGCAAATCCCGTCTGCGAGATAATTGCACCAATTCGAATAGGTTCATCAGACGCAATGTCCTGCTTGCCGCTAAATGCTGTAATGAATGCCACAACAAGCACCACCACAACAACTCCCCATGTACCGTACCGTTTCATATATCTGTTTTATAGTTAATGGACAACATTATAAATTAATTGTAAAGTAAGTATATAATTCGGCGAATTCCGAATAATAAAGTAAAATAAGCTCCATATGGAAAATGAACACTCACCAAGCGATGCACTCTCCCTGCTAGGGGTTAAAAAGACAGCTCAAGACGTCTTTACCTACCTCCTTAAACACGGCCCTACTCTAGTGGCAGACATTGCAACCGCTATACATCTGCCCAAATCAACCATCTACGACACCTTGCGGGAGCTCCTCGTGGAGAGTTTGGTCATTGAATACAGTGATGAACGAGGTAAGCGTTTTGCAGCAATTAGCGCAGAAGAAGTGACTGCACTCTACAAAAAGAAAATAGAAGCACTCACCGCCGCGAGTGAGACGTTGAGCACCTTGATGCGCAATGTCGAGCAGGTATCAGACGTTGCCCAACCGCGCGTACGCTTCTACTTTGGCAGTGAAGGTATTCGCCAAGCATTTCGAGACACGATGTGGCACGAGCGGTGCAAAGAAACGTTCCTGATGTGGTCTACTGCAGACATGGTCCGTATTTTGGGAACTGAGTTTAGTCAGTGGCACAGTGAGCAACGGTTGCGGTACAAGGTGCATATGCAAATTATCCGCGCACACAGCGACCGCACAATGGAACGAGCTTCAAGCGAGCACGCAGAGCTCACCACCAGCAAAGGCTGGAGCAGCGATCGAGAAATCAGGTATGCACCAAAGCGGGTTACCTGGTCTATGAACTACTGGATCTACGACACCACAGTCCTCTTTGCAGGCAGCGGCACCGAACAGTTTGCGTTCGTGGTGCACAGCAAAGCATTTGCATCCCTGATGCAAATACTGTGGACGCAGATGTGGGAGGTGTCGGCGGAGTAGCAAAAACACCCGCACACGCGGGTGTTTTTTGCTACGGACCATCTACTACGGGTTTATTGCATCTGCTCAATCACCCATGCTCCCCCAACGAGATCATTATTCTCATCGAAGGAATACGTTCCCATGTATCCTTCATACGTATTTGAACGCACGTAGTCATTGAGCGATACATCTGCCGGCTTACTCAAGATACTTCGAGCCAGTAGCATTGTTCCGTCGTAGGCACGATCAGCATACGGGCCAGGGTATTCATTGTAGTGTGCAGCATATGCTTCTTCAAAATGCTTTGAGGTTTCGGGGCGCATCAGGTACACGTCATCGTCGGCGGTAATGCTGACAACACCTTCCTCTGCTTGTTTGCGGAGAATTTCTGTAGCTGCAAGCAGTGCAAAATCTGCACCAAGCGCCTGCTTTTTTGTAACAATCAGCGCAGTTGCCTGATCAAGACCGGTATACAAAACTGCATCGACATCAAGCGTAGCGAGTTTTGCAAGAAGTGTCTGCATGTCTGCACCACTCACACTCATCGGCACACGTTCAACGTGCACCAGCGTTGCCCCTGCTTCCTGCACCGCTTGTGTAAACGGTTGTACATGGCTTTCTCCCCACGCTCCATCGTCCACCACAATTGCAACTCGTGTTGCGCCAACGTCGCGCAGCCAGTTCGCCGAAGGATTTGCCTTCAAGGAATTCTTAGGTGCACCGAACAAGAAGTAGCTACTTGTAGAGGTAACGTGCTCTGACGTATTTGCTGGGCTATAGGCAACAACCTTTCGATCTGAAATTGTGTCAGCTGCGGCAGCCGCCAGAAAGCTCCAGGTTGGGCCAACGAGCGCTTCTACCTGGTACACATCAGCAAGTTGCGCAACGGCACTAACCGTCTGTGCGGACTCACTGCCATCATCAACATACACAACATTGAGAGTAATACCTTCTTCTTGAAGTTTTGCCTTAGCAAATTCAATACCCTTTTTAATGTTTTCTCCATCAGCTGCCGCCATACCTGTCAAAGACAGTGCAGCACCAATAGTAACCGTTGCTTGCTCTTTTTGTGTTTGTGCGTAAAACACTAACCCCAAACAAACAGCAACAGGTACTACCGCAGCGATAAGACTCTTTTTACTCATACAAACTTCTTTTAAAGACTAGTAAATTGACACCTTGGCAAAATTGTAGTGTATATACGTATTTTCATCAATAAATTTTTATTATAAAATTAAGATACAAAAACTAAAGTAAATAATAGTATTTTTTATATATGTCAAAAAACTTTGATAAAGATAAGAGCATTCATGCAAAGCTTATGCGGCTCGGTCTCGATAAAAATGAGTCAGCCGTCTATCTTTCCCTGCTTAAACTTGGAGAAGTTGGGGCCTCAAAAGTGGTATCCGACACGAGACTGCACGGGCAGACCGTCTATACCGCACTTGATGGACTAATCCAAAAGAATCTTGCCCACCATGTATTGATACGAGGTCGAAAACGTTTCTCTGCACAAGATCCAAAAATTCTTTTGCAAATTGCCGACCAGCAACGGGCCGACGCACTGGCTATCACCGAAGAGCTTGGGCAGCGCTTTTCAGCTATCGACATACAAGACATTGAAATCATTAAGGGGATTGACTCATTTCACGCAAATGAACTTCGATTACTCAGTGAATGCGCGCCAGGCGAAAACCTGCTTGTTTTTGGAGGTCATGGTGACTCCTATATAGAAGCACATGGTAATAAGTTTAATGAGTATGACTACCAGCGCCAGAAGCGAGGCTGCGGCGTACGGTATTTGGGCATAAAAACGCAAGCACCGTACTTAGAGAAATCAAAAGATGAACGATACAATTTCGAGTATCGGTACAGCCCTGCGGCGTTCTCTGGAGTAACAACTACATGTATTTTTGGAACAAACGCAGTGGTTATTTACCTCTTTGATGAAACAGTTACCAGCATTGTGATTCGAAATAAAAAGATTGTAGAAAGCTACACCGGCTTTTTTAATGGTCTGTGGAATGCGTAGATAGTGCCACAAGTAAAATTTGACACAACAAAATAAAAATGATACTTTAGTACTTTGAACGCTCGCGTGCATTACGCACGTAGCACTGAACCTAACCACTCCGCACCCCACAACTTCATATGAGTACATCCGAATCGACCCCCTCTACCGTCATTCTCTCTGAACGCCCTAAGTGGCTCGACCCGTATATCTCGGGCTCCGACACTATCGAGTTCGAGGGAAAAACCTACCGCTATGACCTCGTTTCACCTGGCTTTGCTCAACGCAACCGCACACCACACATCTTCGCCATCGGCACCAACGGTGTCCTTGCAGTCAGCAAAACGATACCCAAAGCGTTTCGTTCGATCGTTGCCCTCCACGAACTGATGGAACGCGACGCGTGCGACCGCGAGGACGGCTGCCTCGAGACGCTCATGCGCGAACTTGAGCTTCTCGAGCCCATGGGAATCGACCGGAAGGAGTACCTCCCTTTCCGCGAAATCTTCTTCGCCCAAGTGGTCAGCCACTACGAAGGCAGAGCCAACTTAGCGACGGCGGCCGAGAAACTTCACCTCGCGCGTCTGCGTCGCAGCTACGAGTACCTCAAGGAACTCAACGCAGCGGCGGGAAAAGAGGCGACGGAAAAGAAGGAGTAACCCTGGGTGTCCAAGCGACACCGCCACCAAGCACCGACCCTCACCGGCGGTGTTTTTTCTTTATCACGAGACAGACTTGCAACTGACCTTATGCAGCAACCTACAACCGAAACTTTCCAAACATTCCCTGCGGTCGATAGAGCATCAAAAAGACGAGAAGCAGTCCGTACACTACTTGGCGCATCTGCGCGGCGATGTCGGTTGGAAAGCCCACGAACCGAAGTGCTTCTGGCAGCAAAATGAGAAACACGGTTCCCCAAAAGGCACCCTTGTGGGATGCCAGCCCTCCCAAAATAATAATCGCCAAAATAAAGATAGACTCATTCAAATCAAACGTTGATGGATCAATAAAGGTAATGTACGACGCAAAGAATGAGCCAGCGATTGCAGCCATACCAGCAGCAAGCATAAAGACAAACGTTTTGTAGTGCTCTGTTTTGTACCCAAAGACCTGCACCGCTTGCTCGTCTTCACGAATTCCCTGCAAGACACGCCCAAACGATGAGCTGGTCACGTACCGTGCTGCCACAAAAAGCAGCGCTGCAACTGCAGCTGCTAAGAGTAAGAAGTGAAAGTTGTCTCGAAAGAAGAACCCAAACACTTCTGGGCGCTTAATACCTGGAATACCGAGTGGCCCACGTGTCACCGCCTGCCAGTTCAAAAAGATAGAAAACACAATAATATTGAATCCAAATGATACGAGCGCGTAGTAGTCGCCATGAAACCGCCGCATCACAAATGAAATAAGGAATGCAACGAATACCGACAAGATGATGCCAATCAAGAGCCCAACAAAAAAGTTCATCCCAAAGGATGTCATCAGAATTGCCGTTGCGTATGCGCCAATACCAAAGAAGGCCGCATGCGTAATGCTGAGGAGGCCAGTAAAGCCAATGACGAGGTTAAGCGACACAGCGAGCATCGACCAGATTGAGATGAGGATGAGGAGGTGGGTAAGGTATGCCATACGCTACGCTTTCTTAATGATACCCTGCGGCCGAACGAGTAAAAAGATAATGAGCAAACCAAACGCAATCGCGTCCTTCCACTCGCCCGATATTTTCCAAATGCCGAAGTTCTCGACAAACGCCAAAAGAAACGCACCAAGCACGCCACCATACACGCTACCAATGCCACCAATAATCGACGCCACCACACCTTTAAGCAGCAGGTTCATACCCATCGTCGGTTCAATGCCGGTATCAAAGCCAACAGCAATGCCTGCAACACCCGCAATCGCAGATCCAATCACAAACACCCAGCCAATGATACGGTTACTCTGAATTCCTACGATGCGTGCCACCTCTTCATCATCAGACACAGCACGCACCGCTTTACCAAAACGAGTTGTTTTAATCACCACACCAAGCAGCACCATGATGACAATCGCAGCTGCCAAAATGTACACCTGTACATCGGTGATCACGCCGCCGAGCACATGGAAGACGCGAGTGCTCGAGACGTTTGTCGAGAGCGTCTGAAACTGACTTGAGAAAATGATTGCGATTACCGCCTGCAGTGCCGTAAAGAGACCGAGTGATGCGACGAGGAGTACCGTACCGCTTGCTTTGCGCGCACGGAGCTTTCTGAAGAGCAGCACCTCAGAGAGCCAGCCTACGAGCGCCGCGACGATAATGCCCAAAATAATTGAAACCGAAAGCGGGAGCCCCCAAAGTTTAAAGCAGGTAAAGACGGCGTAACCGCCAACTGCCGCCACCACACCGTGGGTTAAGTTAAAGAAACGAGTTGTGCCGTAAATGAGATTGAATCCAAGCGCCACCAACGCGTAAATCGAGCCTGCAATCACGCTATTGATGATGAGCTGCGGAATAATATCCATGGGTTTGTATCTTAAAGTATAACGTTAAAATCATCTATACACGACTCCTCTTTTGCCCTAGTATGCATAGTAGGAATTATCACTATCACTAAAGACATGAAGAAAATTGGATACATCATTATTGCGGTAGTTGTTATCGGCCTGATTGTAGCGTTTAAACCAGAAAAACAAGCCCCTACAACACAAACCATCGCCGCAGTCCTTCCACTCTCTGGACCAGCCGCATTGTGGGGCGAGAACGTCAAAAACGGCATGGAACTTGCACTCAAGAACCACCCAGAACTCAGCGTTGTGTACGCCGATTCTGAAGGAAAACCAGCAGAAGGGGTTTCGGCATTTCGATCAGTGCAGGAGAAAAATCCAATTATTACACTTTCAATTCTCTCATCAGTCACTGTTCCCCTCTCAAAGATTGCAGCCGAGGAATCAATCCCACTGTTTGCAACACTCACCGCGGCAAATGACGTTGCGAATGAATTCACCATCCGACACTACAGCAATGCAAGCGACTTTGCTGGCCCGGCATTTTTTGACGAAACGTCACCAGTGCAGCAAGCAGAGACGATTGCACTCCTCTACAGAAACGACGAGCTTGGTAAATCAGTTGCAGAAAAAGTCGCAGCCTTTGCAGTAGAAAAAGGAAAGAAGTTAATCCTACAAGAAACATTTACCCCTGGAGAGACTGACTTTGGAACTGCGATGACAAAAGTGAAAGCAAGCACTGCCGATGTGCTTCTCTTTGTGCCAGTTGCCCCAAGTGAGGCCACCGGTATCGTAAAAGCATCCCAGGAAGTACAGCTTAATGTTCCACTTGTAGAAACCTGTAACGTATTTGCTGACATGGAGGTGCGCAAGCAAGTTGCTGGCACAAGTTTCCACTCAAACGTGTATCCATTTTCACTCCCCGGAAACGCGATGGAGTTTAAAAAACAGTATGCGGATGTATACGGCAAAGAGCCGAACTTTGCTGCAGCGTACGGATACGATGCAGTAACGATGATTGCCGCGTGTAAAGATGCAGGCGAAGATGTGATTAGCTGTCTCAAGAAGCCTGAGACATTTACCGGCATCACTGGAACTGCAACACAAATTACACCAGGAGACTTCAATGTGCCACTGCAGCTAAATAAGGTGGAGTAGGTAGCAGCAAAACAGCCGGCCGCCCGAAGGGCGGCCGGCTGTTTTGCTGTTTGTGTTACCGCCTTAAAACGCCGCAGGTACCGTCGGTACGAGCACACCGTTTTGAACTTCAGTAATCACCATTGGCTGCAACCGTACACCGTTTGCATCAAATGAGATTGGTCCTGAAGCACCGTTTTCATCCTCAAACTTCTTAAGATTCTCAACCCACACCGCATCATCTGCATCATACGTTGCAAGCGCTGTATTGATCATGTCCCATGAGAAGTCTGCAAGAAATCCTGGTGCTTCACTATACTTTGCTTCAAATGTGGCGGTTAGCTCCTCCATCTGTCCGGCTTTAAACCAGAGTGAAAGTGCGCCATTCAACTTGTTGGTGTCACCCAAGATGCGACCGAAGTCAGCAAATCCAGTCTGGAGCTGCGCATCGTACGCAAGTACTGGCATTGTCTGATCGAGCGCAAGCACTTCCTTCGTCAGCAACGCACCGTTCTCTGGCGACATAATGAAGACAACTGCATCATAGTTACCGTTTGCAATTTCTGTTGCGTAGTTTCGGTGGTCTGCCTTGCCGTTTGAAAGCATTGGCGTGAAGTCCGCAGTAAATCGCTCCTTGAATGTCTCAAAGAAGCTCAGCTGCGCAGGTGAGTTGTCGTATACAACTGCAACCTTCTTGCCAGCAAACCGTGTATCCTTTGCGAGATGTGATGCAAACGCACCAATCGGTGCTTCCGCAGCAGGACTAAACTGAATGATATTGTCATCAGCAACACCTACCGTCTGCACACCGAGCTGAATCACCGGGATTCCACGAGCAACCACATCTTCGTGAATTGCATCGATTACCGGCGTTGAGAGCATCAAGATCATGTCTACCTGATCGAGGTTCACGAGCTTGTTGTATGCACTGACACCTTTTGTCGCATCGTATGCATCGTCTTCAATAACAACGTCAATCTGCGCTTCTGGGTGCTCAGCTTTGTACGTATCGATTGCAAGGAGCATGCTCTTTTGCATGTTTTGTCCTGCAGCTGCGTAATCACCCGAGAGCGGGAGCATCAACCCAAGCTTTACTGACTCAGGTGTAGTTCCCCCTTTACCTTGTACGGCAATCGCGATACCGATGATCGCAATCACCAGTATCACAACTGCTACTACTTTTTTATTCATTACTGTATTCATACATTACCTAGTAAGTTGTGACTCGTTGTTTGGTAGAGTCGTGTAGTAATTGTATAACGCAATAAAATAATAATCATGTAAATAGCTCTCGATGATACTACTTACCTGAAAATACTTTTTATTTAGGCCGTACTTTTCTACTTTATATTTGACAAATTTTTTGTCAAATATAGGATGAGTGCATGGATTGGCATAACGCTACACTCAACTTTCTCGGCCTCACCCCACTTGAGCAAACCATTCTTAGTACACTGACAGAGCCACGAAACCCGAGCGACATCGCACGCCTTACCGGTGAGGTGCGCACGAGCATTGCATACAACCTCAGCAAACTGCAGGAGCGCGCATTGGTCGAGTGTATTACGAGCGGCAAACGCAAGCTCTACGTCGCTCGCTCCCCTGCCGAAATCCGTCGACTCCTTGAGAAAGCGACAGAAGCAGCAGGAACACCTATCGCAGGGGCACGTGTCAAAACAACGCGCGAAGATGAGTTTGTGATTCATGTTGGCGCAGCAGAAATTGTGCCTGCATTTGCACGTATTTTGCTTGAAATAAAAAATGATCGGGTGAAAGCAATTCAGCATCACCTTTCATACACCGATCAGGTTGCCGTACTCACCAAAGAGCAAGCAGTGGCAATCAACGAAGCAATTATCAAAAACAGAGTTATTGTCGATGGTTTGCTCAACGAGAGCGCATACAACGAGTACGAACGGAAGATTAGAAAAAACCCAGAAGCATACCGCGCCCAAATCGAAACGCTTGGCGGGCGTATGGCCGACTACGGCGTCTTCCCTGACGATCGGCTCAAGGCCCATGCCGAAATTTGGATCTTTAAAACGACAACGCTCATCATCAACTGGCACGACAAAGTAGCAATCGAAATGACCAACGCTGATATGACCACCCTAATGCGAGACATGTTTGAGCACGTGAAATCAGCAAGCCGCAAGATTGACCACAACGCGATGATGCGCGAGCTGCGGGAGTTGCTGGGGTCACACGCGTAGGTGTTGACAAATACATATTTTGATGTAATTTTCAGGTCATGAAGATCTTCGCCCTTTTGAAATTGCTTTTTCGCGCCCTGGTGTCTGTGGCATCCTTCGTGATCGTTTTTGGAATCATCAACATCATGAGTGAGCTATTCCTGTTTGGACTCGATGGAGTCCAACAACCTGAGGAGTACATCCTCGACACCAAGCTCCAATCGCTTGCCCCATTCAACCTGGTGATTGGTGGACTCACCATCGCCTTCTGCACCTACTTCACCCTCGTTGGCATCCGCCACACGTACAAGAAGAATGATGGGCCGCATCAGTGACGCACCACTGCCTCACTAAGCCAATTCTCGCAATCCCCCGCTCCCAAGCAGGGGATTTTTCTTTACCTGGTCTGTGCGTATATTTGACTTTTTTTATAAATATGTTATAAAAGTTTTCATGAGCACCTTCCTCACCTTCGTCGGGGCGGTTTTTGCCGCCATCATCCGCCTTGCGATCATCATCGTCGTGTTGACCTCCATCGGAGGAGCCACCGTCGCATCGATGCTTGCCGTCAACGTGCAGATGGAGCCCTCGTGGTTCCGGACAACGTTGATCGTGCTCACCTTCATGGTGGGTATGACGATCCTGGTACTGGCCACACAGTGGCTCACCAGGGTCCTGGCAATACCCGCAGGATCACGGAGATGACGGTACCTCCGTCTGGTTTAAGCAAACCATGGGTCCAACCCCCAAAAAGCGCTTCCCCCGTAACCAACTTCAGGGGGTCTTTTTATTTAAAAGCACAAAAGCCCCGTGAGGGGCTTTTGTGCTTTTACGTTCTATGGCATTTTTGAGCAACCTTCCACCTCTCCTCTTTACTTCAGTTCAACGAATGCTCCGTCACGTACAACCTTAAAGATGTTTGGCTTTGCTACAGCGTGGGTCTGTGGATCGATAGTGATTCGTCCACTCACACCGTCGTAGTTCTGTACCGCTTCCAACTTCTCTTTTGTACAGGTCACGTCCTTTGCACACGCTACGTATGATTCAACCTGTAATCGTACTGAATCGTACGCATTACTTGCGAGCACATCTGGCATCTCACCGTATGCCGCAAGGTACTTCTCTTCAAACGCTTTCACATTCGCAGTCTTCACCTCAGGCTGTGATGATGAGACAATCATTCCCTCAGCAGCACCTTGTGCAAACTCGAGCACGGTAGGATCCTCAACTTCATGGTGTGCGATAATCGGAGCATCAACACCAATCTCACGTGTCTGCTTCACGAGCGTTCCAAACGCGCTACCGAAGTGGAAGTACAGAAGTACATCTGGTTCAGCAGCCTTAATCTTTGCAACGTCAGTTCGGAAGTCTGTTGCATCAAGCGTCTTTGCAACTTTTGCAACGACTTCAACATCGTGCGCATCGAAGTACGCTTTTGCGCTATTGTAGTAGCTTTCACCGTACGATGAGTCAAAGTGCACAATCGCAACTCGCTTCGCACCAAGCTTTTCTACTGCATACTTTGCAATGTGCGTTGCATCAGCAGGAATCGCAAAGTTAGTTGAGAAGATATTGTCTTTACTAAGAACCGTCTCTGGGTTTGCTGCCGTGTTGAAGAGGATAACATTCTCCTTTTCTACAATGTCTGCAATCGCATCGATACCCGGCAGACAGAATGAGCTACCAATAATATCTACGTTATCCTGCAAGATGAGCTTCTGAGCAGCATTAACGGTATCGGCTGGCAAACATGCATCCTCATAAATAATATTGAGGTCTGCAACGACTCCTTCCTCAATCAAGTCTGCTCGAGCAAGCTCCATACCGTTTCGCATTCGCTCACCAAGGACTGAGATGCCACCAGTTAGCGGGGCAATCGCGCCGATAGTAATGGTTTCATCTGACCTCTTCTCTCCGCCAACAGTCACCATGATCAGAGCTGCGATGATGATGAGGGCAAGAATGCTATATGTTGTTCGTTTCATGTCTAAATACGTTATTGAATTAATTGACACATATATTTTATTATTGTTTTATTAAAGTGTCATATTTGTTAAAAAGTATGTTGATTTTTTATATAAAAAGCTTATATTTAAAGGTACTAGTGTTGTCAAAATAAAAAGACAAATATGCAAAAAGCACACATTGAAAGTCTTTTAGAGGGACTTGGACTATCAAAAAATGAGGTTGCGGTGTACCTTGCAATGCTTACCCTCGGTCCAACTACGGTGATTGCCATCGCTCAACTGACGGGTATTCGAAGAACGACAGTCTACCCCACCATAGATTCATTACAGCAAAAGGGTCTCGCCAGGGAGGTTATCGCTGGCTTTAAGAAAAAGTACGAAGCAGAAAGTCCCAGAAAGCTTGAAAATATGCTTGAGTACAAACGAAAAGAGCTCAAGGACCAAATTCCAGAGCTCCTAGCCCTCTACAATGTCCAAGGTGATACGAGTAGTGTTATTACGTACCACGAAGGGCTTGCATCAATAAAATCAGTGTACCTAGACATGCTTGAAGAGCTCGCACCTGAGAGCTTTTACTACGTTGTTTCTGATATTGATACGCTTTTTAGCCTCGATAGGCCATTCTTTAACCATTACAAGGAGAAGCTTGCGAAACTCCCGATTACTGCACGCGTACTGAGCAAACCAGGACCACTATTCGCAGATTTTCTTACATACCAACAAAACTACAACCATGAAGCCAAGGCGTTGCCAGAAAGTGCCGCGTTACAAGTAGACATTATGATCACACCACACAAACTCGTCATGGTGCAGCTTACTGAGCCTGTATCAGCGCTCGTAATTAAAAACAAAAGCGCTATTCAGGCGCAAGAGACAATGTTTACACTACTTTGGAATTCACTCGTATAGAACAAAAGCCCCTCACGGGGCTTTTGTGCTACTTCTTCACATCTTTTTTATGGAGACTTGATCGCTCTGTGCTACCATACCAGCATGCTTACCAGCGAAGACCTCCAGAAAATCAGCGACCTCATCCAACAATCTATCGAACGTGCCTTCGAGGAGAATCTCACACCATTTGCAATCTCCGTGCAACAACAGTTTGCGGCAATTGATGCCCGTTTTGACGCTGCAGACCGGCGTGCAGACACCTTTGCCACAAAGACCGATATTGCGCGTCTAGAAGGAATTCTAACTGGCCACAACGGCCGCATAGACCGCCTCGAAGACGACGTCCGAGTCATTAAGACTAAGCTTAAGCTCGCGTAGCGTAAGTACTGCTTAAATATTCTCCACCAACGAGTACATCGGGCTGATCATTGAGATTGCAAAGAAGCCAACGCCTGCGCCCACTACAATCATAAGGAATGGTTCCACAATCGTTGAGAGGTTCTTGGTCTTTTCCTCAACTGCCGCCTCGTAGTGCGCAGCAACCTTCATGAGCATTTGCCCAAGCTCACCTGTCTCTTCACCCACCGCAACCATTTCGGCCACGAAAATAGGATACAGCTTGCTTGATTCTTCAAACACCTTTGCAACCGGCATACCCAGCTCCACATTCTTCTCTGCCTTCTCGAGCACTGTTTTATAAAATGAATTTTGAACAACACTTTTAGTAATCTGCACTGATGATAGGTATGGTACGCCTGCAGCAAGGAGTGCAGAGAGCGTGCGCGCTGTACGTGCGGCGTTTGTCTCTTTCACCATCGTTGAAATCATTGGAATATGCAAAAAGAGCCAATCGAGCGCCCGGCGTCCTGCGGCCGTCTTGAGTGCGGTAATAAAAAGACCAATGAGCACAATCACACCAACGAGCATCGTCACCGTATTGTTCTGAAATGCTTCTGACGTACTGATAATAAACTGCGTTGATTTTGGAAGTTCAACACCAATGTCTGCAAAGGTTGCTGAGAGCGTCGGCACGATAAAGAGCAACATAAAGATACCAATACCAACCATCGCCGTCATAATCACGCCAGGGTAAATCAGCGCGCCCTGCAACTTTTTTTTAAGCTGGTACGTTTTTTCCATCTGCGTTGATACCACTGTGAGCGCTTGCACCATATCGCCTGATTCCTCACCGGCACGCACCATCGACACAAATAAATTTGAAAATACACCAGGATGGCGCGACATGCCTTGTGACAATGAGTCGCCTTGATTAATTGATGCATTTAGATCATTGAGTACTTGCTTAAAGCGTGGATTTTTCGTCTGGCGTTCCATCACCGAAATCGCGCGAGCCATCGAAAGGCCGGCCTCGAGCATTGATGCGAGGTTTTTGCCGAACAAAATTTTGTCGAGCATTGATACCGTGCCAATCGTTGAAAGTTTTTTAAAAAAGCTCCCTAAATGCTTTTGATCTTTAGGCCATGCTGCAATCAGTGACAGCCCTTGCTGGTGCAATTGATTACCGAGTGCAAACTTATCTGCAGCATCGGTATCACCCTCTTGCATGGTTCCTTCTTTATCCAGTGCCTTGTAGTGAAACTGCATACTATTCAGAAATAACGCGAAGCACTTCCTCAATCGTGGTAAGTCCTTGGACAGCCTTGTAGACACCGTCCTCAAGCATCGTGAGCATTCCTTCCGCGAGTGCCTGCTCCTCAATCTTTTCTGCAGGTTTTCCTGAGACAATCATCTCCTGAATGGTTGGTGTCACCTTGAGCACCTCATGAATACCAACACGACCTGCGTAGCCATCATCATTTGCCGTAGTCTTTGGCCGATAGAATGGAACATCTGCCCACGTCGCTGTCTTTTTTATAATGCCATCATCCTGGAGCGCCTTAAGCACTTTATCGAGGTTGACGTTTGTGCCGAGCGACTTGAGTCCAGCAGCAGAAAGCGTGTACTTTTCACGCTGCTTACCAAGCTTTCGCACCAGACGTTGTGCAATGATAACTCGAAGGGTCGACACAAGAAGAAATGGCTCTGCCCCCATATCCATGAGACGTGGTACCGCACCAGCAGCTGAGTTGGTGTGGAGCGTTGAGAGTACGAGGTGTCCAGTGAGCGCCGCGTTAATCGCAAGTCCTGCCGTTTCACCGTCTCGAATCTCTCCCACCATGATGATGTCAGGGTCCTGTCGCACGAGGCTTCGCAACCCTTCTGCAAAGGTAAATCCAATATCAGGCTTCACCTGCGTTTGATTGATACGCTTCATCTGGTACTCAATCGGATCTTCAACCGTTGAGATGTTTACGTCTGGTGTATTGAGAAGCTCAAGGAGCGTGTAGAGCGTGGTTGATTTACCCGAACCGGTTGGACCTGTGGTGAGAATAAGACCGGTGGTCTGCTTCATCGCTTCATAAATTCGTTCAAGGTTTACACCGTGAAATCCAAGGCCTTCGAGCGTGTACCCGCCGCCGCCTTCGCGAAGTACGCGCATAACGGTCTTCTCACCGTAGTACGTTGGCAAAATAGAAACACGAAACGACACCTTTTCGCCATCGAGCATAATTTTAAATCGTCCGTCTTGCGGGAGGCGTTTCTCATCGAGCTTCAGGCTTGCAAGCACCTTGATACGCGCAGTGATTGAGAGTGCGCTTTCCTTTGGCAAGGTCATCGCATCGTGGAGAAGTCCGTCAACACGGTACCGAATCACGAGCGAATCCTCCTGTGGTTCCATGTGAATGTCTGATGCATTCTGGAGAATTGCATGCTTCAAGAGTGTGTCTACGACACGCACAACGGGAATGTCTTCCGCAATTGCTTTGAGGTTTTTTTCTGAAAGATCACCGCCCGCCCCCGCATTTGCCTTTAAACTATCAACATCTTTCTTGATGAGATCACCGAAGTCTGCCTTAAGACTTTTCTGGTACTGAATGAGCGCACTCTTAATTGAACCCGTTGAGGTAAGGCGTGGCAAAATGGTGTACCCAGTTTTTTTCTTAATGAAATCAACAGCTGAGAGATCATCGGTATCAAGCATGGCAACCTCAAGCCGATCTCCTTCGAGCTTGTATGGCACGACGTTGTGATTGCGCGCAATTGGCTCTGGAATAATTGAGAGTGTTTCCAGTGGAATCTTTTGTGATGAGAGATCGATGAACGGAATACCCAGAATGTATGCCTGGATACGCTTCAAATCGTCATCGGTAATTTTACCTTGGCTAATCAAGTAATCACCGATTGTTTGTGTTGGATTCTGTGACAGCTGCTCGTCTGCTGCATCAATATCTTGCTTTGTAACAAGACCAGAATCAACCATGAAGCTTTTGAGTTTTTCTTGCTCAATGTACATAGAGAAATGGTGTCCTCATTATACGGTGCAATGCACAAAACTAAAACGTTCCACTGTGTATGCGGTACACAAAAACAGCGGGCACACCTTCTCTCGACAGGTCCTCGCACAACATTCCACAAAACTACGCTTTAGGAATGTCGGCTGCGAAGTGTCTCGAGTAAGGTGCGCCCGCTGTTTTTTATTACTTACACGCAACCTCAGTTGATGTTGTTGTTTTGCCACCCGTTCCCTTACATACGAGCTGGTATGTACCAACCTCGAGTGTCTGGAGTGTTCCTTCATCTGGAACGCTTCGAACCGAAGTCTTTGACGTTACGTTTCGAATTTCACAGGTTGCCGCTTTTTCAACTTCCCATTTGATAAAGCACGCTTCACCTGGAGCTGCCTGTTCGAGTGCAAAGAGATCAATGCGCGGCGCTTCACCAGTTACCGGCGTTACCGTTGCGATGTACCCATCACCCTGAATTACCTGTGGAGTAGTCGGGATACCAGCGGTTGATGCTCCCGTTGATCCTGATACGGCCGGCGCGCCCTGTTGTGGCGCTGCAGCAGGTGCTGCTGGCGTTGTTGTGGCTGCAGCATCGGTGCTGGTTGCAATCATTGTGTCAGTGACCGTTGGTGCATCTGCCTGCTGAGCTGGTCGAAATGCTAGAAAAACAATACCTGCGATAATAATAAGTACGATAAGTGCCCAAATGAGGGACATTTTCTTCTGTGTTGCCTGTGGTTCCATGGGGTCTATTGTACGCAAGAATGGCACAAATACCAGCCCTCCTTACTCTTCCCGTACGTATATTGGATACACCTGTACAATTGCTTCTGTAGACTCAAGCAGCTTTCCTTCTGCAGAAAGCGCCTCGGCACGGAGCGTCACCATCTGGGTTGCTCGCCAAGGGTTAAAGTAACTAATGGTATAGTTTTTTTTGGCACTTCGTCCCATTTTTAGCTCTGTGGTATCTCCACAACCCGTTAAATCACGCCGATTGGTAGAAACGGCATCTTTTGTACAGCTAAGCGTAAGCCGCCAGGTAGCAACGCCATAGGCCGGCGTTGCAGTAAAGGTGTACTTTACCCGTGTCTCTCCTCGAGCATCTTTTCGATAGACTTCACGTGGTGTTACCGATACAGAGCCACTAGCTGGCTTTTCAGTGACAGGTGCTGGACACAGTCCTTTTATAGCAGCTGCTGTTTTGGGACCGACAATACCCGCTCCAAGCTGATTTGCGCTTGTAAGTAAGCCCTGTTTTAGCTGAAAGGCAACCACTGCGGCATGCGCAGCATCATCAAAAACGCTAGAAACGCTCGAAGTTGCAAGAAGCCCTTGTCCAACGAGAAAATGTTGTACATTTTCGACGTCAGCACCCGCAGAACCACGAAAAAGGCTGCCTGAAAGAGGGTTGCAACCGAGCGGCGTTGCTGTTTTAAGGGTAAACACAGGTGCCGTTGCTGCCGCAGCCGTATCGACAAAAAAGCCTGTAAACATAAGCACAAAAAGCGCTATGCAACCTATTATTTTCATACAAAACCTATAGTACCACAACAAAAAGCACTCCATTGACCAACAGGCCTCAATTTGGTATACTACAAAGGTCAGTTCGCCTCCCGGCGGACTTAAATTTTTACTCAAAACCTAATAGACAATTGCATATGTTTGACCTAAAAGTAATTAACTCGGTAATGGCCCAGCTCGAAGAAGAGCGTGGTATTTCACGAAACGTCGTTATTGAAGCGATTGAGCTCGCACTCGCAAACGCCTACCGAAAAGAATTTGGTAAGAAAGGACAGATTGTCCGAGCTTCGTTTGATTTGGACTCAGGAAACGTAGAGTTCAGCCAGGTAAAGGTAGTCGTTGATCGCGACACCGTCATTATGGAAGATGAGCCTGAGGAGCATGAAGCACCTGCAGAAGGTGAAGAAGAGAAAGTGTACTTCAACGACGAGCAGCACATCTTGCTCGAAGATGCCCGACTCATTAAGGGTGGCGCACACGTTGGCGAAGAGATTGTTTTCCCACTCGAGAAGCGTGATGACTTCGGTCGTATCGCTGCACAGACTGCAAAGCAGGTAATCACCCAAAAGATTCGTGAAGCTGAGAAGAGCTCTGTACTTGCAGAGTTCGGGCAGCACGAGGGTTCAATCGTTTCAGGAACCGTTGAGCGCATGGAGCGCGGTGCAGTGTACCTCGACATGGGACGCGCACTCGGCATGCTTCCCTACGAAGAGCAAATTCCTGGCGAGCGATTCAAGCAGGGCGAGCGCGTGCGTGCGTACCTCTACAAAGTAGATGAAACTTCACGTGGCGTATTTCTTAAACTCTCACGCTCACATCCGAAGTTTTTGGAGGAACTCTTCAAAGCAGAAGTTCCAGAGCTTGCGCAGGGTATTGTTGAAATCAAGGCAATTGCTCGAGAGGCAGGATCACGCTCAAAGGTAGCGGTGCTTTCACACGATGATCACGTTGATCCTGTTGGTGCACTCGTTGGTCAGCGCGGCGTTCGTGTTTCAACCGTAACCTCTGAACTTGGTGGCGAAAAAATCGACATCATCGAGTGGTCAGCTGATGCTTCACAGTTCGTAGAGGAAGCGCTCTCACCAGCACACGTCGTTGACATCACCCTCGAAGAAACTGAGGAATCACGAATCGCAAAAGTGCTCGTTGCAGAAGATCAGCAGTCACTTGCAATCGGTAAGGGAGGACAGAACGTTCGCCTTGCCGCAAAGCTCACTGGCTGGAAGATCGATATCTCATCAGCAGGACCTCGCGAAGAGGATCTCAATGAAGGCGACGAAGAAGGTTTCACCCCACTCGGCGCTGCAGTTGTTGCAGACGAGGAGTAATCAAACGATTACGAGCTGCATCGATACAGAAAAGAAGCAGCAAAAGAAATCAGGAAAGCGGCGGGGGG
>JBEBBG010000013.1:0-14079 GCA_041158505.1 Candidatus Parcubacteria bacterium | reverse complement strand
TGAAACTTCACTTGCGTGGACAACCGCGGTCAAACGTATCGCCGTCATCCCTAACTACTGCATGTATCCTTTCAGGGAAGGACGGAAGACTAGGTCTACCGATGTGATTTCAAGGTGCGTTCCATGTCGCGCTTGGTATCACGCTCTTTGATGCTCTCGCGTTTGTCGAACTTCTTTTTTCCTTTCGCAATCGCAAATGAGAGCTTCAGCAACCTTCCTTTATTATACAACGAAATCGCCACTAGAGTCAAACCCTTCTTTGCTTCTGCGGATGCCAGCTGATCAATCTCTTTTTTGCTCAAGAGGAGGCGACGCGGATGCTCCGGATCATACTCTTTTGGTGCGTTTGCTTTCTGGTATGGGGGAATGCTTGCGCCCACAAGGAAGGCTTCGGCGCCACGAACAATGACGTGTGCACCGGTGAGATCCGCGCGTCCTGCGCGAACCGCTTTCACCTCAAATCCCTCAAGCGAAAGACCAGCCTCAAACGTCTCGAGGAGCTCAAAATCAAATCGTGCTTTCTTGTTGTCGATGTAGGTTGCCATGCTGCTCATAGTATACGGTTTTGCTGGCAAAGTGTAGGGGAGTGGGGTAGTGTGTTTAGCAAATGAATGTTCTCCACATCCTCCTTGTATTGGATAGGGCTCTGCTTGGCCTGGCGCAGCGGATTTCAGATTGGACGCAATCTCGGGTGGGGTTGACCTGCTTTCACTTGGTGCATGTGTGCGCTCTGTGTTTTGCTGCGGTATCTGTCTGGATTATGGTCTTGATGAATCTACCTGCATTGGTGATAGTCGACAGTGTTTTTCTACTCATCTTGTATACCGAATGGTGGCAAGGTAAAAAATCAGTGAAATTTGGTCGTCAGGTGGTAACGAAAAATATTCTTGCACGCGGTGTTCGCAAAAGCCTCTGGCGAATTAACTTCTGTGGCATTTGGTTCATGTGGTTCCTTGCAGCAATCGCTGCCACGTATCACCGTTCTGAGCTGCCGCTATGTTTACCAGCGGTGCATGTAGGTAAGGCAGCATTTTACATGGCCGGCTGCTACTTTGCTGCCTGCACACCGCGACCTCCTGGTAAGAGCCGTTTGCGGCTTGCGTTTGAGCGACTACAGGAACGTCTGCACGCACTGCTGCCATCAACAGACCCTATCCCCGAACCAGCGTGACGCTTCATGCGGCACGCTGGGTTTTCTTTACGGTATTTCAAGTATGATTCTACGGCAGCTGTCATTATTACTCTAATAAAAAAGAAAAACCCCGTCCGCAGAGGGAGGGGTCACACATCCAAGATCCGGCAAGTTCCGAATCGGTGTGATGGGAACGACCTGTCGCGGCTGCGGCTTGTACTGCTGCTTGTGCTTGGAGCGTGGCTCGATGTCGACGTTGATGTTCTCCTCTTCAATTGAGAGGACGCGGTTGATTCCCCGACGAAAGGTCAGAAAATTTTCCGGGTCGGTGCATTCGACGATACCGCCGAAGTCGACATCGGTGTGTGCTCCTGGAAACATCGCTGTCGCCGTCGTGATGCTACCAATGACCGTTACGCACGCATTGATGCGCCCAAGAATCGATCCGTTTGCATCGATTGGTTCAACCCAAACCTCGTCGACGCTGGTCGTGCCAAAGTTTACGAAGATGAGGGTGACAACCGTCGTAAACGGCAGTGCGTCATTGGCTGTTGCAGCCAAGTCGACCTTGATTTCAACACGGGGTACTTGGTTGATAATCGCCGTCATGTCGACGACGACCGGTTGTGGCGCCACAGCACTATTTTGTGCGGTGGTTGCAAGTGGTGCAGCAAAAGCTGCCATGGTTGTGAAAAAACGAATGATATTCATGCTCTGTCCTCCTTCTGTACTTATCCTGCGACTTCGCTGTTTCTTTGTCAAACAGGCCGAAATACGTATAATGGGGCACATGTCAAAAGAAGCTCCGCAGCAGCCGCAATCGCCTCGCAAGCAGCAGCCACAAAATGCTAAACGGCGTCCGGGACCACGCCCACCAAAGGGCGGCTTTCTTGCAAACTTCTCAACGGTTGTGCTCATTTTTGCGACAATGATGCTGCTGTATTCATTTGTGGCAGAGCAGCAGGGTGCCACAGAGACGGTTCCTGTATCTGCGGTGGCACAGGATGTGAAGGCGGGTGTCGTTGAGCGCATTACCGTTTCTGGTGATGACCTCGAAGTGACGCTAAAGTCTGTTGACGGCGCAGAGGCAGTTACTAAAAAATCAAAGAAAGAAACAGGTAGCGCGCTTGCGGAAACATTCGTAACGTACGGTGTAACACCCGAGCAGCTCTCACAGGTTGCAATTGAAGTTGAATCACCATCAGGTTTCTGGTTTTGGTTTGGTGCACTTGCGCCATTCATTATTCCACTCATCTTTTTGATTGTGCTCATTTGGTACCTGACTCGACAAGTGAAAGGCGCTGGCATGCAAGCGTTTACCTTCGGGCAATCAAAGGCGCGCATCATTGATCCAAAAGATGGAAAGCAAAAGGTGACCTTTAAAGATGTTGCCGGTGTGAAAGAAGCAAAAGAAGAGCTTGCCGAGATTGTAGACTTCCTCAAGAATCCAAAAAAGTTTATTTCAATTGGTGCACAGATTCCAAAGGGAGTGCTTCTCATGGGTTCTCCAGGTACGGGAAAAACGCTACTTGCACGCGCTGTTGCCGGCGAAGCTGGTGTGGCGTTCTTCTCAATCTCTGGTTCTGAGTTTGTGGAAATGTTTGTGGGCGTGGGAGCGAGTCGTGTACGAGACCTCTTTAAGATGGCAAAAGCAGCGGCACCCGCAATTATCTTTATTGATGAGATTGACGCGGTTGGACGCGCGCGAGGTGTTGGTATGGGAGGAGGAAACGATGAGCGCGAGCAAACCCTCAATCAAATTCTCGTTGAGATGGATGGCTTTGAGCCAAATGAAAAGGTGATTGTGATGGCAGCTACTAACCGACCCGATGTACTCGATCCAGCAATTTTG
The DNA here is from genome assembly GCA_041158505.1 of Candidatus Parcubacteria bacterium. GTDB lineage: Bacteria > Patescibacteriota > Minisyncoccia > Phycocordibacterales > JAACPR01 > JAGOTN01. Next base: position 11,095 of record JBEBBG010000013.1, on the reverse strand, counting down.
CGTCCGGGACGATTTGACCGACGGGTGATGATTGATTTACCTGATCGCGATGACCGCGAAGCGATTCTTAAGATTCATGCAAAGAGCAAGCCGCTTGCAGAAGATGTTGATTTGAAATTAATTGCGCAGCGCACACCTGGTTTTTCTGGTGCAGATTTGTACTCACTGATGAACGAGTCAGCAATTCTTGCAGCGCGTGAAGATCGCACTAAAGTTGCACAGTATGATTTGATTCGTTCAATTGAGAAAGTGATGCTTGGTCCTGAACGCCGCAGCCACCTCATGGTGGGAAAGGAGCGCGATATCGTTGCGTACCACGAAGCGGGGCACGCTATCGTTGCGTCAGTGCTGCCAAACGCAGATCCGGTGCACAAAATCTCAATCATCTCTCGTGGTAATGCGGGCGGTTACACTATGAAGCTTCCTGAAATTGAGAAGCGACTACCATCTCGTGCAGAGTTTCTTGATGATCTTGCAATGACCTTTGGTGGGTACGTCACTGAGCAGCTCGTCTTTGGTGATGTGACAACTGGTCCATCAGGAGATTTGCAAATGGCAACATCACTCGCTCGAAAGATGGTGATGCGCTACGGTATGTCTGATGTACTTGGTCCTGTGGCATTTGCAAGCGAGGGTGGCAGCATGCTTCCTGGTATTGAAGCGGGAAGCAAAAAGTATGCAGAAGCAACGGCTGCTCAGATTGATGCAGAGGTGAAGCGCATGCTTGAAGAAGCACGCGAACGCGCACGCGAGGTGGTAACGACACACCGACCGTTGCTTGATGCAATTGCAAAACGACTCCTTGAGGTAGAAACGATTGAACGCGATGAGTACGAGCAGATACTCATCGCCCACGGCATTTCAGTAAAGCCGCGGGAAAAGAAAGAGGGAATCGAGATTCGCGAAGCGTAGCGAGCGCCATGGTGCGAAGTTGCGTTCAGGCGATGCTCCCATAGCTCAACGGTTAGAGCACAGAGCTTATATCTCTGCGGTTTCAGGTTCGAGTCCTGATGGGAGCACAGTAACAGTGGGAGATACTTCTATGCTAAAATAGCACTATTCTTGGGCTTATGTTTTTTCTGAAAAGTCAGACAAAAATATTTTTGTACAATGTAATCGCGCTCGGTATTGCGTTGGTTAGTATTGGTGGTGCATACACTCTACATTTTTTAGAAACAGGCTTTACTGCAAGTTGCTCTGATTTTAATGGTGATCAAATAACATGCCAAAATACAGTTGGCTGTTCGTGGCCATATCCACTTGGCACAGGAAGTTGCTCAGATTTTAATAATAATCCACTCGGATGTGCTGCTGTGCCTGGTTGCTCATATCCTGGAAATAACGGCAGTTGCTCTGCGTTTAACGGTAATCAATCTACGTGTCAAGCAACAAGTGGTTGCACATATCCTGGAAATAACGGCAGTTGCTCTTCATTTAACGGTAATCAATCTGCGTGCCAAAATACAACTGGCTGCGTATACCCTGGGAATGCTGGTGTGTGTTCTAATATTGCTGACCAAGGTACATGTGGTTCGACTACAGGATGTTCGGTGAGCAGTGGTTCTTGCTCAGGAGATTTCTTTGATGAGTCTTCATGTAATGCGGTGTTTGGGTGTAATTGGATGGGAACGTCTTGCGAAGGTACCTACTATGCAGGATGTACTGGCACGTATGACGATGGTTCGTGTACCGGTGGTTATGACGATGGTTCGTGTACTGGCACGTATGACGATGGTTCGTGTTCAGGTACGTATAATCATCTGACTTGTGCGGGTACGTACGACATCACTGCTCCAACGGTTTCAAGTATCACCGTTGATGGAACTGTATTGAGTATTGTATTTAATGAGGCATTAAATGAAAGTGCAGTGCCAAACAACGACTCATTTACAGTAACTGTAGATGGCGCTTCTATCGGCAGCCCCTCACATGTTGCGATCAGCGGATCAACCGTCACTGTAACAGTGGCCAATGTTGGTGTGGGAAGCGAGGTAAAAGTTTCTTATTCAGTAAGTGTGGGTGGAAATATAATTGAGGATATTGCGGGTAATGATACGAATGCTTTCTCAAATCAAGATGCAACAAACAACACAACTGACCTAGTCGCACCTACCATTACTTCGATTACATCAGATCGAGGCGATACAATTTATAGTGTCGGGGAAATTATAGACATTGACGTTGCTTTTTCTGAAAATGTGACTTCGACTGGGGATGTTACTGTTACGCTCGAAACAGGTACCACAGATCGAACATGTACATTTAGTGTATCGAATGAAGGTTCGGGAACATGTAATTATGAAGTGCAGGCAGGAGATACAACTAGTGATTTAAATGTATCTTCAGTTTCTGGAACAATTGAAGATCAAGCAGGGAATCCGATGGTCACCTTTGTGCCGGCAAGCAATTTGGCAGATACATCAAATATCGAAATCGACACAACAGTTCCGACAATGCAATCATTTTCACCGCTTGATAATGCAGTAGATGTCTCAACGACGTCGAATTTGGTTATTACCTTTAGTGAACCTGTATTTGTTCAATTTGGGAATTTAGTTATTAAGCGCGTCGCAGATGATACGACCTTTGAAACAATTAACATTTTGTCAGATAAGGTAACTGGCACTGGAACAACTGTGATTACTTTTAATCCTGCAACTGATTTTGCATCTGGAACGGAGTATTACGTTGAACTTCCTGCACTTGTGCTTATCGATGGCGCTGGAAATACCTATAGTGCGCTCTCAGGTTCAACCGCATGGAACTTTACAACGGCGGCCGCTGTTGTATCAGGTAGCTCTGGAGGTGGAAAAAGTGATCGCCCTACAGCTTCTTGTGCTGTGTCTAACCGAAATCCGAGTGTTGGTGAGGCTGTTACATTTACTGTTGATGTCGATGCGCGGGGCAGCTATTCATTTGTGTGGACAAATGAACTATCTGGCGAAGAAGAAACTCTCCAGCATGTATTTCAGACTGCGGGTACCTACTATCCACGAGGGCAAGTTCGTAGTAGTGCTGGTACAGCAACGGTTACGTGTGGGTCAGTTGGGGTTGAGCAGGGTGGTACCACCAGCAATCAACATACCACTACCAGTACTCCTGAGAATCAAGAAGCCATAGCGACATTTATTCGGCAGAATCTCACACTTCTCAGACAGCTACTCTCACAAGGTTTTGAATTGCCTCAGTTTGTTCGTGACATAGTAGATCAAGAGATGCAGTTTGAAGTTGATTTGGAATTTGGTATGAACCATCCCGACGTTCGGCGGTTGCAGATATTTTTAAATACAGAAGGCTTTCCGGTCGCAGTGGCAGGTCCAGGTTCTTCAGGCTTTGAAACGACGCTCTTTGGTTATGCTACACAAAACGCACTACAGTTATTTCAGCAAGCACGTGGAATTAGTCCAGCTGCGGGCTACTTTGGGCCAATCACTCGTTCGGTTATCAATGGTCAGTAACGTTGTATTGGTATAGTGTCTTTGCTGTACTGTGCTACTCCATATGCACTTCGCGGCGTTTTTCGAGCTCTGTTTTTAGTGCGGAGTGACTATCGAGTTCAGGGTCTTGCTCAATGAGTGCGCGCGACTCATTTCGTGCCGCTTCTACCATTTTCATATTTTGAATCGCTTCCATGCCAAGGTCTGAGATGCCCCACTGTTTGTTGCCGTAGAGATCACCGGTACCTCGAAACTGTAAATCAAACTCAGCAAGCTCGAAGCCGTTTTTTGCAGAGGTGAGTGCTTTGAGGCGTTCGATTGATGTGTCTGATTTTGTATCGGCAAAGAGGTACGCGTAGGCTTGGTGTGTACCACGGATGACGCGTCCACGAAGCTGGTGAAGCTGGGCGAGGCCAAATCGTTCTGCACCTTCAATAATAATGACGGTTGCATTTGGAACATTCACACCAACCTCTACCACCGATGTCGAAACAAGAATATCAATCTCACCTTGCTCAAACTCATGCATCGTCGCTTCTTTTTCTGCGGGCTTCATCTTTGAGTGGAGAATATCGACGGTGTACTCAGGAAAGATGTCGCGCTGGAGCCGCGCTGCCTCCGCTTTTACCGATTTTGTGTTGAGGGCTTTTTCTTTATCGGGGTCCGGCTCATTAATGCGTGGGCAAATGACGTATACTTGTCGACCTGCTTGGAGTTCCTTTCGAATTGCTTCGTATGTTTTGTCGCGTCCAGTTGGGAGTACGAGCTCAGTTATGACAGGCTTTCGACCACTTGGCATCTGATCGAGGAGCGTCAGGTCGAGGTCGCCATACATGGTGAGTGCGAGCGTTCGAGGGATTGGTGTTGCCGTCATCGACAGCAGGTGTGGCACCATGTCTTCTTTGCGCGCGAGCTTCTGTCGCTGCTTGGTGCCGAAGCGGTGCTGCTCGTCGATGATGACGTACGCGAGGTTTTGAAAGGTAACTGATTTTTGGATAAGTGCGTGTGTCCCAACGAGGATTGGCACTTCACCATTGGCAACCCACTTGAGCAGCTGCGTTCGCGAGATAGGAGTTGCTTCTTTTGGATTTACCTTTGATGGAAATTTAAAGCAGCCACTACCGGTGATGAGGCCGATATTGATTGGCATGTGTTCAAAAAACGAAATGAAGTTCTGGAAGTGCTGCTTTGCAAGAATTTCTGTTGGCACCATGTACGCAGTTTGCAGGTGTCCAAAGTCCTGACCCTTTTTGGGTGGAGTGATTGTCGCGGCGTACACGGTTGCTGCAGCCACTGCCGTTTTGCCTGATCCGACGTCTCCCTCAATCAGTCGTGACATTGGTGTGCCACGCGAAAAATCCTTGAGTACATCGTCGATTGCGCGTTGCTGTGAATCGGTCAGGGTAAAAGGGAAACGATCCACAAAAGATTGCACTGTTTTCTTCGACACATCAATAATAAAGGATTTGGTGTGCTCGCGCTCAAGCCGAGCAAGCTGATTTTTTAATTGAATGAAAAAGATTTCTTCAAAGGCGAATCGTTTACGTGCAGCGAGTGCGTCTGCTTCTTTCTTTGGTGTGTGTACCCAGACGAGCGCGGTTTGTAGTGAGGGGAGATTGTATCGTTTGAGGATAGCTTCAGGAATTGGATCGGTGAGCGTATCAAGAATCCCGCCACCAAACAGTTTCTGGATGTTGTGGTAGATCCAGTTTGAGGTGATTCCTTTTGTCTCTGGATAAACAGGGTAGAGGGTGTGCTCACCTTCGCCAAAGAGTGACGTGCCGAGATGTTCAGGCACGGTGGTGACTGCCTCTACTTTGGGATTGTTTAGTGTGAGTTTGTCATTGTAGGTGCTCACTTTGCCAGTCACACGTACGAGACTATTTTCCTGCAGCATTTTTGCCAGGTATGGCTGTCGAAACCAAGTTACGCGAATGCTTCCCGTATCATCTTTAAGTGTGGCCGTTGCTTTTGCCATTCGACCGCGAAGCGTTTTGCCTGTGTCGAGCTTTGTAATGTACCCGTAAATAGAGGCTTCGTCGCCTGCGGCAAGTGTTTCAATCGAGGTTGCAGTTGCGGTGTCGCCGTACCGAGCAGGGAAATGGTAAAGCAGGTCCCGAACCGTTTTTAGACCAAGGCGTGCAAGCGCCTTTTTATGTGTATCTGATGGTTTAAAGACTTCCTGTAGCGTGTGGTGTGGGCCGCATTCCTGCTTCATGGCGCTAGTCTACCACGGGGCAGTCTATGAGAGCGACCAGGTCGTGCCGGTTCTTTTGATGAAGCCTTCGCGAGCCAAATTCTGCAGTTGTGCTTTGACCCGTGTATCTGTTGCTTTTGTTTTTTGGGTGAGGGCTCGGGTTGATTGCGCAGGGTGAGTAAGGAGCGTCTTTAAGATTGCGCCTCGAATTGCACGATCAGAATTTTTAAAGGGAGATTGCTTTGTGTATGTTTTGCTTTGCGTACTTACATTGCCAACAGTGGTTTTGAGGTGCGCACCGTAATCCATGAGTGCCCAGTACCATTCACGCGCTCGTTTTGTATCAAGCGTTTCCGTTACTTTTTCCATCAGCGCACTATCTGGTACTTGTGTTTGGTGTGGAAAGAAGTGGTGGATGTATACGGTTCGAATGTTTGTTTCGAGCACTGGATGTGGAAGGTTGAATGCAAATGCCATGATTGCACCTGCGGTGTATGGGCCGATACCAGGCAGAGCAACGAGCTCCGCGTGCGTCTTTGGGAGTGCCCCGCGTCGAGTTTCGACGAGGTGTTTTGCAAGTCGGTGCAGGTTGAGTGCACGGCGATTGTATCCAAGGCCAGACCAGTGGGCGAGCACCTCGCGCGCGCTCGCATTCGCGAGCGCGCGCATCGTCGGAAACGCTTTCATAAACGCGAGGTACTTTGGCACGACGCGTGGTGCTTGTGTTTGTTGCAGCATGATTTCAGACACCATAATCTTGTATGGTTTTGTTGTCTTTCGCCACGGTAAATCATGCCTCCCGTGAGATCGGTAGTGCTGCCAAACTTTCTTCTTAAACGCGGCGTTCGTCACGTTGCACAGTATAAAGCGATTATGCTAGGGTAGGAAGCGGTACTGGTGGAGCTGGTCTGAAAGGTCGTATCTCGCATGCGTTATGCTGTAAGTTCGAGATAGGGGCGAAATCCAAACGCTAGAGGCGGTATATCCGTATTACGGCATTTCCGTGGCGTTAAGGGAGATCAATAGCTAAGGTTCCTCAAGATGTTCTTTGTATGAAATGCCTTTGGGTAGTTATACAACCGCGCAAGCGGCTCGTGAACAGTAAAGTCAGCCGGACTACGTTTAATTGGTGTGTCCGAGACTACCGAAGCTTTGGGTTATAAGTCGTGCAGTGTAAGTCCTTCCTCCAGGGGTTCAATGTGACTGAAGCGTGCGATGCTGACACCGGGTTGGGGTTAGTTTGATTTTAGTGGCTGGTGCTGGTTCCGGTTGCTCATTTTCGAACTATCCATGGTGCGAACCTTTAAAATTTACCGTGAGGTAGATATATGGTGGTGTAGGGCGGTAAGGCTCGCTCCGCCGGTACCCATTTTCAACGTTGCGTCCGCGCAGCGTTTTTCTTTTGCTATACTAATTCTTATGAAAGGAATTGAAGGCGCGGGCATTATAGAGCCACCTCATGAAGAGGGTGAAGGTGTTTTACTTACCGATAAAGAACGAGGGAAGGTTGGCGGTCGGCAAGGTGGAAGGAAGCAGCAGTGGGGACCACAGGGTGGTCGGAAAAAGGCACGCACAAAAGGTGCACCGGCTGGATCGCAACACCAAGGTAAGAAGAAACATGCAACTCCGCCCAAAAATTCAAAACTTGATACGTCAGACGAAGCGCTTAAGCGGATGCTTGAGCCTGCGTGGGGTGCGATGGATCAAGCTATTAAAGAAGCACAGCGAGAGGAGGATGAGCGTCAGCAAAGGGGAGAAGTTGCTCCGCAAGATGTGTCATCAGGACCACGTCTTGAAAACTTAAAAGTTTTTAAGAAGAAACGCGCGGCGCAAGCACGAAGAGCAAGGCAAGCCGGTACTATTCCCGCTGCTACTCCCACTCCCACAGAGGAGGTTGATGTACATGTTGTCCCGGAAGCAGTAGAGGTAGAAGAGGTTGAAGTGCCCACGGCAGAAGAATCAGAAGACGTCACTGAGGAAGGCGTAGAGGAGGATGTGAGTGAAGATGCTGTGGAAGAGGAAGTTGCAGAAGATGAGGTAACGGATGAAGTTGCGCCACTGGACGAAGTGCCTGAGTTGCCAACTGAAGAGCCGGCGACTGACACGCCCGAGGTCCCACAAGACGCTGAAGATGAAGCTGAGGAAGTTGATGAGCCTAGAGAGCGCGGTATCCCCGCTCCTGAAAACTACGTACCAATTTCTGAAGATGCAATTCTTGCCGCAGAGTCTTTTGATGATCTGGAGGCAGCACTTGATACTGGTGATGGGCTTGATGGTTCGCATGATTACTTTGAGGCGGCGCTGTTGCATGATATTGTCGCGCGTGTGCGAAGTGGTGAATATGAAACGCATCATCTTACAAGGACACATCACCTGCGCGATAAAGTTGAAGAGCTGCTCGCAAAGGAACAGGGTGCACCAGTAGAAGAGCCGGCTGTAGTTGAAGTTGAAGAAGATGAATCTTTTGAAGAGCCTGTTACTACGATTCCGTTAGGCTCGGCGCCAAAGCTTGAGGCCGTGCAAGAAAAAAAGACACCACCACCAATACCTGATGTGTACGGTCCGCTTGAAGATGAGATGTTGCAAGGATCAGTGAGTGAGCTTCCCGATATTGATGCGCTTATGGGTGCAGAGCTTTCATTTGAGAAACCAGGCACAAAGCGAGGTATTACCAAAAAACAAAAATCAGCAATCCTTCGGGAGGTTGCACAAGAAGCTCCAGACACGGTAGGTGCTCACAAGACGCAGCTCATGCAGCGTTTTAAAAGTGCAGATCAGACCGCGTTGCGACTTAGTGTTGAGCTTGAATCGGTAAAAGAGATACACCGAAAGCGAGTATTGAATCCATTCACACGATTCTTTGTGAAGCACTTTGGGTATGGACTTAAGGATCAACGACGCATTCGTGCGCTTGAACACTCGTATGAAACAGCCGTTCGTGCGGCAGAAGATGCTCGAAATGAACTTGCTGCGCTTGATAAAGCGGAGCCGACAGTAGCGCCAGCTCGAACACGACCTCGACGTGGACGGGCACAGGGTGCACGTTTGTAGTCGTGGTATAGTACTTGCATATGGAAAATGAAATGCAGTTTGCAGGTGTGCGACGCCGTATTGTTGCGTCTATTATTGACGGTTTTGTAGTAAAAGTCGTTAGCGGCATTATTTTGTTTGCGTATTTGTTTGAAGTGCAGAACGCAATTATGGGATACATGGCTGAAGGCAAATTTATTGCGGCCCTAGGAATGCTGTTTGGTGGCAGCCTGCTCATTTCTGCTCTTACATCAATCGTTTATGATGTTGTCTCATGGACGCGTTTTGAGGGAAAAACAATTGGATACAGCGTGATGGGTGTACAGCTCGTGCAAGTTGATGGGGCACCAATTAGTGTACGTACCGCACTGCTTCGTATCGTTGGTTCAGTGCTTGCAAGTATTCCACTGGGACTTGGGTACCTTTGGATTATTTGGGACAAAAAGAAGCAAGGTTGGCACGACAAAATTGCTGGCACGTATGTGCTTAAGCGACAAAATGCAAAATTCGGTTTAGTCGCAGCGATTGTTGTGCTGTACGTTTTGTTTAGTACGGTTATTGCACCGTTCATGAAGTTACCAATGCTTGAAGAAGCATTCAACGAGGATGCAATTGAGTCGTATATTCAGGCAACATTGACGGAGGATATGCCACCGTTTGATCCTGTAGATACTTCAACCGAAACGCAGTAGCCTTTACTGCATCGCTTCTTTGTACGCGGCGCAGACTACTTGTGGGGCGCCCTCCATATGCACGCGGCCATCTTTAAGCCAGAGCACTCGATCACAGTAGGACTCAATAGCATGTAGATCGTGGCTAACGAGGAGTACGGTTGCGCCAGATCGAAGAAATGTTTCTACGCGCTTTTTTGATGCGTCTCGAAATGCGATGTCCGCGCCACCGCCACCAAGCCCGATTTCATCGAGCAGCAAAATGTCTGGCTGTGTTTGATCGAGGCAACAAATACCAATCGAGAAGCTGAGGCGTCCTAGCATACCGGCAGAGAAGTTGTTGGTAATGGTGTCGAGGTAGGTTTCCATTCCCGAGAGTTCAACAATCTCATTGAAACGCTCGGCAATTTCAGTTTTCGTAAGACCCATAAGCGCGCCAATCAGAAAAATATTTTCTCGCATGGTTAATTCATTGTGCAAGCCTTGAGTAAAACCCGAGAGGTAAAGTGTAGTGCCGTGCGCTTCAACCGTGCCGCTATCTGGGGTGTAAATACCAGCAATACATTTGAGAAGTGTTGATTTTCCAGCACCGTTGCCGCCAATGATGCCGATGTTTTCTCCTGCAACTGCACTGAAGGTAATGTCTGTAAGTGTTTTCTCGGTTGGTTGCTGGTAACGTTTTACAATACCTACCGCAAGGTAAATGAGGCGCATGCTGCTACGACGCACACGAATAAACGATTTACTAAGATGTTCGATGCGAAGGCTTTCAGTTCGTGTGTTCATAGTAGTTCAGCAATTCGTTTCTTTCGGGCGTTAAAGACAGACAGGCCAAGTGCAGGAATAATAATGCTGCAGCAGAGCGCGAAGATGAGAATGCTCGGGTGCTGCACAGTGCCATAGAGAAGCATTTCCCGCGCAAGCTCTATATACAGGAAGAGTGGGTTTACCATGTTGAATGCGCGAACAAGGCTTGCTGTATCAAGTGCGTAAAAGATTGGTGTAACGAGGAGTAAGAACGTTCCTACAAAACTCCAGATACTCGTGATGTCAGAAACAGTTGTGGCGAGCGGTGCGAGGAGCATGGTGATTCCTAATGTACTTAGCGCCAGTAGAATAAAGATGAAAGGGTAGGTGAGTAAACCAATGATGCTGCCACCAAGGAGAATGGTAACAATGCAAATAAGCAAAAAATCAAACGCGTGCGCGTATGCGAATGTCAGACAGTGGGAAATGATAAAAACTTCGAGTGGTAACTTAATATTTTTAATAATGTTCCTGTTTCGCTGAAAGGTCGTTAGCCCCGCTGTCGTTGTTTTAATAAAGTACTGAAAAAATACGATACCAACGAGAAGATAGAGTGGGTAGTTTGAAACATCTGTCGTAAATACGTCGCCTTTGTGTTTGAGAAAGAGGAGTACTGAAAAAAGGATGAGTGGGTTGAGTATGTACCAAAAGTACCCAAGCCATGATCGAGCGTAGGTTGTTTTAAAATTTGCAATCGACAAGACAACGCTTATTCGCATGACCTGTTTGAGATGTGCAAGGTGCGTTGCCGCGGTAGCCATAATGGGCGGAGGGTGAGGGATTCGAACCCTCGGTCCCTTTGACAGGACGCCTCGTTAGCAGTGAGGTACTTTCGACCACTCAGCCAACCCTCCGTGTGGGGTACTGTAGCATAAAGTTGGTTCAGGTTCTAGCGTGGTGCATTTAGTGAGCAATCGTGATTACGTGGACGGAAGCGGCCCGCGGCCCCGCGG
>JBEBBG010000012.1:0-16102 GCA_041158505.1 Candidatus Parcubacteria bacterium | reverse complement strand
GCGGCGCGCGGGGAACCCGCGCGCCGCGAGAGCCGTTGGAAACATTTTAAATAAAAACTACAATCCCGAGATTCCATGCCATCGGGTGATTCGAAGCGATGGTACGACTGGTGGGTACAATCGTGGAGCGGGCAAAAAAGCGGCACTACTTGCCAGCGAAGCAAAGACAACGCAACGCTAACTAAAAAGAAAATGCCGCAGCGCTCAAATGAGTGTAGCTGCGGCGGGGTTGCGGCAGGGGTGCCGGAGTGCGGTGACTACGGCTGCACCTGTTCGAGGCGACTGCTGGCCGCCTCCTTGGCGCGTTGCTGACCCTCCCGGTAGGCAGAGATGCCGATGAACAGAATGCTGATCAGGCCGATAAGCACGGCGATGACGAGCGTGATCTCGATGAGGGTGAGGCCGCGGGCGCGGCAGGCGATTGCTTTTTTCATGAGCTGTGGGTGTGATTTGGGTGTGCGGGTTTGCACTTCCGCGTAACCATAGCGATTTTGTCTTTCTGAGTCAACGGGGTAGGATATCTTGCATGGCAACTGATACGACAGAACAATCTCCAAAATTTCTTGCAATGAAGCAGATCAGAGATGACGTGCTTGCGCTCACTCATTCTCCTCTCTATACAGAACGGGTTGAACATGGTTACTTTCCTGTAATTGGTGCAGGAAGCCACGATGCAGCAATCATGTTTGTGGGGGAAGCGCCTGGAAAAAACGAAGCAAAAACAGGGCGGCCATTTTGTGGTGCGTCAGGGCGGGTGCTCGATGAGCTCCTCGCGCATGTTGGTATCAGTCGAGACAATGTCTACATAACCAACATCGTGAAAGATCGCCCTACAAACAATCGCGACCCAAAACCAGAAGAGATTGAACTCTACGCGCCGTTTCTTGATCGGCAGATTGACGTCATTCAGCCAAAGGTGATTGCAACGCTCGGACGTTTTTCTATGGAGTACGTAATGCGACGGTATGGACTTGCGTCACAGCTCGACAGTATTTCAAAGATTCACGGACAGCAATTTGTAGCAACGATGTCGTATGGACCGGTTACCATTGTGCCGCTCTACCACCCCGCAGTTGGTATTTACAATCGTAACCAGCTCCCAGATTTAAAGAAGGACATCGAAGTGCTCACGGCACTTAGTAGGTAGAGAAGCTGTATAACTCACTGCGGTAAAGCGCAAACTGGCGGTACAATACGTGTAATGCGATACGGGCAATTACCTTTTTCTATTTTCTCTACTCGGCATACTGCTCGAGGTTTAACGCTCATTGAAACACTGGTCGCTGTTGCCGTGTTTTCTACTATCGCACTGACGGCGTGGTTTGGATTGATTCGTATTTTTGAGATGCAGCAGGTGCTACGTATTAAAACGGTTGCAACAAACCTTGCCACTGAACAAATTGAAATTGTACGCAACTTGCCATATGACGACGTTGGTGTGGTGAACAGTATCCCAAACGGTGTTGTGCCATACCAGCAGCAGCTTGAGCGAGACGGCCGACAGTTTTTAGTAACGACAATCGTGCGCAACGTTGACCAAGCATTTGATGGAACGATTGGTGGCGTTCCAAATGATCTTTCGCCAGCAGATAATAAGCTCGTACAGATTACGGTGAGTTGCTACGAGTGCGCTAAAGACGTTGAACCGGTCACCGTGACAACCTACGTTGCTCCAAAAGCACTCGAAAGCACGGGTAATAACGGAGCCCTTTTCGTTGAGGTTTTTGACGCAAATGGGCAGCCAGTACAAGGTGCAAATGTGTACATTGAGTATGTTGGAACCACAACGCCAATCATTATCAATGATGTGACAAACGATGAGGGTATGTACCAGCTCATCGACGCACCGCCTGGAGTTGAGTCGTACGCGATTAGTGTCAGTAAAACAGGATACTCAACAGAGCGCACCTATGCTACAGGAGATCCTGAAAACCCTGTTCCTGATAAACCGCATGCAAACGTCGCCTCAGGTCAGGTTACTGAAATTAGTTTTGCAATTGATAAAGTGTCACGAATTAATGTTTTTTCACGAACACGTTTGTGTGAGCCGGTTCCAAGTGTCGATTTCAATCTTGCAGGACTTAAAACTATTGGTACAAACGTGTTGAAGTACGATGAAAATCATCAAACGGACACCTCTGGTTGGGTGCAGATTAATAACATCGAGTGGGATACGTACACCTACTCAGTGCTTGAGACCGGATTGGACTTGATTGGCGCAAATCCAAATGTTCCAGTAGGTATTAGTCCTGGCGCAACACAGGCGATTGATCTCATCTTTGCAAACGCCAACCCGCGAGCTGTCCTCTTTACTGTTCGAGATGGTGCCAATGAGCAGTTGCTTTCTGATGCAACGGTCACGGTGACACAGGGGGCAAGTGTTCAAACGGAAATTACGGGTAGCGGTTATCTTGCGCAGTCAGATTGGTCTGGTGGCGGTGGGCAAGTGCAGTTCTCAAATAATTCTCAGTATAGTAATCAAACAGGCGATATTGAAACCGCAAATCCTGTAGGTGAGCTTAAGCTCGTATCGGTGGGAGACACCTACCGTAGTGATGGTTGGCTTGAATCTTCAATTTTTGATATTGGTACAACGACGAACTTCCTCGTGCTTACCTGGGAGCCGGGTGATCAGCCTGCGCAAACAGGGGAGCATGCGATTCGATTTCAAGTTGCAACCAATGATGTTCTGCAAGAGAATCAAGCGTGGGATTTTGTCGGTCCAACTGGTTCTGGAGATTCTTACTACACAACATCGGGGCAGCCAATTGCATCAGTTCACGATGGCGATCGTTACTTAAAGTATCGTGTGTATTTAGAAACTGCGGATACTGCGTATACGCCAAACGTCTCAGATGTTCGGTTTAGCTTTTCGACCGCATGTACACCTGTAGGACAGGCATACTTTAGTGGTCTCAATAGTTCTGCGTATACGGTAACCATTACGAAAACGGGATACCAAACAACAACCCTCAACAATGTTCTCTTTACTCAAAATTGGCAGGCTGTTGCGGTAACGATGAATCCACTCTAATGCGTATGCAGCGATACACACAACAGCAGGGAATGACACTCGTTGAAACTGCGGTTGCACTTGCTATTTTTGCGGTGGTGTCTATTGCGATTGGGGCATTTGCTCGTGATACGTTTTTCTTTAACGATGTTATTCAAATTGGTCTTAACAATGTAACCGAAGCGCGCAAAGTGCTCCGACCGTTTGCAAATGAGGTTCGCGGCGCACAGCCTTCAAACTTGGGTGCATTTGCACTAGCGCAAACGGCTACATCAAGCTTTGCGTTCTATAGCGATATTGATGGAGACGGTATTCGAGAGCGTATTCGATATTTTGTGGAAGGGGATGAATTTAAAAAGGGTATCATCGAACCAACGGGGAATCCACTCACGTATAATCAAGCAAATGAAGATGTTATTAAAATTATTCACCATGTTGTTCCTGGAGATGCAGTCTTTACGTACTACGATACTGACTATGCTGGAAGCACAACAACGCCAGCCCTTGCGCATCCGGTAACTCCAACTGACGTGCGGTTGGTGCGTGTTGATCTTACGGTTGATGCAAATCCAGAGCGTGCGCCGTCACTGATGACCGTAACGACACAGGTGACCGTACGAAACCTTAAAGACAACCATGAAGAAAACTAACTACCAGCGCAGTCGAGGTGTGATGCTACTCAATGTAGTTGTTTTTGGCATGATTGCGACGGGGTTGGTAATTGCGCTTACGAGTTGGTTTGCGGTGACGTGGAAAGGATTGCGGTATGTTGCTGAAGATGAGCAAGCGTTTCACATTGCTGAAGCGGGAATTGAGTATTACCGATGGCACCTCGCTCATGCTCCAAATGATTTTAAAGACGGAACAAATAACCCAGGTCCGTACGTGCACCCATTTAAGGATGCAGAAGGAAATGTAATCGGTTCATTTAGTCTCGAAATTACACCGCCTGCTACTGGCTCAACGCTTGTTACGATTACTTCGACGGGTACGGTTGAGGGTTCATCTGCAGAAGCTGCGCTTCGCGTTGAGCTCGCAAAGCCATCATTCGCAAAGTATGCCTTTGTTGCGAACGATGAAATGCGGTTTGGTGAAGGAACTGAAGTGTTTGGTCCAATTCATTCAAATGATGGCATTCGATTTGATGGTCTTGCGCATAATCTTATTTCAAGTGCGCGAGAAAGTTACGATGATCCAGATCACTCAGGGCCAAATGAGTGGGCGGTACATACCCACGTGTCACCAGTTGATCCAAATTACCCAACAACGCTTCCAGATCGTTTCGATGTCTTTGAGGCTGGGCGACAGGTTGCCGCACCGGCTGTTGATTTTGCTGGGTTAACTGCTGATTTGGCCGCCCTTAAGGCGCTCGCACAAACTGCAGAGGGGCGTTACTTTGGAAGCTCTGGTAATGCGGGATACCATGTTGTTCTCGGTACAAACGATAAATTTACGTTGTACCGTGTTCGTTCACAGCAATCGCCGCATTCATCGTGTACAAACGTACTTGGACAAGACGATTGGAATACATGGAGTATTCGTCAACAGACGCTGATTGGTACGTACAATTTTCCTGCAAACGGTGTCATCTTTCTTGAAGATCATGTATGGGTGAGCGGTCAAATTAATACAGCGCGTCTCACTATTGCCGCTGCTCGGTTTCCTGATTCTCCATCAACACGACGAAATATTATTATTACCAATGATATTACGTACACAAACAATGATGGACAAGACGTACTTGCGTTGATTGCGCAAAAAGATGTGAACATCGGCATGTATAGTGATACGAGTTTGCAAATTGATGCAGCACTCGTTGCACAAAACGGACGAGTGGGCCGCCACTACTACCGAGGTCCGCAAGGATCACAGCCAGGGTGTTCTCCGTACCATACACGAAGTGAAATTGAACTCTACGGTATGATTGGCACCAATGTTCGGTACGGTTTTGCCTACACTGATGGTAATGGGTATACCAATCGTGAAATTACCTACGACGCAAACTTGCTCTATGGTCCGCCACCATCATTCCCATTAACGTCAGATCAGTACGAGATTTTGACGTGGCAAGAGCTCTAAGGTGCACTGTGAATAAACAGTTGCGCAAACTATTGGGCGACGTACAATAATAGTACGTTACTTATCGGTAACGTTACTAATGTTGTGAACGGCCGGCGCGTAAGCGCCGGCCGTTCGTGTATACTGTGTATACGAATAAACCTATTCTAGAGATGATCAAGAGCGTGCTACCCGTACAACCAGATCGTGCAATCACCTCTGTACGAATACTCATCTTGGTGCTTGTGGCGTTGCTTCCAATCTTTTTCTTACCTGGATCAATTGCATCACCCACAGCGGCAAAAATGATGCTGCTGTATGGGGTAGGTGGTCTTGCTCTTGTTGTGCTGATGGTGCGTCGGTTGCTGCAGGCTGAGCGTTCATTGCCGTTGAGCTGGCCAATGGCTGCTGCGAGCTTTGTTGGTATAAGTGTCGTGCTTGCAGGACTGACGTCGATGCATCTGCATGCGTCATTTTTTGGACGTGACCTTGCTCAGGATACCGTCATCGCTATTGTGTTTCTGCTTGCGCTCGCAGCGGTAACCGCGTACGCCTTTCGGAATGTTGCGTGGTCGATGTATGCATACGCAACGGTGCTCGTTACTGGATTTGTCACAATGCTCGTGCACCTGCTGCACGTCTATATTCCTGCTTTACCATCATTTGGTTTCTTTACGGCGCCAACAGTAACAACGCTTGGAAAGTGGAATGAGCTTGGCATCTACGCCGCACTTCTTATCATGCTCTCCCTTGCCGCACAAATAACCATGATGCTTTCGGGGCGTGCGCGATTATTTCTGTATGCAGTTACGGTGGTATCAATCATCGGTCCGGTGCTGGCACCGATGTTTTTAGTGTGGATGTTGCTTGGAATGGGGTCGTTGGCACTTGGTATTGTTGCACTGCTGCGTAGTCCAACGCATCCAATTGCAAAAACAACGATTGGATTGCTCGTCGCCGTGTTTGTACTCGCATGCCTCTTTGTGGTATTTGGTCAACGAATTGCGGCACCAGTGCAAAATAGTAGTAACGTACAACATCTCGAGATTCAACTTCCGTTACATATGACCATTGCTGTTGCCCAGCAGTCATTGGCAGGATCACGAATCATAACTGGCGTTGGTCCGGCACTGTTTGAGCAGCAGTGGGCACTCTATCGACCTGAAAGTATGCTCGCAACTGTATTTTGGAACGTTGATTTTCGGCATGGTTTTGGATTGTTGCCAACGTTTTTGGTGACGACTGGATTACTCGGCATGCTGTCGTGGATTTGTATGACAGGGACACTTTTGGTTATCACGGTCCGCACAGTGGTGTGTAAAGCGATATCAGAACAGGAGCATTTCTTGATTACGAGTGGTGCGATACTCTCTTGGTTTTTGTGGATTGTTTGTTGGGTGTATGTGCCAACGGTGTCACTCTTTGCGCTGACGTTTATCATTACAGGCCTCTTTGTCTCTACTGCGTATCGAAATGGCGCGTATACGGTTCATTCTATTTTGTTTACAAAACCAGTACTTCGAATTGGTTCACGAATCATGTGCGCATGCGCACTAGGCCTCGTCCTTGTCGGTGGTGTGTTGATGGTGCAAAAAAGTATTGCACAGGTTTACTTTCAGCGTTCGGTAGTCGCTAGTGCTGTTCCAGGTCAGGCCGCAGAGTCTGCACGACTACTTGATCGTGCACTGGCATTTGATCCTCTTGATACCTACTACGAATTGCGTGGTCGGGTAGAAGGGGTGTTGCTTCAACAGGTACTTGCTGGAGCAACCGTTGAACAGCCAATTGATCCGACAGACTTTGCCGCTCGAGCCAATCGTGCTATTGAGTATTTTAGGAGTGCGCTCACGTATGATTCTCGTAATTACAGCACGCAGATTGCGTCTGCTGATTTTTATACGGTACTTACAGGGTACGGGGTTTCTGGCGCGTATGAGTCTGCAAAGCAATTGTATAGTGATGCCCTGACCTTTAAGCCACGTAATCCAGTCGTATACCTTGGTCTTGCACGTCTAGAGCTTGCAAACAAAGATGTTTTAGCCGCTCGCGCCGCAATCGATGAAGCACTCAACATTAAGGCGAACTACTCTGATGCGTACCTTTTACTAACGCAGATTGAACTTTCTCAGAATAACAAAGCACGTGCACTTGAGGTGTTAAAGCGCGCGGGTGTGCAAAACCCAAATGATCCATTCATTTATTTCCAGATTGGATTGCTTGCGTACTATAGTGACACTCCATCAGAAGCGATTCTTGCGCTTGAGCGTGCCGTGAGTCTCGATTCTCATTTTCAAAATGCTCGGTATTTTCTAGGGCTTAGTTACTATGCAGCAGGAGAGATACCGTCCGCACTTCGTCAATTTGAAGTGTTGCAGGCTCAAAATCCAGGCATGACTGAACTTAATGACATTGTAGAGAATCTACGTGCTGGGCGCCCACCGATTTCTGACAAACAGGCACTTGAAGGGAGTGGGATGTTGCCGTGAGCATCTTTGATTATGAGGAGTGGAGACGTATACTTATCTATGTCTTATAGAAACGTGCCGTAGTTACCATGCCTACTGTTGCCCCACAGATACAGTAAACACTATCAGGATTACAAATACCCATTATGGCAAAAGCAACAAAACTCATTATTGGAAACTGGAAAATGTTCCCAGAAACAATTACTGAGGCACAGCGTATATTTACCACCTTTAAGCGTCAGAAACGGATTGATGCCGGTGTGACAACCGTCTTTTGTCCTCCGTTTCCATTTATTGCACCGCTGAAGCGTACGTATACTGGCACAAAAATTTTCTTTGGTGCGCAGGATGTATTTTGGCAAAAGGAAGGAGCATATACCGGTGAGGTGAGTGTTGGCATGCTGAAGAGTCTCGGGGTTCGATTTGTTATCGTGGGGCATTCGGAGCGCCGCGCGCTCGGGGAGAGTGATGAAGCAGTGAGCCAGAAGCTGCGCGCGGCGCTTGATGGTGATATGCATACGGTGCTCTGTATTGGTGAGGGAACACGCGACTCACATGGCACGTACTTACGGGTACTCCGAGAGCAAATCACTGGTTCACTACGAACAGTCACAGGATCAATGCTCAAAAAATTAATCATTGCGTATGAGCCAGTCTGGGCAATCGGTGAAGGTAAACAGGCTATGTCGACTCATGATATTCACCAAACGATGCTCTTTATTAAAAAGCAGCTTGCAGAACATTACGGACAGAAGGCTGGTTTTGCGGTGCCAATTCTCTATGGTGGTTCGGTTGATGAAACTAATGCTCATGCAATTGTGCATGAATCAGGGGTTGATGGTCTCCTCGTTGGCCGAAAAAGCCTTAATCCATATGAGTTCAGTATCATTATCAACGAAGTGTCTCGAAAGCCAGTGAAGGCAAAGGGCCGTAACTAACGTATTTATGTCACTTCGTACATTGCAAGATATTGGAGATATTGCAGGAAAGCGCGTACTCCTTCGGGGGAACCTTAATGTTCCTGTTGCACAGAGTCAGGTTGTTGATCCGTTTCGTATCGAGATGCTCATTCCTACGATTACCTTCCTGCACGATCGTGGTGCAAAAGTCATTTTGTGTGGACACTTGGGTCGTGATGCAACAGCTACATTGGAGCCTGTTGCGCGTTACTTGCAGGATCATGTTCCTACTGTGCTCGTACGTGACATCATGTCTCCAAATGCTGCAGAGACTATCTCATATGTTGCGCCAGGGACGGTTGTGTTGCTCGAGAACCTTCGTCGGTATGAAGGGGAGGAGAAAAATGATTCTACGTTTGCGGCAACGCTCGCATCGTTTGCAGATATTTTTGTGCAGGATGATTTTTCTGTGTGTCACCGTTCGCACGCGTCTGTGGTTGGTGTTCCAAAACTGCTACCATCGTACGCAGGGCTACAGCTTGAGCAGGAGGTAACGCAGCTTACTAAGGCTTTTACACCAGACCATCCGTTCCTCTTTATTCTTGGTGGCGCAAAAGTAGAAACAAAGCTGCCATTGCTGCAGCAGTTTAAAGATACTGCAGACACACTCTTTGTTGGTGGAGTGCTTGCGAACGATTTCTTTAAGGGTATGGGAAAAGAAGTTGGTATATCAACTCTTTCAAATGAACACGCACCAAAAGAATTACTGGATGATAAAAAAATCGTACTACCACATGACGTCGTTGTGGAACGAAGTGGTAAACGAGTGACCGTACCTTATGATGCGGTTCTGCCAAAAGATGCAATTTATGATGCAGGGCGAAGTACCATTGCAGATTTGCTTGGTCATATTAAGCGCGCAAAATTTATTTTGTGGAATGGGCCGCTTGGATACTGTGAAGCAGGATACTGCGATGCGACACAAACTGTTGCTGCTGCAATTGCAGCGAGTCCAGCGTACTCAGTTGTTGGTGGTGGTGATACGCTCGCAGCAGTTTCTGATGAAATACAACTTGAAATGGACTTTGTTTCAACGGGCGGCGGTGCAATGCTTGATTTTCTAGCAAACAAAACGCTGCCCGGTATTACAGCGATTGTTGAATCAATCGCGCCGTCTCCGCTAGCTGCTCATCAGACGCCAGTTGACCACCAGACAGCGTAAGGGTCGGTTCTGTTACTGGGTAGAGCTTTATGTGTGCATGGGGCACCTCAAAACCTTCAATAACAAGGCATGTTCGAAGTGGTTTGAGTGTGGCATCGAGTGCACCAGCGATTTTCTTTGCAACCGAAAGGAGGTGATTGTAGGTTGCATCATCAAGTGCAAACGCGTATGAGACAGCAATTCGGGGAATAATAAGGACCTGGCCGCGCACAACAGGAAATTTATCCATAATAACGACACAGACGTCATCTTCGTACACCTTGACGCTCGGTAGTTCGCCTAGGATGATGCGCTCAAATAAGGTTTTTTCATCAGTCATACTTACATACTATGGTACAATCTGCCCCATGAAAAGGTACGAGCTCCGCCAATCTCCACCAGAAGCCGTCGTCTCTGCGCTTGGGGCATACGCACCGATCGTTCAAACACTTTTATATAATAGAGGAATTGAGGCCGCTGAAGCTGCTCAGGCCTTCTTGGAGCCGCAGTTTGAGCGCGATGTGCACGATCCGCTGTTACTGCCAAACATGCAGGCGGCAGTCGATCGAATACTGCAGGCAGTTGCAGCTGGGGAACGTATTACGGTGTACGCAGATTATGATGCGGATGGTGTTCCTGGGGCGGCTATGCTTACTGATTTTTTTACGGCGAGTGGTGTTACCTTTGATGTGTATATTCCGCACCGAAATCGAGAAGGTTTCGGGTTGAATGAGCAGGCAATTCGTGCAATCGCAGAACGGGGCACAACGTTACTCCTGACACTTGATTGTGGCGTTGCAGACGTTGAGGAGGTGGCACTCGCTCGTTCGCTTGGTATGGATGTCGTGATTACTGATCATCACGAACCCCACGATGCGCTGCCCCCTGCGATTATCGTGAATCACAAATTGAAAGATGCCACATATCCAGAACGGATTCTTTGTGGTACGGGCGTTGCATTTAAGTTGGTGCAGGCGCTCGTTGCTTCTGGAAAAATGAACTTTACCGCAGGACAAGAAAAGTGGTTTCTAGATTTAGTCGGTATTGCAACACTCTCCGATATGGTTCCACTTGTTGGAGAGAATCGAGCATTGGCACACTTTGGTCTTCTTGTATTGAAAAAAACACGGCGGCACGGATTGCGTGAACTGTTACGAAAAACAGGAACAAACATTCGTGATATTACCGAAACAGACATTGGCTTTTCTATTGCACCTCGCATTAATGCGGCGTCTCGTATGGGGGAGCCTGCCGCGGCATTGGCAATGCTCACCGCAGCCGATGCGGTATCAGCAGCTGAACACGTTGCACACTTGCACCACATCAATGATGCTCGCAAAGGTCATGTTGCAGCAATTGTAAAAGCAGTTCATAAAAAGGTGGTAGAGCAGGGAATTGGTGATCGTCCGATTGTTGTTGCCGGTCATCCAGAATGGCAACCATCGTTGCTTGGACTAGCGGCAAGCAGCATTGCAGAACACTACCGTAAGCCAACATTTCTTTGGGGTCGAGGCGATGGTGTTGAACTTAAAGGGTCATGTCGAACAGCAAACGGTATTAGTACGCTCGCTATTATGCAGGCCGCTGCAGATGCTCTCGAGACATTTGGTGGGCATGCACAGGCAGGTGGATTTGTGGTTGCTCGGGATAAGGTCGACACATTACTTGATGCGCTATCAGACGGATATGCCGCCGCGGCATGCGTTCCAGATGATGAACCAGAGTGGATTGATGCCACGCTAGCACTTGATGATGTGAACCACCGAACCTATACAACTGTTCGATCACTTGCGCCGTTTGGTGTTGGAAACCCTGAGCCTGTTTTCCTTTTGCAGAATGTACTGGTAAAGCAGGTTGAACAATTTGGAAAAACACGTGAACATCTACGACTTGTTTTTCATCGGCAGCAGGGAGGAGATGTTGAAGCGATTGCCTTTTACACAACACCTACAGCATTAACGCGAAATGTCTCGCCGGGAGATCGGCGAGACATTGTGGCTACGCTAGATAAGAATACGTGGGGTAGTCGGCAGAGCGTCCGACTCCGACTCAAAGATGTTCTATGATGGTTTGCCGTGTGCAACGAGTACCTCGTTTACCTCGGTTAGGATTTCATCGAGTGTTAGAGTCGCTTTAATGAGGTACTTTTCTGCGCCAAGCTTGAGTCCTTTTTCGATTTCTTCTTTTTGACCGAAGTTTGAAAGGATAATAACAGGGATTGCTTTTGTTGTTTCATTTTTCTTTAACTCCTCGAGGATTTCGTATCCATTTTTCCCTGGAAGGAGAATGTCGAGAATGATGATATCGGGTACTTCGCTTTTGAGAATCGTGAATGTGTCGTCTGCATTTGTGGTGTGCAAAAGTTCACACTGATTTGACTTACACTTTCGGGCGATGATATCTGAGAGAAAGACATCGTCTTCGACCCACATGATGCGCTTATTGGTAGGTTGGGTGCCTCCTTTTGTGATTTCATCAATATCGTTTACTTCCATACGTGTATTGTACCTTAAAAACCCTTGCTTAGGCTAGGGATGCTTACAAGAGGTGTTGGTCGTGAGGATTTCGGCTTACCGGAATGCTGACGTAGAAGGTTGTGCCTTGATTTTCTGCACTTTCAAACCAGATGCGGCCATTGTGATCCTCAACAACTTTTTTAACAATGTAGAGACCTACGCCTGAACCTTCAGTGATACGCCGGACAGCATTTTCTGCTCGGAAAAATCGCTCAAAGACCTCTTCTTGCTGCGTTGCGGGAATACCAATACCTTGGTCTTTGATGCTGAACTGTAGCATCGTGTTGAGCTTTACGCCGGTTACAAGGACCGTGTCTCCAGCGTCGCTGTACTTAATGGCGTTATCAATAAGGTTTTGAAAGACAATTCGAATCTTTTCAGAATCAACTTCTGCGGTAAGGGTATCTCGCTGTACGCCGGTTGTGTCTACGTGCACATTCTTGCTCTGCATCTGAGGAGCTAGATCTTTGAGCGTCTCATCGAGAATGGTTGTCAGGTTTGTTGCTGTAAAGCTGTAGTTTGATTTGTCACGGCTCAAGAGGTCGATGTCGAGCAGGTCATTAATAATACTAATCACACGATCATTTGTTGTGTTCATTTGCGTGAGTACTTCACGCTGCTCGGTTGAGAGGGGGCCAAGCTCACCCGCAAGAAACATACCCATACTCCATTTAATACCTGAAAGTGGCGTGCGTAGCTGGTGTGCTGCAACAGAGATAAATTCAGACTTTTTATCGTCGAGTAATTTAAGATCCTCGTATGCCTTCTTGAGTTCGCGTGTTCGTTCTTCAACTTTTGCTTCTAGTGAATCATTGAATCGTTGTAACTCTTCGGTTTTGGCACGGACCTGGCTTTCGAGTTCTTGCTTCGACATCAGGGAGAGCCAATCATTAAGGCCAAGCACTCGCTCTGGAATAATCTGGAGTACAATCGCCGCTAGCTCACTGTTGTACGTTTGTTTGAGTTCAGAAAAAATGTGTTCGAAGATGCCGCGGGTAACTTTTTCTCCCAATGAGAGCTCAATCGTGTTGTAGAGCGCGCCGACGAGGTACGTAAATGATTTGGTTACGGAATCGAGCGGGTAGTCCACCGTGTTTGGTACTACGCTACGGTTGATGAGATCAAACGAAACGGTCCTGCCTACTTGTTGTATTTTTGCGAGGAATGAATCGTGATGGGTGTTGCGCAAGGTTTTGGTGAGCACCTGCATGCCGAGCGTGCTGCTAATGTAGGTGACGAGGTGTTCCACAAACACTTCGTACATATGGATAATCTGAGCACGTTGGCTTAGAAAGACAATCCGGAATGATTCGTCGAGTTCAGAAATTTGTATCTGCTGCGCGATTGTCTGTCGCAGTGTGTCTTTTGTGTACTGCTTTCCGCCGCCGGCAGGTTGATTTGAGACGATAAACTCTTCCCAAGAAAGGTACAGGCTGATGTAGATGCGGTCTTCGCCAGTGTGATGCTTTCGCTTAAGACGGTTGAATTGGTACAAAAAATTCTCAATAGCATCAGGATTGTGGCTGATGCTGGCAAGAAATGAAAAGAGCTTATCGACCTCCGTTACCGATTTTGTTTCATTACTACCAAAGAGGGAAAAGAGCGTTTTAAGCATGTGGTGCTACCGAAGCGGTTGGTGTTGCTGTTGAACTGCTGCTAAAGGTTTGTGCGGTGAGATAAATACCTGCAGTTGCAAGAATCCATCCGAGGAGCAAGGTGAGGTCAGAGATGTCGCCGTAGTAGTACGTTTCTGCTGCAATGCGAAGTGCAAAGAGAATATCTCCGACTGCTAGAACGATTATTGCAATTGTATACACGAAGAGGCCTTTAAAGATTCTTCCACCTGCAATGCGCAAAATTATGTATGCCAGCGCTAGCCATACAACATCGGTAAGTGTGTAGATAATGTCAAAAAAGCCAGCAGTGTAGGTTGATTCTGAAAGGTTGGGCCAACCAACGATACTAATAACGATAAAAGCAAGGACTCCTGACATGATAATCGCTTCAAGCAAGAAACGCCCTTTAATTTGGGGTTGGTAAATTCGAAGGAGCATTGCGACGCCGGCTATTGCAAAGGGTATTGCTAGGCTGTACGAAACATCGGCGAGTGAGGGGTAGGGAACTTCCATGCCAAGTATCACTTCGTAGTAGTCCCAGAGTAGGTAGCCAATAACATTGAGCGACATTGAGATACCAAGTAGGCAAAGTCCTTTGCCGACAAAGTTTCGGGTGCCAATTTTATGTGCTGCGTAAAGGCCGCTAAAAGCGCCAATACCAATTCCTACGTACCCTGCGATACTGATAAGGAATTCTGTCCATGGGCGCAGCCCGTATATGTGATTGAGTACTCCTGTAAGAGCAACAATTGCCAGCGCAGCAATAATAATGAGGATGTTTTCTTTTTTGCCAAACGTTTGCATACTCGTATTGTAGCAATCGCTTGCGCAAGGCGCACTACTTATGAACAACATGCTATACTGCCTCGCATGCAACAGGCTACAGTGTTTACTGATGGGGCTTCACGGGGCAATCCAGGTCCAGGTGGGTGGGGTGCAATTATTTCTTTTGATGCTGTGGTTCGCGAGCTTGGTGGCAGCTCCCCTCGAACAACCAATAATCGTATGGAATTGACTGCGGTGCTTGAAGCGCTCTGTGCGCTTCCTGATATTGCAACGAATGTCGTTGTTTGTACCGATTCTTCATATGTGATTCAAGGTGCAACTGGCTGGATTCATGGCTGGCAAAAGAATGGCTGGATCACCAAGACGGGAAGCCCGGTGCTCAATAAAGAATTGTGGGAGCCGTTGGCGGTAGTCTTAAAAACAAAACAGGTGGCATGGCAGCATGTTGGTGGCCACGTTGGTATTCCTGGAAATGAGCGCGTTGATGCGATTGCAACGTCATTTGCTGATGGATCCCCAGTACACCTTTATGAAGGTGGTGCAGGTGGGTATGTCGTTGATCTTTCTTTGCGAGAAGGGGAAACGTTGCTCTCGGATAAAAAAGACCGCTCTAAGCAAAAGGCGCACTCATACCTTTCGTATGTAAACGGTGTTGTCGCTCGACATAAAACGTGGGCTTCATGTGAGGCGCGTGTCCGCGGTATTTCTGCCGCAAAGTATCGAAAAGCTCTTTCTGCCGATGATGAGCGAGACATTGTAACAAGTTGGGGTGCATCGCCAGATGATATAGCTGACGCTGAGTAGCTCGGTAAAGATAGCCTAAAAAATACATAAACAGCTCATGATATTTTTGGTGTGCGTGTAGATTGGAGTCATGCATGATTGGGTAGATGGTGCATGCGTACCTAGTGCTTATTGCTGCGGCGGGTGGAGTCGTGGTGTATGAGCGTGTCTCAACGTCGCCATTCATTTTGCTGCTAACGGTTTGTGTAGGTGTAGCGCTCTTTAGTGTCCGAAAACTTTCATGGATTACATGTATCGCGCTGGCGGTATTCTCTATTGTTTTTCTACGCACACAGTATCTTCAAACGCATCTCGACAGGTCGCTCGATAGGTTTGTCGGAAGCCAACACGCCATTACTGCAACCGTGGTGCGTGAACCTGATCGACGATCGGGGGTAATACACTACGTGATGCTTATTGATGGTAGTGATGCGCGCGTGCGGGTGACGCTGCGACACTTTCCTCGGCTTGCGTACGGCGATTGCGTTACGCTTAGTGGCGTTTTGGCATTTCCAGAAAACTTTACCAGTGAGCATGGAATTACTTTTAACTACATCGGGTTTCTTGCAAAGGATGGCATACGGTACACGATGTTCGGGCCACAGGTGTCTATTCGCGAGCGTGGTCGTGGTAATCAATTTGTCGCGATAGTGTATCGCGTAAAGGGGTGGTTTGTTGGTTCACTTGATCGTGCACTTAAGCAACCAAACGGTGCGCTCGCCGCAGGCATTTTGCTTGGTACAAAACAGTCGCTCGGCGAAACGC
>JBEBBG010000011.1:0-36171 GCA_041158505.1 Candidatus Parcubacteria bacterium | reverse complement strand
GCGCGCGGGGTGCCATGGTCTTTACCTACGGTCTTACTCCGGCAAATGATTTTTATGCTGCAGATATTGTGCAGCAAGGAGAACTGCAGACCTTTACCTTGATGCGAGATGGTATTGCTGTCGGTTCA
Organism: Candidatus Parcubacteria bacterium; assembly: GCA_041158505.1. Taxonomy (GTDB): domain Bacteria; phylum Patescibacteriota; class Minisyncoccia; order Phycocordibacterales; family JAACPR01; genus JAGOTN01. The sequence continues at coordinate 36,043 of JBEBBG010000011.1, read as the reverse complement.
CTCACAACATCGCTTCCAGGCACGTACAATGTGGCAAATATTGTTGCTGTTGCGGCTATGGCGCTCACGCACGGACTGCCATTTGAACAGATTGCAGCAGGAGTGCGAAGCTTTGTCGGCATGCGACGTCGACAGGAGGTACTTGCCGAGATTGGTGGGGTACTGGTGCTTGATGATTTTGCACACCACCCAACTGCTGTTCGCGAGACGCTTGCTGGTATTCGTGCAAAGTATGCAGATAAGCGCATTGTGCTTCTCTTTGAACCCCGCTCAAACTCATCTCGCAAGAAAGTCTTTGAGCAGGCCTACACAGCGAGCTTCGATGCGGCAGATGTTGCTTGGATTAAAATCCCACCGTTTCGCGAAGGTGATGATCCAGCAGACTTTATTGATGCCGCACATGTGTCACAAGTGGTAACGGATCGTGGTACGCCAATGCGTGTGGTCCCTGATGTCGCCACCTTAATTGCTGAGGTCGTCCCAACCCTCAAAGAAAATGACTTGGTTGTACTGATGTCGAACGGCAACTTTGATGGCGCCGCGCAGCTTCTCATTGCTGCATTAAAAGAAAAAGCGGTGTAACTCTACGGTATGTCAACACTCTACGTCGTCGCAACGCCAATTGGGAATCTGGAAGATATTACGCAGCGTGCATTGCGTGTGCTTAAGGAGTGTTCAGTCATTCTTGCTGAAGATACCCGAGTTACAAAAAAGTTACTGAGTCACTATGGTATCAGCACACCCACGATGTCGTACCATGCAAATTCAAAGCTTGCGAAGCTTGATCGTATCCTCTCATTTCTTGAGGAAGGGAATGATGTTGCACTTGTTTCGGATGCGGGCACCCCTGCAATCTCAGATCCAGGCGTTGAGCTCGTCGCCGCTATTCGCAAGCAGCTTCCTGATGTGCGAGTGGTTACTGTGCCCGGCGCAAGCGCGCTGACTGCGGCTGTATCAATTGCAGGACTTCCCGCGGCCCAGTTTACCTTTCTTGGATTTCTGCCGCACAAGAAGGGCCGCGAGACACTCTTTGCAGAAATTGCTGCAAATGAGCGAGCAACTATTTTTTATGAATCACCGCATCGAATTATAAAAACGTTGCAATCGCTTTCGGTGCATGCACCAGACCGCACGGTTATGATTGCTCGAGAGCTTACGAAACTTTTTGAAGAAACCCTGTATGGTACACCTGCGGAACTGCTCGCACATTTTGATGAGCATCCAGACACGGTGCGTGGCGAGTTTGTGGTCTTAGTGGCTGGAGAGTAGGGCTTGTTGCCCCGCTTTGTGTAATGGTGGCGCAGGTTGCTTTTTCTTTTTTGGATGGGGTATAGTGCCAGTGGAACCTCAGATCAATCCCAACCACTACACGATTATGACCCTTATTAAATCACCCAAAGCCTCGTTTGGAGCTCACGGATTCACTATCCCCGCGTGGGGGGCTTCACAGGGCAAACTTCATTACACGCGGCGCGATGGTCCGATTGGCCGACTATCTGTGCCATTTCCAGATGATGCAACCATCAAACCCTTTCAGGAGGGCGCGTACGATTGCATCATGCGTGAGTTCGAAATCAGTAGATCGTTCAATGTCACGCTGGCAGAGATGGATCAGCTTGGATATGGTGTTGCCATGCTCACCGAACTCGACTTCTTTGACCAGCAATTCGGTACGGCGTCCGACCGAATTCGGATGGCGTTGCGAACCCCTGTGGCCTTCCAGGGAAGGAATACGTGGTTTGCTGGGTCATTTCTTGCAGTTCTCGGTGAACCAACCGCACAACCTGCGGTCACGCTGGTTTCCTGGAAAGCGGTAGAAACAGGTCGGCGTGCGTACATGCAAGACGAGCGCAGGTACACACTCCTCGGTGTCCGGCGTCTTCTGAACTGAGTACCCACAATCAAAAAGGGGTAACCCTGTCGCTTCGCCCTGCTGCTTCGTGCATGCCGGGGCATTTTCTTTTATACTAACGAGGTATGTTGAACTACAAGATGTCACTTTGGATCGGGGTCCTTATTACGCTACTACCGTTTTTAGGTATTCCGCAGTCGTGGAAGCATCTCGTCCTGTTTACAATTGGGTTGCTTTTGGTTGCCGCTGCTTTGGTTGCTCGACGTGAGCAGTGTAACGCTCTTTCTACGGCAACTACACCTGTTGACGATACGCCATCAGCTTCGATACAAAGTGCAAGAACAAGTGCGTATGCATCGGCATATGATTTTGAAACAACGCATCACGACCGTGCGCCTGAGCCACAGGGATATGTATCTGCTGATGCTTTCCCGCACACCATGGCCGTAGATAGTCATAGCGCCGACGCGCCAAAAGTGCGCAAGCCTCGCAAGAAGCGAGTCGCTATCGTTGATGTAACGCCACACTACGATGATGTCCTTGTTCGATAGCGCGCAACGAGGGAGTGTTCTTACGGGAACGCTTGCCGTGCTTGCTGTCATTTGTGGGTTGCTTGCACTTTCTTTTATCCCACGAGCATCAGTGACAAGTGATACGCAGCCTGTACTAGCAGATGCGCATCAAACTGATGGTGAACCTGTTGAACCAGAAACACAGACATCGGCACATGTTCCGATTCCAAGTGCGGTAAAAGCGTTGTACATGAGTGCGTGCGTCGTTGGTACTGACGACTTCCGCCAAGAGCTTGTCGATTTGGTTAATGAAACAGAACTCAACAGCATCATTATTGATATCAAAGATTTTAGCGGCACCATCTCTTTTGCTCCGCAGAACGATGCCCTAAAGCCGGCGTGGGATGCCGCACAGTGTGGCACAACTGATATGCGCGAATTCATTGCGGCACTGCATGAGCAGGGTATCTATGTGATTGGTCGCATTACTGTATTTCAAGATCCGTTTTACACAAAGCAGCATCCAGAATTGGCGGTGCAGCGAGCGAGCGATCGTGCAACATGGAAAGATCATAAAGGACTTTCATTTATTGATGTAAGTGCGAAACCGTACTGGGAGTATGTCCTGCTGCTTGCTAAAGAATCCTACGACCTCGGATTTGATGAGCTTAACTTTGATTACGTACGATTTCCGTCAGACGGTGATATGAATAATATTTACTTCCCGCATTCTGCTGCAATCCTTGATGCAAATGGTGCACTCGGCAAGCAGGTTGCACTTGAAAAATTCTTCCAGTTTCTTGATGCAGAGCTGCGTGGGGACAAACCTGCAGATAGCTCGGTGCGCCCAATTATCTCTGCCGATCTCTTTGGCATGACTACCACAAACACCGACGACCTCAACATCGGACAAGTGCAAGAGCGAGCGCTCCCGTACTTTGATTACCTTGGACCAATGGTGTACCCATCACACTACCCAAATGGATTTAATGGATGGTCAAACCCAAACCACTATCCGTATGAACTTATCCACTACGTTATGAGTGAGGGTGTTCAGCGAATTGACGACATGCTTGCTGCAACGAGTACGCCAGATCATGTAAAGGCAAAAATAAGCAAGCAGCAGCTGCGTCCGTGGATTCAAGATTTTGATTACGGTGGTGACTATGGACCAAAAGAAGTGCGTGCACAAATTCAAGCAACGTATGACGTGGGACTTACCTCGTGGATGCTTTGGGCTCCATCAAATCGGTATACCCGCGGCGCACTTCTTGAAGAGTAAAATGTTTTCCACACTGTGCGCAGTGCGCACGAGCAGCATGTTCTCTGTTACAATAAACACACATGCAAGATCCTAATCAGGTAACATACTTTGCTGAGACAGACGCGCGTAATAAGCGTATTCCGTTTGGTATTAAGGCAAAAGACCGCAGCCGTCACATGTACGTGATTGGAAAGACGGGTATGGGTAAATCTACGCTGCTCGAAAACCTGGCGGTGCAAGACCTTCGCAATGGAAACGGAATTTGCTTTATTGATCCGCACGGCAAAACCGCAGACTTGCTGCTCGAGTATGTTCCTGAGAGCCGTATTAATGATGTGCTGTACTTTGCGCCATTCGATACCGAGCATCCAGTTTCATTTAACGTTATGGAAGACGTTGGGTATGACAAACGTCACCTTGTGGTATCAGGTCTCATGTCTTCATTCAAGAAAATTTGGCAGGACGCGTGGTCTGCGCGTATGGAGTACATTCTCTCAAATACGCTCCTAGCATTGCTTGAATATCCAGGTTCAACATTGCTTTCAGTAAACAAAATGCTTGCGGACAAGAGTTTCCGTGAGAAGGTTGTTGCAAATTTGACCGATGCATCGGTGAAATCTTTTTGGGTTGATGAGTTTGCAAAGTATACCGAGCGTTTTGCTGCTGAGGCAACACCTGCAATTCAGAATAAGATTGGACAGTTTACGGCAAACCCGCTCATTCGAAACATCGTTGGGCAGCCAAAATCAAGTTTCGATATTCGACAGCTCATGGATGAACGCAAGATTGTTATCATTAACTTGTCGAAAGGGCGTATCGGTGAAGTTAACGCGCAGCTCTTGGGTAGCATGCTCGTCACAAAGATTTACCTTGCTGCGATGAGTCGCGCAGACTTGAATGAGGCAGAAATTAATGCTGCTCCAAACTTCTACCTTTTCGTGGATGAGTTTCAATCATTTGCAAACGAGTCTTTTGCTGACATTTTGTCTGAGGCACGAAAGTATAAGTTGAATCTCACCATCACGCACCAGTATATTGAGCAAATGCCAGAAGAGGTTCGGGCAGCAGTGTTTGGAAACGTTGGAACACTGGTGACGTTTCGCGTTGGAGCGGGTGATGCAGAGTATCTTGAGAAAGAGTTCGCGCCAACGTTTATGGCTACCGATATTGTGAACTTGGGATTTGCTCAGATTTACTTGCGGCTCATGATTGATGGTATTGGATCTCAGCCATTTTCTGCGCGCACGTTGCCGCCAATTGCAAAAGGGGAAGTGAATTATGTGCCACAAATTATTGATGCGTCACGTAAGCAGTATGCTCGACCGCGCTCAGAGGTTGAAGGTGAAGTTCGGGCACTCCTAGAGGCGGGCCGTGAGGACTCTGCTGCGCCAAAGGGGGAAGGTAAGGGGGCGCCAAAAGCGGGAAAACCATCTGGAGCAAAGGCAGTTTCTGGTGGGGCGCAAAACCGTGATACACGCGATGGACAAAGAGGTGGTCGTGATGAGCGTCCGCCCCGTGATGAGCGTGGCGCACAGGAAGCTGTGCCGCGAAAACCAATGATTGATCCTGCAACGAGTGCGGCACTTGCTCGAGAGCTTGAGCGTAAACGTTTACTGCAGGCAGAGATGCCACTTGATGATGATCCAGATGACGCGCTCGAATCAATTTCGCTTGAGGCGCTTGCTAAGAAGAGTAAGCCACAAAAGCAGGTTGCCCATGATCCAAAAACCGTGAGCAATGAAAATCGAGACAGTTTAAAGGACGCCCTTGCTAAGGCCCTTGGCGGCGCAGTCCCTGCTCAAGCGACTTCTGTTCAAAGTGCTACCCCTGTTCAAAATGCCGCTCCAAAACCAGTTGCAGCACCTGTGTTTGCTCCTAGTGAACCAGAGGTTCCGCACGAAATTTCTGAAGATGAACTTCGCAAAATACTTGATGTTCAGGGCTAGACGCGGTACAAGATAGCTATGACAACAGCTAAAAAACGCATCTTACTTTTTGCTCTGACCTACTACCCAAAATTTGTTGGGGGTGATGGTGTTGCGGTTAAGGCCATTACTGACCGACTTGCGTCAAAAGAGTATGAATTTCATATGGTAACGCTGCGGCTTGATAGTACGTTACCTCGGTATGAACAGTTCGGTAATGTTCATGTGCATCGTGTTGGCTTTAGCCGACCAAACCCAACACCTGAAGCGCTCGTTCGTTTTCCGCTCTATGTGGCAAAACTTTTTTTCCCAGTAACTGCGGCGTTGAAAGCTATTCGATTACATCGTTCCGCGCCATTCTCAATGGTCTGGGCAATGATGGCGTATGCAGGTTTTCCGGCAGTATTTTTTAATTTTTTTTACCGAGATGTTCCAATCCTGCTAACGTTGCAAGATGGTGATCCTATAGAAAAAATTGTTGGGCGTGCACGTATCAAAGTAGTTATGCCATTGTTCAAACGGATTTTTGTAATAACGACATACGTGCAAGCAATCTCGACGTACCTCGCAGATTTTGCGGTACGTATGGGGTATACCGGTCCGGTACGTGTTGTGCCAAATGGAGTTGATTACGCACGTTTTGCAACGTTTGATGCTGCTCGTGTGGCAGAAATAAAACAAGTGCTCGGTAAGCAATCAGGCGATGTGTGGCTCTTTACTGCATCGCGATTAGTTGAAAAGAATGCAAATGATATCGTCATTCGTGCGTTGTCGTTGCTGCCCGAGCATGTACATTTCGTCATCGCAGGTACGGGACCTGATCGTGCTCAACTCGAGTTGCTTGCTACAGAAACGGGAGTTGCTGCACGGGTGCATTTTTTGGGGCACGTAGCTCATGAAGCATTGCCAGACTATTTCCGCGCGGCAGATATATTTATTCGACCGTCACGTACGGAAGGTTTTGGAAATGCATTTGTTGAGGCCATGGCCGCAGAACTGCCGGTAATCGCTACGACTGCAGGTGGCATTGCAGACTTCTTAACGCACGATGAAAACGGATTGGTAGTTGGTATTGAGTCAGTTGAAGATGTTGCTACACAGGTACAACGAGTACTTGCTGATGAGTCGTTGCGTGAACATCTTGTGCGCACCGCTCGGGCCATGGTTGAAAATCGATACGATTGGGATACGATTACGCGTGAAATGGAGGAGGTGTTTGAAGCTACTGTGCAGCAGACAGAGACCTCGCGCAGGTAAGGTGTAAACGAAAAGCGCCCCTTCACGAAAAGGGGCGAGCAACACGCTCCAAACAGAAGCTATTGATACCTTTGAGTAAATCAAAGCGAATTGATCCATCGTCAGCCGTCGTCACTCTCGTGTTTCTGTGTTTTTCAATGCGCCAAGCAGTTGTGAGAACTTCAGTACCGATTGGTCGGTAGAGTTGCCATGTGCCGCGGACGTAGTGTCGCACACAAGAAAGGTGGATGAGGATAGTTGAGTCATCAACAGTGACGTGTGTGATGAGTCCTCGAAAGAGGGTGCCGTACTCATTCCACGTCATTAGTCTGTGTGGTGCATGCCGTCTGAGTAGTTGGCGTGCGTGTTGCCATGGGGTATTCGGTTGTGAGGACATCTAAAGCCTTAGCCTACTACGTGGGTAGCATATCGGTCAAATTTGCCGTAGTATGGCACTATTATATGAAGCTACTCATGATTTCAACAGATAGGGGACTACTCAATCCAGATAGTGGTGTGAGTACTCGCATGCGTGCATACGGTGAGCTGTTTGATACGCTCGACGTTATCGTGTTTGTTCGAGGGGTACATCAAGAAGTTGCTCTTTCAGAACGCGTGCGTGTGTATCCAACAAATTCAACATTTCGAATTGGGTATATTTTTGATGCGATTCGCATTGCACAAGCTCGGACATTTTCTGTTGTTTCAGCGCAAGATCCTTTTGAGACTGGTTTTGTTGCTCGATGCATTGCTACAAAACGCCGCTGCCCCTTACACCTCCAAGTGCACACAGATGTCTTTGCTACTGCATTCAAGCAACACAGCGTACTCAATCGTTTGCGGGTACGGTGCGCTCGCTGGCTGCTACCTCAAGCGCAGGGTATCCGGGTGGTGTCAGAACGTATTGCCGCTTCAATTCGTGCACAAGTACCTGAGTGTACCGTTACGCCAGTGGTGTTGCCTATTGCAGTAAATCCATGCACGGCATCTCCGCGCGTATTTCCGTATGCACAGACAATACTGATGGTCTCTCGTTTAGAATCAGAGAAACACATACATCGTGCAATTGATGCTTTTGCGCGCATTGCTCGAACACACCCAGATGCTGGTTTGGTTATTGCCGGCGATGGACGACTGCGCGCAGCATTTGAGAAACAAGTCTGCTCACATGGTATTGGGAATCAGGTTCAATTTCTTGGAACTGTTGCAGATGTGTGTCCGTTGTATGCAGGGGCCGACATATTTATGCAACTATCAGCATACGAGGGGTATGGTATGACGCTTGTTGAGGCTGCGCTTGCTGGTGTACCGATACTTACCACCGATGTTGGAGTTGTTGGTGAGCTGCTCATTGATGGTGGAAGTTGTTTAGTAACAAGCGGGGTAACCAGTGATATTGTCCAAAAACTTGAACAGTTACTCGACAACGAACCACTTCGATTAGTGCTTGCTGGTCGCGCCCAGGAAGCTGCGCGTGCACATGTCCGCTCATCTATTGAATATCTTGAGGCATACAAAGAAGCATTTACATGTACTGAACTATGAAGCTGTTACTCATTACACAAAAAGTAGATCGTGATGACCAAGTGCTTGGTTTTTTCCACCGATGGTTGGAAATGTTTGCTACGCACGTGGAACAGCTGACCGTTATTTGTCTTGAGGAGGGGAACCACTCGTTGCCACAAAATGTGCAGGTCTACTCATTAGGTAAAGAGCAGGGTGCAGGTCGCATGCGCCGGCTGTACCGACTCTACCGGTATGTGTGGAAGTATCGTGGGCAATACACGCACGTTTTTGTACACATGAATCCTGTCTATGTAGTGCTTTGCTGGAAGTTGTGGTTTGTACTGCGAAAGCCGGTGTTCTTGTGGTACACCCATAAACACGTTGATTGTAAACTCCGAGTGGCATCTTGGTTTGTTCGATCAATCTTTACCGCATCGACAGAAAGTCTGCGCCTGCGTACCCGTAAGAAGGTGGTTACTGGTCATGGTATTGATACTGACTTCTTTACCGTTGATAGTGCAGTTGTGCGACAAGCCGGACAGCTCCTTACTGTTGGGCGTATTGCACCAGCAAAGCGTATCGACGTGCTTATCGATGCACTTACCGTATTGCCTGACATGACATTGTCTATAGCCGGTGGTCCAATCACTGATGCGGATCGTGCATACGAGCGCGCGTGTAAAGAGCGAGCGGTTGCACAAGGTGTTGTAGATCGAGTACGCTGGCTTGGCCCTGTGTCACATGGTGCGACGCGATCCTTGTATCAGCAGGCTGGGGTATTTGTGCATGCAAGCGAAACTGGTAGTCTCGATAAAGTACTCCTTGAAGCAATTGCTTGTGGTACACCAGTCGTGTCTGCAAGTGATGTGGCGGCATCTCTCCCTGGGGTAGTGCATGTTGCACGAACACCTGAAGCAATTCGTGCAGGGATTCTTGGCATTGGATCGTCTCGAGATACTGCGGCTGCTGAGGAAATCCGGCGGGTACATGGGTTGCCATCGCTGATTGAACGACTCTGTGCAATCATGGAAGCGCATGTGTAGTATAAACGTATGCAGTGTATTTGGAGCTACAACCTTGAAGGAAATCATCCACAGACAGTAGAAGAGCTACGTCGCTTTTTTCATACCCATCGAAATGCGTGCTTCGGCGCGGTGTATCACGATACTGTTACCGATACGTATTATGCACTTACTGATCACCTGGGAAATGTGCCAGTTTGCTACGACACAGCAAATGCAGATGCGCCACGTTTCTCATATAATCCGCTCGATATACTTCCCGATACATTTACTGAGGTAACGGTGGGGCAGTACCTTGCTACAGGGACACTGAAATTTGCAACAACACCTACTGGTGGTGTTGTTCCTGCGGGCACGATTCTATCATTTACGCGAGGTGATAGCGGTTGGAATGTTGCTGTGTTCGAGAGGTATGTGTGGCAGAAACCAACATTGCCAAATCGTACAGTGGCTACTGTCGAAACATCACTCGATACGCTGCTCATGCAAGCAGCACAGCGAGCCATTCCTGCAGGCGCCGCCCGTGTATCGCTGGCGCTCTCGGGCGGCTCCGATTCGGCAATTACTGCATACTACTTGAAACGTGCCGGCGTTGCGGTTGATGCTTTCACTATCTCACCGTGGGGAGTCACCGGGAGCGAGGCTGTGCGGGCACAAGCGACTGCGTCTCGATTGGCGCTTGATACACATGTCATTACTAATCTTGAAACAGCACAGTACAATCAGTACGTGTCGCGGTACAGAGATGCGTACCCATATCCAAATGGAACAGCTGCTTCACTTACGATTTCTGTTCTTTGGAATCAAACAACGTTCGCAGATGCGCCGGCTGTCTTTTTTGCACAAAATGCCGATACTTCTTTTGGTTCGGTGTTTCATCAGTTCACCACCTTTTTCTATATGTCTGTACCGCGGGTGCTGCGTCGGTTCCTGCGCGTTCCATACTTTAAACCGCAGCAGAGTGCAGTGCAGAATTACATTGCGCTCGCAACACTCGGGCACACAACCTGGTGGCCTGCTGGTATTGCTGGTATTCCTGAAAAGCAAACGCTGCTCCAACAGCTTTCTTTTGCCGGAATGTTGTGGGGGCATACACCAAGCGACGGGGAAGTGTTTATCGCCCCAGGAATACAAAAAGGTGTTGCCGTTCGAAATGTGTTCTACGACGTTGATCTCATTGAGTATATTTTGTCTATTCCAATCTGGCAGCGCATTGGGTACTCAAAAGAATCAAGAATTCGTGTGGCATTAAAAAAACTACCACTGCTTCGGTTGGCTCGGAAGAAGGGGATGCTTGGGGCGTATGAAAAGAAGGGGCTTGTCTTACCAAAAGACAGAGACCTCGACGCTCAGGCGTTTTTTGCGAAGCTTCCAAAAACCTTTATGGGGGCTACGATAAAGAGTGAAAATCACCAGTTTGCTTTGTATGCCCTTCGTTTGTATGACAAGACCTGGAACGGCTAGTCGTGCTATAGTACCCAGCATATGACACTAAAAAAAGCATTATTCTGGATTGCGGCGGGGAGCGTTTTTGCGGCCCTTTTAACGCCACTCATTTTTTACACCGAACTATACTTTCCGTTTATTACTGCAAAAGCGTACTTCTTTCGAGTAGTATCGGCGCTCGGCTTCTTTGCCTGGGTGGGATTGGCGGTGCTTGATCCTGCGTACCGGCCGCGCCGTTCATGGATTCTTGGTACGTTTACTGCATTTATGCTTGTGGTGCTGCTTGCGAGCGTGTTGGGTACTAATCCGTACTATAGTTTTTGGAGCAACTACGAGCGTATGGAAGGGTACGTGACATTCCTCCATCTCTTTGCCTTCTTGCTTGTTGCTAGTTCAGTACTCACGCGTGATCGTCTCTGGTCATGGTTTGCGCATGCGGCGCTTGTTTGCGGCGCAATCGAGGTGCTGTGGGCAGCACTTCAGGTTGCTGGTATTTTCCCGATTGGTTTTGCCGCTGACCGTATTGACGGTACGCTCGGTAACGCAACATATCTCGCTATCTACCTCGTGTTCACCTTCTTTATTGCACTGATGTTGCTCGTACAACGTTCTCTAAGTCCACTGCTTCAGTACGTGTATGGTGCATCAATGCTCCTCTCAGTTCTCGGTGTTTTCTGGACGGCAACTCGAGGTTCACTTCTTGGACTTATTGGAGGTATCGTCCTCACTGCGGTCTTGTACAGTATTTTTGGTAAAAATACAAAAAATGTACGAATGGTTACGGGAGGAGTACTTGGACTTGCGCTCGTGTTTGCTGTGTTAGTGATTGGTTTTAAGGAAAGTGCGGTAGTGCAAAGTATTCCTGCACTTCGTCGTGTTGCCGACATCTCCTTTACTGAAACAACGACTATTGCACGTTTCTACAACTGGGAAACTGCATGGCAAGGTGTCACGGAGCGCCCACTCTTGGGGTATGGTTTGGGTAATTACGGACCAGTATTCGATAAGTACTACAACCCAAAAATGTGGAACCAAGAACAGTGGTTCGATCGCGTGCACAATATTGTATTTGATTGGCTCATTGCGGCAGGATTCCTTGGGCTCATTGCATACGTGAGTGTTATCGCAGCATTGGTGTATTTGATTTGGAAGAAATCATCAACCTTCACGATGCTTGAACGGGCAGTTCTTACTGGCCTTGTTGCTGCGTACTGTTTCCACAACTTGTTTGTGTTCGACAACTTGGTGAGCTACATCTACTTTATGGCGCTACTCGCATTTGTACATGCACGAAGTACTGCAGGTGCGACACCTGTGTTTCCTGCGACACCCGTTTCCTACAACGTTGCTGGGTCAGTTGCAATTGTGCTTGTTGTTATTGCATTCCCATTGAGCGCGTGGGCACTCAATGTACCAAGTTACAAACAGTCAGCGCTTCTCATTGATGCACTTCGTGTAGATATTGCAAAAAATCTCCCAGAAGCTAAGCGTTTATTTGAAGAAGCGCTTTCGTACGACACGTTCGGTACGACCGAGACGCGTCAGCAGCTTATCTCATTGACCGATCATGTTGTACGAATAAACAGTATTCCAGTTGAAGAGCGACAGGCGTTTGTCACCTTTGCTGCTTCAGAAATGCAGAAGGAGCTTGATACGAAACCGCGTGATGCAAAGTTCCTAGCATTTGCAGGACAGCTCTTACTACAAACAGGAAATTTCGAGCAGTCGATGGCAATGTTTAACGAGGCAATTGCGCTTGCGCCAAATAAGCAGTTCTTGTACCAACCATTAATTGAGACTATTTTCCGACAGGGGAAGTTAGCAGAGGGGTTGGCGCTTGCACAGCGTGTACATGATATGGAACCAAGCAATGACCTTACGTGGCGACAGCTTGTTCGATCTTCACTTCGTGCGGGCAACGTAGAACAGTACGACGCATTGATTGAAGAGGCGTTTGCAACGGGTCGTGGAGATCGTGTGATTGGTTTGGCACAACAGAATCTTGAGTCGCAGCCAGATGTTGCGCAGGCGTATGCAACACTTGCGATTTCACTGTATCGTGCTGGTAAAAACGAAGAAGCTATCAAAGTCTTTACAGAACTTGGTACAAAATTCCCAGGCGCTCAAGCGCAGACTGATGCACTCATCGAGAAGATTAAGAGAGGGGAACCACTCTTGTAGAGGGTGGGGGTTGCGTATTTTTGAAACTGTGCTAGTATATACATTGTGAGTGTTGCGGTACGTAACACTACCAAATGAATGTCTGCAAAAAACCCCGCGAAAGCGGGGTTTTTTGTTTATTGTACGTTGGCTTCCTGTATAGTTTGTATGGGTCAGTATAGGGTAATAATGAAAAAGATATGGAGAAAAGATGCGTGCTTGGGGTCGGCAGAGTTGCCCTTATAAGGGGCTTTGCTATACTCGGGAGGGTTGTAACTCGACATGGCCAACAGCTGCACTCACATAGATATTCATTTGGAGTTTCGTACCTGTTGGCCGTGTCGAGTTAGAACAGAAAGATAAAAACAAAAAACGCGCGCGACAAATGTCGCGCGCGTTTTTTGTTTTGCATGCGTGATATATCACTCATTGAAAGAAAAAAAGTTACATGTAAAAAAGTTTTTTCATTTTTATTTTTGTAATTGCATTTGTAAATAAAAAAAGTTTTCCACAAAAATATTTTTTTTTCATTGTATGTTGTGCGTATGTGCACGATAATGAATACATACGGTCGAGTTTAATGTCACACGTAACACGTTTCAAAAACATGGCAGCAAAAAAGAAAGCAGCTCCAAAGCGAAAGGTTGCAAAGAAAGCAGCCCCAAAGCGAAAGGTTGCTAAGAAAGCAGCTCCAAAGCGAAAGGTAGCAAAGAAGACAACTCGCAAAGCAGCTCCAAAGCGAAAGGTTGCAAAGAAGAAGTAGTCTTCAACAAAACGGTCGCGGCACTTCGTGCCGCGGCCGTTTTGTGTTAGGATGGTCGAGCTATGGGAATATTTCAACGTTTCTTTGGGGATCACAGTAAAAAGCTGGTGACTCAGTACGAAGCTCGAGTGCCAGCAATCAATGCGCTAGAGCCACAGATTGCTGCACTGTCAGATGACGAGCTTAAGGCCAAAACGGCTGCTTTTAAGGAGCGCCTTGCTGCGGGCGCGACGCTTGATGCGTTGCTGCCTGAGGCATTTGCTGTTGTTCGTGAGGCATCAAAGCGTGTGCTCGGTAAACGGCACTTCGATGTACAACTTGTTGGTGGCATGATCCTTCACGATGGCAATCTTTCAGAAATGAAAACAGGAGAAGGAAAGACGCTCATGGCAACATTGCCAACGTACCTCAATGCACTTACTGGTAAGGGTGTGCACGTCGTTACGGTTAACGATTATCTTTCACGACGTGACGCTGTGTGGATGGGCCAAATCTATACATTCCTTGGACTTTCAACGAGTGTTATCGGGCAGCAGTTTTCGTACATGTATGATCCAGCTCATGTTGAGCTTGATAGTGAGCGCGATGAGACCGGTGCATTTCGTGTCATTCAAGAATTCCTTCGACCAGTCTCTCGTCACGAAGCGTATCAAGCGGACATTGTTTACGGTACCAACAGCGAGTTTGGGTTCGACTATCTCCGTGACAACATCGAGTACGATGCGTCGCACTTGCGACAGCGAAGTCACTACTTTGCTATTGTTGATGAGATTGACTCAATTCTTATTGATGAGGCGCGCACGCCACTTATTATTTCTGCTCCTGCCGCAGAATCTGGAAGCCTGTACCAAACATTTGCACAGGTTGCTGCCCAGCTTACAGAGGGAGAGCACTTTACCGTTGATGAAAAACTAAAAGCCGTCAGTGTCACAGAAGCCGGTATTGATATGGCTGAGAAGCTTCTTGGTATCGATAATTTGTATACCGAACACGGTATCAAGTATGTACATCATCTCGAGACTGCAATTCGAGCAAAATCTCTCTTCATTCGAGATAAACAGTACGTTGTTCGGGATGGCCAAGTGGTTATCGTCGACGAGTTTACTGGTCGTTTGCAGCCAGGACGCCGTTGGTCTGAAGGATTACACCAAGCAGTTGAAGCAAAAGAGGGGGTGCCTGTACAACAAGAGTCACGTACCTTTGCATCAATCACGTACCAAAATTACTTCCGCATGTATGAAAAGCTGGGCGGAATGACGGGTACTGCAAAAACCAACGAAGAAGAATTCTTTAAGGTGTATGGCCTTGAAGTTGTTGAAGTGCCTACAAATAAACCAATTGCACGTCTCGATAAGAATGATCTTATTTTTCAAACGCAAACAGGGAAGTTTAAAGCAATTGCTAAGCGTGTGCGTGCATTGCATGAGAGCGGCCAACCAGTGCTCATTGGTACGGTTGCGATTGAGACAAATGAACTCCTTTCGCAGTTTCTGGCAAAAGAGGGTATTCCACATGAAGTCCTTAATGCAAAGAACCACGAACGAGAAGGAGAAATTATTGCACAAGCTGGTCGCAAGGGTGCAGTGACTATTGCAACAAACATGGCAGGTCGTGGTGTGGACATTGCGCTTGGTGGCGCGCCGCTCGAGCAACAGGCGTACGAAGAGGTTAAGGCGCTTGGTGGACTCTTCGTGCTTGGCACAGAACGTCATGAGGCGCGTCGTATTGATAACCAGCTGCGCGGTCGTTCGGGACGTCAGGGAGATCCTGGAGAAACGCAGTTCTTTGTTTCACTCGAAGATTCACTCATGCGCATCTTTGCGTCAGATACGGTAAAGACTCTCATGGGTAAGCTCGGTATTCCCGAGGATGAACCAATTGAAAATAAGTTTATTACTAAACAACTTGAGTCTGCACAAACAAAAATTGAAGGATTTAACTTCGATGCTCGAAAGCAGCTTCTAGAATTTGATACCGTTCTCAATACACAGCGAGCAGCCGTATACCAGCGAAGACGCACGGTCCTTACGGGCACACGCGAAAATCTCGAAACAGAAATTGCTTCACTCGTAGCGCTCTTTCCAGAACTCGAGCCTGTTGTTGCCGAGAAGCGCGCATTGCTCGGAGATGATGATTTTATGGCATCATTTAGACGACTTGTGCTTCAGGCAATTGATACGTACTGGGTGGATCATCTCGAGTACATGAACTACCTCAGAAGTAGCGTCAACCTCCGTGCATACGGTCAGCGAGATCCTCTCATTGAATACAAAAAAGAAGGTCGTCGTCTCTTTGAGGACATGCAGCATGCTGTTAACCAGCAAATCGCGAAGCTACTTCCGCAGATCGGAGCGGGTGCATTTGCAGCAGAGGAGGCGCGTCTTAAGCAAACGGTAAAGCACGCCGAAATGATTACAAATGGTAGCAAAGGGGATGCAGTGGCAGCCGAAGCCGGTCCTTCATTTGGCCGAAATGACCTTGTGACGATTCAGAGAAACGGGGAGACGCAGCAGCTAAAATGGAAAAAGGCGGAACCTCTGCTTGCCGACGGTTGGACTCTGAAAGAAGAGTAGTGCCTAGGTCTGGTCTGTGCTATGCTTGGGGCGTTATGTGGCGCTCATGGTTCGCGTTTCTACTTCTTTTTGCAGCAAGCCTTTTGCCTATACCTGCATTTGCCGCTGGTGTACAGGTGGGCAGTGATACCAAAACTGACGCGTCAGCAACCTTTCCAGATAATCAGTACCTCGTTGGAGGTAGTGTTGAGGCGGCAGGAACCTTTACGCAAGACCTCTTTATTGCTGGCGGGCGTGTCCAGCTTCCAGGTACCGTTGACGGGGATGTTCTTATTCTTGCAGGTGAATCTGCCGTAATTACCGGTAATGTACGCGGTGATGTGCGAGTGATTGGTGGAACTGTTACGGTAGAAGGAACAGTTGCCGGAGATGTCGTATTGCTCGGTGGTACGTTGCTTCTGTCGCCAGAGGCGACAATTTCTGGTGAAGTGCTCGCGGTTGGTGGACATATCACTGTTGGCTCGACGCTGCATAAGCACGCGCGCATTGTCGCTGTGGCAACAATGATTACTGGTGAAATTACAACGAGTGCAAATATTACAACTGAACGACTAACCTTTGCTGATACAGCGCGTGTCCCCGGTGCGGTTGTTTACTTCTCGCCTCGCGAAGCAGACATTGCAGCAACTGCTGTAGTCGAAGGCTCGGTCACCTTTAATCGAGTTGAATCAATTCGAGAGAGCGGTGCAATCGAACGTGCTGTCCTTAACTTCCTCAATTTTTGGATTGTACTTCGTTTTGTAACGACCCTCATTCTAACCTTCTTGCTCGTGTACCTCTTTCGAGTCTTTTCGCAACGTACTACCGAGTACGTGCTCATGTCGTTTGGGCGCAGCGTGCTCACTGGGCTTTTAACGGTCGTGGTACTTCCGGTTGTTGCGTTGATCCTCTTTCTCAGCCTGTTGCTCATGCCTGTTGCAGTGCTCGTGATGTTTGCGTATATCTTCTTCTTTATCATCGCCTCAGCAGTTTCAAGCATTGCGGTAGGTGCTTTGGTCAAACGAATATTTGTTCGTGGTGCTGCACTCGAAGTTTCATTTAAAACAGCGGCACTTGGTGTAGTGCTTCTAACGGTTGTTCAATTCGTGCCACTTGTTGGTGAAGCCACCCGTATTGTTTTCTTCTTGGCTGCATTTGGTGCGATATGTCGGTACCTCTACACACAGGTTCGATGGCGAGAACTAACGCTCTTTGAAAAACGGTAAGTATGCAGCTCGTTACGCACAGCGGAAAGTTCCATGCAGACGATGTCTTTGCGACAGCGGTTCTCTTTGCGCGATTCGGAAAAGATACGTGCACGGTTACTCGTAGTCGAGATCCAGACGTTCTTGCTGCAGGTGACATTGTCTACGATGTGGGCATGGTCTATGATCCTGTGATTGCTCGATTCGATCACCACCAAGCGGGGGGAGCGGTAACACGTGAAAATGGAATCCCATACGCCGCATTTGGACTTATCTGGAAGCACTACGGACGAGAACTCTGTAGTTCGGATGCGGTGTGGCAGACACTTGATGAGCAGCTCGTGTGTCGTGTAGATGCGACTGATACTGGGTACGCAAGTCCTGCATCATATACGGTTCCAACGCTTGAACACTACACGCTCGATAAGCTTGCTAATGCTTTTAACACTACATGGAGTGAATCGTACGATGAGCAGTTCGAGCATTTTACTGAGCTGGTTGATTTTGCGATGCGTGTGATTGAGCGAGAAATCAAACGTGCAGAGGCATCTGTTGCCGGTCGAGCGACAGTAGAAGATGTGTATCAGTCGGCGGTAGACAAGCGAATTATCGAGCTTGATTGTGGGTACCCATGGCGAGAGGTGCTCGTGGCACATCCTGAACCGTGCTTCGTAATTTTTCCGGAGATTGATACAACACGTTTTATGGTACAAGCAGTGCATCAGACGCTCACAGGATACGAGACCCGGGTACCGTTCCCAAAAGCCTGGGGAGGTCTTACGGACGTAGCATTGAGCGAGGTGACAGGTATTCCTGGATCTCGATTTTGTCATAGTGCAGGATTTTTGGCTGTGCATGATACACGAGAGGGGGCACGGGCCCTGGCTCTTAAAGCTTTGCAACTTGCTGGGCGGTAGGCGTTTGTGGAAAACATATATTCTACTGTTTTGTGAGCAGTACAATGAATAGTGTAGATTTGGCGCGTTCTGCGCCAAATTGGTTTGATCAAATTATTAAGCTTAAAGAAGAAAGTCTTTCTTAAACGATATGAAGAAACAACAAGGTTTTACGTTGATTGAGCTTCTCGTGGTGATTGCCATCATTGGTATTCTCTCATCAGTAGTACTCGCTTCGTTGAACACTGCTCGTGATAAGGGTGCAGACGCTGCTGTAAAGGCAAACCTTGCAAACGCACGCGCACAGGCGGAGCTTTACTACGACGACAACGGCAACAGTTACGATCCAGATGGTGCATCAAACACTGGTGTGTGTGATGCAGCTGAGGCTGACAGCATTGCAACAAACGTTGAGGCAGCAGGTAGCGCAACCGGCGGTACTGGCGCATGTTACTCAACAGGTACAGCGTGGGCAGCATCTGCTCCACTTAGTACATCAGGTGAGCACTTCTGTGTAGACAGTACTGGTATTTCAACAACCACAGCTGCAGCACTTAGCTCAAACGATACGACTTGCGAGTAGTATAAACTACATACACAAAAACAACCCGCTCGTCGGGTTGTTTTTGTTTTTGTCATGGTAGAATGGATGGTATGAAATTTCAAAATAAGCGAGCTGGTTTTACGCTCATTGAACTTCTTGTGGTAATCGCAATTATCGGTATTCTTTCAAGCGTGGTGCTCGCGTCACTTTCAAGTGCACGTGGAAAGGGAAACGCAGCTGCTATTAAACAAAATCTAACAAGTATTCGTACACAGGCAGAAATTCTCTATGCTGATGATTTGAGTTTTGCGAATGTTTGTGCAAACAGCGTGGTAACTAATGCTCGTACAGAAGCAGACAGCTTAAATGGTAGCGGTTCAGTCACCTGTGTGAATGCAGCAGGCGGATGGGCGGTTGCGGCTGATCTCCCAGATAGTGGAGCGTTTTGTGTAGATAGTTCAGGTCGTGGACGTACTGAAAATGCATCTGGAACTGCGTACGGTTCAGATACGGGAACTGCTCCAGAGGCGCTCGATGATACCAGTGATGTTACCTGTAACTAGTTCTCTTACAGCTGTGCTCATTGCTGTTGGGCTTTTTGGCGTCATTATTGGCAGCTTTCTAAACGTAGTGATTCTGCGTTTCAACACGGGCCGCGGCAGCGGCGGCCGCTCGATGTGCCTTTCGTGTGCCAAGCAGCTCACGTGGGTTGATCTGGTTCCCGTGCTTTCGTTCGTGCTCCTGGGCCGCCGCTGCCGCGGCTGCAAGACGAAAGTGTCGTGGCAGTATCCACTCGTTGAACTTGCGACTGCGGCACTCTTTGTAATGCTCTGGTACGTCAGCTTACCCGTATACTACCTCCATGGCACTGCTGTCTTTATGCTGCAGTGGGTGCTCCTTGCCATTGTCTTTAGTCTCTACGTTGTCATCTTTGTATATGACCTGTATCACAAAATTATTCCCGATGTCTTTTCTTATACTGCCGCGGCAGCAGCGCTGCTCTACAGTCTGAGCGTTTTCTTTTTTGAGACCACGTTGGTACCGAGTATCTACAATCTCATTGCTGGGCCGTTACTCTTTTTGCCATTCTGGGCACTGTGGCGTGTATCAAACGGTAGGTGGATGGGGCTTGGTGATGGAAAGCTTGCGCTTTCAATTGGGTGGCTTCTTGGTTTGTCAGTAGGGATAACCGCACTTCTTTTCGCTGTATGGCTTGGCGCTATCATTGGTGTACTCCTCGTGTTAATGGGGGCATTGAAGCGACGAGGTTCGGGTATTACAATGAAAGCAGAGATTCCATTTGCGCCTTTTTTGCTTATCGCGACGCTTATCGCATTTTTGGCACCAATCGACATCTTTAGTCTCACCCTATTTTTCTCACTCTACTAGTGTATGCGCCGTCTTCTCAACAACATCATGCACCGATCAGTGGCAGCCACACGTGCGGCTGGTTTTACGTTAGTTGAAATGATGGTTGTGGTAGTTATTTTTGTCGTCATTACCTCAGTCGTAGTCTTTCGGTACGGTGACTTCACCTCAAACCTTCTGGTTACAAACGGTGCGTATGAAGTCGCGCTTGAGGTGAGGCAGGCTCAGACATTTAGCTTGGGGGCTCGCGCCTCAACAAATACCAGTGTAGATGGCCCGCTCTTTACACAGCCATACGGTGTCTTTATCAACTTGCAGGATGGTTCAACTGGCGAGGGTCCAGATACGCTCGAAACAAAACAGGTTATCTTTTTTGTCGATCGTGATGAGGAAGGCGAACCAGGCTATGGTCAGTGTAACAATGCCGCTGGTACAGGTGTGTGCACATGTAATGCTGACGAGTGCATTAGTAAGCTGACGTTGCAGCGCACAACAAAAATTACGGAGGTACGTACAAGCGTTGTTGCTGCTGAAACCGATCTATGTGAAGCCTCAAACGTGCCACAATCAGCAGTAACCTTTAAACGTCCAAGTCCTGAAGCTCGGATTAAGCGATACCAAGAAGTTAACGATACCGGCTTTACCTTCATGCAAATTAAAGTAGAAGATAAAAATAGTTCAATTAAACCTGCGTACGTTCTCATCCGGCAGAGTGGTCAGATTTCTGTTTCAGATGAAGATATTTGCTCAATTAATAATACGATTTAATCATGCCGCGCCTGAGTGAACAAAAGAAAAGCGTTCGAAAGGGCTTTACCTTAATTGAGCTCATGGTTGCAGTGAGTATTTTTGCAATTGTACTCATGATGGCACTTGGTACGGTACTCACTGTACTTGATGCAAATCGAAAGGCGCGCACGCTTACTGAAGTTATGAATAACCTCAACTTCTCGCTGGAGGCGATGACACGATCAATCAAAACAGGAGTTGATCCAACCATTACCGGCGACGCTAATGGTGCGATTTTAAAGGTGACGGCTATTGTGCTTGAAGAGGATGGGTTTAGTCGAGAAGATGTCGAGTACCAACGGCGTCAGGATGCAGAGGGTCGAGGGTACATTGCTACTCGAGTAAATGATGGTGCATGGGTACCAATTACCTCTGAGCAGGTTGATGTGACCGATTTTACAATTAGTACGTATGGATTCGAAGATTGCCAGTCTGGATCAATTTGTCATCAACCACGTACTCAGATTGGCATCACGGGCAATGTAGAGATAAATGATAAGATTAGTTCTACATTCTCACTCCAGACAACTGTTTCGCAGCGAAAGCTTAATCTTGCCGGACAAGAGGATACAAGTGGCTTGTAACGAGTATGCAAAAACGACAACCACAGCAGCATACAATAGGTACTCGCGGTTTTACCTTGCTCGAGACGCTCGTTGCAATTTTCATTCTCGTTATTTCAATTACGGGTCCAATGGTATTTGCACAATCAGGTTTACGTGCATCGTTTCTCGCGCGTGATCAGGTAACTGCCTTTTACCTTGCACAGGATGTTATTGAAACCATCAAAAACATTCGTGACGAGAATGGGCTTAACGGTCGAGACTGGCTCACCAGTATTTGTGATGAGTCTCTTGCAAATAACAATGGTGTCTGTGTGATTTATCTTGATACAACTCTTGAAAATCCAGAGGCAAGTCGCTGTGATGGAGGTCTTTGCCCGCCACTGTACGTTGATGAATTTAAACGCTACGTGCACACCGGTACCCCTGAGGAGAAATCTCGTTTTACGCGCACGGTGTCTGTCTACGAAACAAATGACAACATTGAAGCGCAAATTGTCGTTGAGGTTGGGTGGACTTCAAACGTTCGTATCGATGAGTCACGAATCGTGGTCCAAGAAAATATCTTTAACTGGATTCCAGATGTAAACTAAACATATGAAGCTTCTCGTACGACACAATACAGAAAAGAGCGCCGCAGGTGGATTTACACTACTCTTTGCCGTGTTGGTATCAGTGCTAGTGCTTGCTGTTGGAGCATCTGTAATTAACATTGCACTCAAGCAGGTAATCCTTTCGGGCGCAGGACGTGAATCGCAGTACGCGTTCTATGCTGCAAACACGGGAGTTGAGTGCGCGCTCTACTGGGATCTCAATGGGTCGCAAGTGGTCGATGGAGATCTTTACTACGTCTTTCCTCCAGATGGAGGATCACAGATTGAATCTACTGACGCGCTTGAATGTGCGGGTGGCAACATTGCTACTGGCGATAATTTTGAAGACGGAGGTACTGATTTTACGGGTGCATGGGATAGTCAGCCGGGGCAGACCATTTTCCATATTGCCATTACCGATGCCACCAATAATACAGATGAGGTTCGCTACTGTGCCACAGTAACGGTGCTCAAAGAAACCACCACCGACACCTTTGGCAACGAGGCGATTAAGACCACTATTACATCACAAGGTTTAAATACCTGTGATCCTGAGAATGATGACCGTGCCGTAGAGCGCGGACTTGTGCTACAGTACACCTCATAATGGGGATTTCGAAACGAGAAGCAAAACAAAGAATTGAAGCCCTCAAGGCAACCATAGAGCGTCATCGGGCGCTCTACTACGAGTTGGATCAACCTGAAATCAGCGACGAAGCGTATGATGCGCTTGAACGTGAGCTGCTTGCGCTCGAAGAGCGGTTTCCAGAGTATAAAACACTCGATTCACCAACCCAGCGTGTGGGAGGTGCACCAAGTGCAGGATTTTCTAAAGTGGAGCACAAAGTACCCCAGTGGTCGTTTAATGATATTTTTGACGAAGGAGAAGCAAAGGCATTTGATGAGCGTATCCGTCGAACCCTCGCTCAAGAACAGGGTAGTAACGTTTCTGTTGCATACACCTGCGAGCTTAAAATTGATGGATTAAAAGTAGTACTAGAGTATCAAGATGGGGTACTTGTTCGAGCAAGCACTCGTGGTGATGGTCGTGTTGGTGAAGATGTGACGCAGAATGTTCGAACAATTGCTGATGTGCCGCTACGAATTCCTGCGCAGGGTGAGGTCATTGTTGAAGGTGAAGTGTACTTAAAAAAGACACAGTTTGAAAAAATCAACGCAGCACTTGCTGCACAGGGTGAACAGACGTATGCAAACCCACGGAATCTTGCGGCCGGCACAATGCGGCAACTTGATCCACAGGCTGTTCGAGAGCGAAAACTTTCAATGTTTGTGTATGATATCGCGCGCGCCCCAGATGAGCCAAAGACACAGTACGATGAGCTGATGTGGTTGAAGGAGCAAGGGTTTGTAGTGGAACCACATCTCGCACGGCTCGACACTATTGATGCGGTGATTGCACTGTGGCATGCGTGGCACAAAAAACGAGAAAAGCAGGAGTTTTTGATTGATGGGCTCGTACTAAAAGTTGATGATAAGGAGCAGCAGCAACTACTCGGATACACAGGTAAGGGGCCTCGATTTGCTGTTGCCTTTAAGTTTCCTGCAGAGCAGACGACAACCGTTGTAGAGAACATTGCCTTTCAGGTTGGGCGAACTGGGGTAGTTACACCTGTTGCTCACTTAAAACCAGTCCTGCTTGCTGGTTCTACCGTCGCTCGTGCAACGTTGCATAATGAGGACG
Source organism: Candidatus Parcubacteria bacterium (assembly GCA_041158505.1). Taxonomy (GTDB): domain Bacteria; phylum Patescibacteriota; class Minisyncoccia; order Phycocordibacterales; family JAACPR01; genus JAGOTN01. The sequence continues at coordinate 12,145 of JBEBBG010000011.1, read as the reverse complement.
AGATACGACGACTTGATGTTCGGATTGGAGATACCGTTGTGTTGCAAAAGGCAGGTGACGTGATTCCGCAGATTGTCCGCATTGTCCCCGAACTTCGGCCACGAGGTGCACAGCCGTTTGTGTTTCCAACGCATATTGCCGAGTGTGGTGGTGATGGGCGTATTGAACGAGTTCCTGGAGAGGTGGCATACCGTTGTGTTGCAAAAAATTCTTACACAATGCAGCGTCGGCGCATGCACTACCTTGCTGCAAAAGGGGCACTCAACATTGATGGTCTTGGTCCAAAGCAGATTGATATGCTCATGGATGCTGGTTTTGTGCAGACTCCAGCTGATCTCTTTACGTTGAGCGCCGATGATTTGCGAACGTTGCCGCGGTTCGGTGAGCTTTCAATTGCAAATGTCTTGGGCGCGATTGAGCGTGCACGAAGTACCACGTTGCCACGCTTGCTTATCGCTTTATCTATTGATGGAGTTGGTGAAGAGACCGCAGAGCTTCTCGCGGTAACGTTTGGTGATATCGAAACGCTTCGCAACGCTTCTCTTGAGTCACTCGAAGCGGTTGGGGGTATCGGACCAGTTGTCGCTCGTTCGATACATGCCTGGTTTCGAGAACAGTGGCATGTCGAAGAACTTGATGCACTCCTCGCAGTCCTTACCGTTGCACCGCCACTACGAGCCGCGGGCGGATCGGGCACTTTTTCTGGTATGACATTTGTCCTTACGGGGACATTGGGCAGGATGTCGCGCGATGACGCGAAAGAGCAGATTCGGGCTCGTGGTGGCAGTGTCTCAAGTTCCGTATCAAAAGCAACAACCTACGTGGTTGCAGGAGATGCGCCAGGATCAAAGTATGATAAGGCAATTGCGCTTGGTGTGCCGGTCCTAACGGAGGATGAGTTTTCAAAGCTGCTTAAATAGGATAGGATGACCCGTATGGAACATGTTGATGTAGCACACTTGGCAACGCTTGCGCGCCTTTCCCTTACAACGGAGGAGCTTGCTCGGTACCAGAAAGAAATAAGCGATATTTTAGGCTACGTTACGCAGCTGAATACGGTTGCGGGAGACATTGATGGTCCAATTGAAAGTGCAGGTGTTCGTAACGTGTTGCGCGAAGATGCTGATGCACTAGCACGTGGTACGTATACTGATTCGCTACTCAAAGCGGCACCAGAAACACAGGATGGTTTTGTAAAAGTGCAGAAGATTTTAGGTACTGGACATGGAGCATAAGCAACCTTCAATTCGAGATCTTCACGAACAGCTTGTCTCTGGCAAGCTTACTGCTGCTGCACTTGCAGAGCAGTACATGAGCACCATTACTGCTCGCAATGGTGACCTGAACGCATTCATTACTGTTTTTGATGATGTGATGGAGCAGGCAGCAAAAGCGCAGCAAAAGATTGATGCAGGTGAGGCGACCGTGCTCACCGGTATTCCGCTTTCTATTAAAGATCTCTTTTGTATGCAAGGACGACGTGCAACTGGTGGTTCAAAAATACTTGAACACTATGTGGCTCCGTACGATGCAACGGTGATTGCAAAATTGAATCAGCACGTACCTGTGTATGTTGGTAAGACGAACACCGATGAGTTTGGTCAAGGAGGTTCAACCGAAAATAGCGCTTATGGTGTTACCAAAAACCCGCACGATACAACTCGAGTTGCTGGTGGTTCTTCTGGTGGAGCCGCGGCGTCTGTTGCCGCAGGGATGGCAGCCGCTGCGCTCGCGTCAGATACAGGAGGGTCAATTCGTCAGCCGGCAAGCTTTTGTGGTGTTGTTGGACTAAAGCCAACCTACGGAGCAGTTTCTCGATACGGCTTGATGGCAATGGCAAGTTCCTTCGATACTGTTGGGCCAATTGGAACATGTGTTGATGACGTGGCAATTCTCTTTGATGCAATCAGAGGTGTAGATTCTATGGATGCAACTACCGTTGCGGGTGATGGTCCAACAGAGGCAAAGGTTATTGGCGTACCTCGCGGTTTTCTTGCGCAAGGTGTTGATCCTGATGTGCTCGCTTCTTTCGAAGAAGGTCTTGCTCGATTACGTACGGCTGGATATGAAATTCGTGACATTGAAATTCCAAACATTGAGTATGCACTCGCGGCATACTACGTACTCGTTCCTGCAGAAATTTCTGCAAACATGTCACGGTACGACGGTGTAAAGTTTGGTGAAAAAGTTGTTGGTGTTGATCTAGGTGACACCTACGCACAGACACGAGGACAGCTTCTTGGCGCTGAGGTAAAGCGTCGTATTATGCTTGGTACGTATGTACTGTCTGCTGGATATGCGGACCAGTACTATCGTAAAGCCTGGCACGTGCGCATGATGATTCGTGCGAGTCTTGCCGATGTCTTTACTCAGGTGGATGTTATCGCTATGCCTGTTTCACCAACTCCGGCGTTTACCATTGGCGAGCGTGCTGCAGATCCACTTCAAATGTATCTCATGGATATCTTTACGGTAGTTGCAAACGTTGCTGGTATTCCTGCACTTTCGGTACCAGGGGCGTCTGTTGCTCGTGATGGCATCTCACTTCCAGTTGGATTTCAGCTGCTTGCACCACACCTATGCGAACAACGTCTCTTTGAGGTTGGCAAGAAGTTTGAGAAGATAGGGTAGTCATGGCAGATAAAAAGAAAGCTCCAGAACCAAGTGGGGACGCGCCACTCCTGTGGTCTACTATCGGTTTTATTTTTCTTCTCTTTTTACTTGGGTCTGTACTAGGTAATGTAAGTATCCTTGATAAAAGTACTGGTACGGTGCGCGGGCTCGATGCTGCTGTCCCTGCAGGTGACATACAGCTTGGTGAACGAATTGTAAACCGACTGGGTGTTTTGGTGCGCCAAGTTCCTGGAGGTGCGGTTATTGGAGAACAAGCAAAGCGCGCGATTGGTACGATTGCCGAAGGGCCGGTTGCAAAGTTTGGTAAGGAGTGGGTGCGTATTGATTATGAAAAAGACCCAGATGGGTGGGTTGATGCTGCAGATGTAACAACGAACGTTGGATGGTTCCAAGCTGCAAATATTTTTCCTATTCTTTTTGATATCTTCCGACCGATTGGTATTGTACTCACGCTCATTCTTCTGGTGCTCCTCGTTCTTGTTTTGATGAAACGTCACAAGGTCGCACAGTTCGAAGCAAAAAAGAAAGAAACCGAACAAGCATTCATCCAGGCTCGTATGCCAAAAGAGCAGGTGATTACTAAGGCAGATGGGCCGATTAATTTGCCTGGCGTACCACAGAACTTGCCAACAGGACTTCCAGAAGGGCTTGTCTTTGAGCAGCAAGTTGCAGATCAGACTGGTCCAAAGAATGAACGATGGGAGCGTGTAGAGCGTCTCATGAACTCGACAACCGCAAGTGATTGGCGTCAGGCGGTGATTGAGGCTGACATTATTCTCGATGAAATGCTCACGCGTATGGGTTATGAGGGTACATCAATTGGTGATCGGTTAAAGCAAATCGAGCAGAGCGATTTCATTACGCTTAACAAGGCTTGGGAGGCGCACAAGGTGCGAAACCATTTGGCACACCGTGGTGGAGATTACGTATTTCCAAAAAACGAGGCTGAGCGTGTGGTTGGATTGTACCGCCAGGTTTTCCAGGAGTTTTACTACATCTAAAGCGTTACACATTTGTGTGCGCGACCGCTGTCTGTTGACAGGTGTCTGTAGTATGGTAATCTTTCCTTCACAAGACGAAGCGGGGTGGAGGAGTAGTACCTCGAGAGGCTCATAACCTCTAGACCCCGGTGCAATTCCGGGCCCCGCAACAAGTATAGAGGTAAAAAAGAAAAGAAAAAGGCCGGCCCCTTCGGGGCCGGCCTTTTTTGTACACACTGTGCCGTACTGGCAACAATGGGTACTAGTCGATAGTTACCTTGTTGGTCTCAAACTGGCTCTCATTTGGAACCGTGTAATCCACAAGTGTACCACCGCTTGTTTCTGCAAACCGGATGGTGTCTAGCTCAATACCGAATGGTCGGCCAGCTGCAGCACCGGTTGGGTCAAGCTCAACACGGATGGTAAATCGTGCTGAAGTTCCCTCAGGAATCTTGTGACGACCACCTTCCATTGTCTTTGCGGTTTCTGATGCGATGAATGCAGTGGTTGCACCTTCAAACGGTACTCCCGTGTCGGTGATGTTCACTACAAATCCTGCGTCAGCATTTGATGAGGTACCAACGCTGTCTGGGATGTATGCATCTTCTTCAAGTGCGGTAACCGTTACTTCAATTTCAAAGATACCTCGCTCGGTATCTCCTGCAAACTGTGCTTGTCGCACGGTTGCTGAAGTGTTGTTACCACCAAGGAATACTCCAGTTGAACGAAGCGTGTGTACGGCACCTTCTTGGCGACCGTCAACTGCTGCGTCATCACCGGTTGTTTCACCTTCTGCGGTCACACCCACGTCACCGTAGGTGCTGCCGTTGATGCGTCCTACACCAAACTGTACCTGGGTACCTGTTGTGTAGTTTCCAGTGCTCTGATTGAATCGAGCAAAGACGACAACTTCAACAGTCTCATCTTTATCAACGAGCACTTCATCGCCATTGTCCTCAAAATCAAAGAGGTACTCGCCGATGTTTGCTGTTGTTGATGCACTGTCGTAATCGTACTCATCTCCATCGATTTCAATTGTCACCTCAGAGAGAGCATCCTCGATGTTGTTGTCTGAAGTTGACGCAACAATGGTGAGTGTATTCAAGAATACAGCTGCATCATCTGCATCGATGTCGAAACGGAACACTTCGTGAGATGATGATTTGTCATCTGCATCGACAATCAAGATTGCTGCATCGAGGTCGTCATCATTCTCGCGAATGCTTACGTCGCCGTTATCTGCAACTTCAATTGAGAATGTTTTGCTTTCATCATCTGCACCAGCGTACTGCTGAATTCCTTCACCGTCAGTTGCTCGGATACCGTTAGTCGGGATCCATACCTTCCATGACTGAGTGAGGTCGCTGTCATCAATGCTGTCCGATGCAGTTACTTCAAGTACAAGCTCAACATCCTCGTCTTCTTCAAGGACGATATCAAGTCCAGTGAAACGTACCTCGTACGCTCGGCTGTTTGATGGGCTCTCAGTACTTGTCTCGCGTGACCATACATCTTCATCATCAACATCTACAACATCAGCTTTGCGGCCGTTTACGTAGAGGGCGATGCTTTCAAGTTGATTCCATGGTTCGTCTTCGTTGGTTTGATCTACCGCTTCAACACGAACGTCAACACGATCAAGTCGGGCGTCAGCATCTTCAACGGTAAACTCTGCAGCAAAGACCTTTGCTGTTTCTCCTTCCTCTAGATCTTCGTTAGTGTACTCAGATGTAGAATCGTAGTCGCTGAGGTCTGCCTCACCGCCTGAAAGTGTTGGGTTGGTCGGGTTTGTTGGGTTTGTTGGTGTAGCAACACACTGGAGTGCAATCTTTGCTCGGGTAAGTGGACCAAAGTAGCCAGTTGCTGGAACGATACCAGCTGATGCTTGGTATCGTGCAAGTGATGACTGCGTAAGTGATCCGAAGTATCCCTTAGCAACTCCTGCGGGAAGTGTCATAAAACCTTTCGCAACCAGAAACGCTTGTACGTCGGCAACATCCGAACCTGTGCTGCCAATGGTAAGGTTTCTGCTGAAGGTTCCACATGATACAGAACCAGTGGTGTTCGTTCCTACTGCTGCGCGGGCAGCTGCGGCTTTCTCAGCTGGAATGATGCCAAGTGAGATGAGCATTTCAATGTCGCTCGCAGTAAGTGCATGTACCGATGGTACCGCCACGATTGCTGCAAGCAGAAAAGCTACGGTTGCTCGAGCCGTGCTCTTCTTTATATTCTTGAGCGCCTGACGGATGCGGGTATGCCACACCGAGTCAAGCGGCTGTGTCTTGTAAGGTGTCATTGTTCTAATGAGTTAAGGGGTGTAATCTGGGTAATACGTGCCTGTATGGTATACAACCACGTGGCTCATGATGCTCTAGACGTTCTATCTGTATGGAATTGTCAGAGATCATGGCTTCATTACTGCTGACACGCGTGCGGCTAAAATCTTACCGGTTGTAAGATTGCAGTAAAAAGGGGGTTGTATAGAACAGATGGTACGTACCGCAGCATATGCAGTACGAACAAGACAAACATATCGACACACTCTACGACACCTATGTCGATGATATCTTTCGATTTCTCTACAACCGACTTGGCAGCAGGGAGCGGGCAATTGATTTGACGCAGGATGTGTTTGTAAAAATGTGGCAAACCTACCTCTCTAAGGGTGTTGCCCTCGAGTATCCGAAAGCGCTTCTCTTTAGGATTGCTCGCAACATGCTCATTAATAGCTACGAGCGAGACAAGAAACACGAATCACTTGAAGATTTGTCCGAAGAAGGATTCGATGTACCAGACAGTACGCAAGATGCAGCAGCACAAGCTCGCGCAGCAGAACTTCGTCGAATGCTTGCGCGATTACCAGAGCAAGATGCGGAAATTATTACGCTCCGGCACCTGGAGGGTTTCTCGGTCCAGGAGCTCGCCGTACTCTACGATGTGTCCGAGAACGTGCTCTCTGTCCGTCTCCATCGAGCCCTTGCAAAGCTTGAAGCAGCGTACAAACCACCAACTGCCCATGACTAACAACAACACACAACAGCATATCGAAGATGCGCGAACTGCATATCAATCAGTGCGACTTTCTGCTGCTGAAAAGCAAGACATAAAGATGCGTGTGATGCAGGAGATTAAGATTCGTGGAAACACGACACGCCCACAGCAGGTTTCTCCATGGTTCTCTACGGTGGGAATGCTTCGGGTTGCGAGTGTCTTTGTACTCATTGCCCTTGTGGTAGGTACTCCTGTTGCTTTTGCTGCAGAGCGTAGCCTTCCTGGAGATGCACTCTACACAGTAAAGACTGATGTAACTGAGCCACTTGCTGCAGTTTTTGCTGATGATGCAGATACGTACCAGCAATCACTTCTTGCGAAGCGTGCAAGCGAGCTTCGTCTTCTCACAAAGCGGGGAGAGCTTAACCCAGAGCGAGTTGCCGCCGCCCAAGAGGTACTTGTTGAGAATGTGCGAGAAGCGCTTGCTCGAGCCGCAGATATAGAGACGGGGGAAGGGGATGCAATTCAAGATTACCAAGTTATCGTTGCGCTCATTGCAGAGAACGGCGCTGCGATTGAAGAGGAGGCGCCTGTCGCTGCCGCATTTGCTGCTACAGCAAAAATGGCACCAGTAGATAGTGTTGTCGAGGTGGCTGATGCCACCAGTCCATCTGATGAATTTATTGATTCGCTTCAGGGTGCAGTCGCGTCGTTACAAGCAGAAGCAACAGAAGCGCTTGAGCATCGTCTCGGTGTACTTGCGGATGCCACACAAGATGTGCAGGAAGAAGTAGTCGAGGAACTTGTTGCCGATGCTGTTGCCGCGGGGGAGGACGTCGACACACTTACTGCTGAACCTGCTGTAGACGTTGCGGTATCAACTGAATCAGCAGACATCATGATGACCACATCGTTAGTTGCTGATAGTGAACCTGCTGCTACTAAGGCTGCCGTGGTGACTCAGGCGGCTGCACCTGCGCTTGATGCACCAAAAGCTGAAGCTGCAAATGATGGTATGGTCGAAGCGGTGCTACGTGTACACCAGCGCATTGCCGAGGATAAAGCTGCTCGTGCTGTCGACGCACTTACTGAAGATCTCGAAGCTGCTGTTGGCGGAGGCGCTGCGGTTGGTGAATCACTCGAGCTGTAGTCTGTACGAGCTTGAAAAAACATGTCGCACTTAGTATAGTGTGCTCTACATCCTATATCCCGGGGTAGCTCAGTTGGTTAGAGCGTAGCACTCATAAAGCTAAGGTCGGCAGTTCAATTCTGCCCCCCGGGACACGAAAGAAGACGACACAAAAAAGACATTTGGTTTATTGACCAAATGTCTTTTTTGTGTTTATATTCTATTAAACCAATTGCGGTGGTAGTTTCCACTGCGTCTTTGATCCTATGAAAATTCCAGCAACATTGTGCTTTGTGCTTGGTGTGATGATTGCGTTTCTTCTGTTTGAACCGGAAAAAGAGGAAGAAACGACAAGTCTTTCACTGCAACCTCAGTTTTCGGCAAAACCGTCAGAGGGCCAGCCCCTCAACGACCACGCCTGCATCAGACCTGTCACGACCATAGCGGTTCGCGACGTGCGCCGAATCGACGGCATCGACTACCCGGTCGCGAAGCTCTCGATTGTCTGCCTCATCGAGGCAGTCGGTCGTCCGATTCGCTTTCCGGGTGCCACATCGATTGATGGGCAGAACCGCGAGGGATTCGTGGTGAAGCTCGATAACGGCACCGGTAAACTCCCGCAGGACGGCGTCGGATACACCATCGCCGTCGAATCTGTCGGAGCTCGTCTTTCGTACAGTCCCGATCTCTACGGAGAAAACACGTGGACGCTCGATGCAGGCAACAAAGCGACGTTTACCATCACCATGGAGGCAATCATTCGGGAGCCCGAAGAAACCAACTTCCATCGGCGCATGCAGCTGATTGCGGTTGAGCTCGGGTTCGCGGACACCGAGGCACCGTACCTCTACCAGATGGTGCCGCTGGATATGTTCCCGGAGCAGTTCCGGACGCCGATGCTGTCGATTACGCCACCGCCAAAAATCGGTAGCAATCGCGAGTACCGAGAGGTGCTTGGCCGCTACGGATACGAACTGCAAGAACGGCACCGTCGACAGTTGGTCCCCAAACCGGACCCATTGCCAGACATTGAGCCACAACGGCTCCCTTCGGTGACAATCGATCCTGAGCCGTAAACATTCGGTTTACAGGAAAGGTGTCATTCGGTCAGCGTTCGCGCTGACCATTTTCTTTATGGAGGCAGCCCTACCAAGCCGTGGGTTGCCCGTTGCCACCGTTCTGCAAATTTGGTAGAGTAACCCCACGCATTTTTAAGGCTGTGGCAGGGCATACATGAAGCCTGCCTCAGTTGTTGCGAAATGCGGGTGTAGCTCAGCTGGTTAGAGCGTCCGCCTGTCACGCGGAAGGTCGAGGGTTCGAGTCCCTTCACTCGCGCAATTTCAAAACACCTCTATATTGAGTTGTTTTCATTCATGTAAATGAAACTTTGGTATACTTTTGTTGTGAATACACAAAAAGGATTTTCGACTTTGCTAGGTTTGCTTCTAGTCTTGGTAGTGGTAGGAGGTGGAAGTTATTTTTATATTAAAAATATAAATACATCATCCAACACTAGCTCATCTGAAAATATAGGAGAGGAAAAACAAGATAAGAATGAAGATGAAGAAGGTGTGATAGACAATAAACTGTCAGTAAAGGTACTATCTCCAAATGGAGGAGAAACATATACAGTAGGCGAATATGTTTTAATTAAATGGGAAACAAAGAATATCGGTAATAAAAAGATTTCTATCGATTTACTAACATCATCTGGGACATTGGTTTACAATTTGGGTTCAGCCGTTGATCCTAAAACAGGAACCCAATTAGATTCCTCTGGTCCTGCGTATAGTTGGCACCTCCCAACACTCTCTAGTCCTGGTGGTCGTCGACTTGATCCTGGTGCATATAAAATTCTTATAACAGTTGAAGGAGAATCGGAGGTGTCTGATCTGAGTGATACTTTCTTCACAGTTGTTTCTGATGTAAAACGATCTGACATTATGCCAAGCTCTTGGATACAAGAAACTATAGATCTTGGTTTAAATAAGCGTTTAACTTTTTGGACACCATCACAATATAAAGATCATATTTCCTCTCGAGTAATTAATAAGAAAATTGATTACCAACCAGAAGATTTTGGATTGCAAACAATAGGAGGTTCAGTGTCGGATAAAAAAGAAATACAAATAATAAATGGTACTGCGATTTCATACTTTTTTGTAACTGCGACTAATTATAAATGGAATATGGTAGAAATACCTTTGAGTAATAAAAGTCACGTTGAAATAGGTGTTTCATATAAAAATCCTAATGATGCCATAAGCAATGAAGACTGGAACAAGATTGTCTCAACTTTTGAAATCAAGTAAGACCTTTTACTATGAACACTGTCGAAGAATTGAAAGCACGCCCCAATAAAAAAATAAAAATTATTTTTGGTCTTGTTCCACTACTTTTTATAATTTTGTTTGTAGTAAATGGGTATTTTATTTTTAACTTCGCGTTCGGCTGCGGTTTTAGCACAGGAGGTTTTGTCTGTACTCACATTCTGCCTTTTTCATGGTACCTAACACTTTTTGCAATTGTTGTTTTTATTGCTCGTACTATCTCTGCTTCTTTCATAAGATTTAGGGAGGAAACTGCTGGTTTAAGAAAAGTTGTTACATATCTGAATATTTCCCTTTTTGCTTCAATAGTACTAAGTCTTCTGTCTTTAGTGGGTGGACCGTCTATCCCAAGAGGGTATCAACTGGCTCTATTTTATGGAGAAGGTCCGAGCTACTGTAAAAATTTATCTGGTGAAGAAAAAATAGAATGTTATCTTAAGCTTAAAGTGGGAGGATACCCAATTACGTGCGATGATATTCCAGATAGTAACGTACAAAACATTTGTAAAGGAAATGACCTGGCTTATTTGGAAAAATGTTTCGAACTCGATTTTATAGAACCTGTACTAGATGTCTCTGACTCTAAAAGTGTTTACTGGTGGGATCATCGAAGTAGAGATCATGTAATGGGGTGTTTTCAACAAAGAACAAATTGGGCGTCATCAGATCAGAAAAAAGTGTCAATAAATAACTTTGCTCAAACTACTACTGATATGTGTGGAAAAACGGAAGGTTACTTACAAGAGTACTGTTTCTTTAATCTTGGCATTAACTATGATAATGGGGCATCTTGTCAAAGGGTGAAGTCCGAAAAATTTAGAAATCTGTGCTTATCTTTAGTGTTTCAAAAGGTTGAAAAGCTTGCTAAAAATAACGTTAATAAATTTGGCTGGATTGTGCCGGGCGACGCGGTCACTGATAAAGTTCTCGATAAAGATCGGGAATACCTATTCAATAATGGTTTATATGGCTCCGTATACACTCCACTTATCTTGGACGAACGTACAAAGTATGTGGAATGTCGAGATGGATACTTTACGACGGTATATATCGCTGGAAAAATGTTGGATAATGGAGACATATTGGTGTCTGAAGTTCGTTGTGTAGACTAATCTTAGTTCCACCAACCTCCACGAGCTTGCGCAGTTCAAAAAACACCTCAGGTCGGAGGTGTTTTTTGTTTTGCGGAAGTGCTATATTTTATATACATGAAAATAAAGTCTCCAAAAATACTAAGAATTGTACTTGTTGTATTGATTGTATTAATTACCTTTCTTTACCTGCAAACTGACGTGTTTGTCAATGATCGGAAAGATACCAACCATGTAGTCACCGAAGTAGGCAAGGAGGATACTTCGCTGAAAGATGGTGATGCTCAAGTTCCTGAAAAAAGTAAGACTACTTCAACTAAAGAGACCCTGAATAGATTCGCAGAAGACCTAGATTTATTTAAAGGTAAACAGCTCGGTGGAATGAGTGTTGTGAGTTTCTCTGCTTTCAACCAAGATTTTTCTAATATGTATTCTCAAAATGTCAGAATATTTTTAAAAGGTCCAATTCAAGTTACAGGTACATATGGGTATGTGCAGACGGAGGAAGGCTTTCATGGGTATTGCATGTCAGATTTTACTAACGACAGTCTAGCGCTATTGCCGTACTTGCCGCTGATTCAAAAGGAGGTGGTCCCTCGAAGTTGGTTTTGTTTCCGAAATGAAGATGAAAGCGTGGTTGTGAATGCGTTAGGTAAAGAGGAAAGAATTATTACTGTACTGATTGATAACTATGAATTGATCTCGTATCCGACAACAGTAGTTGATCGGGCTGATTTAGTAGAGGTTGTCTTAGAGTAGTTCCACCAACCTCCACGAGCGCGCGCAGTTCAAAAAACACCTCAGACCTGAGGTGTTTTTTGTTTTTGGTTGGTGGTAAAATTCCCCTATGAGCGATAAGAAAATCGGTGTTGGATTTGGGGTGATGCTGCTGCGGGATGGAAACGTACTGCTCGGTAAGCGGCACGAAGATCCAGAGAAGGCCGATAGTGAATTGCATGGCGAGGGGACATGGACCATGCCTGGTGGCAA
>JBEBBG010000010.1:0-54779 GCA_041158505.1 Candidatus Parcubacteria bacterium | reverse complement strand
CGCGGGCCGTAGCTCCTGTTGTCCACACATCATCAATAATAAGAATATCTTTCCCAGCGAAGGTCGTGGTTGTTGTGAACGCGTGCATCACAGCGGCGGCTCGTGCTGCTTTGTGCAGCTTTGTTTGGCTCATCGTTCCTTCTGTGCGAATGAGCGTGGTTGTATCGATGCCCCAACGAGTATGTGGACGCTCTTGGCGCACGATGCGTACTACCTCGTCTGCAAGAAGCAAACATTGATTAAAACCATACTGCTTCATTCGATATGGCGAGGCAGGCATAGGAATAATGGTGATGGCAACAGCATGTGAGGGTACACGACGTATAACGGCGCGCGCAAGCGGGGTGGCGTATTTTCTTGCAACCCGCCGATCACCTTTATATTTGAGTGCGTGTATTGCCGCCCGGAGTATTGGATTTTTATATGGAAAACAGCTTTCACAGAGTTCATTTCTAGCTGTACGGGTTAAGGTTTGTAGCGCATGCGGGGATACTGCAAGAAATTGTGTGAGTAGTGGGTCATCCGGAAAGATGGTTCGCAAGATCTGCGCATACAACTGACGCACATGCTGGTAGATGTGCTGTAGCGATGCTCGAAGATACCCACGTTTACTCTCTATACACACCATACGAAAAAAGTTGCGTGGTATACTTTAGAGAACACATGGCAAACATTTTTAATAATTTGCTCAAATCATTCTCAAAGGCGGGAGAGACAAGCGTTGTCGGTATCGACATCGGTTCTTCATCAATAAAAGTAGTGCAGCTGCGTCGTAAAAATGGACGAGCGATTCTCGAGACGTACGGCGAGCTTGCACTTGGACCGTACGCAGGATTTGAGCCTGGTCGAGCAACAAAGCTCCCCCCAGAAAAGCTTGTCGAAGCAATTAACGATGTCCTCAAAGAGGCAAACGTTACTACCACAAGCTCTGCCATTTCAATTCCTATGCGTCAAAGCTTGGTATCGGTTATTCGCATGCCGCAGATGAAAGATGCACAGCTTGCGCAAATGATTCCAATTGAAGCCCGTAAGTATATTCCTGTACCAATTTCTGAAGTTGCACTGGACTGGTTTGTGATTCCAAAGATTGATCCAGAACCAGAAGACTACCTGGGTGTTCCAGAGGGTGAGCACAAAATGCCACAAGTCGAAGTGCTCGTGGTGGCAATTCATAACGACGTACTTCAGACGTACAGTAGTATCGTTACTAACGCGAAGCTCGATACAAGTTTCTTTGAAATCGAAATGTTTTCTACTGTACGGGCAGTTATTGAAGCGGGGGACAATACACCAGTACTCATCTGTGACTTTGGCGCGGGTGTGACAAAAGCCTACATTGTCGAACGGGGCATCATTAGAGATTCACATATTATCAGCAAAGGTTCTCAGGACATTACGCTTAATATCGCGCAGTCGCTCAATGTTTCTGTTGAGTTTGCAGAAAAGCTAAAGCGAAACTATGGACGCAACACGCGCGAGCAAGACGAACAAATTAAAGAAATCATTGATCTCGTGCTCCTGCCGGTTCTTTCTGAAATAAATACTGTGCTACTCAATTTTCAGAAGCGATACAGTAAGAATGTTTCGAAAGTATTCTTGGTCGGCGGCGGCTCGCTTCTTTACGGTATTGATCGTAGAGCACAAGAGCGTCTTGCGCTGCCTGTTCTTTTTGGTAATCCATTTGGCAAAGTGGAAACCCCTGCATTTTTGGAAGGAGTGCTCAAGCAGGCAGGGCTTGGATTTGCCGCGGCTATTGGACTTGCATTACGCCGGTTACAGGAACTTGGGTAAAACCTTGAAAACTGTGTAGCCAGAAAAATGAACTCACTGCTATAATAGAGACAACGTATGGAACCGCAGTTTAAAACATCATTCATTCCAAAAAAACCTATTGCGGGACCATTGCCTGGTTCTGCTGTAAGTCGACTTGCGGGTATAAATTTCCTTACACTTCTTGCTACGGTTGTTTTTCTTGCGGCAGTTCTGTTTGGTGCTGGTATTTTCCTCTACAACAATCAGCTTGAGCGTCAGATTGAGAACCAGGTAGCAATGCTTCGGGAGGTGCAGCAAACGTTTGAACCAAATTTTATTGCGCAAGCAACACGCCTCAATCAGCGTATCGTTTCGGCTGAGCGACTACTTGAACGGCACGTATCTCCATCGGCTATTTTTGCCGAGCTTGAAGCAAGCACGTTGCAAACGGTGTCACTCAACAACTTTACCTTCTCGGATAACGTCGATGGTAAAATTATCATTAGGGCATCTGGTGAAGGAGACAGCTTCCGATCAATTGTGCTGCAGTCTGATCAGTTTGGTAAAAGTGGGTACATGCGCGATGTACTCTTTTCTGGTCTTGAGCCAAATCCTCGCGGTAACGTTGATTTCACATTTGAAGCCGTTCTTGATCCAAAGCTTATTTCATTCAAGAGCGCCGTTGCACCAACAGTTGGAACTGTATCCGAAGAACCACCTGCGGTTGAGCAGCTCGAAGATGAAGCTGACCTAGGTGTCTTTGGCGAACAGAGTGCTGAGCCCGTAATTGAACCGTAATACCATGAACCGATACCTACCATTCATCCTCCTTGCGCTCGCGATACTAACGTTCTTCTTGTTCATTGATCCTCAATTCGAAAAGATGCAGGAACTACGGACAAAGAAGGCAGATAATGACACCATGCTCACCCTTGCAGAGCAGCTACAGCGAAAACGTGACGAACTTCACGACGCGTACACAGCAATTAGTCCAGAGGAACGCGAGAATCTAACGAAATTGCTTCCTGATACCGTCGATAACGTTCGGCTTATTCTTGATATCAGCAATATTGCCGCAGAGTCGGGTATCGAGATTCGAGATATCTCGGTGACTCGAGAAGGGGAGCAGCTTGAGCGCCGTCAGACAAATACTGCTTCAACAATTACGACAAGCAATGATATTGGTACGATTACCTTGAGTTTCTCTGTTGAAGCAACCTACGAAAAATTTGTTGGGTTCATAAAGTCACTTGAACGAGCGCTACGACTTGTTGATATTCGCGCTCTGGAAATCAATCCAAGTCGAGGTGATAATATTTTCTACAACTTCGATATTACTCTTGATACCTACTGGTTACGATAACGCATATGTTTTTCAGAAAATACAAAATAGCAATCATTGTCATCGGTGTCGCGCTTGTTGGGCTTGTTGTCTACTCATTTATGACAGGGGCACCAACTGATGACGTTGCGCTCGTTACAACTCCTGAAGAAACCGAAGCTGCGCTCGTTGGTAATGAAATTATTACTGCCTTAAACCAGGTTAATACGCTTCGTTTGAGTAAAGACATCTTTAGTAATCCAGTATACTTGTCGCTCATTGATCGAAGCCAGGTCATCCCAGAGGAAAAGGTCGGTAAGGTGAATCCGTTTGATCCAATTGGTTCATCGGTTCCTGTTCGCGCTGGGGATGTACCAGAGATTCGGGAGGTACAATCAACACCAAAACAAAACACAATCGTCCCAAACGCACAGTCGAGCATATAATAGAGAGAGCCTATGAGCATCCTGGAATTCCTTGCTGAAAAAGAGCTGCTCGACAAAAAAAGTATCGCCTCACTTAAAGAGTCGATACGAACGTCTGGCAAAAGTCTTGATGAACTGCTTCGTGAGCAGGGTATTGGCATGCAAGAGCTCATGGCGGCAAAGAGCGAGTACTACAATATGCCGTCACGCGACCTTACTAATGTTGAGGTGCCTTTTGATATTCTTCGCTACATTCCAGAAGAATCTGCGATGCACTACCGTTTCGTTCCGATTGCTCTCTCTGGTGGATTTCTTGAAGTGGGTATTGTTAACCCAGAAGATATCGAAGCACGTGACGCGTTGAACTTTATTGCATCACGTGAAGATATTCCGTTTAAGCTTTTCCTTGTCTCTGAAGCAGATTTTGAACGTGTACTCAATGTATACAAAGGACTTTCTGGTACGGTGACGAAAGCACTCTCAGAGCTTGAGGAAAATGAGTTGGTTGATACTCAGGAGGATACAATCGACAAGGAGCTCCAGCACAATATCGATGAAACAAAAATCATTGAAGACGCACCGGTAAAGAAAATCGTTGCAACCATTTTGCGGTACGCAGTTGAAGGAAACGCGAGTGACGTACACATTGAAACAATGCGCGACAAAGTTCGTGTTCGGTTTCGAGTGGATGGTGAGTTGATGACAAGTATTATTTTGCCGTCAAAGGTGCACGACTCTGTCGTTGCTCGTATCAAAATTCTTTCGCGTATGAAGCTTGATGAAAAGCGCATGCCACAAGACGGCCGTTTTTCTGCGCGTGTGCAGAATCGAAAAATAGATTTTCGTGTTTCAACATTCCCTTCGTACTATGGTGAAAAAGTGGTAATGCGAATTCTTGATCAGGAGAAGGGTGTTAAGAAACTTGAGGAACTTGGCTTTTTGCCACAGCAGCTCGAACTACTCAAAAAGAATATTGATAAGCCGTATGGTATGGTGCTCATTTCTGGTCCAACTGGTTCAGGAAAGACGACAACACTGTACTCGATTCTTGATGCGCTCGATAAAGAGACGAGAAACGTACTTTCGCTCGAAGATCCGGTCGAATACTCAATTGAAGGAGTGAGCCAGTCACAGGTTCGACCTGAAATTGGCTACACGTTTGCAAATGGACTACGAACGACGCTTCGACAAGACCCGGATGTTATCTTGGTGGGTGAGATTCGAGACGCAGAAACGGCACGACTAGCTATACAGGCATCACTCACAGGTCACTTGGTGTTTTCAACCATTCACACCAACAGTGCAGCAGGTATCGTGCCGCGTCTGATTGATATGGGTATTGATCCATACCTTATCCCGCCGGTGCTGCAGCTTGGTATCGCTCAACGTCTTGTGCGCAAGATTTGCCCGGGATCTGGCGAAGTTGTTCCTGTTGAAGGGGCAATCAAAACAATGCTCGATAAGCAATTTGCCGACTTGCCAGAAGCATTCCGTGTTGATGTGCCCGAAATGAAGGAGGTGATTAAATTAAAGCCAACACCAGATTGTCCGAATGGAACTCGCGGCCGAGAGGCTGTATTTGAGATGTTTGAAATGAGCCGAGAAATTGAGCGGGTAATTCTTGAAAATCCAGTGGAAACAGCGGTCTACGATACTGCTCGTAAGCAGGGTATGATTACTATGCGTGAACATGCAATTATAAAATCACTTAAGCGCGAAGTTCCGTTCGAGGAAATTAATAAGCTCTGATATACTTGAAGCAGCTATGGCGGAGGCACCAGATAAAAAAGCACATGTACTACTTGTCGACGATGATTCTTTTTTGCTCGACATGTACGCACTTAAGTTTAAGAATGCCGGGTATGAGGTGACCGCAATTAGTGATCCGCAAGAGGCAATCGACGCACTCAAGGGAGATTTGCTGCCAGACATTATTATCTTCGACATTATTATGCCGGGTATTGGTGGTTGGGGGTTTGCAGAACAGCTACGAGCCCAAAAGCTCGCACCTGATGCAACGCTGATTGTGCTCTCAAATCAAGGTCAGCAGTCAGATATCGACACCTCAAAGCAGTACGCCGTTGATGGGTACATTATTAAAGCGCTCAGCACGCCAACAGAAGTTTTACAAGAAGTAGAGAAGATTCATAACGCCTAATTGTATGGACAACACACAGTATAAACAGCTACTTAACGAGCTCATTGATTCAGTTGTTAAGCAGTCTGGATCAGATCTACACCTTTCTGAGGGGCGACATCCAACAGTGCGTACCGCTGGAACGTTGGTGCCACTCATGAATCGTCCAATGCTCACCAAAGAAGATACCGATGGGTTGCTCAAAGCATTTGTAAATGACGCGCAGTACCAGCGTTTCCGAGAAACACAGGAGCTCGATTTTGCATATGAGCATAATGATGGTAATCGCTTCCGTGGTAACGCATTTGTACAGCAGGGTCGTCCGGGTATTGTCTTGCGGCATATTCCGCGCGTTATTAAAACGCTCCAAGAACTTGCACTTCCTCCAATTCTTGAAACATTTGCGCGCAAAAAGCAGGGATTCTTTCTCATCGTAGGTCCTGTAGGGCAGGGAAAAACCACAACACTTGCTGCAATGATTGAGCTCATCAACCAAGAGCGTGCTGAGCACATCATTACGATTGAGCACCCAATTGAGTACGTATACGAGCAAAAGCGTTCAATTATCGATCAGCGTGAAGTTTCAATTGATACTGAGAGTTTCCAATCTGCACTGCTTGGAACATTTCGTCAGGATGTCGATGTGATTCTTGTGGGTGAGATGCGCGGACACGATACGATTGCGGCCGCAGTAACTGCTGCCGAAACGGGCCACCTTGTATTCTCAACGCTGCACACCAACAATGCGGCACAGACGATTGATCGTATTATTGACTCGTTCCCGGGTGATCAACAGGATCAGATTCGAGTGCAGCTTGCAGGGTCACTGATCGGCATCTTTTCACAACGACTTATCCCGCGTATTTCTGGCGGACAGATTCCTGCGTATGAGTTGCTCATTAATACAAACGCCGTACAAAACCTTATTCGCGAGAAGCGCACGCACGAGATCGATACCGTTATTGAAACTGGTATGGAGCATGGCATGATTGATATGAATCGATCGCTTGCTGAGCTTGTCCGACGCGGCGAGATTACCGTAGAGAATGCCTACTTGCACTCGTTTAGACCAAACGTGCTCGAGAGACTGCTATAATAGAAACTACCTATGCTGTTTACCTACAGTGCAATTGATAAAGACGGAAGCCAACGCGATGGAACCATCGAGGCGATTAACGTTGATATTGCTATTTCATCACTACAGCGCCGTGGGTACATTATTTCTGGTATTGCAGAAGCAGAGGGGCGGGGCAGCGTGTGGTCAAAAAATCTTACCTTCCTTGAGCGTGTCAGTAACAAAGACATTGTTATCTTGTCACGCCAGTTGGCAACGCTTTTTGAGGCGCAGGTGTCAGCGCTTCGCGTCTTCCAGCTCATGGCATCAGAGACTGAAAATCCAAAGCTTGCACGAAAGCTCTCAGAGATTGTGAGTGACCTTCAGGGCGGTAGTTCAATTTCAAATGCAATGGAAAAGCACAAAGATGTGTTTAGCTCGTTTTACATTGCGATGGTGCGCGCTGGTGAAGAGTCGGGACGGCTCGATGAGGTGCTTCTCTTTTTGGCTGATTACCTCGATCGAACGTATGAGGTGACCTCAAAAGCAAAGAATGCCCTCATCTACCCAGCGTTTGTGATTAGTACTTTTTTCATTGTGATGATCCTCATGCTCACGTTGGTGATTCCAAAGATTAGCCAGATTCTCATCGACTCAGGGCAGGAGGTGCCAATTTACACGCAAATTGTTATTGGTCTCTCGAACTTCTTTGTAAATTACGGTATTTACCTATTCTTTGGTGTGATTATCGGTGTTTTTGCTCTCATTCGATTCCAAAAGACACCTGCCGGACGTGAGTCATTCGATCGTTTCAAGCTTGAAATTCCATACGTCGGAAAGCTCTACCGTATGCTCTATCTATCACGTCTTGCCGACAACATGAACACGATGCTCGCTTCAGGAATTCCGATGGTAAAGACGCTTGAACTTACTGAGTCAGTTGTCGATAACCAAATTTTCCTTACCGCAATTCGTGGTGCCACTGAGGACGTGAAGGGTGGTTCATCAGTCTCTGATGCATTCGCGCGCCACGAAGATTTCCCAAACATTTTGATCCAGATGATTAAGGTTGGAGAAGAAACGGGTAACCTTGGCGAAATTCTTTCAACACTCGCAAAGTTCTACCGTCGAGAGGTGACCAACTCTGTCGATACGCTCGTTGACCTCATTGAGCCAGTGATGATTGTGCTCCTCGGTCTTGGTGTGGGAACCTTGCTCGCAGCTGTGCTCATCCCAATTTACAACGTAAGTTCAAGCTTCTAGTGGTAGGCTACGCAAATGCGCAAGCTGTGCTAGTATGGCCTCTATGCAAACAGGGAAGTACAAGGTGACGGTTGGGCTTGAGGTGCACGCGGAGCTCAAAACACTGACGAAGATGTTTAGCCCATCGCGAAACGACGCAGATGAGGCGACACCAAACGTTAATATTCATCCCATTGATCTCGGACATCCGGGTACCCTTCCTACAATTAATAAACAGGCGGTTGAGCACGTGATTCGTGTTGGCCTTGCTGTTGGTGGCTCGATTGCAAACTTCACTGAGTTTGATCGAAAGAACTACTTCTACCCAGATATTCCAAAGGGGTACCAAATTAGCCAGTACGCATATCCGATTGTGACCGGTGGTTCAATTGGCAATGTTGGTATTACTCGTATTCACCTCGAAGAAGACACGGGTACCTCAAAGCACGATCGCGGCGACTTTAGCTTGGTTGATTACAATCGTGCAGGGGTGCCGTTGATGGAGCTGGTGACGGAGCCGGTGATTCACTCTGCAGAAGAAGCGGTTACGTTTGCAAAATCGCTACAGCAGCTGCTGCGATACCTTGGGGCGGGTGATGCGAACATGGAGAAAGGGGAGATGCGCGTTGAAGCAAATATTTCTGTCTCTGATTCCGACAAGCTTGGCACAAAGGTTGAGGTGAAAAACTTGAACTCATTTAAGGTTGTCGAAAAGGCAATTGAGTACGAGGTTGCTCGAATGATTGAGCTTTTGGAAGCAGGACGTGGTGATGAGATTGTGCAGGAGACACGCGGTTGGGATGAAAACACAGGACGAACGTTTAGTCAGCGCCGCAAAGAAACCTCAGACGACTACCGTTACTTCCCGGAGCCCGATTTGCCGAAGCTGATGCTCCATGAACTCTTTGATCTCGATGCGCTTAAGGATGGGTTGCCTGAGTTGCCGTGGGAGAAAAAGGGGCGGCTGATGCGAGAGACAGGTATTAGCGAGGATGCTGCGATGCTCTTTGTTGGTAACCTTGAGCTTGCACAATTCTTTGATGATGTCATCCGTGGTGCCGATGCTTCATTTACAAAATTGGCGGCAAACTACATCACTTCTGATCTCGTTGCGCTTACAAAAGATGGTGCTGCTATTCCAACCGCACAAGCTTTTAAGCAGTTGATTGCGATGCTTGTAGAAAATACCGTGTCGAGTCGTGGTGCGAAAGATATTTTGGCAATTATGGTTACTGAGGGCGGTGATCCTGTAGAGATTGCTGAAAAGCGAGGCCTCAAACAAGAGAGTAATACTGACGCAATCGCCGCAATCATTGATCAGGTAATTACTGAGCACCCAACCGTTGTGGAGGAGTATCGAGGTGGCAAAGAAGCTTCACTGCAGTTTTTGATTGGGCAAGGTATGAAGCTCTCAAAGGGGGCCGCAAACCCGCAAATGCTCAAAGAGCTCTTCGTGAGCAAGCTTTCGTAGTGCTATTTCTCCTCTCTGTTATACTAGAGCCATAACTTATAAACTTAAGGTAAGAGCTTATGATTACGGTAGCAATTAATGGTTTTGGACGTATTGGACGAGCATTTTTCCGATTGGCAAAGCAGCGAGACGATATTACTGTTGTTGCAATTAACGATTTGGGTAGTGTAGAAAATCTCGCGTACTTGCTGCAGTACGACAGTGCATACGGTCGCGCCCCATTTAGCGTTTCTGTGTCTGGTGGCAACTTACTTGTTGATGGTAAGGAGGTTGCAGTTTTTGCAGAAAAAGATCCAGCCATGCTTCCATGGGGGAAGCTTGGTGTTGATGTCGTAGTGGAATCAACCGGCTTCTTTACAAAGTTTGCTGATGCAGAAGTGCACGTTACCAAAGCTGGTGCGCGAAAAGTAGTTATCTCTGCACCTGCAAAAGATGATCCGCAGCAAGATACGCACGGAACAATCCTCATGGGCCTCAATGAGGAAAAGCTTAACACCTGCGTCGTTACCTCAAATGCATCGTGTACAACAAATGCATCAAGCCCGCTTATTGCAATTCTTGATGAAGCAATTGGTATTGAAAAAGCGTTGCTCAGTACCGTGCATGCATACACCGCATCACAGTCGCTTGTCGATGGTCCAAGCAAAAAAGATTTGCGTGAGGGCCGAGCGGCTGCGCACAACATTGTACCGTCTTCAACCGGTGCTGCTATTGCTGTTGCAAAAGTGCTCCCACAGCTCACTAATAAGTTCGATGGCATCTCGCTTCGAGTACCGGTCATTGTCGGGTCAATTGCGGACATCACCTTTATTGCAAAGCGCCCAACGTCTGCGGAGGAGGTGAACAAGATTCTGCGCGCCGCATCACATGAGCCGCGTTGGAAGGGAATTTTTACCGTTACTGAAGATGACGTGGTGTCGAGTGATATCGCGGGGGATACACACGCGGCGATTGCTGATCTTGCCTTTACGCGCGTTGTCGATGGCAACCTCGTAAAAGTGCTCTCATGGTATGACAACGAAATGGGGTACACGCACGCGCTCGTAGAGCACGTTGCAAAGCTTGGTGCTGCTGGTAAGTAATAGGTATGGATTTTGAAACACAAGGAGATACACGAATCATTCACGTGGCGGCAGACCATGCTGGTTTTGGCTATAAAGAAGATGTGCGTGAGTGGCTCACCAGCCTTGGGTACGAAGTGGTCGATCATGGCGCATACGAGTACGATGAGGAAGATGATTATCCAGATTTCATTGCGTCTGCGGCTGAGGCTGTTTCAAATGATCCAGAAGGCTATGAGCGAGCAATTATTTTTGGAGGATCAGGCCAAGGTGAAGCAATCGTGGCAAACCGATATCCAAACGTTCGAGCTGTTGTCTTTAACGGACAGTATGAACCAGTTGATGGTCGGGAAGTTCCAAGTGAAATTGTGACAGCCCGCCAACATAATGACGCAAATGTGCTTTCGCTCGGCGCTCGCTTCCTTTCTCTTGCTGAGGTCCGAGAGGCAGTTGAAGTCTTTTTAGAAACAGACTTTTCTGGTGATGAACGACACATTCGACGCCTCGGTAAAATTGATGGAAACTACCCACGCCATGGTTGAGATTATTCCTGCGGTAATGCCTGATACCTTTGAGGATGTCGTGTCTGACGTCGCTCGTGTTCGTACAAGCACACAGTGGGTGCAGATTGATGTCATGGACGGGCGACTCACGCAATCTATTTCATGGCCGTATGCCCCGGGGAGTACGCACTTTGAGGCGCTCGTTGCTGATGAAGAAGGGCTTCCATTCTGGGAAGACGTTAACTATGAGGTTGATCTCATGATCCTCAATCCGTTCGTTGATGCAGAACAGTGGATTGATGCTGGGGTAGCGAGAATTATTTTGCATTACAAAAGTTTAGAACACGGCAACGCGCGCGAGCTTATCGAACGACTTCGTGCTCGTGGCACTGAAGTTGTGCTTGCTTTATTGCCAACGGATGACCCGGCAATTCTTTCACCCTTTGCAGACTGTATTGATGGGGTGCAGTGCATGGGTATTACTCGAGTTGGGTTTCAGGGAGAGCCGTTTGAGGAGCGTGTGTATGCGTTGGTCCGTGAAATTCGTGCTCTGTACCCAGAAATGCCCATTAGTATTGATGGTGGTGTAAATGACGAAACTGCGCCGCGTCTTGTTGCGGCTGGTGCTACAAGGCTTGTTTCAGGTTCCTTTATCTTTGACAGCGAAGACGCCAAGGCGTCAATTGCGGAGCTCCAAAAAATCAGTAACGTGTAGGATGTATGCGATATGGAAAGCAGACGTGCGTGCTCGTTGTTGGCATGCACCGCAGCGGTACATCGGCCCTTGCACAGACGCTTGAAGCGCTTGGTGTTTCTTTTGGTGACCGACTCATCAGCCCTTGGCACGACAACCCAAAAGGGTATAACGAACATGTCGATATTCTCCGGGAGAATCGAGCATTCTTGGAATCATTTGGGCTTGATCCCGATGGTCGTGATGGGGAGCTGCCTGTAGAGTGGCTCTATGATGAGCGCACCACTACATTTAAGCAACGTATCAGCGACATAGTTACGAGTACGTTTGCAGAGACCTACCTCTTTGGTATCAAGGATCCAAGAATATCAATACTCTTACCAGCATACGTTGATGTGCTGCAGGCACTCGGTATAGAAGTTCGTGTTGTGGTTTCTGTACGTAGCATTGCATCGGTAGCTGCATCACTCGAGAAACGAAACGGGACACCGCTTGCTGCTTCGGTTCGAGCATACGAGTATTTTTATCGAATTATTCGTATGTACACAAAAGAGATTCCAACGGTTTTTATTGCGTACGATGAGCTGCTGACGGATACTCGAGCGGCTGTAAATAAACTTATTAAAGGAGTGCATCCCGCACTGCGCCCTTATGATGACGCTGCACATCGTTTGAGTACGATACTTGATCCTGGACTTACGCACCACCATGCGCAAGATGATCAGCTCCTACTTGAGATGGCACGTAGTACGCTGCGACTTGAGCGTGAGCTGGATGAACTCAAGCAGGCTCGGTCAACTGATATGGACTGGTGGCACAGCAAGCTTGATGCGCTTGCATCGATTAGTGTTTTTGCAAAGGAACAGCTTGCGCATGCAAAGCATTGGCAAGGGCGTTACCAAGAAACAAGTGTACAGCTCGCCGAACAGCACGCCGCACATCTTGCTGAGCGCTCAGCGCTTGAAGAAAAGATTTCGGCAGCACAAGCTGAACGTGCCGCTGCAGAAGAAAAAATCACTGCGCTCAATCGGCACATTGCTCATGAGGCAGATCGTGCTGCTGCGCGAGACTCCCATCATGAGGCTCGGATTCGTTCACTTACCAATGAGGTTGAGGCCATGCATGTCACCATTACAAATATTGAGCGAAGCTTTGTATGGAAGTGTATTCGTAGCTGGGATAAGGTGATACACCTCATCCTTCCACGGGGTACGGTTATCCGACGGTTGTATGATGCGCTCATCGCATATGAGCAACACTTTTTTAATGAGGTGGTCCCTCGGCATATCGTTCGACGTATGCAAAAGATGGAGCCACTCCCCATCGAAGACAGTGCCTCGTTTTGGGAATCATTTCGAGAACGGCACCCTGTAACCGACGTCCTTTTTGTTACCCATGATGAGACGAGAACAGGAGCTCCACGTATTGTGCTTGATATCGCCAAGCACATGCAAACTCGATGCAGCGTTGCCATGGCATCACTTGGAGGAGGTTCGATGCATGACCTTTTTACAGAAACATTTGGTGAAATTATCTACCCAGAACAACTCATGCCATCTGGAGATCCTGTGGCACGTGCAACGCACGTTCTGACCGAACTTAAACCGAAGGTGGTTTATGTAAATTCAATCGTTAGCCACTCCTTTGCGAAAGCTGCACGCACACTCGGTATTCCTGTTGTTTTTCATGTGCACGAGTTGGATATTGCTTTTCAAATTGTATTTTCGAGAAAAGAGCTTGCGGAATTTAAACATTTGGCAGATACATTCATTGCGGTGTCGCAGCCAGTGTATGACCTTCTCGTGCATTCACTTGGGTGTTCGCCGGAACACGTGCTCTTTGCGCATGAATTTGTTGATGCTCAAGCAGTACTTGCCGCAAGCACACAAGTCCCCGTTGAGCTTGTAGAGCAAGAAATTGGTAGCACAAACGGAGAGGTTGTCGTTTTTGCACTAGGTTCTTTTATTTATCGTAAAGGAGCTGATTTATTTATGCAGCTCGCGAAACGCCTTCATAATCGAGGGCTGCCAGTTCGATGTGTGTGGATGGGAGGTCGTCCTTTCAAAGAGCCTTTCATGGCAGATTTTAAGCAGTACGCTCCATACTTTTCGCTCCTACATGAGCGCGAGAATCCATTTCCATACCTTGCTGCGGCTGATATTTTTGTACTGCCATCACGAGAGGATCCATTTCCACTTGCGGTGCTTGAAGCAATGTCTCTCGGAAAGCCGTGTGTGGTATTTGAGGGAGGAGGCGGTAGTAAAGAGGCAATCAAGGATGCTGGTATCATTGTCTCTGAGATGACAATCGATATGCTTGAAGAAGCAGTTGTTCGGTTAGTTCAAAATGGTCCAACCCGAGCGTCTCTGGGTGAACGAGCTCGTATGTACCAGCAAGCGTATGATAGTAGTGTCGTCATTCCAAAACTCGAGCAGTGTATTATGAAGTATGTGCAGCTGCCCGCAAACGCCGAGGCAAACGACTAGTATGGGACACACGCATCAACCTATCTTTATTACAGGCTCAGTTCGTACTGGTACGAGCATTCTGACACGCGCGCTCGTGGATGGTGCGGGAATACCCGGCTACGCTGAGGGTTGCATTACAGATATTTTTGGATCATTTGTTCGGATGGTTGATATTAAGTATGCTCGTCGATCTCGAGAAATTGCACAGGGGTCAATTATGTTGGAACGTATTGATCAAGAGAAACTTAAAAAATCACTCGCGCAATGGTTTAAAGAGCTCTATGATGCGCGCATTCCGTTTCGTGGAATGTGGGTAGATAAAACGCCAGATAATGATACGGTGCTTGCGCTGCCGTACCTGTTACAAGCGTGGCCAGATGCAACGTGCATTATCATGAAGCGCCGACCGATAGAGAATATTGCATCACGCTTGCGTAAGTTTCCGCACCTATCATTTGAGCAACACTGTATTGCATTGCGGGATGTACTTGTAAACATGCAGCGTGCTTGTGAACGATTGCCAAAGGATCGATATCTAGTACTTGATCAGTATGATATCGCAACAAAACCGCAGCAGACGGCAAAAGCGATTGGTATCTTTTTGAATTTATCGATTCCTCAAATCGAAAAAATGGCCACTATTTTTGAGCACCGCAGACCAGAGTTTACTGGTGGTGATGAGCAACTGCTTCGCAGTCTCGAAGAGATGCCATGGACGCCTGAGCAAAAAACTTTTTTTCTGGATACCTTTGCTGAGCTTATGCCGGCATTTGGGTGGGGACTTGAAACCACGTACTACCTTGAGGGCACACGGTAGGTTAGCGTTCTGCGATACCAAGCATGCTTGTCATAAAGGCAGCCGAAATTGTTTGAATGCCAAGTACCATGAGCGTGAGACCTAGCACTGCATTTTTTATTTCATCAAGCGAACCAAAGTCAGACAGAATCCACTTGTAGAGAATGAAGCAGTACAACAGAAACCCGATTGCAATGCCGGCTACGCCAAGGAGTGCTGCATGCTCAAGCGAGTAGCGTGCAAAAAATCGTTCCAAAAAGGGTGTTCGTTCTCCAAGGTGTGTAAAAGCATACGCTTTGGCAAAACCGGCAAAGGTAATCAACTGGTATCCTACGATGAGTAGTAACGATGCGACAAACATTGGGTGTACGATAAAGTGTGTTCCCAAGATAGAGAGTTTTCCCGCGTACAGGAATACCATTAAGAAGCCACCAAGTACGACGGCACAAACCCCTGGCACAAGGAATAAGTAGAGCGGCGAGTAGAGCAACATGAATCTGAGGTGCCTCCATCCATCACGGAATGAGCGCAACTTTGAGGTACCTGTGCGGGGATGGTACCTGACAGGAACTTCTTGAATGGTTAGTTTCGCGCGTACCGCTTTGATAATCATCTCACTTGCAAACTCCATGCCGCCAGTAACAAGGTTGAGTTGCTTGTATGCACTGCGTGTAATTGCTCGTAAACCGCAGTGGGTGTCACGTACGTTGGTGCCAAAGAATCGACGCATGAGGAATGAAAGCAGTGGGTTGCCGATGTATCGGTGGAGACGCGGCATTGCGTGTGTGTGCATGGCACCACTAAATCTGTTTCCTAGCGCAAGGTCAGCACCTGCAATCAGCGCATCAAGGAGGAGAGGGATGTCGGTGGCTGCGTAGCTTTCATCAAAATCAACCAGGAGCAGTAATTCTCCACGTGCCTCTTCTAAACCACGCATGTAAGCAAAACCGTAGCCTTGGCGACCTTCATGAATAACTCGAAGTCGTGGATCTTGAATTTCTTCGTGCGCCAGTATGTGTGTGCTCCCGTCAGTTGAATTATTATTGATGACAATAATCTCCGCATCTAAGCGCTCAGCGGTTATGACCGAACGAATGGCTTGCAGGTATGTCGTAATAGACGCCTCCTCGTTAAAGCACGGAAGTATGATGCTCACCTTTGGTGCCAGTCCCATATGGTAGAATCTTATATGTTTAAGGGAGTCCTGCAAGCTTATGGTACTACTACTCATACTACTTAGTGCACTTCTTATCTCTGTAACTACGACTCGGCCTCGTGTCTATGTCCCCGTTGCCGTCTGCGCATGGGTTGTGGGGATTGCGGCATGTACTCTCATGCTCCGGGCGCTCGGTCTACTCTCGGTGGGCGTATTGCAGATTGCCTCAATCGTTATACTCGCAGTGCTTATCGGGGTGCTTTGGAAACGGCGTTCGCTCGTGCGTCTGCCACGACATCTGTGGGTGCCTACCGCCGCCGTTGCTCTTGTTGTCGGGGTTGTTGCTACACAGTTTGCGTCGGTGCACGTGTCCTACACGGGTCCAGTTTCTACCACAACAGCAACATCGTACGTTGTAGATGATACGTACCTCTATCCGCTTTTTTCAGATGAATGGGTGACGCTTGGGATTGCGACACATGTACTCCGTGATGGAATGCCTTTTTCGGAGAATCCATTTACGGGAAAGCCGTATGTAAATGTGCTCGTTGCATTTCAGTCATTTGTTACTGGTGTTCTTGGCGGCAGCGGGATTGCGTTTCCGACAGCCTACGTGTTGCTTGCTGTGTTGATCGGCACTCTAACCGTAGGGCTCATTGGTATTCTGCTCGCTTCATTTCGAGTACCGTTTGGATTCGTGCTTCTTGGCATGATTGCGGTACCGTTTGTTGTAAATGGAGCAAACTTACCAATGCTCTGGTACTTGCTGCCGTGGAATGTGTCATTCATTTTTCTTGTAAGCACAATCGTGCTCTTGATTGAGCGGTACAATCGGTTGTCACTACTCGTTGGTGTCCTCGCAATTCTTTTGTATCCACCCATGATTGTTTTTGTTGTTCCAATCTTTTGCGCCTATCTCTTTTTCAATCAATCACGAGTGGAAAGAAAGCATCTTCTCATGTATGGCGGGGGAGCGATTGCCGCTGGGGCGGTCTTCTTTACCGTTACGCTGCTTGTTTCTGGTGTACCTTTTGTGCGTGCGTTTGAGTACGTTTCAAATTTTATTGTTCGACCGCGTGGGGAATCGGTACACATGGCTCCGCCATTTTACGTATGGCAGGTTATCCCTATAGCTCTCGTGCCGTTTGTGTTCTATAGCTTTTTTATTGAAGGCAAAAAAATCTGGTACCTGCGTACCCCTGTTGTTATCGGGTTAGTTGGGTGGGCGATATTTTCGGTGTCTCCAAAATTTCTCATCATTGATTACTACAGAGTCGTAGCGATTACCGCACTCCTGCTTGTACCGTTAGGAAGTATTGCCGTGGCGGATGTGTGGAATCGATTAACGCAGCGCTTTCCGTTGCCGTATTACCACCAGCTATCAATTGTGCTTGTTGGTGTGCTGCTTATTGTGTCTGTGGTTCTTGTGCCAGGATACGCAACGCAAGATCGATGGCGACAATTTAGTGTCGAGCTGCCATCATCTGGAACAGAGCAGCTCGTTGCCGAACCAGCAGCTCCGGTAAATCGCCACTTGCATGCAGATGATATCGCTCTTTTCAAAACACTATCTGGAGAACGCTTCATTGCTCCTGCTTGGAAAGGTCTACTACTTGGTGCACTGACTAACAACGATCCTCTGTTTACAAAAACATCTACCCTTACCGTTAAAACAGTTCCGTATGAGGATTTTATTGCTGCTGACTGTGTAAAAAAAGAAGAAATAGTAAAACGATTTCATGTGACGTATGTCTATGGCGAAAAAATAAATTGTCCTGGATATGTTTCAACAGCTGTAAGCGCTGAAGGTTTACACCTATCACGTATCACGTTGGCAAACTGATTTGGTATACTACATGCAATGGGAAACATTAGTGATGCAACAGTGTGTACACTTGAGCAACGTGCAAATCTGATTCGTCAGTCGATCATTACGATGCTCGTTGAGGCTGGTTCCGGACATACCGCAGGACCACTTGGAATGACTGATATTTTTACCTACCTCTTCTTCCATGGGTTGCAGCATCGCCCGCAGGAACCTACGTGGCCTAATCGTGACCGACTTATCCTTTCAAATGGCCATATCTGCCCAGTGTTGTATGCAACAATGGCACATGCGGGATACTTGCCGCTTGAGGAGCTGCAGACACTTCGGAAGTTCGGCTCGCGGTTGCAGGGCCATCCTCATCGAGAATTTTTACCAGCGCTCGAGACAAGCTCTGGTCCGCTTGGTTCTGGTTTATCTCAGGCTGTCGGTATGGCAATTGCTGATCGTATTGATCGCGGCACGCAGTCCGATCGGTACTTTTATTGTTTGCTTGGGGACGGGGAGCTCAACGAGGGGCAAAACTGGGAAGCATTTATGCTTGGCGCAAAAGAAAAGCTCCATAATCTCATCGCCATCATCGATCGAAATAATATTCAGATTGATGGGTTTACTGAGAATGTTATGCCGCTCAATGATTTGCGTGCAAAGCTTGCTTCGTTTAACTGGCACGTGCAAGAGGTGGATGGTCACAATTTTGAAGCAATTGATGATGCAATTAATCAAGCTAAGGCAGTTTTTTCGATGCCGAGTGTCATCATCGCGCACACCATTCCTGGGAAAGGGGTTCCATTTATGGAACGTGATTATCGATGGCATGGCGTTCCGCCAGGAAGTGGTCCGGAGGACGTTGTTGTAAAACAAGACCAAGAGCATCAGGCGCTCGACGCCCTCCGTACGCTTGGTGGAAAGATAACCTGCAGCGATAAATAGTACGTATGCTTCAGAAAGATCAAAAACTGCATGCACATGTTTTGAGTGACACGCCAGAGCTCGTACCAATTCGTAATGGGTTTGGTGAGGGGTTGCTCCAGGCTGCGCGCCAAGATGATCGAATTGTCGGTCTTTGCGCAGATTTACTCGAATCAACGCGCATGGAAGCATTTGCGCATGAGTTTCCGAATCGGTGTATTGAGGTTGGTGTTGCCGAACAAAACCTCGCATCTGTTGCTTCTGGAATGGCGGCGATGGGTAAGATTCCTTTTATTTCAAGCTACGCGATGTTTAGTCCTGGACGAAACTGGGAGCAAATTAGAACAACTATTTGCTACAACGATGTTCCCGTAAAAATTGCTGGTTCGCACGCTGGTATTTCGGTGGGGCCTGATGGCGGTACGCACCAAGCAATTGAAGATCTGGCGCTTATGCGTGTATTACCAAATATGGTTGTGCTCTCGCCGTGTGATGTGCATGAGGCACGCAAAGCAACGATTGCCGCCGCGCAAACTAGTCAGCCTACATACATTAGACTTGCACGAGATAAGACTCCTGTTATTACAACAGAGGAAACTCCATTTGCAATTGGAAAAGCTAGTGTACTCTTTGCACCAGAGTCTCGAACACCCGAAGTCGGCATTATTGCAACAGGAGCTCTTGTTCAGTCTGCGCTTATTGTTGCGAAGGAACTTCACGCAAAGGGAATTCCTGCAACAGTACTCAATATGAGTACTGTTAAACCATTAGATACTGCAGCAATTGCTACTCTTGCCGCGCAAGCCGGAGCGATTGTTACAGTAGAAGAGCACCAAGTGTTTGGTGGTTTAGGAAGTGCGGTAGCTGAGTACCTCGCAGAGCATCAGCCAACCCCGATTGCGTTTGTTGGTGTGCGTGATCAATTTGGACAGTCTGGTACACCGCAGGAGTTGATTGCTCATTACGGTATGGATGTGTCAGCAATTCATCGAGCGGTTGCCTCGGTGCTTTTACGAAAATAATACGGTATGCATACCTCTGATTCACAGCAACATACTCGAATCGATAGACTTTCGCTGTACGCGTTACTCGCGCTTATTTGTGCAAGTTTCATTATTCTTGCAAATATGTTCATGCTCGTGGTTCGTGATGCGCGCGATCGAGTAGTGGAACAAGCTGCTGAGCTCGTACCAGCGTCAGTCGCAGATGTTGCGCAAATTGCTGGTGCGGATACGCTCGCTCTAGAATCAAGTATTGCGGCACATATAGAGCGGACACCTGGGCTGATTTCTCTTGGCATTGTGTATCAAAAGGAGGGTGGTGCACAGTACGTTGCGGTGCACGATCTTCTCCTTACTGCTGGTGCACCAGCATTTGCAACACCAGTTACTACTGCTGCACAAGCGCTTCCACATCAAGTTGTAACCGGTGCTACAGACACAGGGTACCGTGAGAGCGTGTATGCTTTTACTGCAACCGCCACATCTTCTGCGGGGTACGTGCGTGCAGTGCTCGACCCCACGCTCATGGAAATGCCTATTGAACGCAATATGGTGCGTATTGTACTGCTAACATTGGCACTGCTTGGTCTTGTCTTTTTTGTCACCGCTTGGCTTTTGGGTACAGGGAAGCACCGTACCACTCAACGGCATCTTGCCCGTACACTTGCACATACACGAACATTCCTTTCACAAACACTCCATGAAATACAAACTCCGGTGACCGTCATTGCGGGATACGCGCACATGCTGAGTACAGAAACTGTACCCGATACCGTTCGTGGACAAGTCGAGCGTATGGTAAAAGCTGCCGATACGCTGAGTCGTTTCATTGATCAGGCAGTACTCGCACATGAAATTGAGCACGGAGAAGTACCCATTAGAATTACCGCGCTTCGCCCACAGCAAGTTGTTCATGCGGCTATTACAGCAGTAGAGAAAAAACATGCTGGACGTAAGCCGTGCATATCGCACACAAGTACGGGGACACAGTCTATGCATGCTGACGCGCGCGTACTTGGGGTAGTGCTTGAACAGCTCCTCGATAACGCGTTGGTACATGCGACCTCCCCAATACACGTGGATGTGTCTACGGAGGGAAGCGATGTCTGTATTCGAATCACCGATAGCGGGCCCGGCATAGAGACAGAGGTTCTCCGAGCACTTCAAGAAAAATGGAACCGAACACAACCTGCACAAGGGCTTCGTGGTAGCGGGCTTGGATTGTGGATTGCACAAGAGCTGACGAAGCGTATGGGTGGGCGTTTAGAACTTACCAGTTCACCACGCGCAGGAACGGTGGCATTGATTCGTATGCCACGAGTGATTAGCTAGTTGCTGCTTGTACTAAAGGTACAAAAGGTCACAACGTTGCCATCTACTTTTTCTGCTCCTGCTGGACACTCATTGTTGTCGCCGTCACCTTCAAGCGCCCATGTCATGCTGTATGCTTTACACGCATTTGGGCCTGTATCTGTGATGCAGCCGTACACGATGCCGGTAAACGTTTCATCGACGGTAACAATCGGATCGGTCAACGCTGGTAGAGCAGGAATGAATTCACTGATTTGTGAGTTTACGATACTACTCTCTTGCTCCCCTGGATCTGGACCGTATATAAAGCAGCTATTTGTTGGGTGGTCACCTAAGCATACTCGCGTGACTGATGCACATTCAATCGGGTCAATACAGCCACCTGTGGGGTATGAACCGTAAGTGTTTTGGTAGAGCCCCATGGCAATAATGTACTGGCGGGCAGTTTCGTTGCGGTGGACATTTCGCGCGTTATCTCGAGCACTATTGAGCGCAGCAATAACAATAGAGGAAAGAAGCGCAATAATTGCGACTACCATCAAGATTTCAATCAGTGTAAAGCCACGTGTCGTTGCTGGGGTTTTCATACGTTACAATGGTTTTTCGTTAAGTTGCTGTACGTAATCATCAAATGGAATACTACGGCCGTACTTGTCGATAACTTTAATCGGCTCGTTATTTACGAGCGATACGCGAATAATAAAGACGCTGAGACTAATGAAGATGACAATGAGCGCAATAGAAATGATGAACGCTTGTTTTTCTGATTTTGCAACACCACGATCAATAAGAAAGGTAATCATTGTTGGTGTCGTCTTTTCTCCAAGTAGCTTCCGAGATCGGATATGAAAATCCGAACCGTTGTACTCTTCTTCAAATTCGATGCCAAGTTCCGACATGGTGTCTTTAGTATACCGTGGGTGTGCGTGTGTGCCTATACCGTTATTCGCTGTGGTTTGTATGTTGCGGGAGCGTCACTACGGAGTAGTTCAAGTTTATCTCTGTGTAAGAGTCCTTTTTGAGCACCAATATACTGTACAACTGACATTGAATTGATTGGGCCCCATGAGAGCGCCTCTGGAAGTGTTTTTCCTAACGCGAGCGCGCTTGTAACGGTGCTTGCAAAAGAGTCGCCGGCACCAGTTCTGTCGACTGGCGGCGCTGGGTCTGGATACATTGGCATAAACCATGCTTCAGTTCCATCGTATGCGTACGCACCATTTGGACCATCGGTAATGACTGGAATTTTTGGACCGAGCGCACGAAGTTCCTTGAGAAGTACCGCGATGTCTTCTTCTTTGGTGCCCAAGATAAGTTGCGCTTCTTCTTTGTTGCAGAAGAAGAGGTACGAAAGGGTATACAAATCACCAAGCGATTCGGTGCCGAGCTTAATTTGAAACGTACCAGGCTGAAACGCCAACTTTGTTTCTGGGTGTTCTTTGAGGTATCTGGCAATTTCGCCGTGGTATGGAAGGGAATTATCTGCAAGTGATGAGAGGTACATGAAGCGCGGTGCCGGTTCAATAGTAGGAAAGGCGTACGGAAATGCTGTGTGTTTAACAAGAATGGTGCGCTCTGCGCCGAGCCGTAGCACGTAGTGGTAGTTTGATTGAAGACCTTTGTGTGTGGTTACAAAACGTGTATCGATACCACCGGCAGTGAGTTGTTTGAATTGTTCAGTGCCAAAGTCATCATCTCCAATATTTGTCACAAGTGCAGTTTTGAGACCGAGACGATGAGCGGCGACTGCAGCGTTTGGGCTGTTACCCACGGCCGCGACAACAGTAACATCTTCAAAAGGGAGTTTTTCTCCAAAGCGCATGCAGAGCTCTTTGTCTTTTGCAGGGTTGTCTTGCTCAATCCATGCTTCTTGTAGCTTGATAAAAGCATCAGTGACGATGTCACCTACAGCAACAAAATCGAGTTGCTCTTTTTTACTGAAAAACATGCATAGATTGTACCAAAAAGCTGTGCTACAATCACTCTCATGAAGTCGCTTCGAGATTACGTTCACGATGCAGAGCAGCGACATGTTGCTATTGGACACTTTAATATTTCAAACCTCGAAGGGTTGCATGCAATTGTTGCCGCAGCGCGCGCACTCAATCTGCCAGTGATTATTGGAACATCTGAAGGGGAGCGTGATTTTGTGGGTATTCCAGAAACTGTTGCGCTTGTGCAAACACTTCGCACCGTGTATCAGCACCCAATTTTCTTAAACGCAGATCACACATACTCATTTGAGGGAGTGAAGCGGGCGATTGATGCGGGGTACGATGCTGTTATTTTTGATGGAGTGAAGCTTTCACACGAAGAAAATATTGCGGTAACAAAAAAGTGTGTTGAGTATGCCCGGGGGTGCGGTCGAGATGTACTCGTTGAGGCTGAGCTTGGCAATATTGGGCAATCATCAAAAATGCTCGACGCAATTCCTGATGGTGTCGCAACAGATGAACAGTTTCTGACTAAGCCAGAAGACGCGGCTGCATTCGTGCAGCAAACTGGCGTTGATATGCTCGCTCCTGCAGTCGGTAACATGCACGGCATGCTCAAGAGCGGGCATAACCCCAAAATTGATACGGTACGTATTGCCGCGATTCGAGATGCGGCGGGCGTGCCACTGGTGCTTCATGGGGGTTCAGGAATTAGTGATGAAGACTTTACCGCTGCAGTTGCAGCAGGAATTTCGACGATACACATCAATACAGAAATTCGTCTTGCATTTAAAACAGCACTCGTGCAAACACTCACGACGTACCCTGATGAAGTGGCACCATACAAGTTGCTTGGTCCATCAGTTGAGGCAATGCAAGCAGTTGTAACGGATAGACTCAAACTTTTCAATGGCATCAAGTAAACTACAAGATCGGTTGCGTGAGGTTGTTCGTGGTGAGGTGCTCATTGATGACGCCACGCTTGAAACGTACAGTAGAGACGCGAGCCTTTTTAAGGTGCGTCCAAAGGTAGTTGTGCGCCCAAAAGATGTTCGAGATGTTGAGCAGGTCGTGCGTTTTGTTGCCGCAAATCAAAAAGAGTTTCCAGGTCTTTCAATTACAGGGCGAGCAGCCGGAACCTGTATGTCGGGTGGAGCTGTTGGAGAAGGAATTATTCTCGATTTCACTGCTCACTTTAATCGCGAGACTGTTGATTTGCCAAAACTTCGTGCAACGGTTGAGCCAGGTGTTTTTTATCGGGACTTCGAACGTGTCACGTTGCCTGAGCATGTTTCAATGCCTGTATACCCGGCATCAAAAGGTCTCGCTGCATTTGGTGGCATGATTATGAACAACTGTGGTAGTGAAAACTCGCTTCGCTATGGGCAAATGCGAAATTTTGTTGAGCGTCTTAAGATGGTGCTCGCAAATGGGCAAGAGTACAGTTTTCGTAAACTGACCATGGATGAGCTTGCACAAAAGATGCAGCAGTCTGACTTTGAAGGTGAAATTTACAGAAAAACATTCGAGCTGATTGATGCACACTATGATCTCATCAAGGCCGCAAAGCCGGATGTTGTAAAGAATTCATCAGGGTATGCTCTCTGGGACGTGTACGATAAGCAGGCGGGGACGTTTGATTTGACGCAGCTTTTTACAGGTTCGCAGGGAACGCTCGGTATTCTGACTGAGGCGGATGTTCGGCTTGTTGAAACCAAAGAGCATGAACGGTTGGTGACGCTTTTCTTTAACTCATGGGATGCGCTTCCAGAAACAGTAAATGAATTGCTGCCAATTGGTGCACAGAGCATGGAAACATTTGATGATACGACGCTCTGGCTTGGTATTAAGTTTATGCCCGAAATTGCAAAGAAAGCAGGTAAGAGCTTTTTGTCATTTGCGCTGCAATTTTGGCCTGAAGCAATCATTAGCTTAAAGCTCGGTGGTTTGCCAAAGCTTGTGGTGCTCGTGCAAATTGCTGAGGACACAAAAAAAGAGGCTGATCGAAAAGTTGCGCAGGTTGTAGAGGCCCTCAAAGATAATGCGCTACACTATCGTGTTATTGATGATATGGAAGAAGCTGAGAAGTTTTGGATTATGCGTCGTGAAAGCTTTAACCTGCTCCGGCAAAAAGTGAAACACAAGCAAACGGTGCCGTTTATCGAAGATTTTTGTGTAAAACCAGATGTCCTTCCAGAGTTCTTGCCAAAGCTTATGGCAATCCTTAAAGAGCATGGCATTAAGGCAAATATTGCAGGGCACGCAGGTGAAGGAAATTTGCACATTATTCCACTCATGGATTTGAGCAAGCAGTCTGAACGAGACAAAATTGTACCCGTCGCAAATATCGTGTACGACCTGATTATTCAGTATAAGGGCACGATTACGGCTGAGCATAATGACGGTATTTTGCGAACACCGTACGTAAAACAGATGTTTGGAGCTGATGTATACGGCCTATTTGAGCGCGTAAAAGCTATTTTTGACCCACACAATATGTTTAATCCAGGGAAAAAGGTCGGTGGTACCTTGGCATACATGGAAAGCCACATTCTGGGGAAGTAGGGCGGGGGTTCTGTTGCCTTGTCAAGGAATTCGTGTATACTAGCCCTCACTATGACAACGCTGAGCATTGAAACCCGAGACACAGCCGAGAACGTAGACGCGCTCCGAAAGAGTGGCTTTGTTCCTGCTGTTTTTTACGGTCCAAAACAGACCGCAACATCAATTAAGTTTAAGGCAGTAGATTTTATTAAGGTGTACCGTGAGGCTGGAGAATCAACCATTATTACACTTACTGGTGCAGGTGAAGACCACGATGCACTTGTAAAGGATATTACTGTTCACCCAGTTCGAGGTGATGTGCAGCACGTGGATTTCTACGTTGTTGAAAAGGGAAAGAAGGTAGAGGTAACTGTGCCACTTACATTCGTTGGTGTTTCAGCTGCTGAGCAGGACCTTGGTGGTGTACTCGTAAAGGTTACACACGAGGTTGAGGTTGAGGCTATGCCAAAGGATCTCCCACACGAAATTGAGGTTTCAATCGATGCGCTCGTTGACTTTGATTCACAAATTCACGCTCGAGATCTTGTTATGCCTGCTGGTGTAACACTCGTAAGCGATGCTGACGAGGTAATTGCTCTTGTGCAGGCGCACAAGGAGGAGACAGAGACAGACGTCGTTGCTCCTGACTTCAGCACTATTGAAGTTGTTGGAAAGAAGAAGGAAGAAGAGGAGCCTGCAGCGTAAGCAGTGGGTATCTACTGAAAAAAGCCGGGCACGTAAAACGTGCCCGGCTTTTTTCTATGAGCACACCGTTTTTCATTACCCGCAGAGTTGGGTATAATACGTGCTACGTATGCCAAAGCTTCGAGTCGTCATCGGGTACATTGTATTTGCTGCAGTTATCGTTACCTTTTTCTTGTGGGCAGTGCAGACGCTCTACGCGCAAAGCCTTGAAGAGCAGGTGTGTGCAAGTCCGCGCGACGATAATGAGCGACAGCTGTGTGAAGAGTATAAACGTCTGAAAGAAGAAGAAGCAGCGCTGCAGCAGACCCTTGGTACGCAGCAAGCTGAATCAGCAACAATCGCGAGCGAACTTCGTGTACTTACGGGAGAAATTAAAAAAGCCCAGCTTGCTATTGAGCAGCGCAATGTTGCAATTAAAAAAATCGGTAAGGATATCAATCTCAAAGATCAGACCGTGCAAGAGCTAAACGCTAAGCTTGAACGC
Organism: Candidatus Parcubacteria bacterium; assembly: GCA_041158505.1. GTDB lineage: Bacteria > Patescibacteriota > Minisyncoccia > Phycocordibacterales > JAACPR01 > JAGOTN01. The sequence goes on along the minus strand of JBEBBG010000010.1, from coordinate 27,983 downwards.
AGTCGCGGGTCGTTAGGGGATCTCATTAAACGCACAAATGAGCTCGATGATGTTTCGCTCGCCGAGGCATTGCTTGCACACGACAATCTTTCTGATTTTTTTGTGGTACTCGATTCATATAACCAGCTACAGCACTCACTTGAGCAGCTCATGCAGGAGATCCGTCAGCTTCGAGGCTTAACAGAAGAGGAGCGAATTGCCCTCGAGAAAAAGCAGGCAGCTGAACGAGATGTGAAAGCAGAGATTGAAGCGCAGAAGCGGCAGGTTGAGGTAAAGGAAGATGAAAAAGATCAATTGCTCAAGTACTCAAAACAAGCGGAAGCGACACTTTCACAGTACATCGCAGAAAAGCAGCAGCGCGCAGCTCAGATTCGTGCAGCACTTTTCAGCCTTCGTGACGTAGAGGGAATTTCGTTTGGTGATGCTGTCCGGTACGCAACGATTGCTGGTAAGGCAACAGGTGTTCGTCCAGCACTTATCCTTGCAATTCTAAAGCAGGAGTCTGACCTTGGTAAAAACGTTGGTACCTGTAATCGAGCGGGTGACCCTGAGACAAAACGGTACACATCGATCATGCCGGGGCCAGTGCATTACGCAAACTACCTTGCGAACGGTAAATCGTGCGTGGGGGCTGCATCTCCATGTTCATGGCGTGATGACCAGACAACTTTCAAAGAAATTACTGCAAAGGTTGGACGCGACCCAGAAACAACGCCACTATCATGCCCAATTGCTTCTGTTGGTGGCTGGGGAGGGGCAATGGGACCGTCACAGTTTATTCCTACTACCTGGAAGTCATATGAGGCCCGTATCGCCGCAGCACTTGGGGTAAAAACACCAGATCCGTGGAATCCAGAGCACGCTTTCACAGCAACGGCCATGTACCTTGCTGATTTGGGCGCAGCAGCTGGCGGCTACACCGCCGAACATACTGCCGCAGCAAAGTACTACGCCGGCAACAATTACGCAGGAGCGCCAGGTCAAAGCTACGGTACTTCGGTATTAAGCCATGCAGCGGGATTCCAGGAGCAGGTCGACTTCCTTGCTGATGTTGATTAAAGCCGTTTTTCCTACTCTTGTGATTCTCGAAAGACCGTGCTATAGTCTTCCCACTATGAAAAAGGACATCCATCCGACATACCACCAAAAGGCAACAGCTACCTGCGCATGCGGGGCAACCTTTGCCGTTGGTTCAGTTCGAGAAAAGCTCGACGTCGAAATCTGCAGCCAGTGCCACCCGTTTTACACTGGTCTTGAAAAGATTGTGGACACCGCAGGACGTGTAGAGAAGTTCAAGGCACGCCGAGCAGCCGCAAAGAAGTAGGGGAATAAAAGCACCGGCCGCTTTGCGGCCGGTGCTTTTATTTGTTCTACTATACACATCATGAGTATCGACCTCACCACCTACAAAGAGAATCAAAAGACACAGTTTTTTGCTGCAGAGTACGAACGTCTTGAAGCGCAAAAGGCGGAGCTTGCTGCTGTCGAAGCAGATCCTGGTATGGCGGAGCTTGCTGCAGAGGAGCGTGCGTCACTTGAAGCGCAGCAGGAGGCGCTGGTCACGCAGATGAACGAGATTCTCGAGCAGGAGAAAAAAGAAGAGGAGTTTCCAAACGAAATTGTGCTCGAAGTTCGTGCTGGTGCTGGTGGTGATGAGGCGTCTATCTTTGCATACCAGCTCGCCGAGATGTACCAAAAGTACGCAGAAAAACGCGGGTGGGGTGTAAAACGCCTTTATGAATCAACGTCTGCGATTGGCGGATACAAAGAAGCTGCGTTTGAAATTCGCGGCCAAGGTGTGTATGAGGTGCTTCGATTTGAGACAGGTGTGCACCGCGTACAGCGTATTCCTGCAACCGAAAAGCAAGGGCGTATTCATACATCAACGGCATCTGTTGCAGTGCTTCCAATGCGCAAAAAGACAAAGCTTGAGCTTCGGCCAGATGAATTTGAGATGGAGTTTTCACGTTCAGGTGGAGCTGGAGGGCAAAACGTAAACAAAGTGGAAACCGCTGTGCGTATTATCCATAAGGCAACTGGTATCGACGTGCGCTCGACTGCTGAGCGAAGCCAGCTTGCAAACCGAGAGCGTGCGATGGCAATTCTCATTGCAAAACTCGAGGCGCTCAAAGAAGAGGAGGAAGCAAAGAAGTACTCAGCAGAACGAAAGGCGCAGGTGGGAACGGGCGATCGTTCAGAGAAAATCCGTACCTACAACTTCCCACAGAATCGCGTCACCGATCACCGAATCAAAGAGAGCTGGCACAACATTGAAGGTATCATGCTCGGTGATCTCGATGATATTCTCGATAAGGTGGCTGCGTACGCGCGCGGCGAGTTGACGATTGAGGAGTAAAGCCTGCGCCACTTTTTATTTCTAAAAGTAAAACACCCCGTCCTCTTTCTTTCGATTGAGGGACGGGGTGTGTTGGTACGACACGAGGGCGCTTACGCCCAGTGCCAAAACATTTTGCCCAGTGGCTGCTCAACCATCAGGGTTCCACCCAGGACGCCTTGGTCGTACAGCTGAGCAAAGCTGTGAATGGCACCTCCGGCTTGAAGGGTGCATTCTGGTTTGACGAATGCGAGTACGTAGTACTCGTGTCCGTAGGGTCGGGCGATTGCTGCAACCCAATCTTCGGCAGGCTTGTGTGCTTGCCGAATCTCCTTTTCGCGCTCGAGGAGCATGCGTGCATGCTCGAGAGCGCCCACTTTCGGCGGGGTGGCCGTTTCTTGATTTGCCATGGTTTTGTCAGGGGCGAGGGGATGTTATCCTCACCGATCCTTTGTTTTATATTATAACACATTTAACACAAAAGTCAATTAAACGGGCAGGCCGTGTAAAGCGTCTTGCCACAAATAGCCATTTCTGGTAAACTCCTGCCTACATGACGACAAAAGAGACAACCATTAATAAAGAGGCGGTAGAGGCGATGTTTAAGGTCGGAGCGCACTTCGGCTACACAAAATCACGCCGACACCCATCAACCTCAGACTACATCTTTGGTGCAAAGAACCGCATCGAGATTTTTGATTTAGAAAAGACCAGTGGACTCCTCGATGCTGCAAAGCAGTTTGTTGAGGAGATTGCGGCTCAGGGTAAGCAGATTCTTTTTGTTTCTGGTAAGCGAGAAGCAATGAGCGTACTCAAGGATGCTGCAGTAAAAATCGACCAGCCATACGTTTCAGGACGATGGATTGGAGGAACGCTTACCAACTTTGAGCAAATTCAGAAGCGCGTACAGCGACTCGAGAAGTTGCTTATGGAAAAAGAGAAGGGACTTCTTGCAAAGTACACCAAGAAGGAGCGACTCCTCATTGATCGAGAAATCGAAAAGCTCAAGGAGCGATTTGGTGGTATTGTTAACATGAAGACACGACCTGGCGCTGTCTTTATTGTTGATGTAAAGCAAGAAGATAACGCAACCGCAGAAGCAGTCAACGAAAAGCTTCCAATTGTCTCACTCTCAAGCTCAGACTGTGATATCACTAAGGTGACGTACCCGATTCTTGCAAACGACAACGGTGTCCACAGCATCTCATACGTACTCGCAGAGATTGTTGCGGCATACCAAGCAGGAGCAAAACGAAAGGCTACAAAATCTACAGCATAAGCTGTATTACTCACATAACTAGTTCATACTATGGCAGTTACTACCGAGCAAATTAAGGAACTTCGGGAATCAACCGGTGTTTCTGTAATGCAGTGCAAGCAAGCACTCGAAGAAGCAGATGGTGATATGGATAAAGCTCGTATCATCCTCCAGAAGCTCTCATCAAAAGCGGCTTCAAAGAAAGCTGATCGAGACCTCGGCGCTGGTACCGTTGCTTCATACATTCACGGTGCTGGTGCGGTAGGGGCAATGGTAGAGTTGCTTTGTGAGACTGACTTTGTGTCAAAGAATGAAACATTCCAGACACTTGCTCGTGATATTGCGATGCAGGTTGCGGCAACTGCGCCAACATACGTTCGTGCAACCGAAATTGATGAAGTAGCAAAGCAAAAGGCGACTGAAGTGTTTCAGGCTGAGATTGTAGATAAGCCAGCAGAGATGCAGGCAAAAATCCTCGAAGGAAAGCTTGCAAACTACTTCAAGGAGAAGGTCCTCCTCAACCAAGAGTTCATCAAAGATCCGTCAAAGACAATTGAGGTGCTCTTGCAGGAGGGAACCCAGAAGCTTGGTGAGCGCATCGAAGTCGGTCGCATCGCCCGCTTCTCGGTGGTAGAATAAGTTCTACCATGTCATTTGCAGCAGCAGCGTGTATTGTGTCCGGTGTAGCGCTTGTCGCGATGGTATCGCTTCGATTATTTGAGCGAACAATAGGGCGAGACATTGTGCCTGCACGCGCTCGTGATGCCGCGGATGCACGGGTAGTTCGTTTCATTGCTGTTGGCCGCCGCGCGGCCCGGAGGGCACGCGCGGCGGCCATGCACGAGCTTCACAATGTGCCAGTATTTATTTTGCACGCACTTGTGGTAGTCTGGGCGTGGGCGCTCAAGCAGACGCTTAAAGCTGTAAATGCCGCCCAGCGTAAAAGCAACGGTCAGATGAAAGACACCGTAGCCGCGCACCTCGAATCAGTTCGAGCGTACGAAAAGCAGCTTCGATTGTAGGAAGAGTACCAACGCCACTTTAGCTCAGTTGGTAGAGCAGCTGTTTTGTAAACAGCAGGTCGTCAGTTCGAGCCTGACAAGTGGCTCCAAAGTTTTATGGAAGCATCCCATTCGGCGCACGAGAGTATCAATGAGGCGTACATCAAGACACCGGCATTTAGCACTGGGCACGCCTTTCACCTCACCGGTAAAGATCGTCGGCTCTTTCGAATGCTCGAGATACTGCCGGGCGCGCTCGCATGGGGTACGATTTTGCTCATCATCGTCCTCTCATTCATTAAGCCTGTATGGGCGGCTTTCTTTGTTATTGCGTTTGATTTGTACTGGTTGCTCAAAACCGTTCACTTGTCGTTGCACCATCGCCACAATTGGAAGCGCTTGCTTCACAACATCAAGGTAGATTGGGCTGCACAGCTTGAGGGTATTGAGTACAGCCACCTCTACCACATGATTATCTTGCCATTCTACAAAGAAGGGCGTGATGTTGTTGAGGAGAGTATCGTTTCGTTGCTCAAAACAAAGTACGATGCTTCAAAAATCATCATGGTGCTAGCAGGAGAGGAGCGAGCGGGAGATGAACCATACCAGTTGGCTCTCGAAATGCAGCGTCTGTATAAAGACAAGTTCGGACACTTCATTGTTACGAGACACCCAGCAGATGTTCCTGGAGAAATGCCAGGAAAGGGTTCAAATATTTCATATGCTGCTGAGCAAGCACGGATCAAAGTGCTCGACGCGTACAATCTTCCGTATGAGAATGTGCTCGTGTCTGCATTTGATATCGACACGGTTGCGTGGGAGCAGTACTTGCTGTGCCTCACTTGGCATTTCCTTACAACTGAGGATCGATACCGTGCATCGTACCAACCAGTACCACTCTACAACAACAATATTTGGGAGGCGCCAGCAGTTTCTCGTGTTGCCGCTATGTCATCAACCTTCTGGCAAATGATTCAGCAAGAGCGTCCAGAAAAGCTTACGACATTTTCATCACATTCAGTACCGTTTGTTGTGCTACATAAAATTGGTTACTGGCAGAAGAACATGGTGTCTGAAGACTCACGTATTTTCTGGAATCTTTTCTTTGCACATGATGGTAATTACCGCGTTGTTCCGATTTCGTACCCAGTATCAATGGATGCAAACCTTGCGCCATCATTTTGGCAGACGATGATTAATATTTATAAGCAGCATCGCCGTTGGAGCTGGGGTGTCGAAAACATTCCGTACATGCTCTTCAACTTCATTAAACATAAGGGTATTCCACTCAAGAAAAAGATAAAGCATGCATTCATTCAGATTGAGGGGTTCTGGTCGTTGGCAACAAACCCGTTGGTGATTTTGCTCTTGGGATGGTTTCCGATTCTCCTTGGCGGTGCCGCATTTCGAGATACCGTCCTCTCGTACAATCTGCCGATTGTGACACGTAACCTGATGATTGCCGCTATGGCGGGACTCGTTCTCTCTGCAGTCATTGCATTTACTCTTATACCGGCGATGCCGCAGCACTATAAGCGCAAGCCGCTGCGATGGATTATTATGGGGCTCCAGTGGCTCTTGATTCCATTCACCATTATTATCTTCGGTGCAATTCCAGGGCTTGATGCGCAGACGCGACTCATGGTGGGTAAGTACATGGGATTCTGGGTAACTCCAAAACACCGCGGCAAGTAGCGGTATACTGAACGTATGAAACCGCTTTCTGCACGCAGACGAAACGTATCGATGCTTGGGCTTTTGCTCATCTTTCTCATCGGTGCACCGTTTTTGATTGCGTACTCAACGGGATATCGGTTTAGTTGGGAAAAATTTTCTTTTGTAGAAACGGGTGGTGTGTTTATCTATGCCGACCTTCCAGGAACGCGCGTTTTCATTAACGATGAATTTTTTGAGAGTAACGGCACTATCCTTCGAAACACCCTCATCCAAAACCTTGAGTCTGAGCAAGTGTACACGGTGCGTGTCGAGAAAGATGGTTACCTCCCGTGGTACAAAGACTTGTACGTCTACCCAAACTTGGTAACCGAGGGTCGTATTCTGATGCTGCCAATTGAGATTCCCTTTGAAGAAATTGCCATGACCCTTCCTGTGCCAGAGCAGGCAACATCAACAAAGCGAAAGGCAACACCATTGCCAAATCCTGCCTATACGACAGCACTCGAGCTTTTTACAGCTACGACGACACTTGATACAGCGCCGCTCATTCCTGTTGCATTTCCATTTAATGATGCACTTGAGGTAGCAACAACAGCTCCGGCATTTGCAGTCCCCGATTACATTGCGGCGCTCGGTATTCCAAATATTGCAGAAAAGGAGCAGCTCCAAGAACAGTGGCGAATGGTGGCATGGCTTGAGGAGGGTAATATTCATGCTGCGTGGGCGGGGGCAGCGGGTTCAGCACCGTTCTTCCTTTGTGATGTTCGTGGTTGTCGAGATAGGGCATTTGTTTCACTTGATACCGAGATTGAACGCTTCTCCTTTTACCCTGGTCGAAATGATGCGTTTATTGTAGAGACGCAAAATCATATTTTTGCAGTTGAGGCAGATGATCGATCTCGACAGAATCTCCAGACAATATACGAAGGTGCTGAGCCAACATTTAGGCTTGTTGGTAACACCATATACGTGCTTGACGGGGAAGCTCTCTACCGAGCAGAACTCTGATAGAATGAGCCCTACGCTATGGCAGTAGATACGAAACAGCAAGGCCACCTCCACCCGGTGACGCAGACCATCGAAGATATTGTTCGAGTTTTTACTGAACTCGGCTTTTCGGTCGCAATGGGTACAGAGATGGAAGATGAGTACCATAACTTTGATGCACTCAATATTCCTAAAGATCACCCGGCTCGTGATTCTCAAGATACCTTTTGGCTTACAAATGGAAAGCTAATGCGTACGCACACATCACCAGTGCAGGTTCACTACATGAAAAACCATCAGCCGCCGTTTCAAATTGTTGCGCCAGGTAAAGTGTTTCGTCATGAGGCAACAGACAGAACGCACGAGGTACAATTCCACCAAATTGAAGGACTTGCGGTCGGGCGTGATGTTACGATGGCAAACCTTAAGTACTACCTCGATACATTCCTTAAGCGTATTTTTGGTGCAGATTTAGAAACGCAATTTCGTCCGGGCTACTTTCCGTTCGTAGAGCCAGGTGTCGAAATCGATGTCCGCTGCTTCCGTTGCAAAGGTGACGGGTGTCCGACATGCTCACACTCAGGATGGATCGAGATTTTAGGAGCTGGTATGGTACACCCACAGGTGCTTGAGCAAGCCGGTATTAATCCCAACGAGTTCCAAGGATTTGCATTTGGGCTCGGTGTGGAGCGTATCGCAATGCTGCGTTTTGGTATTGACGATATCCGTCACTTTTATTCAGGAGATTTACGCGTAGGTACTCAATTTTAACGTTATGCTCGTCTCATATTCTTGGTTGCAAACATACTTTAAAACACCGCTGCCAGAGCCGCGGGAGCTTGGTCTTTTACTCAATACACGAGCATTTGAGGTTGAGGGTATTACTGCTGTTGCTCATGATTTTGCAATTGATATTGATGTGCAACCAAATCGTGCACACGACTGTTTGTGCCATGAGGGCATCGCTCGTGAAATCGGAGTACTGACGCGAATGCCTGTGCAGCATACTGAAGCCCCTGTGCTTCCACAGATGCAGCCTGCACGACACGCAGTGCAGTGTACTGACACTCGAGTCACTCGATACGTGAGTGCCGAGATTGATGCCGTGCGCATTACCGCAACACCTTCAGTACTTGCAGAGCGTCTTGCCGTTCTCGGACAGCGAAGCATTAATGTGGCTGTTGATATTGCAAACTACATTATGTTTGAAGTCGGGCAGCCGCTGCATATCTTTGATGCAGATAAGGTAAGTGGTGATTTGGTGCTTCGTGTCGCGACTGCAGGTGAGCAGCTCACAACGCTCGATGGTGTTGAGGTAACGTTGCAGGGTGGTGAGCTTGTTGTTGCAGACAGCGCAGGAGTACTTGCGATTGCAGGTATTAAAGGAGGCAATCGAGCGGCTGTGACTGAGACAACGACGCGCGTGCTGCTCGAGGTCGCACACTTCGATGCGTCGACTATTCGTCAAACGAGTACTGCACTTGGTATTAGTACTGATGCATCAAAACGCTTTGAGCGAGCAATTACGCCAATACTAGCAGAAAGGGCGATGCATCGTTTTATTGCATTGGTTAGTCAGTACATGTCGACACCGGAGACAGTTTACTATGCACCTGTAGACGTGTATCCACGACCAGTCGGCACCTACAAAACAGGTGTAGCACTTCGCGAGGTAAACAACTACCTCGGTACTACGTATGATGACGCCACGATTACTGCCACGCTTGCTCAGTTGGGTTTTGCATACGAGGTGGTACAACCGCATGAGCGTGTTGTTGCGCAAGCGCAAGAGCTCGTCAGTGCTGCGTCCTACAAGCTCGGTGCGAGTGTCCTGTATGATGCGCCCGCACAATTTGATTGCTCATCACTCATTGCGTACCTCTACAAAGAAGCTGGTGTTTCTGTGCCACGGGTTTCTGTTGATCAGTATATGTGGGGCACGCCTATTACAGCTGAGGAATTGCTTCCAGGAGATATTATTTTCTGTAATCTTGGCGCAAGCTCAGTTGGTGAAGATAAACAGTATTACCACGAGACAACAGTTGCCTTTATGAAGGGTACACCAATTCCAGAAAAAGTTGATCACAATGGTATATACATTGGTAATGGTGAAGTAATTCATGCAAGTTCAAAAGCAGGCAACACTGTTGTCCGTGAGCGTCTATCAGAAAGTAAGATTTTTGAGCACATTGTAGGATATCGACGAATGGTACCTGCCGGTGAATCTCGGTATGTGATTACGGTACCTGATGAGCGACTCGATTTGCGCATTCCACAAGATATCATTGAAGAAATTGCCCGTGTGCATGGATACGAGCATATCGTGCCGCAACCAATTGCTACACCGCAGCGCTATGAGGTAAATGCAGAGTATGCATACCTAAATCATATCCGCACGCTTCTAGTTGCGGCAGGTTTTACTGAAGTAATGACATCTACCTTTACCGCAGCAGGAGTGATTGCTGCGCAAAAGCCGCTTGCGTCTGATAAAGCCTTTTTGCGTACCAACCTTACTGACGGCATGCAAAAGACGCTTGCCCATAATGATAAGTTGCTCGATGTGCTCGGTATTGACCGTGTGCGGGTTTTTGAGATTGGGCGCGTCTTCACGGAAGCGGGCGAAGAGCTGCGCATTGCACTTGGAATTTCTGGAAAGAAAGCCGACGCGCTTGTTGCTGAGATGCTGACAGCGCTTTCTCTTACTGCAACGCCTGCGGGCGGCATTGCCGAGTGTGTACTTAACGTGCCATCTGTTCACGAAGATGTATCGCTACAGACATGTGGGCAAGTTGTATACCAACCATTCTCTGTGTACCCATTTATTGTTCGAGATATTGCACTCTGGGTGCCGCAAACAGTTACCGGCGAATCAGTTGAGATGCTCATCCGTGAGCATGCGGGACCACTCCTTGCGCGATTGTGGTTGTTTGATGTGTATCAAAAAGAAGATCGAACATCGTACGCATTTCGACTCGTTTTTCAATCACATGAGCGAACACTAACAGATGCCGAAGTCGCTACCTCTATGGATGCAGTTACTCACAGGTGTATCGAAGCAGGATTTGAAGTTCGGTAGCATTGGTGGTGTATACTAGGTGCATCATGCACACCCTCGACGTACCATACTGTTCTCAATTTGACCACGTCTGTGAAGCCGCGTGGCAACCACGTGCGTGTGGCGTCGCGTGCGTTAAAATGGTGCTTGACTATTTGCGCCCAGAACATGGCTGCACCGTTGATGAACTCATTGAGGAGGCGGTTATCATGAATGGGTACACCAAGGACGGTTGGGCACACGACGCGCTCGTCAATTTGTTTCATAATCATGGTGTGCATGCGTACCGAGAAGAATTTCGAAGTATGCACCTTGATACCGTTACGAAACGTATGCGTCCAAGCGCGTACGAGCCACAACTCGTTCGAAATGGCATTAGCAAAATTGCGAATGTGCTCCACAAAGGGAAGCCCGTCATTGTTTCAATGGGGCCTGGTTTCCGTACCCCTACAAGTTCGCACCTGGTTGTCCTTACTGGTTTTGCTGAAGATGATACGGGCCTTGAAGGTTTTTACTATAATGATCCAGACAGTCGGACAGGGTTGCAGAAGAGTATTTTTGTAGACTTGGCAACGTTTCGTCAGTACTGGCGAAAGCGTGCCATCTTTGCCGTTTAAAGAGGCTCTACTAAGCCATATTTTTGTGTATACGTCGCTTGTACTACGGTGTCATTTTGATAGAATAGTGAGACACTATGGCAGATAAAAAACCGGCTAAAAAAACAGCTGAAGGAGCAATTCGATCAAAGAAAGAGTCCTACGGCGCAGATGAAATTACTATTCTTGAAGGTCTTGAGCCGGTCCGAAAGCGTCCAGGTATGTACATTGGTACGACAGGGCCAGATGGTCTGCACCATTTGATTACTGAAATCTTCGACAACTCTCGTGACGAAGCAATGGCGGGACACGCAGACTACATTGAAGTCGCGCTCCTCCCAGACAATATGGTGCGCGTTGTCGACAATGGTCGCGGTATTCCTGTTGATAAGCACAAGGTCACCAAGGTTTCTGCGCTTGAAACGATTATGACAACGCTTCATGCCGGTGGAAAGTTTGGCGGTGAAGGCAGCGGGTACAAAGTGTCTGGAGGTTTGCACGGCGTGGGTGCGTCTGTAGTAAACGCGCTCTCTACCTACACTCGAGCAGAAGTGCACCGTGATGGAGGAAAATTTGTGCAGGAGTATGCGATTGGTAAAAAGAAAGCAGATGTAAAGAAGGTTGGCGCATCAGATCGAACGGGTACCATCATTACCTTTCAGCCAGACCCAACTATTTTTGAATCAATCGAGTTTAGTTTTAAGCGCGTGATGAGCCACATGCGACAGCAGGCATACCTTGTCCATCGGCTGCGTATTTCTGTGATTGATGCACGAAACATTGATCCAAAGCAGCTCACTGATGATGTGTACTACATCTCGGAGAGCAACATTGAAGCGCCATCGCAAACGTTTTACTTCGAAGGAGGACTTCGTGCGCTTGTTGTGTTTAATAACAAAAACCAAAAGCCAATTCATAAGAACATTTTCTATGTTCACAAAGATGCTGGTGACGTAAACGTAGAGGTGTCATTGCAGTACGTTGATGATATTTCTGCACGTATCACCGCCTTTGCAAACACTATCTACAACCCAGAGGGTGGTACGCACGTGACTGGTTTCAAGACTGCACTGACCCGAAGTCTAAACAACTACGCAAAAAAGAATAACCTCGCAAAAGATGGTGATGCGTTCACGGGAGATGACGTGCTTGAGGGCCTTACTGCTGTTATCTCTATCAAGATGCCCGAGATTCAGTTTGAAGGTCAAACGAAAGCAAAGCTTGGTTCGGTAGAGGCGCGTGGAGCCGTTGAATCTGTCTTTGGTGAAGCGTTTGCAATGTACCTCGAGGAAAATCCAGACGATGCGAAAGCAATGATCCAGAAGGTAATTCTGGCTGTTCGTGCCCGAAAGGCGGCGAAAGCAGCAAAGGATTCAGTACTTCGAAAGGGTGCACTCGAAGGTATGACGCTTCCTGGTAAGCTTGCAGACTGCCAAACAAAGAGCGCCGAAGAGGCAGAGCTCTTTATTGTAGAGGGAGACTCAGCTGGAGGAACGGCAAAAGTTGGTCGTGATCGACGTACGCAGGCAGTGCTACCACTTCGAGGAAAGATTCTCAACGTCGAACGAGCTCGTCTCGATCGCATGCTTGGATCAGAGCAGATTAAGAACCTCGTTGTTGCGCTCGGTGCCGCAATTGGAGATACGTTTGATATTGAAAAGCTTCGCTACCATAAAATTATTATTGCGACTGATGCTGACGTTGATGGTGCGCACATCGCAACGCTCTTGCTCACACTCTTCTTCCGCTACTTCCGACCAATTATTGAAGGAGGATACCTCTACATTGCACAATCACCACTCTACAAGGTGACACGAGGTAAAGAGGTTGTGTATCTGTACTCAGATGAAGAGAAACACAAGCTTTTGGGAGATGATGAAGTGCCAGAGATTAGCGAAGAGGAGCAGTCTGAAGAAGACGAAGCTGTGGAAGCGGAAGTTGAAGTTGCAGACAAAAAGCGTGTACCAAAGGTCCGTGTGCAGCGCTACAAAGGACTTGGTGAGATGAATGCAGATGAGCTCAAAGAGACGACCATGGATAAAAAGAACCGAATCTTGAAGCGTGTAAGCATCTCGGACGCCGAAGAGGCAGACCGCGTCTTTGATATGCTCATGGGTACCGATGTACCAGCTCGAAAGTCATTCATCACTACAAACGCAAAGCTTGCAGAGATTGACCTGTAGGCACTAACCAAAAACACTCCGCACGCATTCCTCGATGCCTTGGTTCTCGCTCGAGAGACGTTCCGTCTCTCGGCTGCGGCGGGCATCTCGAAATGGTGTGGAGTGTTTTTGTTTTTATGTAGTAGTGTCTTCGATATTGCTGTGGTGGGCTTGGTGTGCAAACGTATGAGAGATTTGGTAGAACGTTTCAATAACGTATACAATCGCAACAGCAATCGTTCCAGTGATCATCCATGATGCAATGAAGTGCATGAAGGGTTCACTGATGAGTGTTAGGTTGCGTGCGTCGAGTGAAAGCGCTGTGTGAAGTGGATTGTAAAACCAAAGCGTTATAAACGTAATCCAGTACGTGATACAGAGGCCGCAGGTAACTGGTTTTCGCAATACGTAGGGTAATTGTTCAAAGTACGTGTACAGCGGATTGTCGGTGTCATAACGAAAATTTCTCCATAGCAGTGTAAGCCCGGCGATGGTAAGTGTTGTTGCGATAAGTGCTGTCATACTATGTTTTATTGGTAAAGAAAATCCAGTACACACAGTGGTGTAACTGGTCTGGAACCTTGTGCGTGAAAAGTCGCGCCTATACAAGCACCCGATTTGGACGCTGACCGCTCATCACTGCAAGCGACTCGTGTTCGGGCGGATTCATTCGGAAAGGGAATCCTGCAACGATGATGAGGTACAGTTCGCTCAGGAAGTGGTCGAACCACTCTCGTGCAACGTTTTGCTGCATGTCGGGGGTGAGAGTGAACTCAACCTTGCCGTTCATACCGTTCAACGATGCGATGTAGTGGTTACAGCCACAGCCGTGCACAAAGATCATGCCAGTCGCCTCAAACAGGTCGGATTGCGTCTTGAGGAGCAGTGCGTAGCTCTTGCCGAGCGCATGGAGCGCAGCGTCGCTGATTGCCCACGCGTAGGGGAGTTCGTCCTGCACCTCAATGATGGTGCGTTCGACCTCGGGTTCTTGGCGTGCAGAGAGGGACGCAATGCTTCGCCACAAGATGGGCGACACATCGCGCAGCTCGTGCTGCAGGTGTTCGAGCGCGCCACACCATCCAGAAATGGAGAAGTGTGGGTTTTCAATACCCGTGTACTCTTGTGCATGGAAGCAGCGGGGCTGCTCATCAACCAGAATCTGGAGTGCAGGTTCAAGCTGTGGCAGTGCACCCATTTCTTGCATGACACTCATGAACCGGTGAAGCCGGTTGTAGAGGTAGTCAGGAAGAGCGAGTGCTGCTTTGGTGAGGATAGGGTGATGTACAAGCGACAAGTCAACTTGCACCGGGCTCCAATAGATGGGTATGGGAATGTGCATCAAAAAGTAGGATACTACGGATATATTTTAAATGCAAGTATTTTGCATTTAAAATACGCTCCCGTGTAATGATGGGTGGGGTAATAATAAAGAGCGGCGGCCCTTCGGGCCGCCGCTCTTTTTATTGCAAGTGTTAGTTCTCAACCTCGAGATCTACTGAACGCTTGTTGTTGTTTTCGCGCTCCTCGTCAGTGTCGTCTTCTGAGTCAACTTCAACTTCGATATCGTAGTTACCTTCGTCGGTATTGTCGAGCTCAACGATAATTTCGATAGTCTCACCAGGGCGTAGGGAATCGTACTCACGTGATCGGAAGGTGTCGTTTCGATCGTAAGGAAGCTCTTTGATTTCAAAGCGCCAATCATCGGTCTCTTCGCCACCGCGGTTTCGTACAGTGAATCGAACTGCGACATCATCTCCCTCGTCTACATTGTCGTCTTCGGTGAAACGGTTACCTGAGTAGCGTCCTACTTCAAGATCTTCGATAACAAAGTCTGCATCGTCATCTTCATCGTAGTTGCCGTTGGTATTATTTGATGAACCGTTATTGCTTGAACCACCATTGCCATATGCGCTGCCTGTCATGGTTACCGTACCAATATTGTTGCTCTCAGAAGCTTCGCTGACTGAGCTGGTGCTATCTGCAACAATGGCAACGGTTTGATTATCAGAGGCTTTTGCGCCAAAGGTGAGGGTGTACCGAATTGCCTGACCAGGTGCGAGTGAAAGCTGGAGTGGTGATGTGAATGTCTCCTTTGGATTGGTTGGTGTGTTGTAGCTAAATACCCATGTACCGCTGCTTCGTCCACCAATGTTTGAAACGGTGAAGCCAACCTGTGTATTGCTTGCAATCACATTTGTAACCGTAAGGTCTGCAGGGCCAGTGGCAACGTAGGTGGTGCCAACTGATCGAGGACTTGCAGTTGTTGTCTTTGGTTGTGTTGTGGTCGTTTTTTGAGTGGTGCTGGTTTCAGGTGCTGGCTCACTTTCAATTGTCGCCGCATCACCACTTAAGTCACCAGTTCCTGCAGTTGGATTACCGTCTTGTACGGTGATTACAACTGTTCCAGATGCCACAGGAGTAGTGTTGCCACTCTCGGTGAAGTACACCTGTAGAGGAACGTCTGCAAAGCTGTTTGCTTCCTTGAGCATTACCTTTACGGCAGCTCGACTGTTTGCAAAACCAAGCGTATAGATGTTTCCACAGACAAGTCGGCGAGCGCCTGCGTCGGTGAGAATGTCTACCTCGACATTATCCGTACATTCGTAGGTAATACCGTATGCGCCAGGCTTATTTTTATTGTCGTGCTCCCATGAGAGTTTTACGGTGTCTCCGTTTTCAATAGCGAGCGTATCTGCTGAGACGGTAATCTCATCTTTACCGAAAATACTTCCAAACGATGAGCCAACGTTTGCAAGGCCACCAAGTACTCGAGGTACAAATTTGATAATAAGAAAGCCCAAAATGATGAGGATAATCACCACGCCGACCACAAACAGGATTTTTCCAAGGAGGCTTCGGCCCCCGCTATTACTTGTCATAATGTCTGTAGTATATCAGGTTTATTTGGCTTTGTCAATATATAGAGCCTTAGAATTGTATTGCCATACGTTGTGCAATATGGTAACCTCTACCCACTATGTCACAGGACAAATTAATCAAAATTAAGTGCAGCGAAACCGGTCATATTCGGTTTACCCGCAAAAACAAGAAAAACACCGAGAAAAAGCTCGAGCTCAAGAAGTACAACCCAGAGCTTCGACGCCCTACAGTGTACAAGGAGGTAAAGAAATAAGGGATACAAAAACACCCAGCACTCCTGTTTTTAAGCAGTCCTCGCACGATTTTCTACAAAGCAAAGCTTTAAGAAAATCGGCTGCGAAAGTTTTCAAACAGGAGTGCTGGGCGTTTTTATTTTGTGAACGTTCCGTCTCTCGGCTGCGGCGGGCATCTCGAAATGGTGGCGTGTGTTTTTGTTGTATGCCTTCAAGCGTGCGCTGGCATTGAGACCAGGTCTCTGGTACAGTACATGCACTAATCGGGGCGATTAGTTAAATGGCATAATAGCGGTCTCCAAAACCGCGGTTGGGGGTTCGATTCCCTCATCGCCCGCACTATGCTCAATCTCGTTTCTGTAAACATTGAGGGGAAACGGCACTTCAGCAAGATTGAGCAGCTACTTGTACAGATCAAACCAGACATTGTCTGTATGCAAGAGGTGTTTGAGAATGATATTGCACGGCTTGAAGCAATGGTTGCTAGCTACACAGGAATGTCAGTTGTTTCATACTTCACGCCGATCTTACTCAAAACATCTGATGGGGTGGATAAGACTCAAAAAGATTTGGATGATGGGGAATACGTGCTTATTCCTTGGGGTACGCTTATCGTAACAACGCTTCCAACTACGGCGTATCGTGAGCAGTACTATTTCGGAAACAGAGATCGCCTCAACGTGCACCGCGCAGGTATTTTTACTGATGTGGCACTAGCGCTCTCGTCAGTTGTTGTCCAAAAAGATGGCCAATTGTTTCAGGTTGCCACAACACATTTTTGTAAAAATGAACCTGGAGATGTTGCGTCTGATTTTCAGCGTGAGCAAATTGTTGGTTTGCTGCAAGCACTCAAAGAACTGAAGGATGTAATTGTGTGCGGTGATTTCAATGCGCCGCGCGGTGGAGAAATTTTTACGATGCTTGCAGAAAAATATAAAGACAACATTGATTCGTCATACACAACAAGTTTAGATCCTGATTTACACCGAGCAGGTCCATTGCCGTACATGGTGGATGGACTCTTTACAACTCCTGAGTACAAAGTGACGCACATGCATTTTGAGACTGGTGTGAGTGATCACTATGCGATTGTGGCGACTATAGAGCGCGTGTAGTTTTCTCAACCCTACTGTTGCAACCAGTTCGCAACATGTTGCTCAACTGTTTTTGTTGCAGGTGGAGTGATCCACATAGTGTTGGCATTTTGTGCAAACCACTTTTTCTGTCGCTTTGCATACTGCCAAATTTTTGTTTCGAGCTCGGTAAGCATTGCATCGCGCGAGAGCTTGCCGGTGAGGTGGAGTGCAAGGTATCGGTACTCAAGGCCAAGATCGTGCATTCGTTTCCATGAAACTCCAGCGGCGTGGAGACGCTTTGCTTCGGCGAGCATTCCACGCTTCATGCGCGCGTGCAGGCGCTTGTGGATACGATCCTGGAGTACATTGTCTGGCCAGGTGGTGCCAATAATGCACGTATCAAACCGAGCTTCTTTTGGAGGTGCTTTAGGAACATTGCCAAGTGCTGTGGCAATTTCAATTGCTCGTACGAGTCGTACCTTGTTGTGGGCATCAATGGTATCAGCGCGATCCGGATCAAGTTCTGTAAGTATTTCAAAAAGTTCAGTAGCGGTTTTCTGCTCAAGTGTTTTACGAAGTGTTTTGTTTGGTGGCACATTTGGAAACGGTTGCTCGTAGATGAGTGCGTCAATGTAAAAGCCAGTGCCACCGCAGATGATTGGCAGCTTGCCACGACTGGCGATATCTTTGATTGCACGATTAGCGAGACGGACAAACTGTGCGGCCGTAAAGGTGCGGCGAGGACTCGCAACATCGAGGAGGTGGTGGGGAACGCCGCTCATTTCTTTTTTGGTGATTTTGCCACTGCCAATGTCGAGTCCGCGGTACACCTGTCGTGAATCAGCAGAAATAACCTCGCCGTTAAAGCGCTTTGCGAGCTGTACGGCGAGATCGCTTTTGCCCGACGCGGTCGGGCCTACGATGATGAGAACCTGCTGTTTCATAGATGCATGTACGCGCTTTTATCGCACGTTCTTTTTTTGGTAGTAGCACACAATATCTCGCAAGGCGAAAATGGTCCAAATGGCATTTAAAACTGCAAATGGGACACTTCCAATAAGCAGCGCGTAGGTTGTCAGGAGTGCTCCGCCGATAACATTTCCTGTGTCATAGAGCGCGCTCTCACTGCTCAGTTTGGCAGTTTGCTGCAGTGCATAAAAAACAAGTGTTATAAATGCACCTGCGATACCAATAAGTAAAACGTAATCCATATGGTGCCGGAGGAGGGACTCGAACCCTCACCCCTTGCGAGACACGATTTTGAGTCGTGCGCGTCTGCCATTCCGCCACTCCGGCATGTGTGGTCTGCCCAGTCTACGCAATTCGGGCACTGTTTGCAATGTGGTACAATGGTCGGCATATCAGGAGTAAGGGGAGATAATTAGGGGATACACATGCACGAATCACCATTTCACAGTAACGCAGTTTTCTTTGTAGAGGTTGAAAAGATCCGACCGAATCCATTTCAGCCACGAAAAGAGTTTGATGAAGCAAAGCTTAAAGACTTGGCCGATTCAGTGCGCATGTACGGTATCTTGCAGCCGTTGGTAGTGACACGAAAAGAGTTCACCAAAGACGATGGTGGCATCGGTGTTGAGTACGAGCTCATCGCAGGAGAGCGACGACTCCGTGCGTCACGGTTAGCCGGACTTCGAGAGGTGCCCGTACTCATTCGTGCGCAGGAAGATGATGATCGAGTAAAGCTCGAACTCGCAATCATCGAGAACTTGCAGCGTGAGGATCTTAATCCAGTTGATCGCGCACGTTCATTCCAGCAGCTCGCTGAGCAGTTTGGTTTGAAGCATATTGAGATTGCGCAGAAGGTTGGTAAGAGTCGCGAGTACGTTTCAAATACCATGCGCTTACTCGCGCTTCCCGAAGATATTCTCGATGCACTCGGACAGGGGAAAATTTCTGAAGGACATACGCGCCCACTCCTCATGCTCTCAGATCGAAAGGAGGAACAGAACGTACTCTTTCGAGAAATCATGCTCAAGAAGATGACAGTGCGCGATGCAGAAAAAATCGCACGCAAAATCGCGTTTGATAAAGTGCGCAAGAAGGAGCGGATGTTTAATCCAGATATTGTTGAGCTTGAGCAGCAGGTCAGCGACTCGCTTGGTACGCGTGTACACATTGAACCGCGAGAGGTTGGTGGACGTATCCAGATTGATTACTTCAATGAAGATGATTTGAAGCAAATTCTTGCAATCTTGAATGCGCGCCAAGAGAGCATGCAGGCAGCTCCTGCACCAACAGCAGAGCAAATTGCGGCAGATGTTACCGCTGCGACTGCGCTTGAGATTGCACCCGAAGACGCCGAAACGTCGATCATCGATTTTCCAGAAGATGCCGTTGTGGCACCAGAATCAGCACATGCGCCTGAGGAAGCGCTTGCTGCAGCACGGCAGGATGAGGACGAGCAGACCTACTCGCTCAATAGCTTTACGATTTAACGGAGGTCACGTTACTCGGCCTTCTTTGCGCCGCGCCCGCGGCGTGTTTTCTTTTCCTCTGCAAAAATCTCAAGTGCACGTGCAAGGGTGATGGTGTAGACGTTGTCAGTCTTGAGTGAACGGAAATCTTTTTCGTGTACAACGTATGGTCCGAATCGGCCGATGTTTGCAACAATGTCAGCGCCGGTGTCTGGGTGCTGCCCGAGAGTGCGCGGTAGTGAAAGGTAGAGGAGCGCATCTTCAACGGTGACGGTGCTCGGGTCTTTCTCCTTTGGAATACTTGCGCGTCGAGGTTTCGGGTTCTCCTTCGTCTTTTCACCCACTTGAATGTAGGGGCCAAACCGTCCATTCATAACGGTAATCGGGAGACCGCTTTCTGGCTCTGTGCCAATCGGTGCATCGGGTTTCCATTCTTCACCGTCGATTGTCAGTGCACCGGTACATTCTGGGAATTTTTTACACGAAAGGAATTTACCGGCCTTACCAAGCTTGATCTCCATATGGCTGCCACACTTCGGACATACAAACTTTTTGTCTGCTTCGCCGAGTGTAGTGATTTTTGCAATATCTTCTTTTGCTGCAATCTCTTTTGTAAATGGACCATAGAAGTCTTTGAGTGTCTTTACGTACTCTCGGTCGCCCGTTGCAATTTCGTCGAGCTCGTTTTCCATTTCTGCGGTGAAATCGTCAGAAACGTACTGTGCAAAGTGTTGCTCAATGAAACTTGAAACAACGTCACCAGTGTCAGTAGGAATGAGCGTTCGCCCTTCGCGCGAAACGTAGCCGCGGTCATTGAGTGTTTTAATAATTGATGCGTAGGTAGATGGACGACCAATGCCGCGCTTCTCAAGTTCCTTAACCAGACCTGCTTCGGTGTACCGGTTTGGTGGTTGCGTCTGCTTTTCTTCTTCGTGCATGGTGATAAGTGAGAGGGTGTCGCCGGGCTGCACCTTCGGTACTTCA
Organism: Candidatus Parcubacteria bacterium; assembly: GCA_041158505.1. Lineage (GTDB taxonomy): Bacteria > Patescibacteriota > Minisyncoccia > Phycocordibacterales > JAACPR01 > JAGOTN01. Next base: position 7,304 of record JBEBBG010000010.1, on the reverse strand, counting down.
ACTTCTTCGCTTCGTGCTGCAGGGTCGGCCTTCATCCAACCATCTTCGAGCGTGCGCTGACCATTTACAGCAAAATCTGGTGTCTCGCCGTTATTGATCGTTACGAGCACTTTGGTGCGGAGGAGCTTTGCATCAACCATTTGGCTGGCGACTGTTCGTGCCCAAATGAGTCGGTACAGTTTCTTTTGCTCTTCGGTGGTACCAGCAGATGATTTACCGATTGTTGTTGGGCGAATCGCTTCGTGAGCCTCTTGTGCACCTTTTGCTTTTTTACTGTAGACATGTCCTTCGTAGTACGCCGCGCCAAAGTTTTTTTCAACAACACCTTTAATCTGCCCAAGCGCCTGTTGTGAGAGGTTGGTTGAGTCAGTTCGCATGTAGGTAATGTGTCCAGCTTCGTAGAGCTTTTGTGCAAGCTGCATAGTTCGTGCAGGTGAGTACCCGAGGCGAGTTGATGCGGCCTGCTGGAGCGTTGAGGTAATGAATGGTGGGCGAGGAGCGCGCTTTGCTTCTGTTTCTTTTACATCGCGTACGGTCCAGGTACCACCCTTTCCAACCTTGAGTATACGAGCTGCTTCAGCGTGGTCGCGCGGCTCTTCAACACAGGTAACAGTAAATGCTGGATTTTTTCCTTTCTGTACGTCTGCGGTCAGTACCCAAAATGTTTCTGGAATGAACGCTCGGATTTCTCGTTCACGCTCCATGAGGATGCGAAGGGCAGGAGATTGCACGCGTCCTGCAGAAAGTCCGTATCGTACCTTTTTCCAGATCAGCCCTGAGAGATCGTAGCCGAAGAGGCGATCGAGTACACGTCGTGCTTCCTGCGCCTGCTTAAGGTTGTCATCGATCGGGCGCGGGTGATTGATTGCTTCTTGGATCGCAGGTTTGGTAATTTCATGAAAGACAATACGCTTTGGATTTTTGAGGCCGATGGCTTCCTTGAGGTGCCACGCAATTGCTTCACCTTCGCGGTCAGGGTCGGTTGCAAGGAGAATGTCATCAGCTTTCTTTGCAAGCTGCTTAATGTCATCAATGACACGTTCTTTACCTTTACTAATTTCGTACTTAGGAACGAATCCAGCCTTAATGTCGATTGCATTCTTGCTGCTCTTTGGAAGATCGCGGACATGTCCAACAGACGCCACGACACGGTAGTCGCCAATTTCACTCAAATACTTTTCAATTGTCTTCGCCTTTGCAGGTGACTCTACGATTACCAGCTTTGTCATATATATAGAATGGTGCCAGTAATACTACACTATGTCTATGTTGGCAACTGGTGGCGCTGGATACGTCCGTGCGCACGTGTAACGTATCCTTGTATTTCAAGGAGGGTGAGCGCTGCCTGCAGTGTGCTTGTTTCAAGTTTTGTTTGTGCCTGGATAGCAGAGACCGTGAGGGGTTCTACAAGTGTTTCGAGAATTTGTACTGCATGCGTTGGTAGAGAGGGGGTCGTTTGTGTGGTGGTGCTATATGGAAGCGTAGGAGCTTCTCTGAGGCCGAGGAGTTCTCGTAATGATGCTGCGTTATAAATTGGTGTGGCGCCGAGTGTAAGGAATTGATGTGGCCCCGCGCTTCCTGGTGCAAAGATAGAACCTGGCACAACGCCAAGTTCCCGGTTGTACTCTGCGGCAAGGCGCGCGGTAATCAGCGTTCCAGATTTTTCGGTTGCTTCAATAACAAGCACTGCATGTGACATGCCGACCATGATTCTGTTTCTTGCGGGGAAAGAGTATTTTGTCGCGTGGTGTGTTGGAGGAAAGGGAGATAGGAGGCATCCGCCTGCAGCAAGAATGCGAGTGGCGAGTAGGCGATGCTGTGCTGGTGCAAGTACTTGTTCGTGTAATCCTGAACCAGGGATGGCGATACAGTGCATGCGCGCACGAAGCGCAGCTTCGTGCGCGCATGCGTCGATACCAAGTGCGAGTCCTGAAACAATGGAGACGGGTAGCCCAGCAAGCGATGCAATGAGCTCATTGCATGCCGCGATGCCGTACGGGGTCGCCTTTCGAGAACCTACGACAGTTAGGAGCAGGTGGGATGGGTCAGGTATGCCGCCGCGCGCCCACAGGGCGCGCGGCGGCTGTGGAATCTCTCGAAGACGTTCTGGAAGGACGTCGTGTTCGTAGCAGGTGATGGGGTAGTCATCCATTGGTCACAAGGGTACCTTTCTGCTATGATGGCCCCATTACCGCGTTATAAAGCGGGGATAAAATATATGCTAGACATAAAATTCATCAGGGATAATAAAGATATCGTATTGCAAGCGCTCAAAAATAGGAACGCGAGCTCCGATATTAATCTTGATGAACTCCTCGAGTTGGCGGACAAGCAAAAGCAGCTTCGTGTTGAGCTTGATACCCTTAACGCAAAACGTAATGAAGCTGCAAAAGCACAGAACATTGAAGAGGGTAAGCGACTTAAAGAAGAGGCCGTTTCTCTGGAGGCTGCGTACGCAGAAGTAGAAAAGGCATTTCTTGCGTTGATGCTCAAAATTCCAAATGTTCCATCTGCAGATACTCCTGTAGGTCCCGACGAGTCAGGTAACGTTGTTGTGCGTCAGTGGGGTGAACCAAAAAAGTTTTCATTCACACCAAAGGCACATTGGGATCTTGGTAAAGACTTAGACATTATTGATAGCGATCGTGCAGGCACCGTCGCCGGTTCACGTTTTACGTACCTCAAAGGAGGTTTGGCACGAATGCAGTTTGCACTCATTCAGTTTTGTTTTGATGTGCTAACCAATGAGGACACGCTCAAGACAATTGCAGAGGAGGCAGGAATTGAAGTTGCTACGAAACCGTTCACGCCCGTAGTGCCACCCGTCATGGTGAAGCCTGCTGTGCTCAATCGAATGGCACGACTCGAACCTCGAGAGGACCGATACTACATTGAGCAAGATGATGTATTTCTTGCAGGAAGTGCCGAGCACACTATCGGTTCAATGCACATGGATGAAGTATTTGAGGAAACGCAGTTGCCTGTCCGTTACATTGGCTACTCAAGTGCGTTTCGACGTGAAGCTGGCTCGTATGGTAAAGACACAAAAGGAATTTTGCGACAGCATCAGTTCGATAAGCTCGAAATGGAGTCATTTACCAAACCAGAGGATGGTCTGCGAGAGCAACAGTTCCTCGTTGCAATTCAGGAGTACATGATGCGAAAACTTGGTCTTCCGCATCAGGTTGTCCTTGTGTGTACGGGTGATATGGGTACGCCCGACTACCGACAAGTTGATATTGAAACATGGATGCCTGGGCAAGATACGTATCGTGAGACACATTCATCTGACTATGTCGCAAGCTACCAGCCACGACGCCTCAATACTCGCTATAAAAATAGTGAAGGAAAATCAGAATTCGTGCATATGAATGACGCGACACTCTTTGCAATTGGACGGACACTGATTGCGCTCATGGAAAACTATCAGCAGGAAGATGGAAGTATTGCGGTACCTGACGTTCTCCGACCGTACATGGGGGGAATGACTACTATCACGAGGTAAGTTTTGAGGTACAATTGCAGCAATGCAAGCTGGACCTCGGTATCAATCTGATACATTGAAACAACGAAAGCGAAAGCGGCGAACATGGAAAGGCGCTGCCTACGTAATTCTTTTTGTGCTGCTTCTTGCGGGCGCTACCTACGCATCGCACCATCCAGTATTTCGTGTTGAGCAGATTGTTGTAAATGATCTTACGTTTACTGATCGTGCAGCAGTTGAATTGGCAGTTAAAGAAACGCTGCAGGGTCGTTACCTTGGACTTTTTGCTCGAGCAAATAGCCTAACATTGCCACGGCATTCGATTGAGCAGCGCATTATGCGCGAGCATGCTGCAGTGGCCTCTGTTGATGTTGATATCGACGGGCTCCATACTATTTCGCTTGAAGTAAAGGAGTACGCACCTGTTGCACGTTGGTGTAATACCACAGTGACGCCAGCACCAGCGCTCGTGCACGATGACGGTGAACTCGTTACTGGTTCACTACCACAGCCGATAAGCTCACGAAACGGTGATCAATGCTTTTTGCTCAATGCAGAGGCTATTGTCTTTGCACCTGTTCCTACGGTTACCGTCGCAGCTGTGCCTGCAGATTTGATAACGTTCTTTGGACGTATTACCCGTGACCCACTTCGTCAGCAGTACACATCGCGCGAACGCTTTGAAGATATTCTTGCGTTTGCACGTTTGGTCCGACGGCTTGATATTGTTGTCACTGAAGCGTGGACAGTAAATGATGAAGTGTACTCACTGGTCACGCAGCCTGGTGCACAACTGTTTGTTGATACCACGAGCGATTTAGGTGAAACGTTTACCAACCTTGAAACAGTTATTACTCGTGATGCAATTAACCGAGCTCAATTTGCAAATATTCTCTACATTGATTTGCGATTTGGTAATCGAGTCTTCTATAAATTGCGTTAACGAGTAGTTTCTTTTGGTATACTAGCAGCATGCAGTTTGGGTTTTTACTTCCACACTATCTTGCGTGGCACTACACACGTGCGCTCCGTGATCTTGCATCGCATGTGCGCACCTTCCTCTGGTTTTTTTGGAACCTCTTTTCAATTCACGAGTTACTCCGCACGTTCTTTGCGCCGTTTGAACGCCTTGGTGAAGCTGCGCCGAAACGTTTTAATCCCGAGCAGTACTTTGAGGCACTTGCAACAACGTTGGTTATGCGTGTCGTGGGCATCGTTGTTCGAAGCTTCTTCATTCTATTGGGGCTTGGTATGTTGTGTGCTTGCGCACTTGTTGGTTGCTTAGTTTTTTGTGTATGGCTCCTACTGCCGCTTTTATGGATTGCCGTTGTTGTGGCTGGGGTAATGGCACTACTGCGCTAGTATGACGTTTCAAGAATTACAACATAAAGCAGACACCTTCTACCCAGCACTCTTGCTTGAACATTACCTGCCGCAATCTCGAAGAAAGCTTCTGCTATACCTGTGTGCTGGTCTAGCTGCGCTAGCGCTTCTCTTTGTTGTGCTCACGTCATTTATGGGGACATCTCTAGGTGTGCTGGCCCTCTACACCTACAAGGCGCGTGGCGTGCTCTTGCTTGCACTTGCCGCACTTGTGCTGCTGGCAATGCTCGATGCGATGTACTACTCGTACTACTTTATGAACGGTGCCCCAATGGATTTTATGGTGGCGCAGCTCATTGCAAAGACTTCACCTGATGATGTTACGAAAGGGTTTCTGACATCGCCACTTGGTGCTCATACCATGCTCCGTCTTGGTATTGGTACAAAAGATGTTGCGCATTTCCTGGCTCATCGTACAAATCGGGTGACAACGCGCGAGTATCAGCTCGTCGTGCAAGATGCTGATCCGTACGTAACGCTGGCTGAATACGGACGGTCACTCATTCACTTTGATGATGAGCTTGCTCGTTTTTTGAAGGGGCGCGCGATAGACGCAGAGACGTTTAGAGCTTCTCTAACGTGGGTTGCGCAAGCGGCGCGCGAAGTTCGTGTGCGAGAAGCGTGGTGGAGCAGGGATGCGCTTGGGCGAGTTCCTTCAATTGGGCGCGCGTGGGCGTATGGTCAGACGTACTACCTTGAGCAGTATGGTCACCGCATTACCGAAGATCAAGCGTACCAGCACATGAGCGAGCGCCGGCGTATGTACGAGCAAGATGTTGCGATGGTGGCACGAATTCTCGCAAAGCAGCATGGGGCAAATGTGATGCTGCTTGCGGAGCAATCGCTTGCCGCAATGCAGGTGGTTGCTGCACTTGCAAAAGATATTGCTGATGGCGTTGTACGGCATGAGTTAGAAGGGAAGCAATTGTTTGTTATTAACGGAACCCAGCTCATTGATGCACTTAAAGAAAAGACTGACATTGAAGCTAAGCTTCGTCAGCTTTTCGCACAAGCCGCACAGGCGGGAAATGTATTGCTGGTTATTCCAGAATTTGCGAGCTTGATTGAGAATGCAAGCGCGGTTGCAGTTGACATTGTTTCTCTTTTTACTGAGGCACTCTCTTCTGATCGAATTTCTGTCATTGCGGTTACCAATACTCGTGGATTTCATGAAAGTGTTGAAACGCAGCACGACTTGATGCGTTCTTTTGAAAAGGTTGTACTTCCCGAACGGGATGCGTCTGCGGCACTTTCTTTGGTACAGGCAGAAACGCACGTGCTTGAGGCGACACGCCGAGTACTCGTTACCATGCAGGCGCTTCAAGCTGTTGTTGTAAGCGCGGATCGTTACTTTGCAGATGGTGCTGTTACTGATAAGGCGGTTGATTTATTGCATGAAGTGGTTGCCGCTGTCGCTGGTCGTGGTGGTGGAATGGTCACCGCACAAGATGTCTACGATATTGTTGCATCACGAACAGGTATTGCACAGGGAGACCTTTCTGCTGCAGAGCAAGAAAAATTAGCATCACTCGAGCAGCTGCTCCATGCGCGGATTGTTGGACAGGATGCGGCGGTGAGTGCTGTTGCGTCAGCGCTTCGGCGGGCACGCGCTGGTCTTACTAACCCAAAACGTCCAATGGGATCGTTTCTCTTCCTGGGTCCAACTGGTGTTGGAAAAACAGAAACAACGAAAGCGCTTGCAGAAGTTTTCTTTGGTGATGAAGATCGAATCATGCGCTTCGATATGTCTGAGTTTGGTGGAGCAGATGGGTTGGCAAAGTTGATTGGGGAAGCCGGACACGCAGCGGTTGGTGTTTTGGCTGCAAAGCTTCGTGAGCAGCAGTACGGCGTTCTTCTTCTCGATGAGATTGAGAAAGCTTCTCGAGAGGTGCACGATATCTTTTTACAGGTGCTCGATGAAGGTTTCTTTACTGATGGTCGAGGAGAGCGCGTGCATGCACGCAACACGATTATCATTGCAACATCAAACGCGGGGAGCGATATGATTTATGAGGCAACCAAACAGGGTGCTGACGTGGTGGGACAAACAGATGCGATTGTTGCTGAAATTATTAAACGTGGCACGTTCCGTCCTGAATTTATAAACCGCTTTGATGGCGTTATTGTTTTCCACGCGCTCGATGCGCAGGCATTGGCGCAGGTTGCAAAACTGCTCTTGGTTGACCTTAATGAGCGACTTGCACTCAAACAGGTGACGGTACGGCCAACCGATGCCCTCATCGCACATCTTGTTGCTGTCGGTAATAACCCAACATTTGGAGCTCGAGCTATGCGTAGGGCGTTGCAGGATGAGGTTGAGCGAGTGGTCGCGGACGCGCTGATTGCGGGCACGATACGCGCAGGCGATACCGTGTCGCTGCTTCCGCAAGATGGAAAATTGCGCATAGTGTAATAAAAGAAAAGAGGGGCGGGGCGC
>JBEBBG010000009.1:0-86841 GCA_041158505.1 Candidatus Parcubacteria bacterium | reverse complement strand
CGAAGCTTCGCGCGCACGCTTCTCAACTTTATCTTCACCTGCATCACCATCATCGGTGAGGTGTCCAACGTCTGTGATGTTAATGACTTGGGTCACTTTGTACCCCTGGTACTCAAAGAGGCGACGTAACACATCGGCAAAGACATATGGACGCGCATGGCCAATATGTGATTTGCCATACACTGTTGGCCCACAGTGGTACATGCCAACATGACCAGCTTCTCGCGGCTCAAAGCGTTCAAGTTCTCCGTGAAGCGTGTTGTGCAGGTAGATGTGCATAGAGCAAAGGCTAGAGCCAACGTTTGGTCTTGAAGAAGATGTAGGTCACAAGTGCAAGCCCTCCCATAATGGCAATAATGATGTAGAAGTCGTATGGATGCCCAATGAAAGGCATATGTGCGGCGTTCATACCAAAGAGGCTCGTTACCAACGTCATTGGCAAGACGACGAATGCCATGGCGGTGAGTGTTTGGGCAATCTCACTCTGTTTAGTTGAGAGGAGGGAATCGTTCGTGTCACGAAGTTCGTTTAAGTATTCTTTTGCGGCCTCAATCGCACTTGCAACTTTGAAATACTCACCAACAATCCCGCGCAAGTGATAAATGAATCGTTCACCAAAAAACGTCTGACCGGCAACTTCAAATGATTGCAGAATTTCCTTGTGCGCAAAGAGCGATTCTTTAAAGGTGAGCAGCATGCGATTAAGGCGTGAGATGGTGCGCACCATACGGCGCTCGTTACCCTTAAAGATTTCTCGCTCAACTTCATTCATTTCGTCTCGAATTGTCTCGACCCGGCCGTGGAGCTGTCGGTAGAAGTGCTGAATCATGTAGTAGAACACGTAGCCAGCATGTTCTCCCATGCGTGTTTTATCGAGAATGCTGTTGACCTCAAATACTTTTGAAAAGTCATGGAGCGCGTCGATGGTGTCGTAGTGTGTAGTGATAATGAAATCCTTACCAATGACAAAATCTACTTCTTCTGTTTTTTTACCATCGCTATCGGTGCGTCCAATATGTGCAGTCGGGAAGTGGAGAATCAGGTAGAGAAAATCATCATGCACGTCTACTTTGGGACGAAGTGTTGGCGAGAGTAGCTCATCTGCAACAATTGGTTCAATACCAAATTCAGTAATGAGTTCACGTACTTCTGTCTGCGTTGGATTTTCGAGGTCAACCCAGGTGACCTTCTTGTATGTTGCGCGCGTTACCATGCGACTATTGTAGCATCCTTTGCATTGACTGAAAGTATTTTTGCATGCAATACTGTGTACGTTTATGCAACAGCTTTCAAAAAATGTGTTGTACGCAACACTTTCAATTGTTCTCGTGCTCAGTATCTTTAGTGGGGGATTTTATGTTGGACAACGTGGTATTGGTTTTGAGCGTGCGGTTCCTGCCAATGCAAGTACACCAGCAGACATGAGTGCGTTCTGGGAAGTGTGGAATCTTGTTGAAGAGCGGTACGTTCCTGCGACCGCAGACGATGCGATTGATGATCAGGCACGCATTGAGGGTGCTATCCAGGGCATGGTTGATGCAATTGGTGATCCGTACACCACATTCCTCACGGCAGAACAGAATGCAAAATTCGAAGAGAGTGTCAGCGGAAAGTTCCAAGGTGTTGGTATGGAGATTGGCCGACGTGATGGATTGATTGTCGTTATTGCGCCAATTAAGGCGTCTCCAGCAGAGAAGGCTGGTATTAAAACTGGAGATGTTATTTTGCAAATTAATGAGGAGAGTACGGCAGATATGACGGTTGACCAGGCGGTCCAAAAAATCCGTGGAGAAAAAGGCACTGATGTTACCTTTATTATTGCACGAGAAGATGACCGTGAGACCAAGAGTGTTACCGTTACCCGAGATGAAATTCGAATTCCAACGCTTGAGTATGAACACCGTAAAGATGGCGTCTTTGTGATTTCACTCTTCAACTTCTCAGCGGGTGTAGAAAAAGAGTTTCGTGAAGCACTCCGACAGTTCGTGCTCTCGAAGAGCGACAAGCTCGTCCTTGATATGCGTGGAAACCCAGGAGGCTTTCTCGATGCCGCTGTTGATGTTTCAAGCTGGTTCTTGCCTGTTGGTAAGGTAGTCGTTCGAGAATCATTTGGAGCTGAACAACCAGAAAAAGTGTTTCGAAGTAAGGGGTACAACATTTTCAACGGAAACCTAAAAATGGTCGTGCTCGTCGACAATGGATCTGCGTCTGCGTCAGAAATTGTGGCTGGTGCACTCAAAGAGCATGGTGTAGCAACTATTGTTGGTGAGACTACGTACGGTAAAGGGTCAGTGCAGGAACTTATTGAGCTTCCAAATGACACTGCGCTCAAGGTAACCATTGCGCAATGGCTCACACCAAATGGTGCTTCAATCTCAAAGAATGGATTAAAACCAGACATTGAAGTGGAGCAGGTTCAGGAACAGGGTGAACCTGAGAAAGATACACAGCTTGAGCGCGCAATTGAAATTGTCAAAGGAAACAGGTAGTATACGGCCGTATGAAGGTAATACTGCTTAAGGACGTTCCTAAGCTGGGACGCAAAGATGAGGTGAAAGAAGTGTCGCAGGGTCACGCTATTAACTTTTTGATTCCACGGAAATTGGTAGTTGCTGCAACTCCGTCATTACTTGCGCAGCTCGAAAAGAAGAAACAAGAAGTTGCGGCTCACCAAGCTGCCGCTGATGCAAAGGTGAAAGAGCTGCTCAACCAAATTGCTGGAAGTCGTATTGTGGTAACAGAAAAGGCAACTCCACAGGGACACCTTTTTTCAAAGGTTGCTGCAAAAGAAATCGCCGCTGCGATTGTGCAAGCGACAGGTGCTCCGGTTGATTCGACGTGGATTCAGATTCCTGAACCAATTAAGTCGGTTGGCGAGCATGCTGTGACCATTATGCGTGGCACGCACCATGCAACGGTGACCGTAGAAGTTGTCACAGCGTAGTTTGGTAGAGGAGACAGGGTGAGGGTAAAAGCAAAAGCGCCGCCGAGCGAAGCTCGGCGGCGCTTTTGCAGAGACAGCTGCCTACGCAACAACGACGTTTGCAACCTTAAGCTTTCGGAATGATCCGTCGAATCGCTTCTTGCGCTTCTCGGTGAACTTTACGATGCCAGGCTTGAGCGCAAAGAGTGTGTGATCTTTGCCGAGACCGACGTTGGTACCTGGGAGAATGCGGGTACCACGCTGACGTACGATAACTGAACCAGCATTTGCTCGCTCACCATCGTAGAGTTTGGTACCAAGAAACTGAGGATTTGAATCCTTGAGGTTTTTTGATACACCACCTGATTTAACTGTTGACATAGGATTTGTTTACTAAAATGTTATCGTCGCTTCATTGGCCATCTGGCGCAATAAGGTGGTATGAGATTACCGTATTTTGCTCAGTTTCGCAAGTGGGTACAGGGCATATCGCCCCAAGCCCTCCCTATATTCCTCATTCTCGGTTCTGTGACTTTTTCCTATGCCGTTGGCCTCTTGGAGGGGGTCGCTCGAGGGCGTCCGCCTATTGCTGTGATAAAAACACCCCTTGCTCAAGCCGTCGACCTGAGCTCTGTAGAGGGGGCAGGGCAGGTGGTTGCCTCAAAGATGGGCACGACTTTTTACTACCCTTGGTGTAGTGGGAGAAGTCGAATAAAGCCTGAAAATGAGCGCTGGTTTGAGAGTTCCGAGGAGGCCCTAAAATATGGCTTAAAACCAGCGAAAAATTGCCTTGGCCTATAAAATATGGCTCAACAAAGCCACATAGAAAGACAAGGGTGTGTGGGTAGGGGGTTGCTTTTTTGGTCCAATCTGCTATACTCTTCCTTAAGCCTAGCGTTCGCTGGGTTTTTGTTTTGGGGATCTCCTAAAGAGATATTCCCAAGACCTGCGTTCGAGTATACGGTTGCATGCGCAGTTTGTCCTTAACAAAAAGCTTATAATACACCTTGCAATGGGTCTTGCGATGTTTGTGGCGACAGTCACGGTAGCTGATTCGGTGGTGCCAATTCCAACCGAAGCGCAAGTAATCCAAGAAGAAGTTGTACCTGCAGCAGCTGTTGAAACGGCTTCAACCGTTGAGACGAGCGCTGCCACAGCTACTACTGAGGAGCAGGTCAGGGAGTACTTCAGCGATACGCCAATTCTCGCTGAGGTAGCCCGCTGTGAGTCACAGTTCCGACAGTTCGATGAGAACGGTCAGGTGCTGCGAGGAAAGGTAAATGCTCAAGACGTCGGCGTTATGCAGATTAATGAGAAGTACCACCTCGAGACAGCACAGAAGCTTGGTCTTGATCTTCACACGCTTGATGGAAACATGGCGTATGCCCACTATCTCTATGAGAAGGAGGGAACACGTCCATGGAACTACTCAAGCGCGTGTTGGGGCAAGCACCGAGAGGTTGCTCTTAAGTAAATTACAAAAAGGCCGGGCGCATTCGCGCCCGGCCTTTTTGTATGCTCAACTTCTATTTTCTATACCCAAACCCTCTAAGCAATCTTCATAAAACTGTTGAAAATAAAGCGTGGCGCTGAAAAAACATAGTATACTAAAAGCATTACATGCTGCGTCCTCTGCAAAAAAATAAAAAACTCCTACTCATTACGGTTCTCGTATTTTTATTTGGCTTCGCTGGTGTTGTTCGTGCGGCGTACTACTACTCATGTAACGGAGGTGGCGCCCAAAATTTTCCACATAATATTACTTGGTACTCAGATTCGTTGTGTCAATTTTTAAAACAAAGTAGCCCAAATTTTGATGGCACAAGTAATAGTGTGACCATTACAAATACAAATACAACCTCATTTACTGTACTTGCGGAAACTATTACTCTCGGGGTGGATGACACCGTCACTCTCGGTGGGGGATCATATGATTCTGAGCTTCGAATTGATGGTGGTGGTTTAATTATCGATGGAGGAACACTCACTCTAAGTGATTCGTATGCTGTATTGAAAGTTGTGTCTGGAATACTACGTCTTAATTCGGGTAGTATTAGTGTTGCTTCTGGGGCGAGGGTAGAGAATAGTAATAGTACAGGTCTTGATCTTTCGTTCGATAATCGGAGCGTGCTTCAAAATACAGTTCCTTCTCTTGATAACAATACAAATGTTCTTACGCTTGCAGGAGGTAGTTCCTACAGTGTTTCAGGAATCAATTTCTCAGCGGGAGAAGCAACGTTTACTGTAGATGGCGGTGAGGGATTACTGGTGGTAAACGGTACTAATGACGTCGACACACAAGTCGCTGGAACACTAAATGTGATCCGTGCTAATGGTTTGGGCTCACTGTCGCAAACATTTTCATTTAACTTTACAGATACTACTGATCCAAATGTCTTGACGGTATCTGCGACAGCTGATACGTATGGTCCCGGTGATATTATTGCTATTGAGGTTCTATTTGATGATGAAGCGACGTACGTAGGTGGTACGGATCTTGCATTACAGCGGCTGTATTTGAGTAATGGTGCCTATGCTGAATATTCAAGTGGCAATTCATCAGACACACACGTATATGAGTACACCGTGCAGGCATCGGATGCGAGCACGAACTCGCTTGAAGTTGTTGGTTTTACAGATGGGGATACTAAGTCAATCTCGGACTCTACTGACAACTGGATTTATATCAAAGATTTGGTATTCCCATCAGTAGGCAGTGGAGGCAGTCTCAGTGGTGTCATGATTGATACAGAGGTACCACTTAATAGTAAAGCACCAGCCCATGAAACTACCGGGGTACCTGTCGATACAAACATTACGCTCACGTTTGCGGAAAACGTGAGTACTGTTGAAGGCCTAACGGTAACACTTCTCGATCAGTCGAGTTTCGTTCCAGTTGATCTCGTCTATAACGTTGGACTAGATCCAGAAATAAGTAATTTTGGAGGGGTGGTAACAATCAACCCTGAGAATGATTTACTTGGGGGCACCACGTATAGCGTCGTTGTTCAGCAGGGGGCATTTCAAGATGCACTAGGTAATGAGTTTGTCGGTATTTCAGAAAATGAATGGGTGTTTACAACAGTTGTACCAGATACAACACCTCCGACGATTCAAACACTTACACCTGATGATGATGCGACTGAGGTTGCTGCGGGGAGCACTTTTAGTATTGTTTTCGATGAGGGTATACAGCTCGGTGCAGGTAGTATTCGTGTGTATCAGGCAGCTGGACCAACACTTGTTGATACTATCCCTGCAGCAGAAACAACAATTACTGGTGGTAGTACGGTTGAATTCACGATTACTGGTCTCCAAAGTGAACAATTGTACTACATCCAGATAGACAACAATGCGTTCACTGATCCAAGTGGAAATGCCTTTGCAGGTATTTTAAATGACACCACCTGGAGTTTTACCACCGAAGATACTGTTGCTCCTACTGTTTCAAGCCTTTCTCCTACAGATAATGGAGTAAATTTTCCTCCGGATGGAAATCTTGTCATTTCTTTTGATGATGATATTTCACTTGCTCTAGGTAGTGGCACGTTACTTACTATTTATAATGCCGCTACTGATTCGACTTTTGAAACCGTGAATGTTAATGGATCAAACGTTAGTATTGATGGTCGAGACTTGATTTTTAATCCAACTGCCACACTTATTTCAGGAGAAAGTTACTACGTGCAGATAACCAACAATTCAGTTTTAGATGATGGAGATAATTACTACGCCGGTATCGCAGATGAAACAACCTGGAACTTCACGGTAGATCCAAAGCCTACTGTTTCAAGTTTCTCGCCAGCAGATGATTCGGTTGGTATTGATTTATATGCAAACCTCGTACTCACTTTCTCAGAAGGTGTCAGTATTGGAACAGGGAATATTGTTATTAAAAAAGTTTCTGATAATACAACCGTTGAAACAATAAGCGTTTCTAGTGGCCAGGTAACAGGTGGTGGTACGACTGAAATCATGATTAACCCATCGGTAACGCTTGAAGATAATACTGAATACTATATACAAATTGACGAAGGAGCCTTTATAGACGGCTTTAGCCAGAGCTACGCTGGTATCCTAGACGACACAACTTGGACCTTTACTACTATAGCGTTAGATTCATCACCTCCTACTGTTGTTGAGTTGACACCAGGAGATAATGAAATTGAAGTAGCAACAGACGAGACGTTCATTATTGAATTTACTGAAACTGTACAAGCGGGTGCTGGAAATATTTACCTGTATTTTCAAAATGGTACGCTTGCGGACACGCTCGCAGCAAATGAGCTTAGCTATTCGGGTGCCAATGCGAGTTTTACGTTTAATGATTGGCAAGACAACGCCTCTTACTACATTCTTATCGACGATGGTGCCATTACTGATACAAATGGTAATAGTTTTGAAGGGATTTCAAACAATACCGCATGGAGTTTTAGTACAATAGATACACAAGGACCTACTGTTTCGGCAGTTTCACCTGCAGACAATGCAACCGATGTCGCTGTCGATGCAAACCTTGTTATTACATTTAATGAAAATGTTTCTACTGGAGTGGGTACAAATATTCGTATCTATAATGCCGCAGATGATTCACTTTTTGAAGAAATCCAGGCAGGTGCACAGCTTGCTGTTAGTGGGGGAACTGTCACTGTAAACCCAGCTGCATCTTTTACAGCAGGTGCCAGCTATTATGTTCAAATCAGTAGTAGTTCATTTTCTGATGCTGTAGATAACCATTACGCCGGTATCGCAGATGAAACAACCTGGAACTTCACCGTCATTGATGCGACAGACCCAGGCGCCTCAGGTGGTGGAGGAGGGGGAAGTGTGTATGGCGACAAGCCGGCAAAACCTTCGATGAGTGTTCGGGTGCTTGGTGGTGAGCGAGTTGAGATTAGTGGTACACACCAAGGTGACTCAGAGAGCCCAACTGCAACGTTTGGATACACCTACAAAGCAAAAACAGGCAAAACAAAAACGGTACTCCTCAATCGAAATGTGACCGATACGGTGTCGTTCGTTGAAGTGCTCGATGGGCTTACCTGTGGAGAGACGTACCTCGTTCGCGTCTTTGCCAAGAACCGTGCCGGAACATCTGCTACTGTTGCTGAGGTGACCACCGCTGCATGTGATGGTTCTACTGAGGGCGAGGTTGTTTCAACAGACAGCGACGAGACAGATCCCTCGGTCATTGCCGATGAAGCTCAGGCCGTGCAAACAGCAGAAGCCTACCAGGCAGTTCAAGATGTTGTGTGCAGTATCTTTACCACGCCAACTGCTCCGGGTGAATCAAATGCGGATGTACCACGTATTAAGTTGTTCCTCAACTTCTTGTTCCCAGGTCTCAACTTAGATGTCACCTCACTTGTCTACGATGATGCAACGGTTGCAGCTACGAAACGATTTCAAATGCAGTACGCCGACATGATCTTAAAACCGCTTGGCCTCACACAGGCAACTGGATTCTGGTATCAAGCAACCATGCGACAAGCGCACAAAGTCCTTGGATGTGATCGATAGGTAAGACACACGCCAGAGAAAAAGCGCGAGCAATGCTACTCGCGTTTTTTTATTTGCAGCTTTAGTGCATGCTCGAGTCCCCCGGGTTCCATGCAGGGAAGGGGAAGCCCTCTCTTCTTGGAAGTTTATGTGCACGTATGTGTACAGTGGCACGGTATCCGTGACACGGATGAGTGCCAAGCGGCACCAGTGAGGGGTTATTTTAAATAAAATATTTTCATGGTTCTGTAAAGGTACCTGTGGATAACTCTGTAGGGCCCTTCTACTATATATGTCGCACAATATATCTTTTGCGACACTATATATACAAATGCGCTATATATAGAGCCACCGGCGCCTAGCCTTTATTGCAGTGCTTTTGTCCCACTCCTCTACCCATACATCAAAAAATAAAAAATAAAATAAAACCGCACATATTTGTTTGTGCGGTTTTATTCCTCTCTTGTCTGTGTCTCTCGTTACGCTGATCCTTTAACAACTCCTACAATACTGGTGATCAAATCAATGATAAAGACGATGACCGCGTAGATGATGTTCCAGGCCCAAATGATTGCTGGTACTGCGTATGAATCCCAAAGCACCTTTGGGTTGTACCCTAGAAATGCGAGCACTGCTGCTGCGATGATAATAATTGCGATGAGCTTAAAAAAGCCGCGCTCACTGCTGTATGCCGAATGATATCTCATAGCTCTAGTATACCAAACGTTCGTTGTAGGCCAATTTTGGGCGTCGTACGGAGGCTCTATTTCGTTGTACTAAGAAAGAGTGTTCTTTATCGAGGATACTGACTATTGCTTGGAGAAACTGGCGGCTGCTGTGGTGGTGTCGGTCTGTTGTCGTCTTCGTTGAAAGCTTCAACTGCTCGATGGAGGTGTCTGAGAATGTGATGGTGGAAGATGTAGTGCAGCATGCCGATCATGACAAGTATGCCAAGTACGCCAGCGGTAATGTGTATCCAGTACTCTTTAAAAATGTTTGAGATAAAGAGGGGAGCTTGAACATCTACATGTGCTTCACGTATGTTGCCTGCCGTGTCGAATGCACGGACGATCACCCGCAAGTTTGCGTTTTCTTGGAGGGGAATCTGAAACGGACTTCCCGTCTCAACAAAGATTGGAGACACCGTTGTTGGTTGTAGATTGTCGATAATGCCAACTTCATAACGATCCACTCCAGATGCATTGTCGGTTGTAAAGAATGATACGAGCGCTCGCTTTACCTCCGTATTTCCTTCAAACATGTACTCGACGGTCGGCGTAAAGATTGCTGGCGGTGTTGTATCAATACGTGCTGCAAATGTGCCCGTATTCCCCCACACGCCATTCTTCAGCGCCTTGATGTGGAAATGCCATATACCGTCTGCAAGATCTGGGAACTGAACGGTTGTTTGTGTTGTGTCAGGTGTGTTGTCTGGCACTGTGTTTGGAATCGTATTGAGTTCGTAGCTAAATGCAGTTACTCCTGTTTCTTGTGACCAGCTAAAGATTGGATTCTTGTTGTTGTACCAGTCTCGCTGTACGGGGTGCGTATCCGAGAAGATAGGAACGCCGGCGGCTGGCTTTGCCACGACGCTGTAGGTCGCTCGTCCAAAATCGACTTTTGCTTTTGTCCCAAAGCCGTCATTGAGAAGCACCTCTGAGTCATTACTAATCGTGATACTTCCCTGTCCTGGAGTTTTTGCTTTAAACGTAATTGCGCTAATAACGCCAGAGCTTGTGGTGATACCGCCTGGAATAACGCCGGTATAGGTTGCCACCCCTGTCGCATTGTTAAACGCCGGTGGTTCAACCCAAACACCGATAATCGATGTCTTTCCTGATGGACCAACAATAGAGAAACGTTTTGTGTCGTAGGTTATCTTAACGTTTACACTATTAACGCTATTCCCTCTTGTATTTAGAATAATTGGCACGTCAAAGGTTGAGTCCTCAACAAAGCTTGCGGTTTGTGGAGAAATCAAAAGAGAAACGTTCGGGATGAGTTCTGGAGCGTACACATCAAGGGCTTGTGCTTGCAATTGTGCTGGCATCAGAAAAGCGCACAAAATGAGGATCCCGGCGCATGTAGGAATGGAGGTGGTAAAGCGCATCATAGCTTAGAGATATCTTTAATCTCTTTGGTAATCATTTTTTCTGCACCCTCCAAATCTTCCTGGACCTCTTCAAGGCTCACGGTGCTTTTTGTTGTTCGTTTTGCACCTGTCTTTCTTGAAATATCTTTACGCAAAATTTTAAATGATTCTCTCACAATGGTGAGTGCTTCAGCCGATTCTTTACGTACGTGAGCAATGTTCTTTTTTCGACGTCGTGCGTATAGCGCCACTGCAAGAATGAGCATTACTGTAGCTGCGATGAGCCCAGCGATAATGAAGCGCATTTCGGTGCTAGTGTCAGAGAAGATGGTGCCTACCTGAACCCTGATTTTATTTGAAGGGTCAGTGTATGAGAGGTCTTTCTTAATGACTACGGCAGAAACGTCGTATGTGCCGTACTTGAGGGTTGTTGGAACTGTGACGAGGAATGATCCACGATCGTCAGTTACATCTTGTACGTGAATCTTTACGCCCGCTGTTGATACAAAGGTAAGCAAGACGCTCGTGTTTGGATATCCAGATACACCGGCGATTGCCTGCTCACCAAATTTTTTCGTTAGCTGAATTTCTGGAGCTTCAAGTGTTGGTGGCTGCTGCGGCGCTTCGGTTGGCTCCTCAATAGCTGGTTCCTCTGTTTTTTGTGTAGGTTCTGGGGCCGGTGTTTTTGGTTTTGCCGGGGCAGGTTTTGCAACTTCTTGAGGAGCTACCGGTGCTGGTTCAGGTGCTACTGCCTGTGCAATGACGGAGAAGTTTGAGCTACCAAAACCGGATGTTACATCTGTTCCTTGTCCATCATTTGCCAAAATTTGTCCCGATGAAAATGTGGCCGCGCCAGTTCCTTCTTGCTTTGCTTTGAGTGTAACGGTAACGACGTTGCCGGTGCCTCCAGAAAAGCCACCAAGTGCCACACCTTCAAATTGAACTGAACGTGAGGCGTTCGAAAAGTTTGGTTCACTTACCCAAAAATTTAATACAGAAGATCCTTTCGATACGGATTCAATACTAAACATCTGCGGGAAGGTTACCGTACCCGAGACTGCATTTACTGCAACGCTGCTTGAAACAAGAACTTGTACGGTTACGCGATCACCGACTGAAAAGGTTCCACCAGCTGGGAGCACGGATAGTGTTGCCGCAAAGGTGCTAGCCGGAACTGCGGCAAAAAAGAGGGTCAAAAAGAATCCTGCAATGCTTATCTTTTTTGCCATACGCGCCATAGATTTCTAACTACATACAGTATAGCTGCAATTACAGCAAAAGTACCCAGTATGTACACTGCATACCACCATGCAGGTAGTGGGTTTGTTGCGGGAAGCATTACTATCCGTTCGTTACCGTGGAGGTCAACAGCCTTCACATAAATTGTTTTACGCAACTTTGCATCTTCGAGTATGTATGGGCTTTCGGCTGGCTTGAAAAAGGCAAACCAGCCCTCGCGCACTTCGTAGTGGCTCATACCAGACCCTTTATCTTGGGTTGCAAACACGAGAACTGGCGCACCGTCATGGATAGTTTCATTACGGACAATCTCTGGTGCAAAGTACTCAGGAATTTCTTCGTCGACAGTGTACTGGACTTCCCTATTATCTTCTCCAGGGTTGCTGGTAAGTATCTTGTTTCGAACCATGGTGAGAGCATTACTTGCTTCCCCATCGTTGCGAAGGAGTGATGCGTCACGTAAGGTGAGCGGAATTTCTCCAGGTTCACGAACTACAAAAACAAGTGAGATAAGATTGCTTTTTGGGCCACTGAATCCTCCCGTGGTAATGCCGGAAAACGTGAACGCGCCTGGCTCCACTTCTTCTTTTTGAATCCAGAAATGAATTCGTGAACCGCCATCTCGAATTTCTTTGAGCTCTAGCTTATCGTGCGGGTACGTAAGTGTTGCTCCTGCTGCGTTTAGAGGCTCTTCGCTCTGTGCAAAGATGGTTACCACGATTTCGTCGCCGGTGTATGGCTCAACACTGCTTGTTTCGATACTTAGTTCAGCGGCGTCGGCGACATATGCATATCCAAAAAGAATAAGCAGTATGATTGCGTATAGGTAGTGTGTGGTTACGTATTTCATACTAGCCAGTCCAATGGAACGCCATAATACTAAAGTCGATCAGGTCAATTTTACCATCGGCGTTAAGGAATGTTTGTTCGAATGTAACAATCGGCCCCGTAAGTGTCTTTTTGTACCAAAATGCTGCAATTGAAAAATCAACTAGGTTTATGCGTTTATCATTGTTGAGGTCTCCTTTTTTAAGTTCAGACCCTGTGCTTGCGAAATCTTGTACGTCTGCCGCGATGCTCTGTGTACCGACTTTGAATGCGAGCGATTTGCTAAACTCGGTAATTTCGTTGGTAATGGTCGACTTAGACTTTGCGGTGTGATTACCAAAAGCAAGTTCTACGCTGTTAAAGTTTAGGAGGTACACTCCCGCCGTATCGGCAAGTTGATTTAAGAAAAATTCTGGTTCGGAATTAATATTGATGAGGACATCTGCGTTTGGCGCTGTTTGTCCGAAGATGGTAATGGTATCTCCACGTCGTACCTCTTTTTTATCGAGGGCAATCGTTGGTGCAATAAAAATACCTCCAATTTTGGTTGTTACCCCTGAGGTGATGTAGATGGGAAAACTAAACAAGCTTGATCGAATTCCATTCTTGTCCTCACCGTAGACTGAAAAGCTGTAATCCCCTTTCGAGAGACCGCTAATGGTCGCAGTAAAATTGCTGTCTGGGCCGGCGATAGTTGTAACAACGAGCTGACCATCTTTGAGAATACCAACTCGACTAAGTGGGTATGCACGACCAGAGAAAACAACGTTTGTGTCTGGGGTGGACTCTTTTGTAGAACCTCCTCCACCACCGCCACCCCCTCCTCCACCTCCGCCACCACCGCCAGAAGATGTGTTTGTACATGAGGAGGTGATAAACGTGCAGGCGCTGCTACATGAAAGGGTTCCTCCAGTAAAGCCTAAGCTAACGCAAGAAGAGCCGCCCGTGTTTACACCGTCACACTGCTCGCCAACTTCAATCGTTCCGTTTCCACAGCCGGGAACTTGTGCAGATACACTGATGTCGATTGCGTGCGCAGTGTGTGCACTACAAAGAATCGCAATGAGAACACTTGTGATTATTCTGGTACTGTTTCTTTTCATTCATCAGCTTTTCGTGTAACTCGTCGCTTTACTGGAGCCTTTGCTACTGCTCCTTCTGGTGCAACTGGAATTCGTGTTCTTTGTGCTGGACGACGTGGGGCAGGCTGCTGGGCACGCATCTGCATCTGGGCCTGAGCAATAATCCACTTGTTGTAGCGTCGAATAAAGCGGAGTGAAATGAGTCCAAGAATGATAAGAACGACGAGTACAATACTTAGCAACTGCCATGGGATTACGAAAAAGACAAATGAGTCCTTTGCTCGCTGCTCAGATTCTCCCCAGACAATATCAATTTTTGCGGTGTAGACACCAATGTGAAAATCACGCAGCTGAGCTCCTGCGTTTGCAAAAAAGCCGCTCGGTGCTTCCTCGGGCGCATCTCCTTTCTTTTTCTGTTCTTCTGAAGCGTCGGTCCAGACTACTTCAAAGGCTCGAGAGCTATTTGGAAGTACGCTACCCTCATGTTTATTTGCAATGAGTGTTGCCGTGGTTAGCCAAAAGCTGTTCTTAATCTTGATCTCGCCATTTGGAACAATGCGATCACCACCAAGGTTGTTGAGGGTGTATGAAAAAGCGATTGGTGTTTTTGTGAAGAAGCGCTGGCCTTCTTTTGAGCCGAAGGCGGTAAGACCTCCCTTTTCTTCGATGTCACCTGAAACGCGCAAAAGAACAAGGGCTCCAATTTTGCCACCAATTGTCACCTCTCCTCCTGATTGTGATGTGGGAGGTTGGTTACCAAAAAAGATTGCCGCAAAGTAACCACCAGCTCGAGCGTCTGATGGAACGGTGATTTTATATGGCACGATGAGACGTTCCCCTGGCGCAACGGTAACCTCGGGTTGTGTTTCGATCCATGTTGCAAGACCGTCTGGAGCGCCAACAAAGTATGGAGCGCCAGAATCTCCACGTGGTTCGAAGTTTTCTGAAGATGTGTAGAAGGTTTTTGGTTCGCTCTGTTCGTTAAAAATTTCGATTTCTCCAGAAAGTACTGAACCCGGATCACCAGTAACTTCGATTTTTGCTGGTGAGATGGTGAGGGCGTGCGCTGTATGAGAAAAGCCTACACACAAAAGCAGAGCGAGCACTGATGTGTAAAGTAGCTTTTTCATACGTAGTACTAGAAGTTTGCTGTTGCAACGTAGGTAAGTGTTGCGGTGTATGCACCAGCTTCGGTATTTGCAGTGATGTTTGCAAGGTATCGTGCTGAGTAGGTGGTGTTTGCAGAAGCACCTGTTGCTGATGCAACGGTGTCTGGGAAGGCACCGTCATCAAATGCGAATCCTGATGCTGCATATGGTGCAGATACTGAACCTGAACCGCCAGATGCTGTAAATCGTACACCGAACTGTTCGGTTCCAGCAGAAGACGCCGTGTTTGAAGAACCAATTGAATCAATTGTGTTGAGACCTGAGGTGAGCGTGTCTCCGTCAAGAGTGAGGGTGTATCCGCCTGATGCGTTTGTTCCTACGACGAGGTCATGAGCGCCTGTTTCTGAATCTGATCCAGAGGCATCGCCTGTTGCGTACCGCGCGTTTGAAGAGGTGAGGTTACCAAAACCGATACTGTTGTCTGAGATGGTAAAAGTGATTGACTGAGATACCGTTGCAGAGACCTGGACCTGGTCATCAGTAAGGATTGGTACGGTGATTGAACCAGTGTCACCAAAGGCTCCTGCGATAGATACAACGTATGAAGTTGCAGATGATGGGTTTAGTGCGTTCGTGCTGTCGTAGGTCAAAATGACTTTGTTGCCTGCTGACATTGCAGCGGCACCCGTTCCGTCTGTTGGCGCAGTGAGTGTAAGCACTCGGTTCTCGGTTCCAGAAAACGCTGCTCCCCACGCACTTCCTGAAGGAGAAGATGCTAGCGTCTCGGTGTTTTCGAGTCCGGTAGTTGCACCGTGCGTGAGGGTGAGTGTCCCGATTGTTTTAGAGGTGAAATCGAAGTCTGAAGGAAAGGTGATGGTGATGGTATCGGTGTTGTCGGTTGCGCCAGTTGGTGTGGTGAATTTGATTACGTGGCTTGAAAGCGCATTAATCTTGTTTGATGACATGGTGTCAGACAGCGCGGTGAGCGCTGCCGCAAATGCCAACGGTGTTCCTGCTGTTGTAAAAAGGAGTACTGCAATTAAAAGTGTTCCTAGTCCTTTTCGTGCGTATCTCCTGAGTGTCTGTGTTGCTATCATTTTCATGTGTAAAGTATGTACCAAATTCCTCTCCTAAATAATCTACAGCGCTATTTTAGCATGACTTCTCTGTGGTGTTTAGTCGCAGATTACAGAATCTGTTAATAAGTTTAGTATGTCGCAGTTACGGTGTATGTAAGTGTCGCGTTGTACTCGCCCGCATTAGATAACGCTGCGGTATTTGCTATGTACCGAACTCCAAATGGTGTCTCTGATCCATCTCCAGGACCAGAACCAATTTCATCTGGGAAATTGGCAGTATCGAGTACCCAGTTTGAAGTACTGTACGGCGCCGTTACGGAGCCTGTTCCTTCGCTAAACAGCGTAGCTACTCGTATGCCAAATTGGTTAGTGCCAGGAGCAGATGCGGCAGGGGTTCCTCCTATTGCTGCAATCGTTGCACCACCGCAAGCAGCACACGTAAGCGTTGAACCACTTACGGTGAGTGAGTAACCGCCTGTTGATGCTGAAGATACAGAAATTACCGTTGGTGCAGTGGTGTCTGAGGTTGAACCCAAACCGTCACCGGTAGCATATCGTGCATTTGCGGTGGTAAGGGTTCCAAATCCAACACTGTTGTCAGAGATTGCAAACGTCAATGATTGCGTGCCTGCTGCCGTTGTAATTTCTGGATATTCTGTATAGGTATCAAGTGGCGTGCCGTCTGAGGTAACTACCCTAAAGCAGAAGGTGGTATCTGCATCTGCGCCATTATCTACAAGCGCAAAATCCCACTTACCATCTTGGCCATTGTTTATAGCGGCCTCATCATTAGTGAAGTCATTAAGTTCTTGGTAGCTTTGGTTAACAATAGTTCGACCAGCATCAGTCGGATCATTTGCATTCGCGGTAAGTGCTGCTGCATCTGCAGGAGTCGTATTATCGTTGTATGCAATTACCGTAGAGTCTGTGACGTCTGTATATGATGCAGGTGTTCCCCCAGATGGTGATGCACAGGTTCCTGCTCCCTTTTCTACAAACTGTAGTTTGAACGTCTCTCCACTAAGTGCAAGGTTTGCATCGTTTATAGCTAGGAGTAATCGTAGTCGGAACGAATCCCCTGTACCACTGAGTGTGCTTGGTGTGTCTTGTGTATCGAGTGCAGAACCAACGTCTGTGCTGTCAGTGTTACCAAAAAATCTGTATGCAGCCTGTGTAAATGTTGGCTGTGGTACACCAGATTCGCTCCATGATGCAAAGTAGTAGAGACCACTATTCGCATTTACCTCTGTTTGTGTACCCAGGGTGAAACCTGTTGAAATTAGAGCTTGAATTCTATCTGCGGCTTGTGCTGTGTTTATAAACCACTGCGTCAAATCCCCTGCGAGTGTGCTTGGGCGCATTACTCCTGCGACCGCCGTACTTCTTTTGACCCAAACTAAGTCTGGGGTAAAGCCAGAGTCAGTTATATCCCGATTATCTGAACCATTTCCTGTATACGTGCCGACATCAAACTTAATTCCTTCTTTAAATGCAAACCACCAGTAGTAGTTGGCAGCTGTGTTTACCATTGCGTTTGTACCAATTTCAAAACCATCAGTATTGAATGCTTGGATCATGTCAGCTGTGTCTGCTGTTGCTGCAAATGAGCTAGTCAAATCCCCGGTGTGTGCAGACGTTCTAAATCCTCCTGCTGTCGCTCCGCTTCTTTTTACTGTTACGATGTCTGGTTGGAACGGAAGCAGTTTTATATCTCTGTCATTTACTCCGTTTCCGTAGTAATGACCAAGCGTAAAATCTGCTGACCCACCATTGAGTTCATCGTATGCACCATAAAATGCCTGGTAGTGATATGTTACGCCCGCACTATTTACGGTAGCACTGTTACCGACATTGAACCCGTCATGGTTCAATGATGAAATCGCAAGTCCAAGGTTTGCCGTTGCAGAACCCAGATACGCAGTTGAGTTTGAAGGCATTACCTTTGTGCGGAATACTGATTGCTGTGTAGTTTCGCCTTTGATAATTAGTAAATCCGGTTTACCGCTTAATCCCCCGATTCGTTTGTATGCGCCATTACCTGTGTACGTACCTGTTTCCATGGTGAATGATCCACTTGGTGTGGCAGGAGTAGCTGTTTCTTTGAGTGCTGTGTAGTAGTAGTTTATAGCACTTTGATTGGCGTTAATGTTGTTTGCAACTTGGAAACTATTTGTACCAAGTCCAGTAATGCCACCAACAAGGTTTGCGAGGTCGTTTATGAAACTTGTGTTGCTACCAAATGAGTTTTTTGTATTAAAAATACTGTACGCACTGCCGTTATTTCCTCGTACCCAAACGAAGTCTGGGCTGAAACCTGTAGTAATGGTTCGGCTTGTGCCATCGCCTGCATACGAATCACTCTCAATCACATCATTATGTGTCGTCGTGTAGTTGTATGTGCCAAACGAGTACTTCATGGTAAAGAGGTTTTCGGTATCGATAGGAGTTCCTACGTGGGTATCAGTTCCACCAGTGTCATCAAAGTTTACTGTATTCTTAAAGTTACCAACGACATGCACATCAGCACCATTAATTGCGACTTTGTGACCAGTAAAGGCATTTGCTCCTGTGGAACGCACATCCGGTATGGTATTTGTTGTTTTAAAGATACCGCTCGAACTCAATTGAATGAGTGCTCTACCTGATGCGTAATGTCCTAAGGTGAAACTGTTGCCGTCGGTGTCAACTGCAATACCTGCAGCTAGGTCGTTACCGTTTGTTCCCATACGTTTAGTCCACCCATACGACCCATCTGCATTGTACTTGGTTACAAAGACGTCTTTGCTGTTAAATGGCGTTACGTTATCTGTTCCTCCGTTATCATCAAAGTCAACTGTTCCCTCAAATTCTCCTGTCGTGTAAACATTTCCATCACCATCAACTGAAATACCGATACCCTGATCATTTGAAGTGGTTCCTCCAAATACTCTGCTCCATCCATATGTACCGTCTGCGTTGTATTTGGTTATAAATACATCAGTTGACGATGTATTTGATGTTCGGCTGTCAGTTCCTGCGGTTCCATCCAAATCAACAGTTCCTGTAAAGCTGCCTGTTATAAAAACATTACCACTACTGTCTGTTGCAACGCTGTTAGCCGAATCAGCTGCTGTTCCACCTACTGCTCTCGTCCACCCATACGACCCGTCTGCGTTGTATTTAGTAAGAAAAGCATCGATATTTCCCGATACTCCTTTGCTATCAGTTCCTGCGGTGCCATCAAAATCGATTGTGGCTCCAAAACTTCCTACAATAAAGACATTGCCGCTTGGATCCGTTGTAATTGCTTTTTCAGTTTCAGAACTATTGCCAAAGTTGCGAGTCCATCCATACGACCCGTCTGCGTTGTACTTGGTTACAAAGACGTCTGATGACCCAACCGATGCTTTAGTATCTGTTCCCCCCGTGTCATCAAAATCAACAGAGTTGGAAAAGTTTCCTGATACAAAGATATTTCCGCTACTGTCTGCTGCCACACTACTTGCAGCATCTGATCCTGACCCACCAAATACTCTGCTCCATCCATACGACCCACTTGCGGTGTACTTACTTAGATAAATATCACCGGCTGTGGCAGTGCGACTATCCGTACCACTTGTAGGATCTAAATCAACAGTTCCAGTAAAGTTTCCTCCTACAAAAACGTCTCCATCAACACTATCTACAGTTATGCTATTTCCGCTCAACGCGTTTCCAGCAGTTGGTCCTGCGGTGCGAGTCCATTCGTATGTCGCAGTGTCGTATGTGCCCGATTTGCCAGCAAATCCAAAGAAGTAGTGTCCTATGGCACTAATAGAGTAGTTACCATTTAGTATTCCGATTCCTAAATCATTAGTTTTCATGAGTTCTGTAGCAGCAGATGCAGCACCGAAATCTGCTGCAAATGCACCGTGTGTCCCGATATCTGTCTGAAAATCTTGTGTTGTAAAAATTGGTCCGATTCCAGCTGATTTGGTACTAATTGCTAACAGTCCTGGTGGAAAACCAGTTTTTAATTTTCTACCAAATACAGGTACACCGTTGGTGACACCATATGTTCCAAGGTATCCACCCGTACAGAATGCGCCCGTGATGGTACAGTTTGATCCAGCAAACGCAATCCAAGTGTACCCCGCGTTTACAGTATTTGTGTTTGCACCAACAACACGGAATCCGTCTGCTTGAAAAATAATATCGTACGTTGCTGTTTCTGTGAGGACTGCGCTCGACGAGTTTAGACCAAGGCCATTCACAGCACTTTCGGGCATATACTCGTTCTTGTACACCGTTCCGTGTCCAGCGTTGGTGTTGGCTTTGATAATTACCATCTCAGGCCTAAAGCCAAGTCCTGTAATTTCTTGATGTGTTCCATTTCCCATGTAGTAACCAGTTCTCATGGCGTAATCTACTGGATCTACGGCAGACTGAGTACTGTTTACATCCCATGTTGCGTAGTAGTAGGTTCCGCCACTGGCATTTACTTCTGTTTGGGTTCCCAATCTAAAACCACCCGTCACAAAAGATTTAATTCTTCCAGCAGCTTGTGCAGTAGTAATAAAATATTGTGTCAGGTCCCCGGCAAGCGTGCTTGGACGAGTAACGCCGGCTACCGCTGTGCTTCTCTTTATCCAAGCGAGGTCAGGGTCAAATCCAGGGTTTGTGATATCGCGGTTGTCTGAAGCATTACCAGAGTACGTACCCACATCAAAATCACTCCCTTCTTTAAAGCCAAAGTAAAAGTATATTTGCCCATTTGCATTAATTGATGATCCTCCGTTCCCAACCTGAAAACCATCTGCATTTATAGTTTGAATGTAATCAGCCACATCAGCTGTTGCTGCAAAAGAACTTGTTGTGTCACCAGTGTGGGCTGATGTCTTAAACACTCCACCGCTGGCACCAAATCTTTTTACAACAAGTAAGTCAGCTTGAAACGGGAGATCTGCTACAGTTCTGTTATCAAGGGTGTTTCCGTAGTATGCGCCAATATAAAAATCAGATGAACCTGATTTAGTTTCTGGATTCCATGCACCTCCAAAGGCTTGCCAGTGGTACGTAATTCCGTGGGTGTTTACCGTAGCGTGTTCACCAATGGTAAAACCGTCGTGGTTCATTGCAGTAATACCTCCGGAAAAGTTTGCTGTTGCGGAGTCTAAATATGCAGTAGAGTTTCCTCCCATCAGACTTGTTCGAAATACTCCGGCTTGCGTGGTTTCTCCTTTGATAATGACTAGGTCTGGTTTGAAGTCCAATCCCTCAATGATTTTAATGGTGCTGTCTGCAGTGTATGAACCGCTTGCCATTTTGAATGTACCAGATGAACTTACTGCAGGAACACCTTTAAAAGCGGCATAGTGCACAGTGTTGGTTGTTCCGTTTGAACTGGAATTTGCACCAACCTGAAATCCATCACTTTCTAATGTTTGGATAGAGTCGGATATATTTTGAGCTGCTGTAAACAGACCTGTTGAATCACCGTACATTTCTTTTTGTGAGAATGAGGCAGCAACAGGTGTGCCTGCATTTGCATTTTTTAAGAAAACCCAATCGGGTTTAAAGCCAACCCCTGTAATACTTCTGTTGTCTGTAGCATTTCCCGTATAGGTGCCCACATCCATAAACCCAGATACCTCTTTGAATGCGACGTAGTAATAGATACCAGTACTTGTGTTATTGCTTAACCCAACAGTAAAGCCTGTCGCGTCGAGTGTTTGGAAAAGCACACCCGTCGTATCTTGTGTGGTGGCGGAGAAGTATTGCCCGTAGTTAGTAGACATGGATGAGGATCTCCATGTGGCGGATCGTTCGTTTGTAGTTCGTTTTGTCCATACTAAATCAGGTTGGAAACCAACGGAGGTTATTGCTTGATTGGATGCACCGTTACCCACGTAGCTTCCAATACACATAGTGCCTGAAGCACTACAGTCAGATCCAGCAAATGCAACCCATGTGTACCGTGTGTTTGCAGTGTTTGCTGTTGAGTACACTTCAAACCCATCTTCCTCAATTCTCACAAATCCTGCGGTACTGTCTGCTGTGGCGCTACCCATGTATGCAGTGGTATCATCTGGCATGATATTTGTGTGAAAGACACTGGCGATTGTTGCACTGTTAGATTTTAATAAGATTAATTCAGGACGAAATCCAAGTCCGGAAATAGTTTTCACACCTCCGTTACCGATATAGTAACCAGAGTTCATTTGAAACGTTGCGGCTGATGCTTTAGGTACTGGTGAGTTCAGTAAAAGCTGAGCATCTCGGTCAACTACATCCTTATCCTGAAGCGCTAAGTACAGGCTGTCGATTACGTTTCGATCTCGAAATGCATCTCGCGCAAACGCAAAGAAGTCTTTACTTGGAAAACCAGAAAGAAACAAAAAGAGTATGAGCATGCATACAAATACTTTCTTCGCTGCTTGTTTAATAGCTTGCCACATAGTTGTATGCTTTTTCTGAAAGCGTTTTCATAATTTCCTTTGCCTTCTCTACACCCCCGTCGTTAGCACTCGTGTCGACCATGATGGTGATGAGGTATGGTCGATTTGGTACGTAGACAATACCGCTATCCAAAAAGACTGATTTCTCAAATTCCTCGCCGATTTTATGTGAAAAGACAACATCATCCGGGATACCGCTATCGATAAATTCTGTAAACGGTGTTTCTGCAAGGTATGTTAAAAGCATCTGTGAATGCTCTCTGTCTAGGTAGCTTGCATTAAAGAGTGCACTAAAGATGCGCGAGTACTCTTTTGCGGTGATGTCGTATTCTTTATCGAAGAGCTCTCCCATACCGAGCGCTTCAATAAGCATGTCAAATTCAGTACTTGCAACGTTACGAATAAGCATCTTGTGTGCCGTGTTATCAGACTCGACGAGTAGCTTCTTGAGGAGTTCTTCAACAGTGAGGCGTGTACCAACTGGTTCTGTGTAGAGCATTCCAAAACGATTATCTCGATCTTCTTCAAAAAGGACCAGTTCATTTGAAAGTTCCCAATCGCCATCTTGTATTTTTTTCATGACCACAAAGGCCGTTGGCATTTTGCTCAGTGATGCAGGCCAAAAGCGCATGTCCGGATTTACCGAGATGTTGCCACCTGTGTTGAGGTATTCAAAGTACAAACCAACTCGGTATCCTTCGGCTTCGTAGTCAGCGATGGTGTTACGAATATCTTCACGAAGTGGTTGAAGTGTTGAGAAGAAGTGCTTTTGCTCAATGAGGTTTCGAGTAGGGTTAATAAAGCTATACGTTTCGAGTGCGTGCGCAGGATTACTTTCCCTCTCCCGGAAATAAAAAATAGTAAGTACTATACAGAGTACAAACAGGAGCAGCGTTAGTAGCGATAGTGCGCGCTGGTTCAGATACTTACTCATTGGTTCACTACGTTAACCTGGCAAACTACTGATGAGTCAAAGACACCCTTTTGTGTGTAAATAATAGGGATAGTAAAGCTTCCCTTTGCGGCGTTGCTTTCGAGGCTAATCGTAAAGTCGGCGCTCTCGTCTTCAAGACCGATATTTTTGTAGTAGCTATTACCGTCTGTAAAACGTACATCGATACCTGTTGGCAAACTTCCAACTTCGAGTTCGTATGCGATGTCAGCTTCTTTGGTGAGCTGTAGGGTGTTTTGAGCGGTGGTGCGACCGCTCATGTCGACACTAAAGACTTCTGCGGTGCAGGTGTGTACAGCATCTTTATTCACAAAAATCTTTTTTGTGAAGGTTCGCATTGGCGGTTCAACTTCTTCCTGTGGTTGCGCTACTGGAGCAGGAGTAGGTTTTTCTGCAACGGGTTCGGGAGCAGGTTCCGTTGTGGTTTCTGCTGCTGGTGCCTCTTCTGCTGCTTGTGCTGTAGGTGCCTCTTCCTGAGGTTCTGGAGCGGCAGCATCAGCAGCGTTCTCTGCTTCTCCGGATGGTTGCTCTGCTGCGGCAGGATCTTCGGTGGGAGTATCGGTTTCAGTAGTAGCCTCTTGTGTTTCTGAGTTTGTTGATCGGACAATACTGCTCGATTCATTATCAAACGTTGCGGATTCAACAACGCGCTCGTTTTCAGGCTTCGTATTATCGATAAAGTATCCTTGCGATGGTGCGCTAGGGGCATCGGAAACTACTTCCTGGCTAAATACGAGAAATGGCGCAGACACTAACGCTACGCATAGCAAAGAAAAAGCACTTTTTTTAAAAATAATCCCCCTCATACGCACGCTGTATACCTCATAAGTATACCACCCATATCACTGGCCGGCTTTTATTTTTCCACTATAAACTAGGCAAGTACGTCATCGGATCGAGGTATGCCTCAAGTGGTGCCACTGGAGTTGCAGCGCCGGTCGCAGCACATCCCGTTGCGCCTGGTTTGAACTCGTTAAATTTCACTACCTGTACACCTTGTGATGCATATAGGGTGAGGTGTAGGTGTGGTCCTGTTGAGACGCCTGTATTGCCTGATAGTGCAATATTCTGCCCCTTAGTGACTGAATCTCCCTCATTTACCAAAATGCTCGAGAGGTGTGCATACAGTGAACTGAGGCCGTTGGTGTGCTTTACCAGTATCCACTTTCCCCATGAACGGCAGCCTGGGTATGCATCGGTATTGCCGCTTGCTTGGACCACACCATCGGTGACGGCATATACCTTTGAACCAACAGGAACGCCGAAGTCTGTACCATTGTGCATTGCGCGACCGTAGATGTGTGGGTTGTTTTTTGCAAATTGCGTACCACCAAACTGCTGTGTAATGCGAACGGTATCAACCGGCCAGCTCAGCACTCCTTGTCGTGCACTCGGAAAGCTCGTTGGATCGATGAGCGTTTTGAGTTCTGATTCAAATTCGAGGAGTGCTGATTCGAACTGCTGCTTCTCTTGCTGCTTTTGAGCAAGGTACGCACGTTGCTCTGCTTCGGTTTTTTGAGCAACGGTGAGGAGCTCTTGTTGTTTTGATTTTGTGCTCGCAACTGCTTCTCGTTCACCGCTCAATAGCTTTCTGCTCGACTCAAGTTGCTGCTTCTCTTGGGCTTCTGCTTGCTGCTTGGTACGAAGTTCGGTATTGAGGCCACGAAGCGTAAGCACGGTATCCTGCACGGTGTCTTGGAATGTTTCAATTGCCTGGACCTGATTAAAAAAGTCGCCAAGGTTGTCGTATGCCAGCAAAAGCTCAATCAAAGAGAGTGATTCCATTGCATCGAGCTCTTTAATGGCAACAGCCAGTGCTTCAGTATTGCGAGCGATGCGCGTTTCCTTGTCTGAAATTTCGTAGCCGATTTTTTCAATTTCAAGCTGCGTTTTTTGGATTTGTGTTTCGGTATACGAAATGTCTTTCTCAATCTTTGAGCGGCTCGCTTCGAGCTGGCGGACCCTGCTTGCAATACTTGCCGCTTCTGCACTCGACGCTGCGACACGCGATTCTGCTTCCTTAATTGCTTGGTTAATTTCGTCGAGCTTGTCGTTTAGTGCGCCAATGTTTTTTTGGAGTTCTTCAATCTTTTCTTCATCAGCGAGTGCAAACTCTGGAGGTGTACCCATGAGTATGCCAACCATAACAAAGAGCCCGCAGAGACCTGCGAGCGCTCGTCGTCGTGCTCTTGGGTGTGTGGTCTTAGGCGTGCTCATTGATACGTGCTACTGCAGTATCAATTCTAGCAAGGGTTTCTTCTTTTCCCAAAATTTCAGCAATCTCAAATGGGTCAGGAGATTGCTCGCGTCCTGAGAGCGCAAATCGAAATGGCCAAAGGACATTGCCACGACCGTGCTCACCAGCGTAGTCCCAGACCACTGCTTTAATCTGCTCGAGTGTCCACGTTTCAAGTGGTGCAATCATATCGCGAACGGCGCTGAGGTGTGTTTTCATCTCAGCAAGGCTCTCGGCCTTCTTCCACAGCAACCCATTAACGTCGTAGGTAGGTGCCTCAAAAAAGTACTGCAACTCACCACTTTCAAGAAGCTTGGTGACATCGCTGAGTATGTCGATTCGTTCAGACACGAGCGGTGTGAGTGAACGCGCAAGCGCTTTTGGGGCACCATGAGCCTCAAGCGCTGCTTTGATGCTATTGAGGAGCTCTTTCTGGGCTTCAGGAGTGAGCAGTTTGAGGTACTCATGGTTAAACCAGCGGAGCTTTGTCTCTGAGAAAACGGCACCTCCCTTCTGAACATTTTCGAGTGAGAAAGCGGTAATGAGTTCCTCGAGGCTGAATAGTTCTCGATCATCTCCTGGATTCCAACCAAGGAGCGCGAGGAAGTTCAGCACGGCTTGCGGTAGGTATCCCTCTGCTTTGAACTGATCAATTGATTTTGCACCCTTACGCTTCGAGAGTTTTGCTTTGTCTTCGCCGAGTAGGAGCGGTACGTGTGCATACTGTGGACGCGGTGCACCAAGTGCCTCTTGGATAAGAATTTGTCGAGGTGTGTTTGAAATGTGATCTTCACCACGAATGATGTGCGTAATTGCCATGTCGATATCATCAACAACGACGGCAAGATGGTAGAGCGGTTCGTCGAGCGATTTCGCAATCACGAAATCGCCAAGCTCTGTGGTATCGAAGCTAATATCGCCACGAATAATATCGGTAAAGGTGACAACCTTGTTTGGATTCTTAAATCGAATCACCTCTGCTCGTTTCCCTTCTTCTGCTGCTTCCTTTGAAACGTAGGCTGTGCCTGTTGCGATCAAATACTCAAGCGCTTCGCGGTAGCGTTCGGTCTGCTCGCTCTGCCGGTAAATGGTGTCGCTGTTGTCCCAGGTTAGTCCAAGCCACTGCAGACCCTCAATGATGTCTGCTTCATGCTCAATTTTGCTGCGCTCCTTGTCAGTATCCTCCATGCGCAGGTAGAGTTTGCCGCCGTTCTGACGCGCAAAGAGGTAGTTAAAGAGCATGGTGCGCGCAGTACCAACGTGCAGTGATCCTGTTGGAGATGGCGGCACGCGTGTGATGACCACGTTTGGGTTAAACGCTTGCATTGGTACAAAAGCGCCTGCGACCGAAACAGGTGAATCAGCAACCTCCTCCTTTGCTGGTGCATCTGCTGCATCTACTCCAATTGCTTTTGGTGATGGGATATCTGCCTCAAGCTCTTCTTCGCTTGGTTCTTGCACTGGAGTAAGGACAGGCGTCGCTACTGCCGTGGGTACCGGAGTTGTAGGGTGCGTGTCTTGGTACAGTGCAATATCACGCATTTGACGCTTGAGAAGCGCGCGGAGTTTTTTGATTAAAAATCGAATCATTTTTCGTGTCGTAGAATAGTGCTCATAACTGCTTCTGCAATGGTGCGTGCCGCTTCTGGTTTAGCGAATGTTCCAGCGCCCTGCTGCATTGCCTCAACTACCGAAGGGTCCTCTAGTATACGGGTAATTTCTTGTTTGAGAACTGTCGGGGTGAGGTTGTTTTCTTCAATGACGGTACCTGCTCCGGCGCGAGCGTACGCGAATGCATTTTTACGCTGGTGGTCGCCGTTTGAGTCTGTAATGGGGATAACAATTGCTGGCACGCCCCAGTTTGCAACTTCAAAGAGCGTTGAACCTGCGCGTGTGATAATGAGATCTGCAATACCTGCAGAAACGCGCATGGCAACATCGTTAAGATATGGGAAGGCTTTGTACCGAGCCTGCTTTTCTTGCTCGGGGACGAGGAATGCGGCTGTTTTTGTCACTTCATCAAAATGCTGCTTACCTGTTTGGTGTACTATCTGGTAGGTTTCGAGAAGGTCTGGAAGAACATCGAGGATGGCATCATTGATTCGTTTTGCACCGAGTGAACCACCAAGTACGAGAATTGTTTTGCGCTTACTTTCGAGCTCGAGGAATTCGTACCCTCCCTCAACTGCTTTGTGCTTGATCTCTTCACGAATCGGATTACCTGTCCATGCAACTCTGTCACGATGTGTAAAATACTGTCCTGCATCCGCATATGAGACGGCGATCTTTTGTGCAAATTTCCCTGCCCACGCGTTTGCGCGCCCTGGTGCACTATCTGATTCATGAATGATGAGTGGAATACGAAGGATGCGTGCAGCAACCGTTACTGGAAAACTACCAAACCCTCCCTTACTAACGATGACGTCTGGGAAAATCCAAAAGACCGTCCACATTGCTTTGAGGATACCGGCAAACGTCTTGAACTTGTCGAAGAAATTGAGCGGTGAGGCGTAGGTGCGTACCTTACCGGCATACACGCGCTTGTACTCAATGCCATTGTCGTAGAGAAGTCCTGGACTGTATGGGTGTGGCGCAAGGAAGTAGAGTTTTGGTTCGAGCAATTTCTGTTCCTTGACGATATTTCTAATTTCTTGCGAAATAGCAATAATCGGATAGAAGTGTCCGCCGGTGCCTCCTCCTGTAAAAATAATCTTCATACGTTACGGTGTTTTCTGATACCTGGAAATGTTGAGCAAAATACCCGTGGCAACGAGCGTAAAGAACAGTGCGGTACCTCCATGACTCACAAAGAGCAGCGGTAGCCCCGATAGCGGGATAACGCCAAGCATGGCCGCAATGTTCCAAAAGGACTGGGTAGTAATGAGTATAACAAGGCCAACGGCGACTAGTCCACCAAAGGTGTCGGGTACCCTGGAGGCAATTTTGAGGCCACGCCAGGCAAAGAGAAAGAACAAGATAATCAGCCCACATGCACCAAGGAAGCCAAACTCTTCTGCTGCCACTGCGTAAATTGAGTCGCCAATTGGTTCTGGCAGGTAGTTAAACTTCTGTAGGCTCTGTCCGAAGCCGCGCCCTGCAAAACCACCTGAGCCGATTGCAATTAGTGACTGTCTGATTTGGTATCCAGATCCTTGTTCGTCTGCTTGGGTTGGATGGACGAAGGTCATGATACGGTCCATGAGGTATGGGCGTGACAGAATCAGTAACGAAAGACCGATAACGCCAACGAGTCCAAGAATGAGGAAGTGTTTGATTGGGCCGCCTGCCACAAAGTACATTGCTGCACCTGCAACGAGCATAATGACGAGTGTGTCGGTGTCTGGTTGTGCAAGCATGACGACGGAGAGCACTGTTGCCAAAATAACAAACGGCAAAAACCCAAACTTCCAGGTTTTAATTCCCTTTTTCCCTACCATTGAAATCCATGTTGCAAAGTACAGCACGAATGCAATTTTTAGAAATTCAGATGGCTGAAATGAAATAGGGCCAAGCCGCAACCAGCGCGTTGCGCCACCGGCTTCCATACCAAGCCCTGGTATAAAAACGGCAAGCGTGACAATAATTGAGGCAATAAACATCCAGAATGACCATTTGCGCCAGTGCATGTATGGCAGGTACGCAGCTGCGAGTGCCGCGCCACCACCACAGATGAGCCCAAGGACGAGCTGATTAAAGACAATTGACGAGTACTTAGTTTGGCTGCTTGCGGTAATGCCAAGCGCTGCAGAAAGAAAGATGATAAAACCCGCAATCACCAAAATGCTCACAAAGACGAGGAGCGGCATGTCGATCGGGCGCTTTTTCATTGCCCTAGTATACCGTGCATCGATGTCTGCCGCGCTCGTAGTAGAATGGCTGCATGGGTATAACTGGATCACCTAAAGTAAAAGCCGTCATCGCTGCAGTACTCTTGGTTGCGGCGGGTGTTGTTGCGAGTGTGCTTGGTGCAGAATCTGAGTTTGAAGCATTCCTTAGTACTACGTTGGATACTGCTGTGCGCGCGGAAGAACGTGCAGGTGAGCAAATTGCTTCATCGGACACGACCGCAGCGGCTCTTCCTCCCCTTGCGCCTGATCAGTGGTACGTACTTCGTGTGGTTGATGGTGACACATTGATTGCGGCTCGTGAAGGAGAACAGACGCGGGTACGGCTCATTGGCATTGATACGCCCGAGTCGGTACACCCTACTAAGCCCGTGGAGTGCTTTGGAAAGGAGGCGGCAGTGTACTTGCAGGCACGTGCAGAAGGACACGTGGTCACGCTTGTTTTTGATGAATCGCAAGGCATGACTGACGCATATGATCGGACGCTCGCGTATGTGTTTTTAGAAAATAGCAGTAGCTCTTTGAATGAATTGATGATCGCCCACGGGTACGCGTACGAGTACACCTATGACGATGCAGTGCCCTACCAGTATCAAGATGCATTTGTGCGAGCCGAGGAGGCTGCTCGTGCCGCACAGCAAGGATTGTGGGCAGATGGTGCGTGTGCGCTGTAGCTTTAATTCAATAAAAGAAAATGTCCCGCTGGGTGGCGGGACGGGCGTGGAACCTTGTCGGTGCCACGGAGTTCGTTCACAGAGCGCTCACAAACGTACGAACCGGCGTTCCGAGGATTTCCACAGAGCAAGTCTTCACGATGAAGATCGTGCAGGAACCATCCTTTGTGGTCGAGAAGCAGAGCCTGTGTAAGGTTGCTTCGGCGGTGCTGTCGTTGTACGTGACGAACTCCGTTGCGGCATTCGTCACTGGGTTTCTGTTTGCTCCATCCTTCTGGATGGTCTCGCCGGTAAAGGCCAGAAACATGCAGTAGTCCAGAATTAGACGCGGAATGTCCAATGTATCCCACGGCACGTTCTTGAGGATGTACCCTTCCTTCTCCCAAAAAGAATTAGCGGGAAACGATATGTCTGGGTGAATGCTCCGGTGTACCATCGTGCTGCGAGACGTTGCCCTGGTGATGTCCTCGCTGTCGAGCATGAGGACATTGCCGTACCGCTCACGCAGTTGCGTGAGCATGGGCACTTCCAGCCGCTGCTTGCGCAGCAACCAGACGATAAGCCCTGAGTAGAGGGCAGACGTTCCAAACATGCTCAGGTTGGTCAACAAGAGCAATTTCAGAATCTGGTGCTGGCCGGTTTCGACGGCCGCCACAAACACAGCGATAGTCACTGCATAGAAGAGCAGAAACGCAATCACTACCTGTGGTGGTAACGGCTGATGCATGTTTTGGTACGCACGGCGCAGTCCAAAGTGAACCGCACCGTATGCTGACACCGCAGTGCACATCGCAAAGAGGGCGACGACTGTGGCACGTTTGCCCGCCGACAGATCGGTGGCAAGGTCGCGCTTCAGCAGCACGAGAGCAATCAGGAGGACAAGGCCCATCAGGGCCCAGAGAGTGAAACGAATTTTCATTGGTGAGAGAACGGGTTTGAGGTTTGCAGTGTTTGGCACCATGCCGCGCACTGTATTTCGTATAGCACAATACAACAAAACGAGTAAAAAGTCAAAAGAAAATGTCCTCGCGGCGCCAATGGCTTTTAGCCGCCAGGCACTGTGAGGATATTGCGGACAACGGGGTTGTTGGTGTCAATTGGGCTCTCGCCGTTGGGTTGCTCGGCCTCTGCGGAGGCGGGTTTTTCGTTGGGAGAGCCGGGGGCTTCCTCAGGTTTGTCCGGCATCAGGACGATGGTTTGCCCGAGAAATGTCGCTTGTACGAGTACAGGGCGAATGCCTCCAAACGATACTCCGCCAAGCTGTGGGCCTACCCGAACTGTTCCTCCAGCGCTAAACCGTGCACAGGCGAGGTGTGCGGTCATCAGATGCGTCACGCTCTTGGTGAACGCTTCCGGTCCTTGCATGCAGGCGCGTGGAATGTCAGCTTCAAACTTTGCCATCGGCAGCAGCTCCGGACCACGATCACGCGCATTGGTCATGTAGTCTCCTCCGACGACTTCGCCGGTGAGAAACACTTCCTTCCTTCTGGAACGCGAGATGTTCCATGAGAAAATAATCTGACCAAATTGGGTGACCAACTGCTCCGAAAAACCGCCACGCGCAAACAACGCCATAACAATGAGCTTTTCCATAACTGTCAATCAAAAAGGGCTTTATGCCCCATCCTTTCTATTTGCGTCTATAGTACGGGTCGTGGGAGTGGTGTCAATTATGCCGACTTACCGAACCGTGGTGCTTGGGTCGCCTACAAAGCCGCGTAGAGTGAGTCTTTGAGCTTCGCGACTGTTTTATTCTTTGCATTCTTGAGGATAAACTCAGCTTTGATTTCTACTGGCTTTTGCAGGTCATCGGCATCGACGAGAAAGTTCGCATCTAAGTTATTGAGCGATGCATAGACCATTCGCTTTTTCTTGTCACACGTCGTGCTACCTCCCTTTTCGTATAGGGTAATTTTTTGTGAGCAGGTCACATGGAGTGCGCCAGTCAGGTCGTTTGTTCGCCGACTTGCTGGTGCAGTAAAGCTAAGGCGGTACTCACGATCTGCGGATGTCTGCGAGAATTCCAACGGTATAAGGGCGATGCTAAGGTCTTCAGGAATTGCTGCGTCAGCTGCGGCTGCCGTTGTCGCTTTCACCACAAACGGCTGCGTTTTAAGCTTGTAGGTTTTCTTTCCTACTTTCATGTCTACCAAAAAGTAGTACGTCCCTGGTTCCTGAGTAACGATTTGGCCGATACCCCATCCCTGTGAATTTTCTTCGAGTGTTATCTTTTTTGGTTTTGGATTGAGCTTCACCTTCTTGTTACCCTTTGCGTTTACCAAAAAGTATTCCACCTGAACCTTCTCGTGTGGTGTCACCAAATCGAGCGACACATTGATGCTATCGTTTTTATAGAAAACAGTGTTGGTTGGTAGCGGCCTTAAATCTCGCCCATCTACAATGGCAAACGTTGCATTTGCCACAACTTCAGGAAGTGGTGCCTCTGTTGCGGCGTGTGCTGGTTGTGCGCTGATGCTGGTACATAATAGAGCGAGGAGTAACGCTGTGTGGGTGATGTGTTTATGCATGTTGGGGTAAGTATAGCATTTGGCTGCTGAACATGCGTAGTTAGTGCTTAATCTTAATTCCCAATGCTTCCCAGACATCTTTTTCGGTGTATCGATCATATGCAAGACCGAATGCTACTAATTGCTTAACGTGCGCTCGTTGGTTTGCCGAGAGCTGTGTTCTGGGAATAGTCATCACTAAACAATCTGGTTCCGATGGATTGCAATCTTCACTTCGGACAACTCGACAGTGGCTTCCTTTTCCTCTGTCTTCCTGCACAACCAAGCCGAGAGAACGGCATGCTTTAATCCAGTCTTTTTGCTTAGTATTTTTTAATCTATCAACTAAACCGCCGTATTCAAGTGTGATTGCTTGATGTGAGTGGCGATTATGAAACTGCATACGCTGCAACCTGGAGTGACGCATCGCGCAAGAGCGCGTCATTACAAAATGCTTTTGGGATACCCGCTGCTGTAAAAATAGCATCACGCATAAGCGCCTCTTTTTCATTACGATCTTGGGCATCTCCTCCTGTAATAATTGCTGGAATTTCATTACAGATTGCAGACCATTCACCGTTCGGGTGGTCCTCAACGGTAAACGTAAGAATTTTGTCGCCCAAAAAGGCTTTCAACGCGGCCCGTACATCTTGCTCATTCATAGTACAAGCACTATACCACATTTATGTGAAATTTCAATAAATAAATATTTTTGTAGAACTAAAATTAAAAACAGTACTAGACAAGCTGAGATTCTATATATTCTCGTAAATCTCGGTCCACAATGTATACGTACGTCCCTTTAATACCCCGAGTCATTAATGTTTTATAAATATTGATGACGTATCGAGTTAATTCTTCGGGATCAGAGACTGAGCGCTTGCCGTTGATGTCCTTATATTTTTGCGGACTTACGCAAATCTTTCTAATTTCTTTATTGTAAAAAATTTCTGGTCCAATAATTACGCCGGTATAGTTAAGATCGTATCCTTGCACTGTGTGAATACAACCAACTTCATTCAGTGCATTCGGTGAATTTACCCAGTCGCTTGCGCTACTATTCCACGTAAGTTTTAGTCCGTCGATATCAATGTCATATTCTCCGCCGCGTTTTGTGTTCCAGTTCCACGCATAACCGGCAACCATTCGAGACAAACCAAACTCCTTATCTTTTTGCTTTATATCCTCAACCATCTGAACAATGTTCGTATACAACTTAAAATCATAGTTTTTGATAGCTATTTTGTTTTGTACAGCTGTGTCAAAAAGATTATCAATGAAAGTTACATACTCTTCCCCGCCTTCTACTCGCAACTGACTCTCTAGTTCAAAGTGAGTTGCTTCTAATGCGTCGAAACGGGCATGGGGTATGTCTGAGGGGCGAACGCTCTGGTTTTTGTCGTAAAATAAAATGTGATTTTTTGCCGAGCGCAAAACCCAATCAAGCTCAGTACCTTCATTTGTAAAACCAAGTTTTTTATTAGTTGTATCAAACGAACGAAAATTTGTGATATTCACACGCCTGCGCAATCGGTGCGCCTCATCAACAATAAGTAAATCGTACTGTTTGCTGGTGACGTCGTTTGGACCAATTACCATACTAGAACTGAGCCCAGAAACTTTTCGGAAAACCTTCTGAATTGTTTTTCGAAGTGAGGTCATGGGTACCACAAGGGCAACATTTAAATGCTTTGTTTCCTCTCGTTCTTTTAGGTATTTTATGAGATAGACAGCAAGGATTGTTTTCCCTGTTCCTGGCTTTCCATTAATGATAAACGTGTGCTCTTTTTGTAAAATAAGGTGCTTTACAATTTTTCGCACAACAAGCATTTGATCTTGCGTCAGTGCTTTATATGGAGAATATTTAAAAATGTCGCTGTTGCGAATCTGCACTAAATCTTTTTGGACGATGGCCATCTCTTTTAACTTTTGCCATGTTCGTTCGAATTTTGCTCTATATTTTTCACGATCAAAGTAGCTGTGATTTTTGAGGCCCCGGTTTCCATTTTGAAGTACAAACTTTTCTTCAGCAGACATGTACTGAATAAGCCACGATTCTGTATCGAGAGTTGCTGATTTGTTGTACTCTTCGTCACCGATAATGTGAATGCGTTTAAGACGCGCACGAGCGGCGTTTTCTAAGTGCTGCTTACTCCGCTGGTATGCATTTACGGTCTCTCCTACATAGATTTCTTTTCCATCCTCAATGAGGTAAACCACGGGCCAATTTGTACCAAATTTGTACGCCCGAATTTCATCGAAATTTTTGCTATCAAATTTAAATGTTTTAATCTCAGACATACTATAGTTCTGTGTACTTTGCATGACTCCCCTTTGCTTTTGATACAGGATATTTTTCGTTATTGATTTTTATTTTATTGTCTAGTGCTTTCTCGATATCAATATTGAGATCGTGTGATAGCAGCAGTACCCAGTACAAAACATCAGCAAGTTCTTCGCTAATTGCTGTTTTATTCTTCTTAACGTATGTTTTCATTTCCTCAGGACTTTTCCATTGAAAATGTTCCATAACCTCTGTCGCCTCAAGTACTAAAGAAAGTGCGACGTCTTTTGGATTATGGAATTGTTTCCACTTCCGTCGGTTTCGAAACGCAATTATTTCTTTTGTGAGGCGTTTAATTGGATTCATGTTCTAGGGGAATTAAGAAATTATCAAAGTTCTTAATTCCTAATTTAAAGTGAAGAAAAGGAAAAATAATACCTTTAAAGTATAAGGCAACTTTTTTGGCTTTTTCTTCTTCTGAGTCTAAGATTGTTATCCGCATAGAATTTAAGGCATTTTTATCATTAATTAAGTTATATTCTAAATCATGTGCAATCTTTTTCCGAATCTCATTAATAAAATCTAATTTTTCAAAAGCAGATTCGTATATTTTTTGATCTTCCTCCGTTTCTTGTTCAAGATTAATATATTTTTTAATTGCGTTAATTTGATTACCTAGAGGTTTGTCTTTTAAATTCTTATCAAAATGAAAATTTACATCTTTTAGAATTTCTTCGATGTAAATAGTCGCCTTTAAGAAAGCTAGATTAAAAGCTGCATGACTCCTACTGTCTTTAATGTGTTTTAAATGACGAAAAGCTTCTTGTTTAATTTGTTCTTTCAACTCTGCTATAGAGATTGTATTTTTATTTTGCGCGCCGCTATTTATTTTGTATTGAGTCATTTACTTTGTTTCTACCCCACAAATGCCACCAACAGCCCCAGTGCGGCAAAGATGACTGCGAGGACCCAGTAGCGCATGACAATCTTGTACTGGGACCAGCCGATTGCTTCGAAGTGGTGGTGGAGCGGTGCCGCGAGGAAAATCTTCTTCCCTCCCCGGAGCTTCTTTGAGAGGACTTGGAGCAAGCTCGATGCAGCCGTTGCAAAGAGGAGAATTGCCACGATTGGCAAGATGCCGATACCCATGCCGCCTGCCAAGCTGTCGGTCATAAAGGCTAGAATTGAAACGGTGATGGTGAGCGCCATTGAGCCGGTCTCAGACATGTAGAAGCGTGCTGGTGGAATGTTGAACCAAAGGAAGGCCAAAATACTACCAACGAGCAAGCCGCAAAATGCCGCTAGGTCGAGCTGTCCGAGTGAAAAGGCGTAGATGCCGTACGCGGCAAAAATAGACGCAAATACGCCACCAGAGAGGCCGTCGAGGCCATCAATCACTCCACCTGCATAGACTGCAAGCATAATAACCACGTAAAACGGCACAATCAGCCACCCAACCGTAATCATGCCCAGAAACGGTACGCCGATTGCCACTACGTCGAGCTTGGTAAAGAACCAGAGTCCTACAAAAATACCAATCATCGCCACGATGCAGAGCCGGAGCTTGAGCGACAGCCCTCCTGCAACGTGGTTGCGTGAGCCTTTGATCTCGAGCCAGTCATCGAGCAGTCCAACGAGCGCGCCAATGAGCAGCGCCCAGAATGGAATCCAGGTTTGGTTACGGCTGACGAACTCGATTTTGTCGAAGAGGCCAGTGTCGGTAAAGCGAGAGAGTGTCCAGATGAGTGCGCCAACGATAAACACCGAGAGCCAAATCACCGTGCCACCCATACGTGGCGTGCCGACGTCGCGCTTCTCGTAGAGCTTGTCGTAGATTGGTGTTGCCTCACCGGTCACTGCCACCTTCCCTGCTTTTTTCTTCCACATTTCATGTTTGTAGAGAAAGTTGGTGATGGTTGGTGTAATCGCGATACCAACAAAGAACGAGAGCGTGGTTGGGACAATGACTTTGATGATATCGAGGATTTCCATAGGTGTATGTTACTCGCTAAGTGAGAGCTGCTCAAGCGTTGCAGCTGCGAGGCGCTCTACGTCTGCAAAGCGACCTTCCTTTGATGAACCAAGGACAACGATCACGATTGGCTGGCCAAGTGATGGATCAATCACCACTGCCAGGTTGCCGCCTGCAGTGTAGGTGTAGCCGGTTTTTGAGCCGATGATGTTTGGGAGGTCTCCGACGACCTTGTT
Organism: Candidatus Parcubacteria bacterium; assembly: GCA_041158505.1. Lineage (GTDB taxonomy): Bacteria > Patescibacteriota > Minisyncoccia > Phycocordibacterales > JAACPR01 > JAGOTN01. The sequence continues at coordinate 49,868 of JBEBBG010000009.1, read as the reverse complement.
GGTGTTTGCAGTTTTGTGTGCGTAGCCTTCCTTTGATTCTACGGTCAGGTTGTCGGCACGTGTTGCTTCGAGGAGCTGCGGTGCGTTGTTGAGCGTGTACGCAAAGAGTTCCGCAACGTCGCGCGCCGATGCAAATGCGCCTGCTTCTCGTGCGGCTTCATCTTCATCCAGTCCTGATTCGTTGTAGAAGGTTGCCTTTTCCATGCCGGCTGTTGCCGCTACCGTGTTCATGCGAGCGATGAATGCTTCGAGCCCTGTTTGTGGAGGTGTGGCAATGAGTGATCCTGCGCTTTGTGCCAGTGCACGTGCACCGTCGTTTGATGATGCGACCAGGGTGTAGTTGAGGAGGTCAGGTACAGTGAAGTGTTCGCCTGGAATAAGGCTATCGTCGCCTTCTGGTGCCAAGTGTGCTGCAGTAATTTGAACTGCGGTTTTGCCCTCGGCTTTAAAGATGTCTGCTGCGGTAAGTGCAGTTACTACCTTGGTGATTGAGGCCAGTGGCAGTGGTGCGTATGCGTTTTTCTCGTAAAGCACCTTGCCCGAGCGGAGGTCTTTTACAATTGCCGCTTGGGCGGCAATCCGAACGTCATCAAACGGGTTGTAGACAGGTTCGGTGGTAGTTGCGAGTGCAGCAGCATCTCCTTCTTGGGCTGCGTCGACCGCACTTCGGTTGCTCATAAATAAAAACATGCCAAGCAGAATGAGGACGAGAATGGTAATAATCCCCGCAGTCAAAAAGAGCTCCTTATGCTCCTCCATTTTTTTAAGCTGCTGGTTGATCTGATCCATGTGCATTTGTTTCGGTTACGGCGTCGGTTGGTGTCTGCTTCTCTTCTCCTCGTTGTGCGGCGATAAATCCTTCGATGTCTGCGTTTACTTGTGCAAAATCAGGCAATGATGCTGCAGATTCTACACCAAGCAGCTTGAGGAGCTCAATGCTTGGGCCGTAGGTAAAGGCGCGTTCATCGTGTGGATCGCTGGTGCGGACAACGAGACCGCGAATCGCGAGCATGCGCAAAATGAACTGTGAGTTAACGCCGCGAATGTAGTCGATTTCGCTACGTCGAATCGGACCGCGGTAGAGCACGATTGAGAGCGTTTCAAGGGCTGCTTTTGAGAGATCTTTAGTCAGTTCTTCGCGGGTCAACGCGGCAATTTTTGTTGCCATTGCAGGAGCGGTCGCAAGCTCGTACGTGTCACCGGCAACAACTAACACAATACCCCGCGCTTCGCTGGCGAGGTGCTGCTGGAGTGCTTCAAGGGCAACGCTACAGTCTGCAGGGGTACTACCCGTGAGCTTTGCGAGCTCGGCGAGTGATACAGGTTCCCCTTTCCAGAAGAGCAAGCTTTCGAGTTGTGATTGCAAAGAAAGTTCCATACGTATTACATGTAGCTCGGTGTACTGACGTCGTTTGTCTGCATGTGAATGTCGCCATCACTGTGCTGCTCAACTGCAATCAATCCTTGCTTCACCAATTCTAGCATAGCGAGAAAGCTCACAATCACATCGACCTTTTCTGCTTTCCCTACTCCTGCAAAATCCTTGAAGCGCATCTGGAGACCTGAACGAATACGTGTGGTGAGGCGGCCAATCATTTCCTCAAGGCTGACCACTTTTTTGATGACTGCTTGCGGAATGCGCTCAATCTTTGGCAGCGATTTTGTAAAGTCTTTGACGGCTGCAGTGAGTTGCTCGAGTGAAAGTGCGGCAGGCGGTGCAAACGTTGGCGTTGCTTCTTGGCGAACGTACTGCTTGCTAAAGAGTGGATTTTTACCAAGCGTATTTCGTACCGTTTCACTTGCAAGCTTCATGCGCTGGTAGATTTTGAGACGTAGCTCAAGGTCTTCAACTGATGCAGTTTCTTCTTCGGTCAGCTCAAGTGTTGGGAGTAGCGACTTCGATTTAATCAGCAGCAGCGTTGAGGCAACCACGATGAAGTGTGAAATTTTACCGATTGGAAATTCGGCTTCATGCGTTTTAATGTAGCTGATGTAGTCGTCGGTAACCTGCGAAAGCGCGATGTCGTTGATAAGCAGCTTTCGCTTTTCAATCAGGTTGAGTAGGAGTTCAAGCGGTCCTTCAAAGACGTCTGTTTTGACGGTGAAGTCGCGCTGCATAGAGTGTTAGGCCGCAGCCGATGTATCTTCCTCAGGCGCGCTGCTTCCCTTTGAAAGCAAGGTGTCGATACGGTTAAGGTCTCGTGGGAAAAGTGTTGCTTCTTTAACATTGTCGAGACCGAGCATCTTTGCGGTTAATCGCTCAAGACCCATACCAAGCCCGCCATGTGGTGGCATGCCGTACTTGAATGCTTGGAGATAGAAGCTGAAGTTTGCTGGGTCAAGCCCTTTTGCTTTGAGCTTCTCAACGAGTAGGTCGTGGTTGTGAATACGCTGTCCGCCAGTGGTGATTTCGACGCCACGGAAGAGTAGGTCGAAGCTCTTGGTAAATCCAGGGTCTGCTTCATCTTCAAAGGTGTACGCAGGCCGCTTTGACACTGGGTAGTGCGTGATGAACACGAAGTCTGAGCCGAGTTCTTCCTTTGCGTACGTTGAAAGCCAACGCTCGTGCTGTGGCTCAAGGTCAGGTTCCTGGGTGCAGTCCTCACCTGTTTTTTCTTTGATGAGCTGCTGTGCTTCGCGGAGCTTAAATGACGGGAACGTTTCTGGAGCAACAGGAAGTGTGGCACCGAGCGTTTTGAATTCTTCGGCAACCGTTGCTTCGAGGTGCGTGATCATGTGTCGCAGGAGGCGTGTTTCCATCGCCATGATGTCGGTGTGGTCGTTGATGAAGCCCATTTCGAGGTCCATGCTGGTGTACTCATTGATGTGACGAGAGGTTGAGTGCTTCTCTGCGCGGTACACGTTACCAATTGCAAAGACGCGCTCAAAGACGCCAACCATCATCTGCTTGTAGAACTGTGGGCTGGTTGCGAGGTATGCATCTTGTGATTTGAAGTACTCAACCTTAAACACACCTGCACCTCCTTCTGCATCCCCACCTACGAGCTTTGGTGATTGGAACTCGGTGAAGCCTTCTTTGTTAAGGAACTCTCGGTACGCACGCACGATTTCTGCCTGCACCTTAAAGATTGCTCGCTCGCGTCGGCTGCGGAGCGTCAACGGTCGGTAGTCGAGCAAGGTGTCGAGGTTAAGGTCGGTGTCTGGATCAAACGGAAGCTCTTGCGCTTTGCTGAGCACCTCGATACCAAGCACCTCAAGTTCAATTGAGCCGTTCATTCCCTCTTTGACCATGCGCTCCGGACGAGCATTTACCTTGCCAGTGACGCGTACGACGTCTTCGCTGCGAAGCGTGGTTGCAACAGCGAGTGCATCTGTGTGCTCAGGAAGCACCACTGCCTGCACGTACCCACTACCATCACGGATATCCATGAAGATGAGCTTGCCGTGGTCGCGACGAACATCAACCCATCCGCCAATGGTTACTTCTTGTCCTGTGTGCTCCGTGAGCTTGTGTAGTGGTGTTGTCATGAGAAGTGATACTGCTTCGAAGGCGATTACTGTGCCTTACCGCTAAACTTCACGAGTACTTCGTTGTCGACAATGCCAGGTGCAGTAAATCCAAACTGATCCATCGCTACACGAAATTCTGAGCTAAAGGTTTTGTCTGCTGCAGCAGTTACACCAAAGGTAATGCGCTTGGTAACGTTCTTTACGGTAAGGTCTCCAGTCACGTCGTACATACCGTTTCCTTTGTCAGCAACGCTTGCGAGCTTGAAGGTAACCGTTGGGTACGTTGCGCTCTCAAAGAATTCTTTCTTTTCCTTAAGGTGGGTGTCGAGCATTGCCGCATCTGTCTTGATAGAGTCAACGTAGAAGGTAACGGTACCAGCGGTTGGAAGACCATTTGCATCAACTGCAACATTGCTTACTTCGTACTGCTCAAAGGTACCTAGATGTGATTTGCCAGGGCCGTATCCAGTAAAGTTAAATGAAGTAATTTCAACGCCTGCATCTACCATGGCTGCTTCTGTGGTGGTTGCCTGCTCTGCTGCTGGAGCATCACCAACGACCGCCTGCTGCACGTCCTGTGGTGCTTTTGGGCTAAAGAGTAGCACCGCTGCCGCGATGATCACGAGTACAACAACAATTCCAAGTACGATTTTCATATATTCCCCAATTACGCCTTATAACGGGCCTATTCTAGCAGGTTATGAAGATATGATAAAGCGCTGAGCGCAGCTTACTATGAGAGGGTCAACCCAACTTTGGTGCGGATATCGCGCATGGTTGCTTCGGCACGCTTGTGCATTTTTGCCCCACCCTTTTTGAGGATTTTGAGGACTTTGCCGCGATTCTTTTCCCAGTATGCTCGGCGCTCTCGAAATGGTGCGATAAAAGCCTTGAGATCCTGCTTCAGGGCATCCTTTGCATCTTTGTAGCTCATGCCTGGAGTTTCGTATCGTTTTCGAAGAGCTGCAACACCCGCCTCATCGAGCAAGAGCTTATGAATATTGAAAATGTTGCTGGTGTCTGGGTTTTTGGGAGCATCAACGGGTGTTGAATCAGTTGGAATGGTTGCCACGAGCTTGTCGATTTCATCATCGGTTGCAAAGAGTGAGATGACATTGCCGTAGCTTTTGCTCATTTTTTGTCCGTCAGTACCTGGCACGACCGCTACGTCTTCTTTGATCAGTGCTTTTGGAAGTGAGAACGTGTCGCCGTACGTGCGGTTAAACTTCTCAGCGATGTCACGCGCAATTTCGACGTGCTGCTCCTGATCTTTGCCCACAGGTACAATTGCCGCTCCCGGAAGCAGGATATCTGCGGCCATCAGGACTGGGTAATCAAAAATACCGACGTTGATTTCTTTATTCTTTGCTTCTGCATCCTTAAACGCGTGTGCACGCATCAGGTACGGCATTGTGGTGAGGCAGTTAAACATCCAGGTTAGCTCAGTTACCTGTGGTACGTCTGATTGCTTAAAGAAGGTTACTCGCTTTGGATCGAGTCCTGCAGCAAGGTACGTGAGCATTGTTTCAAAAATGTTGTGCTCGAGCTGTGCGCGGTCTTTGACGCTCGTCAGTGAGTGCAGGTCTGGAATGAATACGTGCGTGTCGTAGTCGTGCTGCATGTCCACAAACTGCTTGATTGCACCAAAGTAATTACCGATGTGCGGATCACCGGTTGCCTTTACACCTGAGAGGAGAATTGGTTTTGCCATGGGTTTATACTAGACGAGCGGCTTGTACGCGTCAATGAAGCGGCGCATGTCATGCAAGATAACTGCGTCTGGCTTGCAACGTAGTACCATGCCATCAAGGTACATGAGGCTGCGAATAATTGCAAAAATACCTTGCTCAAAGTGCATGCCGTGCATGATGCCAAGTTTAATAGTTTGCATCATCTGGGTAGTGAGGCTTTTCTCTGAAACCGTTTTACCACCAAAGTCACTGTAGAGCTCTAGGAACTTTTTCTCAAATGCAGCGTACTGCGTTTCTGAGAGCTGGACATCAGACATACTGTGCAGCGCTTGCGCAGAGAGTGTGAAGTCGTCGTTTGCAAGCCCGGTAAAGAATGAGAAGAGACCCTGGCGAAGCTTGGTACTCACGGTACCAATGTATGCAGCGTCAACAAAGTATAGCTTCCCATCTTTGTAGAGCACATTGCCTGGATGTACGTCGCCATGAAAGGTACCAACAATAAACATATAAAAACCGTGTACGTAAAACAGTTTGAGGAGGTCGTCGTAGGTAAGTTTCCCCTCACTGAGTAGCTCGTCAAAGGTTGGTGCGTCAATGAACCGAGAGACGAGCACATCCTCCGATGAGAGGTCTTCATAGATCTGCACAAAATCGAGCGCTTCTAAGTCGAGTTTTGTTTTATACTGATCTTTGATATCGCGCAGTGTCTGCTGACCTTTGGTTTCATTTCGTAAGTCGAGTTCCGTTAATGTGTAGGTCTCAATGTCTTCAATGATACCGAGTGGGTTGCCGACACTCTTGAGTTTTGGGTAGAAGAAAATAAACGTCTTAAAAAGACGCTTAATGCGCGCGACGTCTCGAGCAAAGTTTTTCTTGAAATCCTGTTTGAGCACTTTGAGTACTGCATCATCTCCATTGCGAAGCTTCATGCGATACACCTGCCCAACTGATGCCGCTGCAAAAGGCTCGCGTTCCAGGTGTGCAACCTCGGTGCCGTGTGTAGCCATAAAACGATCAAGTACTGGTGCAATCTTCTCTGCACTGATTGGTGTGCTACCACGGTAGAGCTTTGCAAGGTGTGTCGTTTTTTCTGGACCAAGGAAATCAATGCGCAGTGCGTGCACCTGTGCAATTTTAATAGCAAGTACTCCCCACCGCTGTATTTTTTCGAGATTAGGTAGTCCTTTTTTAAAGTACAGTTCCCAAATGAGCTGTATGAATTGAATGCTACCCATGGTACTGATCAATTAAGTTGCTGCTAATACGTGCGCTCTCGTAAATTGTTGGTAAACCGCTGCCCGGGTGTGTTCCGCCACCAACGAGGTAGCAGTTGGTAAATTCCTCGAAACGGTTACGAGGTCGGAGGTAGAGCATTTGTGAGAGTTTGTGTGAAAGGTTAAAGGTCGCGCCAAAAAAGACGTTATGTCCCCCCTCCCAATCTTTTGGTGTGATGATGCGTTCGGTTACAATGTGCTCTTCGAGATCTGTAAATGAGGTACGCTCTTTGAGAACACAGAAAATCTCTTTACGAATTCGTGGCCCCTCTATTGCCCAATCGATGCCGGATTTTTGGTTGTTTGGCACTGGAACAAGAACGTACAGAGAACTCTTTCCCTCTGGCGCCAGTGTTGCATCACGCGGTGTTGCGTTTCTAATGTAGAGTGAAAAATCTTTTGAGAGCTTATGGTTGTCAAAAATGTCATTCAAGTTTGCATGGTAGTCATTTGCAAACACGATTTGATGGTGCGGCTCATCGTAGACTTTATCAACGCCAAGGTAGAGCATGTACGTTGAGCATGAGTACTCGAGCTTTTCCACCTTTTTCTTTGTGTACTTCTTGAGCGCCCCCTCTTTAAAAAGGTGCGTCGTTGCATATGCAAAGTCTGCATTGAGTACAAAAACATCGCCCTCTACATGTTCACCGTTGGCAAGCGTGAGGCCGGTGATGGTTCGACCAGCAGTTTCAATTGATGCGACCGAAGTGTTGTAGTGAATCGTTCCGCCAAGCTCGGTGATAACCTTTGCCATAGCTTCAGAAATTGAACTAAGACCTCCTTCAACGTGGTAAATACCGGCAACATGCTCGATGTATGACAGAATCCCAAATGCGCCAGGACACTTCCATGGTGACATGCCGAGGTACTTTGCTTGAAAGGTAAATGAGAGTCTCAAAAGCTCGTGCTTAAAGTACTTTGCCGCAACGTCATATACGCTCTTAAAGGCATCCATATACGGAAGTGCACGGAGTAACTTACGAGAGAACATTCGTTTGAGCGATGAGTAGTCCGTTTCAAGGCATGGGTACATGGTATCGAACTTCTTTTTCTCTGCTGTAAGAAAGGCGCGAAATCCTTCTTCATCACCAGGAAAAACGCGCTTAATTTCCTCATACATTTTGTCGTGATCTGAAGAAACGTTGAGCTTGGCATCCGGGAAGTTGAGCACGTACATAGGATCAAGCTTTGTGAATGTGAGGTAGTCTTCTGAGCGTTTACCAGCGAGCGCAAAAGTCTGGTCTAAAATGTACTTCATGAGCAGGAATGTTGGGCCGATGTCGAACGTAAAGCCATTAACCTGCATCGATGCATTACGGCCTCCTGGTACTGCCTGACGTTCGTAGATATGTACGTCGTATCCACGCGCGGCTAGGATCATTCCCGCGCTCAATCCTCCTGGTCCAGCACCAATAATGACAACTTTTTTCTTTGCTGAACGTTTGGTCTGCTCCATCTCGTAGGTGGATTATACGCCAATCGGGAGTCCTCGTCGACTAACGCGCCAACGGTAATGCTACAAAAAAGCGAGATCCTTTGTTGCGGCCAGCAGATTCAAACCAGATGTGGCCATGCTGTGCCTCAATCATTTCTTTTGCAACAAAGAGGCCGAGTCCGCTACCGTACACCGATTGATGAATTGCGTCATCGCTGCGTGTAAATTTTTGGAACAGGCGCTTCTTGTCTTCGTCGGGAATGCCAATACCTGTATCAAGAATGGTGACAATGACATCGTCATTTTTGCACGCAATGCTAACGGTGACACTACCGGCAGGTGTGTACTTGAGAGCATTATCGAGGAGTTGCATAAAAACGGTTTTTGTTTTTGCTGCATCGCCCAGAACCATCATCGGATGATCTGTTGTAAAAACAGGAGTAAGTGCGATCCCTGCTTTTTTAAAGTGAGGACGTGACAGCGTGATGGCTTGATTGAGTACCTCAACGATATCGAACGGTGCAATAACGTACTGTAATCTTCCCTGTTCAAGGAGTGCGACATTAAGGAAATCATTGATGAGCGTTCGCAACGTTTGACTTGATGTCTGCACGCGTTCGAGCGGTTGCCGTAGATGTTCAGGAACATCACCATACTCTCCTTCAAGTAGCATTGAAACTTGTCCATGAATTGCCGTCAGTGGACCCCGGAGCTGGTGTGAGGCGATAGAAATAAAAGCAGTTTTCTGGGTATCTATTTCTGCAAGACGGCCGTTACTTTCTCCAAGCGATGCCGCTTTAGTACGAAGCGCTGCTCGCTCAGCATCGTGTCCTGTACTTGCTTTAATTAAAAACCATCCACCGATACTTGCGATGCAGAGGAAACACGCATAGAGGTATGTTGGCCAACCGTGTGGCGCGTTGTAGAGTGCGGCAAAACTTATGCTCCAGAGTACGAGCACCAACAGCTCAACGCCAAGTACATACCCAGAAATATGTTTGATGGGAAGTTTTGCTCGTCTGGTATTTGTGAGCACCAAAAAAAGTGTCGCAACGAGCGCAACAAGTAAAAAGAGGACGTATGCACTTGCGAACGTCATAGTCGTTCACTATTGTAACAGACTACAGTAAAGAAAAAGCGCCGAGATTCACAGTACTGCAACGAGTGCAGGTGGAACTTCGGGCGCTGTGAGTGCGGCGGGCTTCGGAGATGCGTACCGGAGATTTTTCCTTCCAGGTTTCTGGACTTTCTTCTTTTTGCGACGCAGTGTCGCTTCGGAAGATGTTCCTCCAGAATGGCCAGAGATTTGCCGTGTTCGTTTGGTGCGACGATAGCGCCTCCTACGACTGACAATCTGTCCTCCCTGATTCCAATACGCCTCGGTCTTCCGCCGCCCCTTGATTTGACGAGGCGGCATAGATTCACTAGTACCCTAGCAAAGAAAAAACAACCAGGCAATCTCTTGACCCTTTAGGCAAGCAGGTTCGTGCAGATTAATTGTGGCTGCCTCGATTTGCAAATGCGAGGAGGACAAGCGGTATCACCAACCAAACTCCAAACGGGAGCGTTGTGGTAAAGAGGTATGCAAATGGAATGGTGAAACTGTAGAGCTGCTCAACGGGTAGGACGTGATAGTAGAGTGTAAGCAGTGTCACCGTCGTTGCGAGCGCAAGGAGGATAGCATCAATGAGCTGCTTCCCTTTTGTATACGATCGGCGCGCAGTAACTAAACGTTTTAGGAGGAGATGAAGAACGATAAAAACACCAATAAACGCCGCAATGTTTGCAAAAGCGTCTCGTACGGTCACATACGGAAGGTGTGTGTAGCAAAGCATTGCTGGATAGGTAATGAGCACCGCGCGCGTGAGCACGTGCTCGCCTCGTGTCATTGATATAAACACACACGCAACAAATACTACCGTTAGGATGATGAGGTCGAGCGTTAGAAATCCAATTGAAAACATTACGTATAGTATACGGTGTGCACAGTAATCATAAAAATACCTCCTGTGCAGAACTGCGGTGGTAGGTACGTTTAGTATCCCTCTTCTTGCAATGTTTCGATCGCTTTCTTTGCTTTACCAGAGAGGTTGGTTGGTGTCGGAACTTCAACCTGAATAAGGAGATCTCCAGAACCGCCACGTGCTGGCATTGGAACGCCTTTGCCTCGAACACGAAGTATCTCTCCGTGCGTAATACCTTTTGGTATTTTGAGCACAAACTTCTCTTCATCGAGTGTATCGATGTCTACTTTTGCTCCCAAGATTGCATCGGTGAGCTTTACCGGCAGACGCATGATGAGGTGGATGCCTTCTTTGCGAAGTGTTTTGTGCGGATCAACATGAACACGAACGTACAAGTTTCCTGGAGTGCCACCTTCAATTGGTTCACCCTTTCCGTTCATGCGAAGCATTTCGCCGTTGTCGATCCCTGGAGGAATGGTGAAGGTGATTTCTTCCTTGCCACCTTTCTCACGGTCAACCGTTACGGTCTTTTTTACACCCAAGATAGATTCTTTGAATGAAATCGAAACATCAATGACGATATCTCGACCGCGTGGGACACGACGTCCGCCACGCCCACCTCCAAAGATTGAACCAAAGAGGTCGTTTAAATCAAACTCAACGTTGCCTCCTTGCCCACCAAATCCTTGTGCAAAGTTGCTGAAATCAAATCCTCCAAATCCACCGAAACCTCCCTGCTGACCACCACCAAAGTTACCAGTGCTACCAAACTGATCGTACTGGGCACGTTTCTTGGCATCACCAAGAATGCCGTATGCCTCGTTAATTTCTTTAAACTTTGCTTCATCGCCACCTGGTTTGTCGGGGTGGTGCTGCTGTGCAAGTTTTCGAAATGCTTTTTTAATCTCGTCCTGAGACGCGCTCTTGCTTATGCCAAGGGTGCTGTAGTAGTCCTTTCCCATGCGAGGTTACTTCCCGTCGCTGTCTCCTGGCGTGTCTTCTACTTCGGCATCACGAATACCAGGCTCTTCTGGTGCAGCGCCTTGCTCAGGTGTTGCCTGCTGATTCATGTACTGACCAATTTTCTGAATTTCGTTTGAGAGTTCGGTTTGCGCAGTCTTGATTGCTTCGACATTATCTTTGTCTTTAGCTTCTTTGAGCGCGCTAAGCCTAGCTTCAATACCAGACTTTACATCTGCCGGAACTTTGTCTCCTGCGTCTGCGACCGCTTTCTCTGTGGTGTAGATGAGCTGATCTGCGGTATTGCGAAGATCAATGAGCTCTTTCTTTTTTGCATCTTCTGCAGCGTGTGCGGCTGCATCATCCTGCATTCGCTTGATATCTGCATCCGAGAGTCCTGAGCTCGCCTCAATTCGAATTGACTGCTCTTTACCACTCGCTTTGTCTTTAGCAGTTACCTTAAGGATACCGTTTGCATCGACGTCAAAGCTTACCTCGACTTGTGGCATACCTCGTGGTGCTGGTGGAATACCATCGAGAATAAAACGGCCGAGCGACTTGTTGTCTGCTGCCATTGCCCGTTCTCCTTGTACCACATGAATCTCTACTTGCGTTTGATTGTCTGCAGCAGTTGAGAAGACCTGTGACTTCGTGGCTGGAATAGTGGTGTTCTTCTCAATAAGCTTCGTCGCAACACCGCCGAGTGTCTCGATGCCGAGTGAAAGTGGAATAACATCGAGCAAGAGCACATCTTTCACGTCACCCTGAAGAATACCTCCCTGAAGTGCCGCACCAAGAGCAACCACTTCGTCCGGGTTGATTGATTTGTTTGGCTCTTTACCAAAGAATTCCTTTACGCGCTCCTGTACGAGTGGCATACGTGTCTGTCCACCAACAAGGATGATTTCGTCGATATCGCTGATACCAAATGGTGAATCCTCGAGCGTTCGCTTGGTGATATCAATTGCGCGGTCAATAAACTCCTGCGCGATTTCGTTCAAGGTTGCGCGAGTGAGCTTGAGTGCAAGGTGCTCTGGACCATTTGGGCCTGAGGTAATAAATGGAATGTTGATTTCAGTCTGGAGTGATGAAGAGAGCTCAATCTTCGCCTTTTCTGCTTCTTCGTAGAGTCGCTGCATTGCAAGCGGATCTCCTGATACATCGATGCCTGATTGCTTCTTGAATTCAGTTACAATCCACTTAATAATCTTCTGGTCGAGGTCTTTACCACCAAGGTGGCTGTCACCACCGGTTGCCTTTACCTCAATAACATCGTCAGCAACTTCGAGCACTGAAACGTCGAACGTTCCGCCTCCAAGGTCAAAGACGACAATCTGCTGATCTTTCTTTGTGTTGAAACCGTACGCAAGCGCAGCTGCGGTTGGTTCGTTGATGATTCGCTTTACCTCGAGACCTGCGATTTTTCCCGCATCTTTGGTTGCTTGCCGCTGTGAGTCGTTAAAGTATGCAGGCACCGTAATAACCGCCTCAGTAACTGGTTCACCGAGTCGTGCTTCTGCGTCTGCCTTGAGCTTCTGGAGAATCATTGCAGACACCTCTTCTGGTCGGTAGTCAGCGTCATTCATGCAAATGAGCACACCGCCGTTGTCTGCTTTACTGATGCTATATGGAATTGTTTCTTTATCCTTCGCTACCGACGCCTCATCGTACGCGTGTCCGATGAATCGCTTTACACCAAAGACGGTGTTGCTTGGGTTTGTGACTGACTGTCGTTTTGCAGACAATCCTACGAGGCGCTCACCGTTTTTTGCGATTGCAACAATTGACGGTGTGGTGCGGTTACCTTCTGCATTTTCAATGATGACTGGTTCTCCACCCTCTACAAACGCAATTGCAGAGTTAGTTGTTCCAAGGTCGATACCAATGATTTTTCCCATACGTGTAGTGAATCGTTAGCCGAATAAAGTGCTAGAGCTTCGGAATTATAAAATGTTCGAGAAGCCCTGTAAAGAAGTGCGATTTATGATGCGTCTGCACTTCCTACCTCCACATCTGCTGGTCGAATGACCATATCTTGTACCTTGTACCCTTTACGAATAACAGAAACGACAATGCCGTCTTGTTCGGGTGACGAGGCTACCGTGCGAACAGAGTGGTGTTCATGATGACTAAAAGGTTTACCTACTGGGTCAAGCACCTGCACACCGCGTGAGGTAACAATGTTCATGAGTTGTGTGTGAATGTACTCAACACCTCGTCGCCACTGCTCAGGCGCCTGCTCCCATGCTTCTTTATTTTTAAATGCCATATCAAAGCTGTCGAGTACTGGCAGCAACTCTTCAACAAAGGTAGAGCCGGCACGCTCAAGAAAGGTAATCTGATCGTCGCTAGCGCGTTTCTTTGCGTTAAGTAAATCGGCTTTAGCGCGTTGCCAGCCATCGAGGTACTCCTGACGTTCTTGCTTACAGACCTTGAGGTCTTGTTTGAGCTTTCGCACCACGTCTTCCGGTGATGTGTCATCAGAAAGGTCGTAATCAGACACGTTGTCTGCATCAACAACAATATCTTCCTGCATATCGTCTGGGGTTTGTAGTGTATCTGACATAGGTAGAAGTGCGTACGATGTACGACACGGTTACTGCCAATAATCCACCAGCAAGACTATCGCTTGCTCCACTGTGCTGCCTTGCGGGCCTTCTTGAGACCGAACTTCTTTCGTTCCTTGCTGCGAGGATCACGCTTAAGGAATCCCTTTGGCTTCAAGAGCTTACGAGTAGTCTCATTCTCTGAAACAAGTGCTCGCGCAACACCAAGTCGCATACTCTCTGCTTGTGCTGCCTTACCGCCACCAAGTACCTGTACGGTTACCTCGTAGTGATTTGCTCCCTCAAGCGCTGCAAATGCTGCCTCTGCGGTCTTCTGGAGTGATAGAGTCGTGAAGTAGTCTGCAAGTGCCATACCATTAACTTTGTATGAGCTTTTTGCTGCTGGTGTAAGACGTACACGAGCAACGGCTGTCTTTCGTCGTCCTACTCCTTCAATATATTTTTGATCAGATGCTTTTGCCATACGTGTATTACTCGGTTACCTTTAGCTGCTTCATTAAGCGGGCGCGGAGCTTGTTGTCTGGGAGCATGCCGTAGACTGCTTTTCGGAATGCTTCTGCGTATCCTTTTCGTGCCACAAGCTGCTCGAGTGTTTGGAACTTAAGACCTCCTGGGTAGCCAGTGTAGCGACCGTACTGCTTCTGCTTGAGCTTCTTTTCGGTCATTGCAACCTGTGCTGCATTTACGATGTGTACACCATTACCCTGTACGAGGTGAGGTTCATACGCTGCGCTGTCCTTGCCCATGAGCATTTTTGCCGCTTCTGATGCGACTCGTCCCAAGCTCTTTCCTTGTGCGTTAATTTCTTTCATATACCTACTTTACAAATTCAATATGCGCCATCTTTGCAGCGTCATTCTGACGAAGCGGAAGCTTGGTAATACGAGTGTATCCACCCGGTCGAGTTGCGTACTGTGGCGCGATATCTTCGATGAGCTTTTTTGCGAGATCATCATCACCGCCAAGTCGAGCAGTAATAAGTCGGCGCGTTGCAACTGATGCTACTCGAGCCTTGGTTACAAGTTCCTCAACGTATGGTCGAAGTTCCTTCGCCTTTGCTTCGGTTGTAGTAATAGCCTCATCACGAATCAGGTTTCGTGCAAGTGAACGCATGAGCGCAATGCGCTGATTGCTCTCTCGTCCGAATTTTCGCTGTTTCTTGTGATGCTTCATAGTCCAACTAACCTACCGTACTTTATCGTTACTGTAAAGCGTTACTTGAGAATAATACCCTTATCGCCAAGGATTCGCTTGATTTCCTGGAGTCCTTTGTCTCCAAGACCCTCGAGCTCAAGAATGTCCTCCTCTTTCTTTCGAGCAAGACCTCCTACTGTTCGGATACCTGCGTTCTCAAGTGCATTTGCTGTTCGTGCTGAAAGGTCGAGTGACTCAATACGTGTCTTGAGGAAATCTTCCATGTCAGTAGCATCAACAGATGGTGCTGGTGCGGCCTTAGCCTGAACCTGCTCCTCGAGTTCGAGCTCCTCCTTGAAGCCAACAATTGCCTTGAGCTGTGCAATCATGGTCTCGATTGATCGTTCAAGTGCTCGCTTTGGTGTGATGGTACCATCGGTCTCGATAGTAATTCGAAGTCGGTTGAAGTCTGTTCGATCGCCAACACGCATGTTTTCAATTTCGTAGAATACTCGTCGAATTGGAGTAAAGATTGCATCAAGTGCGATGCTACCAACTTCAACACGCTCTCGGTGCATCAACTCTTTTGGAACGTAGCCAAGACCACGCTCAACAACCATCTCCACATCAACGTCAGCATTTTTATCGGTAACGCTAAACAAGTGGAGATCCTTGTTCATGATAGTCACCTGTGAAGGAGCTTCGATGTCACCTGCGGTTACATCTTTTGTTCCTTTAACCTTAATGCGAATAGTTTGTGCCTCGTCGCTATCTAGGCTCAATCGAATCTTTTTGACATTGAGCAAGATAGTAATGACGTCTTCTTTAATGCCCGGCACTGCTGAGAACTCGTGATTGACACCCTTGATTTTAATCTGGGTAATCGCTGCTCCTGGCAATGATGAAAGAATAATGCGTCGAAGAGAGTTACCGAGCGTGTGCCCGTACCCTGGAAACAAACCTTCAATTTCGTATACGCCTCGCTGCCCTTCCTCGCTAACGATCTTTGGCTTTGATGGCAACGCGATGTTCTGATCAGACATACCTTTTTGAATTACTGCTAACGGTTGCTTGTAGGACTCCTATAGTACCCTAACCTTGACACTTAGGCAAGATTAGCGTTTGTAGAACTGGATTACCGTCTGGAGATCAAACGCCAGGTCGGTTGACACGTACACCGGAGCTCCGGTGATAGTGATTTCCTTCTTTGCCTGCTGTACTGAAAACCATGTTGGGAAAGTAACATCCTTCATCTTTTCATCGAGCTCTGCAAATACGGTCTTCTGCTTGCTTCCTTCACGAATAGCAACGACATCACCAACGTGTACAAGGTACGATGGAATTGTCATCTTTTTACCGTTGACGGTAATGTGACCATGAGAAACAAGCTGACGTGCTGCCATGCGAGTTGGTGCGAGACCAGCACGTAGTACAACGTTATCGAGACGTCGCTCAAGCAACGTGTAGAGCATTTCTGCAGGATTTACTCCCTTCTTTTCGATAACCTGTCCAACATACTTAGCGAATTGCTTTTCGGTGAGACAGTAGGTAAAGCGCACTCGCTGCTTCTCAAGAAGCTGAATACCGAAGTTTGTCTTACTCTTTGGGCGACGTGTGTCGCGGCCTTTTCGTTCTGCTCGAAGAGCAAACTTAGGAGACTGTGTTTTCTCGAACACAGATGCTCCAAGTCGACGTGCAATTTTGTACTTAGGTCCTAGTTTCATATGCTATTACTATACGCGTCGTGGCTTACGGCGAGTTGGTCCATTAAACGGCACTGGGGTAATGTCTCGAATGTTTCGGATTTGAACACCCTTTGCAACGAAGCTTCGAATTGAAGACTCACGGCCTGCACCCACACCCTTAACAACAACGTCTACCTCCTTAAGACCGAGAAGCTCTGCCTTCTCTGAAAGCACCTCTCCAGCCTTCGCTGCAGCAAACGGTGTGCCCTTCTTTGCTCCTCGGAAACCAAGAGCTCCACATGAAGATGCTGCGATTGCATTACCGTGTGTATCGGTAAGGAGTAGCTTAGTGTTGTTGTATGTAGACTGAACGTAGAGAATACCTCGATCAAGCTTCTTTCGTGAAACTTTTGTTGAGCCAGACTTGAGTGTCTGTTCTTTATCTCCTTTCTTAACGATTCGTTTCTTTCCCATAGTGTATTAAAAACTACTTCTTCTCTACGGTCTTTCGGCCAGAACCCATAGTCTTTCGAACGTTTCCACGAACGGTTCGGCTATTTGTCTTGCTTCGCTGACCTCGTGCAGGAAGTCGTCGAGCATGTCGACTACCTCGGTAACTACCAACATCCTTCAAACGCTTAATGTTTGCAGAGATTTCACGCTTGAGGTCTCCCTCAATGCGGTATCCTTCAACAATTGCTCGGATTGCGTTCTCTTCGTCAGCAGTTAAATCGCCCGGCTTTTTACCGTAATCGACTTTAGCAGCGTCGAGAATCTGATGCGCGAGTGGGCGTCCAACGCCAAAAATCGCCGTCAATGCGATCTCCATTCGCTTGTTATCTGGAAGTGTAATACCTTGAATACGCATTACGAGTGGCTAGTGTAGCAGAAAGGTTAAAAATAGTAAAGTCCCCTACAGGCGCTTAAAGATTCGGGCTTTTCCTCCATACGGATCGAGCTCCATTGCGACACGGTCACCCACCATAACGCGGATTCTGTGCATACGCATCTTGCCTGCCAAAAAAGCTAACAGCTCAGTATTGTCTTCGAGCAAAACTCGAAACATGGTATTTGGAAGGGCCTCAATAACAGTCCCTTCGACTCCCTTTTTTGCTTCTGATTCTGGTTTTGCTGCCGCTTTCATGTGCTGCACACTATACATTAGCCGAGGTTGCGCCGTCAAACGAAACGCTACTCTTTTGCATAAACAATGGTAATTTTTTCGGTATTTTCAGAGAATGAACCTTTCCAAATAGGTCGGATCTTGGCACTTGCCTTAGTAATTGCCTTAAAGGTAGGCACGATAGTTGCGAGGTCATCTTTATCGCTGCCAGCGAGCGCCTGCTTAAATGCCGCCTCATCAAGTACCCATTCGAAGGTTGCATCACCTTCAACGGCAATTCTAACGGTGCTAAACGTTGTGTCTCCAGTTTTTGCAAAGGCTCGCATACGAAGCTCCCCAAGGTTGGTAATGCTAACAATGTCTCCTTCTGTGTATGAGTTTAAATCGGTTTGTGCAAGGACTTGTGCGAGCGCGTCTGCTCGTACCATAACCGCCTTTGTAGTACCGCGCATACCAAGTGTTACTGTATCACCCTCACTTGTCTCTTCGAGTGTCTCGTAGAGCGTTAAGCTGTCGTCGGTAAGAATAACGCTCCCTTCAACCTTTCGTTCAGCCGCACGGGCTGCAAGCTGCTGCTTAATATCATCCCGAAGCTCTCGCTCTGCTCGATTTCTGTCTTCTGCAGAAACAATCTTCTTTACACCGTTAAATCCTCCAACCATCTGACTATCAGACGTAGCGTAGAAGCTGCTGTACTGTGGCATATCTTTAAAACCTGGTACGGTAAAGCGGTTCGTTGCGCCAATGTTGTACTCTTTACCTGGTTGATCAGCAACCACTTCAGCAACAAGCTTACCTGGCACCACATTTCCAGAGGCATCTCGAGTAAATCCTGGAACCACTACTGAATCAGGAATTCTAAAGATAAGACCATCTGGTGATTCAAAACGGGTATTCTTGAGAAGACGCTGCTCTTCTTCTGAATACTCATTCACGATAGTAATTCGGCCCTTTGCCTTTTCTACAACCTCTTCTTCACCAGTCGCCACAACCTCACGTGTAGCTTCAGCAACGATTGATTCTGCTGTAAAAGAGAGCGCAGGACTTGATGTAGGGGTTGCGAGGTTTTGAGCCTCTACCTCGGCGCTTAGCGTAGTTGTTACTTGTCGTGGGTACACAGTCACCGTTGCGCCACCAAATGAGAAGAACATGCCAAGAACTGCAATAACGATGACCGCAATTGAAGTAAGCAAGACGTATGACCGCTTTCGAGAAGCTCTACGAGGCGCTGACGCACTGCTCTGCCGAGCTCGTCGTGGTACTTCGTATTCGGTCTCTTCTTGTTCCTGATTGTACGCTGGAGGTGTCATTGATTCTGAAGTTAGGCGTGTGGTTACTGTTTCTCGTACAGGGGCTGGTCGTTCATCATGCATTTGCTGCGGACGTGGTGGCGTTGGAGGTGCAACCGATTCAATGTCGTAGCTTGTCACAATGCGACGACGGTTGTCTGGCAAAGGAATGTTTCTAATTGAGCGCTTGTGTGGTTGTGCGTCTTGGGGAACCTCGTTTGTCATACTTGAAAATTGTACCACAAGCTACCTTGAAGTACGCAAGAAAAGAGCTGTTAATAGCATAAAAGGGTCAATCAGGGTGTCTTTTGGTATATCAATGTACTTTCGAACATGATCCTGCGTGAGTACAGCAACCTGTATCTCTTGGTCTGACCCAAAGAGTGTTTTGCGATGCTGTGGTGCCCCAAAGAGGGCTCCAAATATTGGCTGTAGACTTGGGGCGACTTGAACAAAAACTCGTGGTGGCAATGTAATACCCTCGACATCGAGCTGGGTTCGAATTGCCGTAACCCAAGCTTGTTCCGCCGCGGTCCGTGCTGTAGCAAGTGCTTCCGTACACGATGGATGCAGTTCGTTTTTTGCAAGCATGCTCATTGCAGAGGTTAGCGTAGCATCATCCATACTGCATGCCGCTTGTACCGCCTGGAGCATATGCTGTGATCCATAGGGGACGCTCATAATATGCGTTATCGTTCCCCCCTCAACAACACCAACTTCGGTAACCAACCCTCCGACATCAAAAAACGTAAATCGATCGACATTCCAAAACATATCTCGGAGTGTCGTGAAAGAGATGAGCGGCATTGTCTTGTACGTACAAGGAACTCCGTGAAAATGCTTTTGGACTGCCTCTGCCACAGCGGTTTTTGTTTGCTCGCTTACAAAGCTGGTGTAAAGAGCGATGAGCATCTCCTGAACCTTTTTATGAAATGGATCTTTTAGTTCATACCCATTCACCATCACGCGAGTGATGTCGTGTTCTAGGTTGCTGTAACCTGTTGGCTGTTTGGCAACAGTAGTAAGCTTTTCTTCGAGCAACTGCTTCCATGCGTGCCTCGTAAGAATAAACGGCTTTTCTTTTTTTACTGAAATATCATGTACCAGCGCTGTATACCATGGCGCAGCAAAGGCAATGACTGCCTCTGTGACACGCGGAGCGCCCGTGCTTACTGCCAAACGTGGCAAACCTTCAGCCACAACCTTTTGCCCCACCTGCGCAAGTGCAGCAAGCATTGCAGGTGTTATGGCCGCCGCATCTTTAGATGCGGCGGCATCAATAGGCACTCGAGTACCATACACGTACGATGGAGCAGCTTCTCCATAGACGACAAGCGCTGCGCCTACAGAGGCACTTCGAATATCAACAATAAGTTTACACTCGGCACGCTGCTTGCGTGTTCCCCAACCTAACATACGTACTAGTATAGAACGTTTTTATAGCTAAAGGTAAAACCTTACTCACAGGTCGTGCGACCGCTTTGGCTTCCGGAGCTGTTCAACGTCACGCACGACTGTTTCAATCGCAGTATCGGGCAAACCAATGCTACGCATAATCGATGGATCTTCTTGCAGCGTCTTACAATGCAAAATACCACGTTTGAGCAACTCTCTTTTATCATGTTCAGAGAGACTTGGGAGGCATGTCATTGGGTGCAGTCCTGTTTGAGCAATCATGTCGTACAAATTTCCATGCTCAGGGTAATCCCAACTAATCATGTCGAATGTTCCCACGCATGACGCATACTCTTTTGCCCCTTGCGTGAATTTTGTATTTGTAATGAGCATGCCGCGGGTCAAGGTTCTCTCTTTGCCCTCAATTCGATGCGTGTGATCGTAGAGGTCATCAAAACGCGCCTTAACGTACAAAGCGGTTTTTGTATCGCTTTTCATTGTTAATTCATTATGGAATTTAACCTCAGCAAATAGCAGCTGCTCATTGTTCCAAGCGACAACATCAACCTCATGTTCAATGCAGCGCCCTTGTATGTGCTGACCAGTTCTTGTTTTGTAGCCCTGCTCTGCAAGCAATTCGGCAATGTAGCGCTCAAAAGGAAAACCTGTCGGTCCTAAGTTAAGAACTGAGCGTCTAATGCTATACGTAAGCGCGGCACTATGCTCAGTAGAACTAAGCAGAGTAAAGGCGCGACGATAGATATCACCAGTACTCATCCCTGCCCGAATTTCTTTTGTAATTGCGTCAACAACAGCCTCTGCCGCAATCGTGGTGGCGTGCGCGCGCAAGAGTGATTGCCTCAGTTTATCTGGATCAAATGACTCACGATCACCATTCCCTTTTACAATCTGGACCGTGCGCATACAACGTTAGTATTACCCCTTAATGAGCACCTCTACGGTATCGATATCCACATCTGCATCAATATCAAACTGGTTCATGTTTACCAGTTCTCCATTTAGCGTCATGAGGAATCGAGCATCAGGCGCTGACTGGTGACTTACCTTAAATGGTTGGTCAGTAACTGTCTGGGCACAAACCTCAACAGCTTGTTCCTCTGTCCTGATTTGAATCTCGTTCACATCGCCACTGACGATAATTGCGCGCGTATCGTAACAAGGGGTTGGTGTCTCAACAACACCTGCAAAGGTATGAACACCATCTTTGTACTGGTGCTTTACCATAACGGTTGTCGTTGGTGTAGAGGCAAGCTCCTCAATCATCTCTTCTCGCGGCGTTTCAATGTACTGCTCTGTCTTTGTCGAAACGTAGAGTGCAATTGCAATGCCAATAATAATACACCCAGCAATCAGTACTCCTGTGGTTGTCTTTTGCATAACAAACCTAGTATAACACTAGGACGTTGCAGATGCGCTACCACCTACCACACATACATCTCCTTGGTAACAAACAACTGATTGTCCAAGGGCAACACCTGGCACTGGAGTATCAAATACAACGAGCGCGCCGTCTGCGGTACGGGTAAGTGTTGCTGGGTGGCGTGTGCCATGGTAACGAATAACAGCATCGACTCGCATGTCAGTACCTTCTTCGAACCAGTTTGTGTTCTGCAGTAGTACAGATCGTACGGCTCCATCTATACGAGGTTCGCGGGAAACGGTAATGGTATTTGCGTGTATATCACGCGCCACTACATAGTATGGTTTGCGGGCAGTATCGTGTGTTGTTATAGAAAAACCGTGTCGCTCACCGAGCGTATACAGAAGTGCGCCTTTATGAGTTCCAATAGTTTCTCCATTTGTAGCGAGAACCAAACCAGGAGAAACCTGCACTCTGCTCGCTAGAAACGTCTTTACATCAACCGGCCCAATAAAACAGAGACCTTGGCTGTCTGCTTTATTTGCAGTAGGCAGATTAAAACGTTTTGCGAGTTCCCGAACATCCATCTTTGTGTATTCACCGACAGGAAAGCGTGTTTTTTTCAAACGCTCCTTTGGAACATTCCAGAGGAAATAGCTCTGATCTTTTGCAGCATCTTTCGCCACTCGTAGTTCACCAGTAGCAGATACTGTGGCATAGTGTCCTGTAGCTACCGCATCAAACCCCTGCTCCATTGCCCATGTAAAAAATGCACCGAATTTAACTGCTTTATTACACATAACATCCGGATTCGGTGTCATACCTTGTGTGTATGCCTCAATCATGTAGGTAATCACTTCTGATCGATACACATCGGATAAATCAACCATTCTGAATGGCACATCAAGCTGTGCACAGACACGCATAGCGTCTTGCATCTCGGCACGCCAGTCACACTGAGACAATTCAGGGTCCCAGATTTTGATAAAAACACCTGTCACATCATGCCCCTGTTCCTTAAGCAAGGCTAGCGCAACAGAAGAATCAACGCCGCCTGAGACGCCTACACAAATACGCTGCTTTGTACCTTTCCCCAGCCGCTTGCTTGACATATTTTTGTATATATGTGACCATCTTGCACTAGTGCCCTTATGAAAGCAATACCCGTTCCTTCCGTCCCCACCGAAACTGGCTGTTCCTGCTGCGATGCGTTCCATGAACACATCGCCGGCAAGCGTCCGAAAATCCACCTCGAGCAGGGTGACCACATTCAGCTGGTCACCTGTGCACCCTGCGAACAATCGTTCGTTCGTGGTGCAAACTCTGGAAAGTGGAGCAAAGCGAGCCAGCTCTTCGCCAGCAAGTTTGCACAAGCGAACCCTGACGTGACCCGACTCTTTGCCGGTATGCCGGCAAGTGAGAACACTCCGGAGCCCGAGAACATCGTTCCGTTGTCTGCCGCATATGCGGCCTGAAAAGCAACAACCAGTGCATCATCGCATCACTGCGATTCCCATATGGGAATCGCTTTTTCTTTTGCAGCGCTAGTTTAGGTAGCGCGCACGATTCCGCTTATGCCCTTCAAAGGTTTCTGCGTAGTACATCTCACCATCGTGTCCAGTTAGGAAAAAAAGATAGTCAGTATCCTCTTTTGTGGCGGCCGCCTTCAATGATTCAAATCCAGGATTACTAATTGCTGTTGGGGGCAAACCTTTGTGTGTATACGTATTGTAAGGATTATCCTCATTTGCTAAATCTGCCTTTGTTAAATCAAATGTGCCGCGCCCCACTGAGTACACGAACGTAGCGTCAACTTGCAGTGGCATTTCAATTTCAATTCGTTTCCATAAAATATTACCAACTGCCTGCCGAGAATCTGCAGTTGCTTCGCGCTCAATAATTGAGGCCATAATAACGACATCTTCCAGTGTTCTTTCTGATGCTTTCATTAGTGGAAGTAATGCAGCTGTCTGCTTCGCAAAATTTTCTTCTAGAGCAGCAACAACTTCATACGCCTTAACCGTTTCTAAAAATTGATACGTGTCAGGGAACAAGTACCCCTCTTTACCTTCAGTGAGCTGGTAAAAGGCATCTTTATCAAAATACGCAAACTCTTGTTCAAACAATTCACCAATTTGCTTGGTTGTAGCACCTTCTGGAATGCGCACCTCTTTTGTTTCGACACCAAAATCTCCTCGTGTCACACGACGCACAACTTCAAACGTGCTCGGCCGGCGCTCAAACAGGTATGTTCCTGAAACAATCTTTGTATCACGCCCGCTCACAATAATGATGGTATTTGTTACGGCCCGTGAACGAATGAGGCCTGCGTCCTTGAGCTGCTGCGTAATCTCTTTCACCGTTGCTCCTTTCGGCACGTCGATTGCAACTGGCACAACAAGCGCGCTTGGAGCTGTTGTTGCCCACACCCACACGATAGAAAGCAGTAGTGCAATAATGAGTACAAGCAACCACCCATGCGTGCGGGCCAGGTGTGTACGAATGACAGAAAAATATGCGCGTAGTCGTTCCATGAGTATAGGTCGGGATTATTATACAGGAAGATTTGGTGGTGGTGTCGCCTTCTTTGAGGTGACGCGCTGTACTGACGGTGTACCAACAACCTTACCTGGGAAGTGATAGATGGTAGCCAATTCTTCTGTATTAAGCACAAAGTGCTCTCGATCTACAATTTTTGCAGGTAATAAGGTGCGGAACTGTGGGCGCGTTCGGAAGAAATATTCACGCCCTTTGTATGCTTCTAGAATTTCTTGTTTGAGCGCCGCGACTTTTCGCCCCGTCGGATCCTGCCACGGGTAGTCAAAACTTGTCGTCCATGCAGGTTTAAATCCGTTAAGCTCTAGTGAACCGTACTGTTTGAACGCTCCCACCATCACACTAATGTTGCTTCCTTGAAACGCAGCTTTTTCAGTTATGTAAATACTTCGAATACCGGTGTCGAAGGCAAGCTTTGAGACGCTGCGCTCAATTGCAGCAATGCGAAGCTCCTGACCCTTTGTGGTCTGCACCTGCTTTGATTCTCCCGCATCAATAAGTCCCTCTTTTCGGATTTTTGCAATTTCCGATTTGGCGGTTTCTTTCCAGTTATCTCGCACGCCAAACCACTTTGTTGGATCTGGATCTTCTTTTTTGTGTGCACGAACTATAATCTGAATCCATCCGTGCTCTCCGGGGCCGAGGCTTCCAAGAAACTCGATTGTTGGCGTAATGGGATCAACTTTATAGTCTTCCTCTTGCTCTTTATCGAGCCCGTAATCAACGTACGTTTTAATTGGATATGGATCTGGCTGGGTCAACGCATACTCAAGGCCAAAAAGTTCAACACGGTCTGGATCATACTCCCAGCCGTGTGTGTAATCATCGTTCAATCGAGTTACCTCAATTCCCGGAAACTGTGCGTAGAGCTGTGTCTCAAGCAACTTTGCAAACGCTGTTCGAGTCCAAATAAAGAAACGGACATTACCTTCTGTCGAAACGATTTCAAGTGAAAACCATGCGCGGCTTTTTCCTTTTACGTTTCGATCATACCACGTGCTCTCACCACTTGTTTGGTAAATTGCCATCAAGAAAAGCTCCATCGCGGCTGGCGATTTAAATATGTCTTGTGGCGGCATGATTTCAAGCAACATGTACTCCTGACTCGCAAGAAAAGCGCGCTTATTTGCATCAACATACAAATCAACAAGAATTGCTGCCAAGCCAATCGGAATCAAAATTGGAAGCACCATAATGAGTACATCAATGACTCTCTCAATGATATCGAACTCCACCATACGTGCTTGCTATTGTAACATGCCAATAATACAACAAGCCGGGCACAAGGCCCGGCTTTGTTGATTAGTTGGATTGAAACAACCTATGCAGTCACGGGAGCGTATCGCCCCTTTGCATCCTTTTTAAAGAAGGTTGGGTTCTGGAGGTTTACAAGGATAGTGTTTTCTTTGACGTATCGCTCCTTGAGCACCTTATCAATGATTTCATCCTTTGTAAGTGGTCCGTGCTTCTTGAGAATTTTCACAATAACATCGCGAACAACACCACTCATGTATCCCCAATCAGAAAGCGCGTAGAGTCCGCGACCTACAAGTACGAATCGTTTGTCCTTGATCAATTCGTTGTGCGTTGTGGCAACGTGGGCTTTCTTTCCAAAAAGCTGCTCAATCTGCTGTGCAACTTCACGGAAGTGAATTGGTGAACCGTGACGGCGAATCACGAGGTACGCGTAGTCACGCATACCCTTTACGTTAATGTTTGGAGAATCTGCGCGTCCCCACTCACCAAGTGGATTTCGTCCAATCTTCTTTGACATGCCGAGCCATCGCTTGAGCACCTCTTTGTCTTTGTACACATCAGATACTTCCTTAATATGGTCGAGGAACATCGTAATCATTTCTGATTCAGGGATGATGTCGTCATCGTTCAAGCTGCTGTAGAGCTTTTTGATTGAGTCTTCAATCTTTTTTGCGAGCGGCTCATCAACACACCATCGGCATGTAAACTGATTATCCTCTTTAAGTTTTACAAAAGGATCGCCGAGGACGAGCAAGAAGTGGAGATGGTTCTGGATGCTCTTATTTGATGAAATGACGTCGAGAAGCTCCTGCTCAGGAACAACGCCGCCAAGTGTCTTTACTGACTCTTTGAGTTCTTCAAAAACAGGAATGGTTTTTTCGAATTCATCAGACTTGCGAATGTTTGCAAGTGAGTACTCTTCGATTTGTCGGACACGCTCACGGGTGATGCCGTATGCCTGACCGATTGCTTCAAGCGTTTTTGTCTCTGCGTCCTCACCAAGACCGTAGCGACTCGTAAGAATGTCACGTGAACGCTCCGGAAGTGTCTCCAAAAGTTTTTTAGAGATTTGCTTTGGTTTGAAACTGAGTGTAATTGACATGAAAGGTTTTGTGCTTACTCGCTAATGGCAACGAATGTCTTGTGCCACACTTTCTCTATTTGGCAAGTAACAGAACATTATCACTGCCCATAGATAGTGTCAAGGCCCTAAAAAGCCTTGCTACACAACGATGGAAAGGAGCTTCCCTGGGACGTAAATGACCTTTTTTGGATCAGTATCACCAACCCACTTTTGAATGCTTTCTTGCCCCAATGCAGCATGCAACACATCTGCCTCTGTCGCGTCTTTTGAGGCCTCTACCTGCCCACGAACTTTTCCATTTACCTGCACCGCAATGATTACAGTCGCCTGTTCAAGGAGCGATGCATCATACTGTGGCCATGGTTCATGCGCGACAAGTGAGATACCTCCGAGCTGCTGCCAGAGCTCTTCTGCGAGGTGCGGCGCGAAGGGCGAGAGGATAACAGCAACGAGCTGCGCATCGTCTTTACCAATACCATCTTTACAGATAGCACTGGTGAGCACCATAAGCTGCGCGATTGCTGTATTGAATTTGAAGCGCGCTGCATCTTCTGCAACTTTTTTTATTGATTGATGCACAAGCTGACGCACGTGCGCTGGCGTCTCTACCACTACGTGCTCTGGAATGGCCGCTGCACGCTCAAGGAAACGTCGCACACCCACGATACCGTTTGGATCCCACGGATAGTTCCCTGGCTCATTGTACGGACCGATGAACGCAAGGTAGCTTCGCACGGTGTCTGCTCCAAATCGCGCAACCTCAGTATCTGGATCAATCACATTTCCCTTCGATTTGCTCATCTTGTTACCGTCAGTACCGAGGATGAGGCCGCGATTAAGGCGTTTGGTGAATGGTTCTGCAGATGGAACAAGCCCTAGATCAAAGAGTGCCTTATTGAAGAATCGTGCGTAGAGGAGATGCATGGTTGTGTGCTCAGCTCCTCCTGAGTAGAAGTTTACTGGCATCCACGCGTTGAGTTTTTCACGATCAGCAAAGACTTGCTCATTTTTTGCGTCTGCATACCGTAAGTAGTACCACGAAGAGTCCACGAAGGTATCCAAGGTATCCGTCTCACGTTCTGCATTACCTCCACACGACGGACAGCTCACCTGCATCCATTCAGTTGCTTTTGCAAGTGGTGAGCGACCATCATCTCGTGGCATGTAGTCATCGATTTCAGGAAGTACCACTGGTAACTGATCTTCAGGAACAGCGACCGGCCCACAATGTGGACAGTTGATAATAGGAATTGGACAGCCCCAGTAGCGTTGTCGTGAGACAATCCAATCTCGAAGCTTGTACGTAGAAACAAGTTCCCCGCCTGCCGCTTCAGTAATGCGCTGCTTTGCCTCTGCAGATGAAAGGCCGGTATGTTCGCCTGAGTTTACGAGGATACCCTCACCACTCCAAAAGAATTCCTTACCTGTATCTAGGGACTCAAGAATGAACGGCATTTCTGTATGGGTCATGGCGGTAGTCAATGCACTCCGTGGTACCCACTCATACGTTTGCTTTTTAACTTCTTCCTCTGCGACAACTTTTTGTTCGAGGCTCCCAAGTTCAAAGAGGTGGATATCAAAGTATCCGATTCGATTAACATCCTTATGTGCTGCAAAAAACTCTGAACGAGTCGGGCCGACCAACTTACGCACAAATCGTACATCCGTGTACCCCGTTTCCTCAGTGATTTCACGCAGAGCCGCAGCAACTGAATCTTCTTCTCCTTCAACACCACCGATAACAAAGGTGTGCCACTGCTGCGCTGGCCAATGTAATGTCAAATACGTGTCGTTTTCTGGATTTCGGACGACAGCAATCACTGCGTTACGGGTGACTACCTCTTTACCTTCCACGTGAGGATTTCGATCATCAACAAGACGTGGCGCAATCACCTTTTTTACGGGCAAGCCGAATGCCTCCGCAAACGCGGCGTCTCGTTCATCATGTGCCGGTACCGCCATAATAGCTCCAGTACCATACCCTTTAAGTACGTAGTCGGCAGTGTAGATTGGTAATGATTCACCGGTAAGCGGATGTGTTGCGGTAACCCCATCAAGGAGTACTCCTGTTTTTTCTTTCTCGCCAATCAAACGATCACGTTCTGTTTTTCGTTTTGCAGCTGTGATGTATGCTTCAACTGCATCTTTGTTAGCAAGTGCAGGAAGTGCAACACTCACCAGTTCATGCTCAGGCGCGACGACAAGGTACGTCACACCGTAGAGCGTATCAGGGCGCGTGGTAAACACCTGGAGCGAACCATACGAACCACTGAGGGTAAAGGTGAGCTTTGCTCCTTCACTCCGTCCAATCCAGTTACGCTGTGAATCTTTGATCGCTTCTGGCCAATCAAGCGGCTCAAGGTCATCAATCAAACGATCGGCGTACTTTGTAATTGAAACAGTCCACTGATCCATTTCTTTTTGCTCTACAAGCGCACCAGAGCGTTCTGCAGTGCCATCAGCAAGCACCTGTTCATTTGCAAGCACCGTTTTATCGACAGGGTCCCAGTTTACGGTTGTTGTTTTCTTCTGCACCAATCCCGCGTTAAACAACGTTAAGAAAAGTGATTGCGTCCACTTGTAATACTCAGGTGCGCAGGTAACCACTTCACGAGACCAATCAAACGTGCACCCCATAGCACGCATCTGTGCGCGCATACTGTCCATGTTTTGGTAGGTCCACGTTCGTGGGTTAAGACCGTGCTTGATTGCCGCATTCTCGGCAGGTAATCCAAACGCATCGAATCCGACAGGAAAGAGCACGTTCTTGCCACGGAGACGTTCAAATCGTGCGTAGATGTCGGTAAGAGCAAAAGCGTACCAATGTCCAACGTGCAAGTTTCCCGATGGATATGGAAACTCAAAAAGAATGTAGCTGTTTTCTTTTCCTGCCACAGTATCCGGCGTTTCAAAAGCGCGTGCCGAAGCCCACTCTTGCTGCCACTTCTTTTCAATTTCGCTGTGATTGTACTGCTTCATACTTACCCCTTAGCTGGATACGGTGTAATACGTGCTGGGTCGATAGTTCTGGTAAAGCAGGTTCGCCCTGCGTCGTGCATAAAGTGCGTGTCATCTTCGGTGAATGCGTTCAGTGCAGGAATTGATGTTTCCATAACAGCAACGCTATCTGCATTACTTGTTGCGAATACGGCACAAAACTCAAAGCTTGTTGCGCTTAAAACGTTGTATTCATATGGCTCTTTTGTGACAGCATCGACTGGCACCTGCACGTAACGGATTGGGTCATTGATAGCTTCAAGTGATGTTGGAAGCGTTTCTGTGGCACGCCAGTACTCAATGATTTCGCTCTGAATGTAACTTAGATCCTGCACTCGTTGTGCATCCTCAAGTGCAAGTCGGGCTTGGCGTGGTGATCCCATGTATGCAAAGCCAACAATAATACAAACAAGTACGAAAAGTGATGTGCCCACAGCTGCACGTGTAAGCGTTTTTGGATTAGTAATGAATGTATTGCGAAGCTCTTTGATGCTGAACCAGAAAATGGTGAGTGCAACGATAACAATCGTGAGCACCTTGAGCACAAATCGCAACGTCAGCTGCTCGCCCTGCAAGAACGTAGTGAGAAGCACAATACCATCAACAATCAACGTGGCGGCAGTGAGGAAAATGGTGAGGTAGATAAACCACTTGCGAATTGAAACCGCCGCACGCTCCTTACTTTCGAGCAAGTAATGACTAACCTTAAAAAGTAAATAGAGGAATACTGGGTAGACAATAATGAAGACCGAAAGCGACCAGGCGATACTTGATCGACTATTTTCATAGACCCATGCTCCCGCGGCGACGTCTGGAAGAGCAAGATTGATGACCGCAAACACGAAGCTGATAAATGCGACCGTGCTTACGTATAACGTTGCTACCACCCCCAAGTGCAAAAAGAAGTCTTTTGGCGTCATTTTTACTGATTGTTCCATATACGTCTTAGCGTACCGCAGGTGGGAGCAAAGTTCAATTACACCAAAAACTCAATGACGTCGCCGTCTTGGACGATGTACTGCTTGCCTTCGGTGCGAATCCACCCCTTTTCTCGTGCAACGCCGCGCGAACCAGCTTCGAGCAACTTATCCCAGGCGATAACCTCGGCTCGAATAAACTTATGCTCAAAATCAGAGTGAATTGAAGCACCCGCTTGCGGTGCCGTTGCTCCCACAAACGTAGTCCATGCTCGTGTTTCTTTTTCTCCGGTCGTGAAGTATGTGATTAGGCCTAGAAGCTCGTACCCCTTCCGGATGAGGGCATCAACACCACTTTCGCTAATACCAACTGATTCTAGAAATTCCTGCTTCTCTGCGGCATCAACGTCGGTAAGCGCAGCCTCTGTGGCAGCATCCACGACTACATAGAGCGCATTTTCTGCATGCAAAAAGTCCATCAAGGCTTTGTAGCGAGGATCATCCCCTTCATCAATGTTTTTTGCGCCGCTCTGTCGGTTAAGGACGTAGAGCATTGGCTTTGCCGTAAGCAGGTGAAGCGATTTGAGTACCGGTAGTTCGTCGTCTGCAAGTGTACTCGTAAGTGTGTGTGCGAGCTTTCCAGCAGCAAGGACAGCTTCGAGCTTAAGCAGCAGCTCGTGCTCTTTCACAATCGCTTTATCCCCCCGCTTTAGATCGCGACCGAGGCGCGCAATACGATTTGCGACACTTTCGGCATCCGCCATGATGAGCTCCAGGTTAATAACCTGAATATCATCGAGCGGGTTCACACCACCATGCACGTGCGTAATGTCGGCATTCTCAAAGAGACGCACCACATGTGCAATTGCATCCACTTCCCGAATGTTTGCAAGGAATTTATTACCAAGACCTTCACCTTGTGCGGCACCCTTTACCAGGCCTGCGATGTCGGTAAACTCAACAGCTGCAGGAATCGTCTTCTGCGTATTACTAAATGCTGCGAGCTTGTAGAGACGCTCATCAGGCACACCAACCACACCCACTGAAGGGTCAATAGTGCAGAATGGATAGTTCTCTGCAGGAACTGATTTTTTTGTAAGTGCGTTAAAAAGCGTCGATTTACCAACGTTTGGAAGCCCTACAATACCGATTGAAAGTGACATAGGGTCCTAGCTTAGTCGATAGTGCGAAAGCCTGCAAGCATTACTGCTCACGAGCATCTGGGTTATTACTACAGATACGAGTTTCAGAAGAGACGATTTTACCATCACGTCGAGCAAGACAATCAACTCGATACGTCGCAGGAACAACCTGCTCAGTACCTGACGCACCAATCACCGGTGCATTTGTACGCTCATTACCCCGAACCATGTAACAACGGAGAACATTCTGAGCTTGCCACGTTGCAGCACAGGTAGTGTTTGTAAGCGCTCTATCGAAGGTGAGTGTAACTGACGCAGGAGGTGCACTTGGATCAATGGTTAGGATCTGTCCATCAGGTGTCATAATGGTACCGTCTACGCTATTAAAGATGTTACCGAATTCATCAGTTACTTCCTCTTCTTCAATTTCATCTTCTAATGAACCAACGCGCACGCCGCGTGTACATGCACCGTATGAGCCTTGTGCATTTTTTGCAAGAACTGTTACCTGATACTGACCTGCACGACTAAAGGTTCGAGTTAGCGTGCTCTGTGTGCCGGTTTTTGGGCCAGCCAGAACAGTACCACCAGCATGTGGTCCTTCATACCATGTAAAGGTTGCTGTTTTTGCAGTTGATGCACTAAAGGTTACTGATTCCCCTACATCAACTTGTGTCGACGAGACATCGCAATCAACATCAACGGTATTCGGCACGCAAACAAGTCCTCCATTTTGTCGAATGGTAATTTGATTTGCTGGACAGTTTGCTCCTGGATTTCGCTCTTTGTCCCGTACTTCAAAGACAACTCTTCCTTGTCGAGACAAATTACCCTCTGGAGTTCGTAGTTCAATTTCATACGCGAGTTGATACTTACCAGGTTTCATTGGGGCACGAAGGTTCTCACTGTACACACCTTTGCGTGGTGCATACGCTTGCTCTTTACCCTTCGCAGCAGGACCCGCTGTGCCTGGCCAACCAGCAACGCCCGCTCGCCATGCACCCTTTGGAGCAGGAAGTGGCTTATCAGCTGGAACAATGTTTGATGTGCGTCCATAGACAGCGCCACCGCCCTCATTTGCACAGTAAATCCAATCGAAATCGAGACGAAGTGGAATGTCTGAACCTGGGGCATACTCACGAACCTGTGGTGGCTTTGGATTGGTAACAGTAATCGCATTTTTAAAGTATGGCTTACCCGCGTCAGCAACACGCTGTTCACCAACCTGCATGTACGCCGCACCAACAAGTACAAGTGCTGCAACAAATGCAGACACTGTTGTGTACCAAAATCTTTTTTGCTGTTTTTGCATGTTCTGCATACGAATTACTTTTTTAGTATACCTGTTGCTTGTTGTCGTCGTGCAAGCACCCACCAAAACCAGACGCCCACAAGGAGCACCAAGACACCCGTCATTGAAATAAATGGATGCTCATCCCAGAAGAGTAAAATGCCAGCGCGATCGTCTCGAGTTGTAAGGATGAGCGTTTCTCCAAAAGAGTCGACAGTTTCCCCACGCTGCAGCAACACAACTTCTACGTATACTCCATCTAGACCGGTGAGGTCAGGGAATGAAACGGTTGCTTCAGCAGTTCCTCCTGTAAAACCAACATTCTCCTGTGCAAGAATTTCGCTTGTATTTGGGTCGGCGAGTGTTACTCGTGCCGACATTCCCTCGGGAAGCAGCTGCTGCAGAGACTGTTCGTACCCAGCATCAGATGACGTACTGGTAAAGAATCGCTCAGCTCGCGGGTCTTGAAACACCCCATCTGCTGATACGCGAATGTTGAGCGGTACATCCATAAAACTAACGTGTACTGTGAGCGTATCATTCGCTGCGGCAATGTTTGTCGTATCGTAACGAACCTGTTCAATCTTTGGTTTCAGACCTGCAATAATGTAACGAGCTTCAATTGGAGCAACTGCCGCAGCATCTGTAGGATCAGCAAAAGAAAGAAGCACTGTATACACTCCTGGCTCCTGATCGAGCGGTAGCGGCACTTGTTCAAGTACAGTTTCCCCTGCTGGTAGTGTTAGAAAATCTAATACTTTTTCATACGCAACATCTCCACCACTTGTTGGGCCCCGAACAATGGTAATTTTTGGCGTCAGGGTGGTTGCCGTATCGAGCGTGTTTACTAGTCGAACCTCAAGCACAGCTTCTTCAGTTGGTTGAATTGTTGGGCCTTCAAGTGGTTCGTAGGTTTCGGTACCATTAACAGAAACAACTGCTTGGAATGGCAGGTAAGCGGCACCACTACTTGCATCAACAGAAAGCTCAACTACCTCATATCCCGAAGGTGCACCACCCTGTTCGTATGATTGGATAAGAAGCCCAACACCGCCGTCTTTTGGAAGAAGCCTTGGTAACGTATAGACAAAAGGAACTGAAATTCCTCCGGCTGGCACAGTAGCCTTACTACTGAGTGGTCCAGCATCGAGCGGCTCAGAAATAACCAGAATTTCATCGACAACAGCAAGCTTAACGAGCTCTACTCTGTATGTAACTCCAGAGAGTATACTTTCGCTAACATTGTAGAGCATAAAGGTGCCGCGAACTGCATCTCCAGGAGCAAATGTCCCTGGCTCTATTTGAATCTCATCAACGTACAGTTGGTTGTCAGTAGTTACTGGTTCGGACGTAGGAGTACCATTTTGTTGTGCGAGGAGTATTGCGGGAACGCAAAGCACACTTAGTGCAACAAAAATACCAATGTACCGTAAACCCCGCGTATGCATTACTGTATAGTATACGTCGAAATCAACACGCGCCGGGCACAAGTGCCCGGCGCGTGTTGATAACTACCTAAATGTATGTGCTACTTTTTTGGTTGCATTGCTGTGCGAAGCTCATTCTGGTGCGCCATCATCACTTGCATTGCCGCCGTCTGCTTATCAACACCTTTCTTCACCTTTTCTTGAATCTCCTTTGCAATTGTTTCAAATAGCTTTGGGTTTTCCTCAATTGCCCGAATAATCATATCCTGCTGATCTGCAGGAAGCGCTTTTAGTTGGCGCTTCAACATTGCTTTCATCAAAAAATTCATAGTGCGACCATGGTACCAACAAACACCTTGAGGGTAAAGCCCTACCGCTCTCGCGTATCGAAGTTTTGACGACAAATACGAATCTCTGATGACACAATGGCGCCATCACGAAGTGCCAAACACTCAACACGGTACGTTGCAGGAACAACTTGCGCTTCACCTGATGCGTCAATTGCTGCTGCACGGCTTCTGTTTCCTGATGCAACCATGTAGCACTGTGCGACGTTTTGCGCAGACCATGTCGCTCCACACGTCGTGTTAGTTAGCGTTGGGTCCAGTTCAAACATAATAGCTGCTGGCCCCGCCTTTGGATCAAAACCGATACGCTTGCCAGTCGCGGTGAGGAGCGTGCCGTCTTCTTGTACAAGGTTATTAAACTCATCTCGCACCTCCTCCTCTTCTTCCTCTTCCGGAACATCACCGACAGTTACACCACGCGTACATGCTCCAGCCCCACGAGCATTCTGTGCATACGCCGTTACCTGATACTGACCTACACGACTAAAGGTTCTAGTTAGCGTACTCTTTGTACCAGTCTCTGGACCACCAAGAATAGTGCCGCTTGCAACACCTCCTTCGTACCACGTAAAGGTCGCCTGCTCGTTTGTTACAGCTTCAAATGTTACTGATTCGCCAGGTTCAATCCGATTTGCTGATACAGAACAAGTTAGCGAGAGTACCTGTGGGACACAAACTGTTTTACCATCACGAAGTACCTCGATGGTATCCGCAGGACATACTGGTTTTTTTACATCATCTTTTACCTCAAATGTAACAACACCACTACGCACATAGGTATAACTTGGAGGAACTCCAAGTTTTATGCCACGAGCCCCCTGCTTTGGCAGCGCCTCGTACTTAGACATGAGCGTAAATCCGTTACATGAGGCACCACGAATACCGACACACGGCTGACCAAATTCAATTTCATACTTAAATTTGTAAACTCCAGGTTTTGTTGGAGCAGTGAATGCACTCGTGTACGTTTTTCTTCCGGTGGTTGATGTGATTTCGGTCCACGGAGAAAATCCTGCATGACTCTCTGAAACAGCAACAGGTCGAGTTGTTCGACCATAGACACGGAAGTTGCCCGCGTTACCACAGTACGACCAACTAAACTGACCACTAAATTGCATTGCCTCTCCTGGCTTGTATGTACGAACTTCTGGCGGCTTCGGAGTATTTACTGTTACCTTTGTTGCGAAGTATGGGAACCCAGCATGAGCAACCTCTGCTGTGAACAAACCAAAAAGACCAACAACGAGCGCGCCCATAAGGAAAAGATGTCGTGCTGTTTTCAGTATCTGTTTTTTGTTTGAAAGGAATGGCATACGTAATTACATCATTGTTTGTACACGTCGGCGACGTAGTACCTGTACCCCAACGGCAAGCACCACGATACACAAAACACCAATACCTACACCTAGGACAAGTAGTGGATTTTCGTACCACAAGCGCTGCCACAACGGGTACGGCGGAACAGTGAGTGTTAGATCCTCAGTGTAGGTATCGATAACTTTGCCATACTGTTCAAGTGTTACCAAGACACGCACGCGCTCTGTTCCAGCCCACACCCCAAAACGTGCGGTTGCCTCATTGCTGTCTGTAAAAGCAAGCCGCTGCTCTCTAAGTACGGTTTGTCGATCCGCGTCTTCAATGCGTACCACTGCCGCGGCGCCAGTTGCGCGTATCCAATCTTCAATAGTACTTGATGGCATCAGTGCTTGTGCTACGCGGATGTCTTTTGGTTTTCCATCATCAGCAACACGAAAATTAATTGGCGCATCAAGGTATGAAACAGTCACGTCAAAAGAAGCGAGTGGTTTCGTTAAATCAAGCGTACTGTAGCTTACACGCTCAATACTTGGCTCTAGTCCAGCAACAACTAACCGCGCTTCAATAGGAGCAAACACTGGCACACCAGTCTTTACATCAACAGCATCAACAATAAGTGTATAAACTGCGGGGTTAAGCTGCAGTAATGGAATGGTGATCGGGATTGTCTTTGCGGCACCTGGCGCAATAGCAACGTCGGCTTGTGGTTGTGTAAGGATCTGAGCACCGGTTGATGTCTTTCCTTCAACGACTGAAAGTGTTGGGCGGATCGTTACAAGCGCATCTGATGGATTTTCAACATACAGCTCAAGGACAACCTGTTCTCGTTGATCAACGGTTGGTCCCGCGAGCGTTTCGTAAGACTCTTCATCATTCACAATCAACGAAGCTGCACGTGGCAGATATGTAACCCTATCTCCAGAAACAGTAAGCGGGACGTACTCAAGAGCTACAGGAGTTAGCAATTCACCAATATACGTTTGAACAAGTATGCCGAGCTCACCCTCAGGCACGTGCTGTGGCATCGTGTAGGTAAACGGTACCGAGAGCGTCTTGCCAGGTTCTGAAGCCTGCATTCGAACTGCCTCGGTAGCATCAAGGGCATCTGATGGGTACACTCCGCCCGCTCCATCACTAAGTAACGTGACTAACTCAATGCGGTATTGCGCATTAGTAACAACTTCATCACTTAGATTATGAAAGGTGAACGTACCCGCAACGACATCGCTAGCAGCGTAGGATGGGCGCGTAAACACAACATCACTTACGTAGAATTGTGTCTGCTCCTCAGCCGCGGGAATATCATCACTCTGCGCACTACCAACAAATGGTGCCGCAAGGAAAGAAAGAAGGAGTGTTGCAACAAAAACAAATCTCATACCGCTAATAGTAACAGAGAAAAAGAGTGCTCCCGTACAGCTGTTGATAACGTACTAAAGATTGCCGTATCTCCCGTAGTGACGAAACGCTTCCGACAATTCAGTTAACCCAAGTGCTTCAAGAATAAGTGCAACGATGAGTACAAATAGTGCGGCACCGAGCACTGCACCAGCTCCTTGTAGCATGCCATACCAAAAGACTCGGTACCACGTGTTGAATCGACCATCAATTCGTCGCAACACCTGCTCAAGAGAGGCTTGCGATTGTCCTGTATGTTTCTTTTTGTCTTTTCCCATATGCGACCTATGCAATATCAATTTGTCCTTCACCCTCTTCACCAAGCCCAGGAGCTTCGTACTGAATAGTTTCATCATGCGCTTTTCGCTTTAATAAATCGTTTTCTCGAGCAAGCTGTCGCGCTTTCCAAAGGAGTGAAAGGTTGCTTGGAACAAAAAGTAAGGTGCCGATCAAAAAACCAACAAGCAGCGCAGAGAGGATGAGTAGTGCCGCACTCCCTGTAAATACGAATGAGAAAAATTCTACGGTAATCGTGTTTTGATTTTGAAATGCAAAAATAACGGCAACAATCGCCACAACACTCCCCAAGAAAATACCGAGTTTCATATGACGTAGTATACCCTACTTTAGATAGTAGCTAATATTTCGTTTGTGCGCTTCGTAGGTTGAGGCACAGTGGATGTTGCGTGAATTATCATGAATGTAAAAAAGACACTTTGTATCGAGTGGATTAAGTGCGGCCTCGATAGCAGCTAGGCCTGGGTTAGCAATCGGTCCTGGTGGTAAGCCTTTATTTTGATACGTATTGTACGGAGATTCGAGATACTTATCATCAGAACGCACTTGCGGCCACCACTTCTCGGCGTCTTCTGCTTTTACGTACTGCAACGTAGCATCAATTTGCAGTGGCATTTCTTGAAACAGGCGGTTCCAAATTACTCCAGAAATTAAACGCATGTCACCTTTGCCTGCTGCTTCTCGCTGAATCAGTGAGGCAATCGTAAGAATTTGATGCAAATTAAGAACGCGCGTCGTCTGTTCACCTGCAAGTTCCTCGAATGATTCCTTAAGGCGTTGCAACATTCGTTCCCGAACCATCTCAGGTGTCTCATTCTTGTGTACTAAGTACACTCCTGGGAAAAAGTATCCTTCACCACCAGTAAATGCGCACAGCGGCAAATCATTCATGAAACGCTCACGTTCTGCTTGCGACCAATCAAGCTTGTCTCCAACAATCTTTGCAACCTGCTCTCGCCGCAACCCTTCCTGTACAGTGATGTACACGTACTCGGGCGCAGATACCGCAGAGAGAAATGAAAAAGCCCCCATACCCTTAGTGAGTGAATACGCTCCTGGTTCCATATCAAAACCGAGCGTCACGGCGATTCGAACAATGTTATATGACAGCGCGTTTGCAAAGTATCCACGCTCATAGAGATCTTCGAGTACCACATCCTCACTTGCAACCTGCTCAGTGACAACAAGTGCTGGTTCGCGACTCTCGCTTACAGCATAGACAAGCGCAAACACAATTGCAGCTGGAATCAGCCACTTTACTGTTTTTCCAATAGTATCTGCCACTGTTCGTCGCATTGCGTACCTTTAGTATACCGCAGCCGCGATAAATAGAGACTCAAACATGTGGATGCACTACGCAACACGCTTCTTGAAGGTAAGCACTCGATAGATGTAGACAAACACAATGAGCAATACAATTGCATCGGAGAGCGGGTTTAACCAGTGGGTCGCAGCTGCTGCATTTTGTTGCAATACATATCCAACAATAGCGAGCGCAGCACTCCACACAAGACTGCCCACGAACGTAAAGAAAAGAAATTCGAGAACGGGCATTCGTGCAATGCCTGCAGGAATTGAAATGAGAGTGCGGATTGTTGGAATAATTCGACCAATTAGAACCGCTTTACGGCCATGACGGGTAAACCATTGCTCCGCGGCATCAATATCCTCTGGGGCAAGCGTTAGCAATCTACCGTAACGACCGGAAAGTGAACGCAGGCGTTCAACACCGAACATTCGGCCAATGATGTACCACACGGTTGCGCCAACCGTTGCACCAAGCGCCGCAATCAGAATTACCCAAATAATACTGAATGTACCGTTTGCAGCGGCATAGCCAGCAACAGGGATAATTATTTCTGAAGGGATCGGTGGAAAGACATTCTCAAGCACCATGAGACCAAAAATCCCCAGGTACCCACTCGCTTCCATCACCCCAAGCGCCCAATCAAACATGGTGTGTATGGTAGCACGGATGACCGTTATTCGAAATTACACGACTCCCTGCGCCTCACGACGGGCTTTGGTACCCGGTACGATGCGCCCGGTCGCTTCGCACTGCGCTGAGCAGAATGCTTTACCATCATCACGAATGCACGCATCGCAGCAGATAAAGTGTAGGTGACAATCCTCATTGCCACAGTTTGCATACTCCTCGCATGCGGTCTCACAGTTTTTACATTTGCCGACTACATCATCGCGCTCACTACCATCGCCAACAACAATTCGGTTATCAAACACGTAGAGCTTTCCACGGAAATGCTTTCCTGGGTGCCGGTCCATGTAGGTTGCCATACCACCATCCAGTTGGTACACATCGGTAAACCCCTGCTTCAGCAAGTAGCCACTCGCCTTTTCACAGCGTACGCCGCCAGTACAGACCGTCACAACGGTTTTATCTTTGTACTGCTCAAGTTCATTGAGCCGCTCTGGTAACTCACGAAATGATCGAAGCCCAGGCATCACTGATTTTTCAAAGTGGCCAACTTCAAACTCGTAATCGTTGCGCATATCAACAACAACAAAATCTTTGTCTGCTTCATACCACGTATCGAGCTCTGTTGGATCAAGGTGCGGAGCAGTAAACTCAGCAGGATTAATATCTTGCTCGGCCAGACTGGCCGTCACAATCTCTTTTCGAACCTTTACCGAAAGACGTGGGAATGCCTGCCCAGTACCCGCACTCTTTTTGAAGACCATGTCAGCAAAACGCGGGTCAGCGTGCATAGCGGCTTCATACGCAGCAGTATTTTCTGTTGTTCCCTCAACTGTTCCGTTTAGACCTTCGTGCGCAACGATAATTCGCCCCTTGAGGCCAAGTTTTTCGCAAAGCGCACGCTGCTCGTCCCGGAACTGTTCAGGGTTATCGATTAGTACGTACTTATAGTACAAGAGGACGGTGTGACTCATAATGGAAGTATGAAAGCACAGGTTGTGTGGCGGTGCAATAAAGAAAAATCTCGGACACGTCCGAGATTTTGGCTAGACTGACTTGCGGCAAGCCGTTGCATACAACTACTCCGTAGCAAACAGCTTTGCAAACTCCTCTGGTGGACAGGTGTAGTTGAAACCTGGCTCACGTTCCTGGAGACGGCCTGCAGCACGTTTGTTGTAGCGTGGCGTATCTTTGAGCATCACGAAGCAGACGGCTGCGTAGCGTCCAGTTTTGGCTGAAGCCTCGGTAGCCACCACACGATGACACGTTGCTTTGATTGCACCACCAGTTCGATACTGCAGCTGCATGTTTGGAATTACCTGTGTTTCTCCGGGCGACACGTGCATTGGGACCCATGCACCATCATACGTCAGACGCTCAAGGCCTGGTGTGTCTTCGTAGAGGTGAAAAGTGAATCCACTCTTATCACAGTGCGCAGTTGCCGTCTCATCCCCTGGCGTTCGATCACCAAAGTAGTGAATGAGGCGAACGTAGTAAATGTCCGAGCTGCCAGCAACCTCCGTTGCAAAGCCGGGGATGTCACACGTAGCTTCTGCATCGCGGGCGAACTGCTCAACTTCAGGTTGCAACTCAAGCGCCACATCACGGCACCGCTCTACAAGCGTTACTGCCTCTGGAAGTCCAGTGGCACGCGCTGCTTGCATGAGCCACCCGTACCGCCCAAGTGTAAGGTGGAAGTTCTCCTTCAGATCGAGTGTTGCCCCGGGTGTGTCTTTGTACTCATAGCCCACACCTGCACTCTCTTCGCTATAGGGAAACAGCTTCTTCTGCTCGAGTGGCAGCGCACAAAATGCACGCCAACTTTCCTCCATTGCTTCTACTGCTGCTCGAAGGGTTGGACTGTACGGCACCGTGACCGCGCCCTCTGTTTTAAACAAATGAATGTCTTGTTGCATAACGTACTCGTTAGGTGTAATGGATTGTTCTACCCGCACCCATGCTACGAGAACGACACAAATAAAAAAGCGAGGAGCTCCTCGGTAAAAAACAAGCCTCAATGAAGCCTCCTACAAGACACTACAGATGAATGTCTTCGGTAAAAAAGAAAGGCTGTTCATGTATTGTTCCAGCCTTGATCCGCTCAAGCGCCTCGTAAATACCCTTAATTGAATCGTGCTGTGGCTTATCATTTTCGAGCGCCTGATCAATATCTACCCAGAAGTTCTCTCCAAAACCAGTTTCTGTTTGTAAATCACCAGCACTTTCACTTGCATACGCAATTGGGAACAGCACATCAGAAAAAAGTTCACCCTCTTTGTAGAGCATGCGACGTGTCATGCCAACGAGCGTAAAGGTTGCATAGAGGCCAGTTTCTTCTTTGAGTTTTCGCGTCGCACCGCCTGTGATTGTCTCACCTTTGTAGACAACGCCACCCATCACACCAATTTTTCCATACGATGGATTACTCTTTCGTAGCTGATTGAGAATCTGCAATCGGCCATTTTCGACTCGAGAAACGATGGTAATAACATTCAGCTTAAAGAGGCTCGTAATCTTCTGCTCACGGTCCATATCTACTGGAAATGGATCCGCCACATGCTGCACACCTGCCTCAGACAGTGAGTACCCGTCATTATGCTTGGTGACGTAGCCCTTATCAACCAAATACTGTAAGTGGTAGTTAAAGAGATCGTTTGCAACTTTCTGCTCAGGCATCAGCTCGCTGTAGCGAAGCGCAGACGCATTCTTGAGCTTCGCGAGAATATGGTTTTGGAGGGGTGAGAAGATTTTCATTTACGTCTTACTGCTCCCAGCCGTAGCGGATTTCATTTGCTACATCATCAAAACAGCTTATCCAGTATTCTTGTGGAATACTTGCAAGCTCACTACAGTCCGGCGCATCTTGGCGCCACAGTACAATTGGCTTCCAGACACCATCTGCCTTATACATAAAGCCGCGCCCACCGCCGAAACCTTCGGTCATTCCCATCTTAGCTTTATCTCCATCGACAACCTTAATGTCATCAAGAAAAACTCCCTTCTCACCAAGCGCGCTTAGAAATGGCATCTGCTCGCGACGAGCATTTTCAAAGTCGCTCTGGGTAAAGCAATTTACACCCATAATTGTGTACGATTCACGAGTCTCACTCTCATAGTACCTATCTGCAAGAGACTCAATGACGCAGCGTTCCTCACCATTACTAAATGAAACATTGCGTGTTTCTTCCGGAGTTGCAGCACCACGAATCGGGTATTGCTGCTTTTCGGTAAACCCTGCTTCCGTAAGCTTTGTGGTCATAATCTCGGTAAGGGTATTGATAGCAGGCGTATTCGCAGCATCTTCTGTGGCACGAACTTTCACAAAGAAGGCATCAGTCGTATACACAACGACACCCCATCCTTCTGGATCAAGCTCCAAGACACGTGACGCGGAATCTGCACTCACCAACTCAGGCTGCTTTGGTAAGACGTCACACGGGTTACGTTTTATGAAATCGACGACTGCTGCGTGCATTGCATTGAGTACCGAAAACGAACTTGAGAGGATTGGCCCGATCTCAGCGACTACATCAGGACTGCATATAAACGGAACAAAACGTGCCTCCTCTGGCGGTGTTACTAATTCCATCTCATCAGCCGACTGCTCAAAGCTCATTGAAATATCGCTACTACCTGCATACCAGCTGACCAGCTCTTCTTCAAAAACTCTCATTGCAATGAGTAGTACGGCGGCAATAACGACGACAACGGCAATAGTGGTAAAGAAAGGTGTTTTATGTGTTTGCTTGATTTTCATTGCTTTGAATATAGCGCATTTGCGGTGAGATACAAACGGAAACTATAAACATCTAACAAGAATAGCGAGTGCACTACCGAACCGTGATACTCTCTGATGCTTCGTATGAGTATGATGAGTCGTACCCTATTGATTCGCTGTCAAATACGACCAGATAGTCCAGCGTATTATTTTGAAACGATTCAATCCAAAAACGATATCCGTGCCTGCAATCTGAAATTGATGCATGTGGACACTTGTTCGTCATATCAACCAACCGATACATT
This sequence comes from Candidatus Parcubacteria bacterium, assembly GCA_041158505.1. GTDB lineage: Bacteria > Patescibacteriota > Minisyncoccia > Phycocordibacterales > JAACPR01 > JAGOTN01. The sequence continues at coordinate 6,510 of JBEBBG010000009.1, read as the reverse complement.
GTTTGATCTGCTAAATTAACCACCAAAATACCAGGGAAGCCTTCTCCCCCATGCCCGTTAATATCGCTTACCAAAATCAATCTGTCATCATTCGTCCAAACATGATTTGTTGTATTTAATTCCCCACTTCCGGCAACGGTGTATCCGTCAAATAAATCTTTTTTATTTTCCAAATCAAACAAATGGTAGAACAAACCACCTCGTGGATGCATCAATGTTGCATATGCGTATTTTTGATCTGGAGAAACAGAAATATCGTACAAAGACATCTGACCAGTTTCATCGTTTACGATCTGTAACACTTTTTCTTGCAACGACACTTCAGCTGCAACCTGACCCTCGTTTTCTATCATTACTTTTTCCTGAGTTTCTGCTGTAGGCAAATCTGCAGTTTGTGGCTGCACAGGCTGCTGATGTTTAATGTACAAAAAACCTCCATACACTACAAAGACACCAATAAACGTAGCAAGTAAGAATGTCTTTATTTTTTATTTTGCATACTTCTCGATTCAGAAAACTCAAGAATTTTCTACTTAACGATGTGGTGGACCTGACAGGATTCGAACCCGCTGCCTCCTCAGTGCAAATGAGGCGCTCTACCAAGTGAGCTACAGGCCCTTAAATTAAAGATGAAGACCTCTAAGCTTTGCTTACAAGGCCCAATCGCTGGGCACGGACGTTGCGGTGGAAGCACCAAAACGTACGTGAGGAACATTCTACCCTATTTTCCGTCCCGTGCAAGGCCGATAATGTGCTCGAGGAACCCACGGTAGGTTGCCCCCACCGGTGCCAGCGCAGACGGTAGTAACGACTCGCTGGTGAGGCCTGGAAGCGCATTGGTTTCGATCACGTACACCCCACGCTTTGGGTGCACAATAAAATCAGTGCGTGAGTAGTGACGAAGCCCTAGCGCGCGGTGAGCTGCAACAGCGGCTCGCTGCATTGCCTCGCTTTCGGCACGCGTAAAGGTGCCTGGGCAGATTTTACGCGTACTACCGTCATACTTACACTCATAATCAAAAAATTCTTTGTGGGCTGGAGGGATGATTTCAATCGGTAGTAACGGATACAGCTCTTGATTTCGAAACTGTTCAATTACGCCAACAGTTCCCTCTTTGCCACGAATGTATTCCTCAACGAGTACAGAGTCTACAAACTGGTAGAGCGCATTGAGCCCATCAACCAGCGCATGGTACGAGTTTGCAATGGTAATACCAACTGACGAGCCGCGGTCAACAGGCTTCAAAATCACCGGCAGCGGCATTTTTCTCAAAATATCATGCGCCTGTAGCTCGGTGTCGCTCGTCTTTACTGCAACAAACCACAGCGGTGTCTTAAGACCATGCTCCTTGTACACTTCTTTTGCCTTTGCTTTGTGCATCGCAAGAGCTGCACCGAGTGCACGCGGGCCAGTGTACGTTGCGTTTATAGAATCAAGCAGCTGCTGCACCTTACCATCCTCACCGTACTCACCGTGCATCGCATTAAAGACAACATCGACATCGCGAAGCACAACAGCAGGCAGTACCTGAAGGCCGTCTTTGTACCATCGACCTTCCTGATCAATGGTAATATCGCACACGTGGTGCGTATCGCAGAGCGCATCAAGTACTGCTTTTCCTGTTTTGAGTGAGACCTCGTACTCACTTGATGGCCCACCACGAAGCACTGCGATTTTGTATCCCATAGTGCTCCAAGTATAGCACTACTTTTTTCGACGAAGGCTACCCCGTTGCTTGCTCCTGTAGAAATCAATGGCATAGCGGTGGGCCTCGCTGTTTGCAAGCAAGATTGCCCGCTGGTGCGTACGAACGAGAGCTTCTGGTCCAATAAAACGCTCAGGTTTGTGCTTGTCATTCTTCACCACGTTTACCACGGGGATTTGTCGGCCAAGCTGCTTGAGCACTGCAAGCGCACGGTTTCGCTGCGCCGTAGCGCCATCAACCACAATCAAATCTGGAAAGGTCCACTCATCGTGTCTGAATCGACGCGTCATGATTTCCTCAAGTGAACCAACGTCATCGCCGCGCTTTGCATACTTGAGTACAAACTTTCGGTAGTCTGCCTTTTTAACCGTTCCATCTTCAACAACGGTCATCACACCAACAGAGTTACGACCAGAAAGGTGCGCCGCATCGTACGCCTCAATCCGAAAGCCGGTACCCGCACTAACGCGCTCATGCTTGATAAGTGAGACGTCGCGCAAATGTGTCAGCGCAAACATCTGATTGCGCACGCGCGCTGCTTGCTCAAACTGTTGTTCCTTTGCAAGCTGCTGCATCCGCTTCTCAAGCGCTCGAATGAGCTCCTGCTTTCTTCCGGCAAAAAACAGTTTGATGTGACGAATATTTTCTTTGTACGCCTGTGCAGCTGCTGCGTCCGTAACATCTGGCTCAAGACCAAGCTGCGTGTAGAGACGCGAGTCCGTAGCGTCTGTTTTAAAAGGGAAAATTTTGCGAATAATTTTGAGCGCTTCGTACAGCTGCGACTGCGATGGAAACGGACCATAAACCGCTTGATATGACGTTGTGTCGAATGAAAGCGTCCGTCCGCGTTCGATGAGCACACGAGGAAATTGCTCTCTGGTAATAACCACAAAGTTGTAGCTCTTGTTGTCCTTCTCTTTCGTGTTGTAGCTTGGCTGATGCTTTTTGATGAGCTCAGCTTCAAGGATGAGTGCTTCGAGCACTGAATCAGTTTGGGTAAACTCCACCTGCTGCGCCTGTGTCACCATATCGACAATCAGCGGTCCACGCGTCTTTATCAGGTCATTTGCAAAGTAGCTGCGCACACGATCCTTGAGCGACGTCGCCTTACCAATGTAGAGAATTGTCTTCCCACGCATAAATCGGTACACCCCTGGTGCATCTGGAAGCTGCGTGTTTTGTAGGTCAGTAAGCTGCATCGTGTATTAGGACAATACGCACGTGTGCCTCACTACTTCTTTGGCTTGAGCGCCCGCTTCAAGTACTTACCAGTGTAGCCAGCGGTTGATTGCGCAACTTGCTCAGGCGTTCCTTTTGCAACAATCTTTCCACCACCCTCGCCACCTTCAGGACCGATATCAATGAGGTAGTCCGCTGACTTAATCACATCCATGTTGTGTTCAATCACGAGCACGGTGTTCCCTTTGTCCACGAGCGTCTGCAGTATTTCAATCAGCTTGCGAACATCTTCGTAGTGCAACCCGATAGTCGGCTCATCGAGAATGTAGATTGTTTTTTGGAGGTGCGCTCGATAAAGTTCCGAAGAAATTTTTACACGCTGCGCCTCTCCACCAGAGAGCGTTGTAGCTGACTGGCCAAGCTCAAGATAGCCAAGACCCACTTCATCGAGTGTTTTGAGTCGGTCATGCACTGCCGGAATATCAGCAAAAAATTGCAATGCCTCCTCAATCGTCATGTGGAGTACGTCGTGCACATTTTTCCCTTTGTACTTCACCTCAAGCGTTTCTTTGGTGAATCGCTTTCCATTACAGATATCACACGGCACGTACACTGTTGGCAGGAAGTGCATTTCTACAGCGATCTCTCCATTTCCCTGACACGCTTCACAGCGTCCGCCCTTCACGTTGAATGAAAACCGTCCAGACTTCCATCCTCGGTACCGCGCCTCCTCTGTTTCTGCAAACAGGTCTCGAATGTGTGTCCAAGCACCAGTGTAGGTCGCAGGGTTTGAACGCGGCGTACGACCAATCGGCGACTGGTCAATCAAGATTGAACGGCCGAGATACTCAGTACCAGTAAACTCGGTGCAGTTTTCAACTTTCGCTGAGCGCTTCTTTCGATCAAAACGCTTTTCCAAGTTTTTATAGAGAATCTCGTACACGAATGATGATTTTCCAGAACCAGACACACCTGTTACACACACGAGCTTGCCGAGCGGTACCTCGACGTTCATGTTTTTGATGTTGAAGACATTGCCACCCTTTACGGTAATTTTTCCACGGTTCTCGTCGCGGCGCTTCTTTGGAATTTCAATCACCTTATCACCACGCAGGTAGTCGAGTGTCAGTGAACCCGATGGATTAGTTTTTGCGGTAAGCAGGGTGTCGAGGTAATCAGCAACCACCACTTCACCTCCGTGTACACCAGCACCAGGCCCAATATCGACAAGGTAGTCTGATGCAAAGATAGTGTCTTCATCGTGCTCTACCACAATCATGGTGTTACCGAGGTCACGAAGATCAAGCAACGTTTGAATCAGTTTGTCGTTGTCACGAGAATGGAGACCAATCGTTGGCTCATCGAGCACGTAGAGCGCCCCTACGAGACCAGAACCAAGCTGGCTCGCAAGACGAATGCGCTGCGCCTCACCACCCGAAAGTGTGTTTGCACGACGATCAAGCGCCAAGTACTCAATACCCACGTCATGCATGAACGCGAGGCGTGAGCCGATTTCTTTGAGCACAACCTTGGCGATTTCTTGCTCTGTTTTGGTGAGCTCAAGCATCGCAAAAAAGTTGACGGCGTCAGTAATCGACATCGCCGTTAAATTTACAATATTGATTTTGTCCTTTGGATTCCCCAGGTATACGTGGAGCGCTTCAGGTCGAAGACGAGCACCGTTACATGCACTACAAACCTCGTCGCTAAACATGTACTTTGTGCCGAGACCATTACACTCTGTACACGCACCGTACGGTGAGTTAAATGAGAAGAGTCGCGGCTCAATTTCAGGAAATGAAAAGCCATCGTACGGACACATAAACTTTGATGAAATGAGGCGTTCTTCCTCTGGTGTCACGATACGAATCAATCCTTCTGTTTCTTGGAGCGCTCGTTCAATTGCATCCGAGAGGCGCTCGCGCATATCCGCGGTCTTTGCTTTCACATCGCTGACATAAAACTCATCAATGAGCACATCAATGTCATGCTTCTTGTTTTTATCAAGCTCAATACGATCACGGAGCTTGTACACCGTTCCATCAACGCGCACGCGCTCGTACCCTTTACCAAGGTAATCGTACAGCATCTGGTAGTACTCACCTTTTCGCCCCACGACAACCGGCGCATAGAGTTGCACCTTGAGATCGCTGACACTGACCCCCATTACCTGCTTGCTGCTTTTCTCTGTTTTAATTTCAGAAACAGCCTTGATAATTGTCTCCATGATTTCTTCGTGCGAGAGACGCTTGATTTCTCGACCGCACGTGAGGCAGTGCGGCTTTCCAACGCGCGCAAAAAGAATACGAAGGTAGTCGTAAATTTCGGTAATGGTAGCAACGGTTGATCGCGGATTGTTTGATCGAGACTTTTGGTCAATTGAAATGGCTGGCGATAGTCCAACGATTTCATCAACGTCTGGCTTTTGCATTTGGCGGAGGAACTGTCGAGCGTACGCAGAAAGTGATTCGACGTAGCGACGCTGTCCTTCCGCAAAAATCGTATCAAAGGCAAGTGACGACTTACCAGACCCCGAGAGTCCGCTAAACACAATCATTTTGCCGCGCGGCATCTCGACGGTGATGTCTTTGAGATTGTGCGTGCGAGCACCCTTAACAATGATTTTGTCTGATTCATGTTTATTGAGCTGTTGCTTTTTTGTTGCCATAGCAGTATTGCCCAAGCGATTGTCGCTCGGGTGATGGTTGCGTGATTAACAGGCACAGTCTAGCAAAATAATACCTAAAAAGAAACTGAATTTATATAAACGAAAAAGCCGCGCCAATCCCACAAAGGGACGGACGCAGCTGATGAATTCGAGGCGGAACGGCCTCAGGCGTCGGCGGTGCTGAAAAAACGCACGCGACCGTCACCGTCCAGGAAAAGACCCGCTGGAGGGCTTTCTGACGCCTCGGCAAGTCGGCTGGCTACCCGGCCAGTGATAGACGGGTATCCCCACCGACAATGTCGGAGAACTTCCTTGGCGACAAGCGCCGATGGTTGCTCTGCGTCAATCCGGTACACGTGGAAGCGATGACCACAGAAGGCATTGAGCACTTCTGCCAGTTTTTCACCTTCCAAAGACGCTCGCTTCTGGGCAAGGACCAGAAGTTCTTGGTCCGTCGAAGGGATGTCCGTACGAGCACCGGCTTTGCCACGCTCCTCAATTCCGCGCTGAACCTGGCGTTGGACCGCGGTATCAGTCGAAACATTCAGATGAACGACGCAGATATCGTCTTCCACGCCGAGTTCGGCAGCCTTCAGCATGAAAGCATCGACTTGCGCGGCAGTCCGGCAGTATCCCTCGATGACGATGGGAGCATCAGTGGCCACTGCGCCTTCAAACGCCGCATTGAAGCAAGAAATGACCGTTGCATCGTCAACGAGTCCTCCCGGCTCGATCTTGGGCAGCAGGCTGCTCATGTGCAGGTGCTTGATGCCCGCACTTGGAAAGCGAGCAAAGAGATTCTTGACGAGCTCACCTTTGCCACCACCGGCAACGGCGAGCACCAAAAGAACCCGGGAAGCACCCGGTTTCACGATAGTCGAAACGGGGGCAGACTGAGCGGCTCCGTGGTTTTCATTGACCGGTTGGATGGTCGCGTGCTGACCGTGGTGGTAATCA
>JBEBBG010000008.1:0-3368 GCA_041158505.1 Candidatus Parcubacteria bacterium | reverse complement strand
ATTTCTTTACACTGCTCGACCAGCTCAACGTGCTTCGATCTCGAATCATATTCCCCAAAGCAACCGAACACATCCCAGAACAAATTGCCCTGATCGAAACACTCGAAGCAAAGGGAGTAACGTATACCACTAGTGATGGCGTTTACTTTGATACCAGCGTCTTTCCAAGCTACGGCGAGCTCGGCAATATCGACATTGAGCACCTCAAAGAAGGCGCGCGCGTTGACGCAAACGCCGAGAAACGAAACCCTACAGATTTTGCGCTGTGGAAGTTTTCAAAACCAGAAGAAAAGCGTCAACAAGAATGGGAATCACCGTGGGGTACTGGTTTTCCTGGATGGCACCTTGAATGTTCTGCAATGTCAGCAAAGTACCTCGGTACAACATTTGATATTCATACTGGTGGCGTGGATCACATTCCCGTACACCACAACAATGAAATTGCGCAATCAGAAACAGCGAACGGTGTACCACTCGCCAACTACTGGCTGCACGTGAACCACATTCTCATTAATAGCGAGAAAATTTCAAAATCACTTGGTAACAGCCTCTACCTCGAGGATCTCGAACAGGAAAACATTTCTCCACTCGCCTACCGCTACTGGCTTTTAACTGCCGACTACAAAACACTCGTCAACGTTTCATTTGAAAGTCTCAAAGCTGCCACAACCGCCTTTGAAAAGCTTGTCGCCACGCTCGCACGCCTCCCTGATGCTGGAACTATACATCCTGCATACCAAACAAAACTTGCACAAGCATGCGCAGACGATGTTGGTACCCCAAAAGCAATTGCACTCATCTGGGAGCTTCTTAAGGATGCGTCCGTGTCGCCAGCAGACAAGAAGGCCACCATTTTTGATATTGATCGAATTCTTGGGCTCAACCTAGAAGCGCTTGCCTTCCTTGCATCTGACGTGATGGCCTCAATACAAGCCCCTGCACATGTACGTGCAATTGCAGACGAACGAGAAAAGGCGCGTAAAGCGCGAGACTTTACCAAAGCCGACGCACTTCGTGAAATGATTGAAGAAGAAGGGTTTGAGGTGATTGATGGCCCCAACGGCTACCAGCTCGTGCCACGGTAACCGGTCAGTAATTTATTGACGAACAACTGCGTACGTTGCCGAATCTGCTTTCCACAGCTAGCACACAGGATATCAAGAAAGCGTCAATTCCCCTGTAGGAACGAGGAGTGCTACACTGTACCTACAACAAAGGTATGGCGACCCCAAACTACAAAATTCCACCCCAATCTCAGGAAAGTGAAATGGCCGTTCTTGGTGCGATTATGGTTCGCCCCGAGGCAATTCATGAAATTATTGACGTTATTTCATGTGACTCTTTTTATGCTGATCGCCATCGCATCATCTACGATACGATGCTTGAGCTACACAGCACCGGCAAGCCAATCGACATTCTTTCACTTGCAAACCGACTCAAAGAGAAAAACCAACTCGAACAAACCGGCGGTAAGAGCTACCTCGCAGAACTTTCTGAATCAGTACCTTCTTCAGCAAACGTAAAACACTACGCTGAAATTGTTCAAAAGAAAGCACTCATGCGCGGCCTTATTCGAGCATCCGAAAACATCGGCCAGCTTGGCTACGATGAAGTACGAGCACTCGATGAATTGATGGATGAAGCAGAAAAGCGCATCTTTGAAATCACTAATGTTCGCGCTACCAAGAGCTTTGTTTCAATTAAAGATTCGCTTGGGGAAACATGGGATCGTATTGAACGTCTCAGCAACTCTGAGAATGAACTACGCGGTGTGCCGACAGGCTTCAAATCTCTCGACAATAAGCTCTCAGGCCTTCAGCCATCAGACCTCATCATCCTGGCCGCACGTCCTTCGGTTGGTAAGACCTCCTTTGCGCTCGAAATTGCCCGTCAGGCAGCTGTAAACCACGGCATCCCTGTGGGTATCTTCTCGCTTGAAATGGGTGCTCAGCAGCTCATTGACCGTATGCTCTCAACACAAGCTAGCATTGACCTCTGGCGACTCCGTACCGGTAAGATCAAAGACGCGGATGACTTTGACCGTATTCGCGATGCACTTGATACGCTTGCTAAAGCTCCAATCTACATCGACGACGAAGCAGGAAAAACGGTACTCGCGATGCGAGCTGTTGCGCGACGACTCAAGAGTGAAAAGAATCTTGGTCTCATCATCATCGACTACCTCCAGCTCGCGACCCCTTCAAACACGAAGGCGAGCGACAACATGGTGCAGCAAGTTACCGAAATCTCGCGAGCGCTCAAAGGGCTTGCTCGTGAACTCAATGTGCCCGTACTTGCCCTCTCACAGCTCTCACGTGCCGTTGAGGCTCGTGGCGGCAAACCACGACTCTCAGACCTTCGTGACTCAGGTTCGATTGAGCAGGATGCCGACGTGGTAATGTTTATTCACCGAGAAGACAAAGGTAAAGACGAGGCAGATAAAACAAACATCGCCGAAATCCTTATTGAAAAGCACCGAAACGGTCCAACGGGTAAAGTCGAACTCTTCTTTGACGGTGAGCACGCAACCTTCCGTGATCTCGATAAATCAGAGTACGGCGGCGGCATTGATGATTTTTAAACTACACGCACGACCTGATACCAGAGGTGCGTAGCAACACAAACCATGAACGACATCGATAAGCTAACCGAATACTTCAAAGAATTCCCCGGTATTGGCCCTCGACAAGCAAAGCGCTTTGTCTACTTTTTACTTCGAAAAAATCCACGCTACGCAGATGAACTTTCACAGCTCATTCCACGCGTTCGAAAGCAGGTCACCGTGTGCAATGACTGCTCACGCTACTTTGTTCCCCAGGGCGCTCAGACCGTTTGTGCAGTTTGCAGTGATAGCAGCCGAAACCCAGAACAGCTCATGATTGTCTCACGAGATACTGACTTTGAAGCCGTTGAAAAGAGTGACACCTACCACGGCTACTACTTTATCCTTGGTGGCACCCTACCCATTCTCGAAGAGCATGATGCACAAAAGTACATCCGCCTCGATGAACTTGAAAGTGTCCTTGATAAACGCACAGCTGCCGGATTAAAAGAAATCATCATTGCGCTTAACGCAAATCCAGATGGCGACAATACTGCACGATTCCTGAAAGAAAAACTCGCACCGCGCGGCATTACCATCAGCATCCTCGGCCGCGGGCTCTCAACAGGCTCTGAGCTCGAGTACGCAGATAGCGACACCATTAAGCATGCGCTCAAAAACCGAGCGTAGTGCAGTATACCCAACTCTTCAAAACAAGTCTCCAGGCAAACAAAAAAGCCGACTCTCACGAGTCGGCTTTTTTGTTTAGGAGAATCGTTAGATGCTCGTTACCTTAACCTTAAGGAATGGCTGTCGGTGACCGCGC
>JBEBBG010000007.1:0-96461 GCA_041158505.1 Candidatus Parcubacteria bacterium | reverse complement strand
CTTACCTCTCTGTGCCGCCCCAAATCAATCACCTCCTTGGTAGTCAGGGTCGCCGGGCATGGCGATGTAGCGGCATTCTGGATGTGGCGGCTTCGCTTTTGGAAGCACGCTACCAAAGGGTAGTGGCGCCTGCTTCTGAGGAGCTACTGGGCTTGTACCAGGGGTTTGCCTGCTACGGCGAAGATGTTCCTCTGCTTTCGCGACGAAGCTTCGGCGTGTCACCACGCGAGTGCGCGGCTCTCCTCCTCGCGTGGGGTACCCGTACGATACGAGCGTCTGGATCCATTGCCACCCGCGGCGCAATAGGTTTTTTCTTTCCATATAAGAATTTGATTGGTGAAGGTTCGGGTCTGTTTTGTTTCCAGAAAATAAAAACACATTTTCTAATTATTAGCAACTAAGCAGGTGTCTCGGTATGAGCTATTCTCGGATACACAGCTAGGCGAAGCCTGCGGTATCACGTACAATAGAGCCACATGAAGCGTACATCTCGTTTAGTAAGGTTCATTAGGTTTCCAAAAATACCGCAGCGCATACTTCTTGCTGCTACCGTACTCCTCGCTTTTCTTGGTGGTTTTGGTCTCGTTGCGGGGGCGGTGTATGTATCTGAACATACTGCACAGATTGCATACTTTTTTACTGGTGAGGTGCAGGTGGTTGGACAGGGAGGTCCTGCACTTGATCCTCTCCCGGATGACGCTACCGACACAAATGCCAAACGGTACGTCGTGAAGGGAAGCACTACTTTTCCATCCATAACCGCAAAAGGTTTCCTCGTTGGCGATGTTGAAACTGGACAAATTATTGCCAGTCGTCAAAAAGATGATGCTCGCCCTATCGCATCGGTGAGCAAGCTGATGACAGCGCTCGTTGCAGATGAAACACTCACTATTGGTGATGAGACAGTTATCTCTCGAAAAGCTGCAAGCATGACGGGTACGCGTGGCAATCTTAAGACTGGTAGCACCTATACGATTGAGGAACTTTTTTACCCGCTGTTGCTCGCGTCAGGAAATGATGCGGCTGAGGCAATTGCTGAACATGAAAATCGGTATACATTTCTTCTCGATATGAACGCAAAAGCCGATGCGCTTGGCATGGTGAATACCAACTTTGAAGATCCAAGCGGTCTCTCCGCAAAAAACGTCTCAAGCCCTGCAGATCTTTTTGTGCTTTTGCAGCATTTGCACAAGTACCGTCGGTACATTTTGGATATCACTACGGAGAAATCACATAAGGTTGGTAAGACGACATGGTACTCAAACTCTCGGTTTCGAAACTATGAAAACTACGTAGGCGGTAAGAACGGATTTATCGATGCTTCAGGAAAAACAAATGTCGCACTCTTCCGATTGCCGCTCGAAGGGGATGATCAGTACCGCACTATCGCGATTATTTTGTTAAATACAAAAGACGCCGTTGTGGATACCCGCGCAATTACTACATACCTAACGAAGTACGTGTACTACGAGTAACGGCTGCCGGTGGTTGCTGCATAGATGTAAGCCGGTGCGTTTGTAAAAGAAAAAGCAGCGCCGTCGCTGGCGCTGCTCGTGCAATCGTCGGAGAAGAGGGAGGACTCCTTACCGTGGGTCTTGGTCTGTTGGTTTGACCCAAGGACGAGGTTCGTCGCCCTCAAAATCATCCCAGAACCCATCATCATCGTCCTCGTCATCCTCCACGCTTTCAAATGGCGATGGGTCGCTGTCGTCCTCCATGGTATCACCCCAATCCTCGGGGGTTGGATCATGGCGTGGTGCCGCAGCTTGGGAGCGCCGCCATTCTTGGAACTTGCGTTCCAGAAACGGGTGCGGCGCAATGCCACGGTCACGCAGCGGCTTGGCGATGTCGTACTTGATGCCGTTGTCGATTGCCAGTTTGACTCCGGCCAGACCGATGATGGTCATCACGACAAGCTGTAGCCCGGGGTTGGGCTGGGTCAGGTTCCACGCGATCATCGAGACCGCAAAAAAACCGACGATGACAAGGACGGTATTCCACGTCCGACGATTACAAAGAATAGTGGTCGCTTTCATTCCATTGCATTGAACCACGTCTACATGGTATTGTCAAAGCTCTACACACCTATGGTACGAGGATTTTGGGAAAAACTAGAGAAGCCAATCGTGGTGTTGGCACCAATGGCAGACGTTACCGACGCCGCATTTCGCAGGCTCTTTGCGCAGTACGGAAAACCAGACGTGACGTGGACTGAGTTTGTATCTGCTGATGGACTGGTGCGCGCGCCACACGATAATCAAGACGAACGTGGCATGTCGTCGCAGGATAAGCTTCGTAAAGACTTGCTCTACACGGAAGCAGAGCGGCCTATCGTGGCACAGCTCTTTTCAAGCAAGCCAGAGATGATGGAACTGGCGGCTCGCATGGTCGCGGAGATGGGGTTTGATGGTATCGACATCAACATGGGTTGTCCCGATAAAAACATTGAAAAGCAGGGGTGTGGTGCTGCGATGATTAAAAACCCAGAAAATGCCGCTGCAATCATTACTGCTGCAAAGCGTGGTGCGCCCACCATTCCAATTTCTGTAAAAACACGCACCGGCTTTAACCGAATCGAAGATTTTGAGCCGTGGATTTCTTTTTTGCTTGAGCAAGACATTGCCTGCCTTACCATTCACTGGCGTACTCGAAAAGAGATGAGCAAGGTTGCTGCACACTGGGAGCTTGCACCACGCGCTGTTGCACTTCGTGACGCGATTGCGCCACAGACGATCCTCCTTGGAAATGGTGATGTTACGTCGCTTGCTGACGCGCACGAGAAAGTGCAAACGACCGGCATTGATGGAGTAATGGTTGGGCGTGGCATCTTTGGTAACCCATGGTTCTTTAATTCGCACATTGATCGTGATACTGACGTGACGGTTGGCGAGCGTCTTGGGGTGATGCTTGCACACACGAAACTTTTTCTTGAGCTGCTACCACACAAAAATGTGTCAGTAATGAAGAAGCACTACAAAGCGTACGTTGATGGCTTTGTTGGGGCAAAGGAGCTGCGGCTTGAACTTATGGAAGCGGCAACCATTGCAGAGGTAGAGGAGCGGGTAGAGGCGTTTCTTCAAGAACATCCGGAACTGCGGTAAGGGGCTTTGCCGGTGCGGTGGGGGTATTGACACAAAAAATAAACGTGTTAATGTGCCTGGGATTGAACCTTTCAGCAAGGGTCACTACGTGCCCAGAGTACCTGTTGCCACTTACGGTTACAGGTACCCTGGGTGTGTTGCAACCCGATGGAATCCATGGAAAAAGATGAATGCCGCACTACAACGCTCCGCGGCAGGAGTCTTTTGTCCCATCCCCAAATCAGCTAGGTACCGTTTCCGGTGCTGACTTGGCTTCAAGGATGCAAGCGTGCGTGAGACCGCCCAGTGGTAAGGGCTCTCGCCAAAATAACCTCGCGCAATCGCAGGTGCCTTCACGGGGCACATGAGTTGCACTGCGTAGCTTGGTGGATTCCAGAATTTCCCGAACAATGTTCGGATGCGTTGGCAAAGGCCAACCGACACTCGTTGTACCTACGGCGAGAACGGTTGGTGCATCTGCCCGCCGTTAAACCCCGTTGCTGTGTGCAAGGGGTTTTGTTTTTGAAAGGGTATTGACAAATATTTTATTTAGTGTAATATAAAAACATACCTGCTGCCCCCACCTCGGCATGCAGGAAATGCACATGAACAAGCAACCCCTCCTTGGTACAGGATCGTAAATCGTGTCCCAAGGAGCATCCGAACCCGGAGATCAATCGGATCTACCGGGAACAGATGAAGCGATAGGCGCCCACCAGACAAAGGGTAGCGTCGCTGAAGGAACCGCCGGTCAACAAAAAAACGGTAGCAAACTAGAGGAGGACGTAGGACGATAGTAGCTGACACAATGGGTCACGACCCGTGTCACACGAGAGACCTTGTCCACCAAAGGCTTACCCTCGCAGCTATGCACGACCGGCTCGGGGCCCGCTCACTTCAACGCATCGACGTTCTGGACACAGTTCCACAACACGATTGCACGAAGTAGCGGGCCCTTATCATTTTCTTTTTCGAAGCCTCGCGTCCATGCTATACTCTTGCCATGTCTTCGGAGCGTACCGCCCTCTATACCAAATACCGCCCGCAAAAATTCAAGGACGTGCTCGGCCAGGAGCAGGTCACCAGCGTGCTTGAGGAGGCGATTAAGCTTGGCAACATCGCGCATGCGTACCTCTTTTCGGGCAGTCGCGGTACAGGAAAGACTTCGGTTGCGCGCATCCTCGCACGCGAGCTCGGCACCTCAAACGACGACCTCTACGAAATCGACGCCGCTTCAAACACTGGCGTCGACAACATTCGTGAGCTTACCGAATCTGCAAACACGCTTCCGTTTGAATCAAAATACAAAGTGTACATTCTCGACGAGGTGCACATGCTCTCAAAGGCGGCGTTTAATGCGCTCCTCAAAACACTCGAGGAGCCACCAGCGCACGTCATTTTTGTGCTCGCGACAACCGAGCCAGAAAAAATTCCTGAGACGGTTATTTCTCGTTGCGAAACGTACACGTTCAAAAAGCCAAACCAAAAGATTCTCAAAGACATGATTAAGAAGACGGCAAAGGCCGAGGGGTGTACGCTCGAGGCTAGCGCTGCGGATTTGATTGCGCTCCTTGGTGATGGGTCATTTCGAGATGCGCACAGTACCTTGCAAAAGGTGCTCAGCTCATCTGGTGATAAAACGATTACCGTCGATGAAGTTGAGCGTGTGACCGGGGCACCAAAGGGACAGCTCGTGAACGACTACGTTGCAGCACTCGCATATGGGAAGCTCGATCAAGGACTAACCGCTGTTGGCCAAGCAGCAGACGCAAACATCGACATGAAAGTGTTTCTGGAGCTATCACTTGCAAAGGTGCGTGCAGTGCTCTTGCTGCGATTTGCGGCGTCTCGCGAGAAGCAGCTCACGGACTCATTTTCTGAGGAGGACATGGTGTTTTTGAAGAAGCTTGCGAGTGATGCGGGTGCAAAAGTAACGAGTGCGGTACTCTTGGAACTCTTAAGCGCGCATGGTATGGTAGGGCGCAGTGCGGTGCCGCAGCTCCCACTTGAGCTTGCGCTCGTGAACGTTGCGGGGGAGTAAGACCACACAAAAACATTGCCCGATCGTCTAATGGTAGGACTCCAGGTTTTGGTCCTGGCTATCGAGGTTCGAATCCTTGTCGGGCAGCAAACAAGAGGTAGCACGTGTTGCGTCGGTACACAGCTCGTGATGGTAAATCATTTTCTCCATGATATTGACATCTCTCAAAATGCACGGTACTTTATTGACGGTAAAAGAACCAAATTGAAAACCAAAGGAGGAACATTGAAAACAATTCATGATCAAGTAGGCTCGACGACGCGTCGGGTGACGACACAACTCGAGATCCAAGTCGAACTCGTTGATTTTCCACGAGTGTCGGCAAATATTCCAACCAATCTTGCGGATCTGCAAAAACGATTCGGGAGCTGGGATTATTTCCACAGAAAGACCACGGAATATTGGCATGATGACGAGATCGACATGTTGCCGGCGCTGTTGGCGTCAGAGGAAACCCCTGATACCAAATGGTATTATCCGGTGGGTATCCCCGCGGCAACCTTGCCGAAATGTGACCGGAGTCAGAAAAACATCCGGTCTCTGGCACTCACCCTGGGTCTCAGGGTACCTCCACCAAAGTTGGCCTTGGCCATTGCGCTGAGTGATGCTGAAATATTCCGTCAGGTCGAAGGTCTGTTTGGTGGGTTGGTTATCATGCATCAGCCTATCAACTTCACGTACAGGCGCTCGGGATCCCGCGGCAAAACCCGGCAGGCATTACTCTACACCGATGGTACGGGTAGGGAGTTTCGTACCGGTCGTGTCGATACCTCCGATTATCTAGCCACAAGTGACAATGTCACCTATGTCTTCATGAAGAAACGGAGATCTCGGTGATCAAGTGGGAGGTGGTAAGAATATCCCACCCCTTTTTCTTTAAAGTGCCCTCATTTTGCTATACTACCCCTACCTAAAGGTGTAAGCTGTTGGCACACTACTACACATCCCATGAAAAAAGTCTTCATCATCCACGAAGGACTGCGATGCACAAGCTTTGGCACTTCTATACCTGGTATGCATTTGGCAGTACTCAAGAAGAACGGTTGGGCAAACAAAAATACAATGATCTGAAAGAAGCGTTGACCGCTTTGCTGAATGTGGAGTGCCGGGATTTGCTTCCCGAGGGAGTTGCTGATACTGGCTACCCGCAGCACCAGGAGCTTCGGCAGCAGATACTCGCGTACTGGGAGACGGATAAAGATACACGGAATCTGTTGAAGTACATATCGAGCTAGTTCGAAAAACACTTCAATTTTGATACAATATGTTCATGACAACAGCAATCATCATTGGCATTATCGGGGCGATTATTAGCGCAGTTACCGGAACACTATGGTACAACGACAAGACTCCAATGGGGAAGTTGCACATGCGATTTCTCGGGTTTGACAAGCTCTCAGCGGCAGAAAAGGATGCGCTCATGGCTGCCGCAAAACCAAAGATGTGGAAGACGTATAGCTTGCAGATGTTGCTCTCGTTTATTACATCATTCTTTATTGGATTCGTAACATGGTACACCGTGTATGCTGGTGGACCGGCAGAGGCGACCTACTCGTATGTTGTCATGATTTGGCTTGCGTTCACCGTGCCAATGATTGGACAGAACTTGCTCTGGGCAAATGTTGATGGATCACTCGCGTGGAAGAAATTTTTCTCAGACGCGGCGTATAACCTCATCACGTATTTGATCATTGCGTTTGTGGCGACATTGCTCGTGTAAAGAAAAAGCACCAAGGCGGAATCGCCTCGGTGCCAATGTTTGCGCAGGAAACGCGCGAACGCTTTCGGATGGGTTCGCCGGTCACTGATCGGAGTTCCGTTCTTCTTCGTACGCATAGCGTACCTCGACCATCGTATCGAGGATCTTGTTCCAGGTACTTTGGTCTTCCAGCGTTGCGTTCGGGAACATGCAGCCGTCCCAGCAAATGTGCTTGATGCGGCGTTTACCGGCCCCTTTGAGCCAGTATTGGGCGCATCGGTCATGATCTCGTACGCTGACCAGAATTCCTCGTCGGAGTATCCGGGTGCAAGCAGTGCGTGCTCCGGAGCGTTGTATCCGAGGAGGTAGAGGTAGGTGTGGGCGAGGTCTGCTTGGAAACCGAAGCGTCCAGGCATGTCCACACCTTCGAGGATGTCGAGCATGTCGCGCCAGCTGTGCATACCAGCCCAGCAGATTTCTCCTTCGGCAGCGAGCCGCTGTCCGTAACCTTCGGCGATCCGTGCTGCTTCCTGGAACGTATCGATGATGCGTTGCGAGTAAACCGCGGGTTTGCGTTTCCACTTGCTGATGCCGAATTCGGCGGAGTCGATGCGGATGACGTTGTTGGTACGGTGCGTGTGGTGGTCGAAGAAGCCTGCAATCTCGCAGGCGCGTTTGACCGCCGCCAGAAAACGATCGCGTTCCTTGGCGCTTCCCATGGCGGATCCTCCGTAGGGACTCCAGACGGGGGCGGCGAGGGTGCCGACGCTCAGGTTCTCGCCATTGATGAGGTCTGCCACTCGGTCCAGTTCGTCCTCACCGCCATCCGGGTCGATGTGGGGCACTTGCAGGATGAGGTCGATTCCCTCAAACGATTCGCCGTCAGCATCTGCCGCGGCGGTACGTTCGATCATGCGGGCAAGGGAGATGGGGGATTCTTGTCCTCCGTCGAATCCTTTCCCGACGATGCCGGGCCAGGTTGCATTGTGAAGTTTCAGGGTGCTCATGGGTTGATTTCTATGCGTGGCTCCTTTCTAAAGCCGTTTTTTTGTAGCGTTTCCTGCAGTATGTGAGAGAACTGAACCTCACAATACCGAGATTTCCGTTTCGGTCTGCAGGATATAGTCGCGAGTATTTTTACCACATATTCTATAAAAGTACAGGATTTTTGAGTCGTGCGAAATCGTTTGGTACTATAGACACATGACAACAAATAAAAAAGAAATGTACGTTGACGGATTCGTACTCACTATTCCAAAGAGCAAGCGTGCCGCATACAAAAAGATAGCAAAGGAGGCATCGCAGGTGTGGTTGAAGTTTGGTGCGATTGATTACAAAGAGTGTCGAGCAGATGACATGATGCTTGATCAGGTCACCTTCAACTTTCCAAAAATGGCAAAAGCAAAGCCAGATGAAGAAGTGTGGTTTTCATACATTACGTATGCATCAAAGGCAGACCGAAAAAAGGTGAACAAGCAGGTGATGGCATTCTTTGATGAGAAGTATGCAACCAAGAAAATGGAGATGCCATTCGATATGAAGCGCATGGCAGTTGGCGGGTTTGTGATTGAGGTGCAGGGGTAGGGGCGTTACACTAAATTGGTATGAATACAAAATGGTTACTTGGTAGCGTGATTGCTATCTTTGCGGTTTTTACTGGTGCGTATTTTATTGTTTCGCCACTTGCAACAAAGACACTTGATGGACCACTTGATGACGTTGTTGTAACAGAAGAAGTAGCTACAACAACAGCGACTATCGCGACATCTACAACAGAAGTAGTCGCGGTTGCAAAACCAGCTTCGACCCCCACAGATTCGACTCCTGTGGTGACTCCTACTCCAGCACCAACACCTACTCCAACACCTACTCCAACACCTACTCCAACTCCTACTCCTGAGCCAGAACCTGTGCCTGCACAAACAGGATACACGACAGCGACTGTTGCGCTCCATAATTCAGAGCAGTCGTGCTGGTCAATCATTAATGGCAATGTATACGATTTGACCGCGTACATCTCACGTCACCCAGGTGGTGCCAAAAATATTCTACGTATTTGTGGAAAGGATGGAACGAGCACGTTTGAAGGGCAACATGGTGGCGAATCACGACCAGAACGTACGCTCGAAGGATACTTTATTGGTTCACTCAACTAGTATGGACTTGATTACATTGCACCTTGTTTTGCTCATTATCGTTGCTCCTGTCATTTTGTACGCTGACCACATGGGGTTTCAGTATATGACTGGACGAAAACAAACACTTCCGGCAAAAACACTAGCTTGGACCCACTGGATTGTCACTATTGGTTTAGTACTTCTCATCATTACGGGAGCACTGATCACTATTCCAATGTGGGCGGTGATGCTTGAAAACCCTCTCTTCTATGCAAAGCTTGCATTTGTAGCAACGCTTGTATTGAACGGCCTCTTTATTGGAAAACTTATGCAGAAGGCGACCGTTGGGCCATATGCGATGCTTCAGAAATCAGAGCAACACATGCTTCTTGTTTCTGGCGCGCTTTCTGCATGTAGTTGGGTTGCTACCATCTTGATTGGTTTCTTTGGATTATAAAGTATCGAGCAACATTTCGTGTACGACTCCTACACGCAAAAAAGTGCTTGTTGTTGATAGTTTCGATATTAAAAGAAAAACACCACCTGCGGACGAGCCGGGGCGGTGCTACGCAACGATTGTGCTGTCCTCAGCTGCAGTACCACTGGCCTCGTCTTCCGAATCTTCTTCGGGAATCGTGTCATCCGGCGTGTCGATGGTGAGGTGTATCAGCGCGAGCTCGTCAGCGCCTGCCATGCATGTGGGGCAGGTGTTTGCTGCACAAATGTATTGCGTTGCCGGATCAAATCTCGGCAAGAGGACATCGTGCCCAGTGGGCACCTGTTCGTCAGGCATGTCAGGTGGAACCATGACGAGCTGAAGTAACGAGGTGACCTTGTCTGGATGTACCCGAGACATCTGACCACAGCGCGTACAGTAGAGCACTGCATGTTCGGGATGTTTAGTCCGCGCACTGTTAAACCATGCGCGTGGTAAACGCGGTAGTATCGCAGTTGTGCCGAAGGCTCGGGCAACAACAGACGCTTCGTTGGGTGGGATGTGGGGATCTGAAGAGTTCATGTATTTGTCTTGCATAATGCTTCTTTTATAACAATGTGTCAAGATTAGGCAGTTCCACTACGTTTTCGTTTTCCAGTAATACTTTCGTAGTGCTCTGCAACTTTCGTTGCTTCTCCATGTACAAACTCTTGAAAAGAGCGAATGTCAATTTGCGGATCTAGATTTTGAGGAAAGAGCGTTACAATGTTTGCTTTTGAATTCTGGTCGTCTGCCTTATGCGGATTGATGGTGCCGTCGATGGTGATCGTGGCGCGTCGCTCAGGAAAGTCGAGATTTGGGCGCTTTGGGTCATTGTCAAAAATATCAAGAAACGCATCAGTACTGTGGTACTGGTCAGCATTGAGACGAATGTGAACGCCATTAATTTCGACAGGTGAGCATGCAGTATAAAATGCGACACGCGTGACGTGTGGATTCATGGCACGAACAATCTGTTCTACTCGAGAACGAAGTGCTTGCGCGTAGGCAGCACTAGGTTGCTCTGGATTGCTTCCTGGCTGCTGTAATCTCCGTGCGATGGCAAGACTTTTAGGGAAATCAGTGTACGGCTGTATACCATCGAGTAGGTTGGGAATCACATTGGCGCGATAGTCAGCTGCACGGCCTGCGCGCTCGAGTGACTGTTTGGTGTCTGTAAGCAGACGTTCAATAGATGAACGAGTAGCAACGGGGTCTGTTGATCCAAAGTGTGCTCGCTCTGCTGCGTTACCAGTTTCTCCATAGAAGTGTTCGCCACTTTTCATAAAGTGTCACTATTGTAGCATGCGGTAAACAGACAGACAGGCTGAAAAAAGTTCTGCAGCAGGTAGCGTAGAAAAGAAAAACACCACCCGCGGACGAGCCGGGGGTGGGTGTGGATGGGGAAGGTGTTGCTTCTCACTCAGTGTCAGACACCAGTGTGCTTGGGTTAACCCAGCTAAGGCCACTGTCAGAGCTTTGAACACACGCTGCAATGAACCGCATGCCCTCGACCGCCTCCGCCATGGAAGGCATCAGTGAGGCCAAACCTCCATTGTCAGTGTTGCCGTGGAACTGCTGCGAAAAGGCGACGTAGATGTTCGCAAATGACTCCAGGAATCCTTCAGTATGTCCAGGAGGCAGCATGCAGCTCTTCAGAGCAGATTCGTGCAGGTAGCCAGCGCTCGCGCGTTCGATACGACTTGGGCCATCGAGCCGATGAACGTAGAGGCTATTGGGCTCTTCCTGTCTCCAGGAGAGCCCGCCTCGTTCACAGTCGATTTCAATCTCGAGATCGTTTTCGTGACCGACGGCAACCTGGGAGACTTCGATTGAAGCATGGACCTGGTCTTCCACGCCCAAGTCCAACCAAATCGAAGCGTTGTCATCGAGTCTCCGGTCCCTGACTGCGGTACGGAGATCAGCGCAAAGTTCATTCACCTCCAGTTTGGGGCAGATGAAGCGCATCAGGTTGTAGGCGTGGACGCCAATGTCTCCGATTGCGCCGGCCGCACCTGAGCGTTCAGGGTCAGTACGCCAGTCCGCCTGCTTTTGACCGGTGTGCTCGAGGGAAGTGGCAAGCCATCCTTGCAGATAGCGAGCTCTGATGGCGCGAACTTTTCCGAGTTCGCCACTGGCAATGATGGAGCGTGCCTGCCGCACCATCGGGTAGCCGGTGTAGTTGTGCGTGATGCAGAAAATTGGTTCTTCTCTGCCCCTGTCAAAGCGTTCGGCGCAGACCTGCTGCCATCGCTGTTCCAGCGCCAGAACATCCTCGAGCCGATGTGTTGCAGGTTTGTCGCAGATGACGTGAAAGGCTCGTTTGATTGCCGCGAGGGCAACGTCGAAGTGAAGATGGTTGGGTGTCACAATGACAACCGCATCCATCCGTTCTCCTTTGGGAAGTTTCGCCTCCATGTCGAGCATTTCCTTCCAGGAATCGTAGACACGTTCCGTTGGGAGACGAAGCTCTGCGCCCCGTGCTTTCGATTTCTCGGGGTCCGAGCTGAATGCACCGCAGACAAGTTCGAAACTGCCTGTGAGTGCCATGGCACGCAGATGGACTGCGCCGATGAAGGCGCCAGGGCCGCCACCGACCATGCCAATTCGAATTTTTCGTAGAGTTTTCATACAACAACGAAGCGGCGTTTTTTACCCTGGCTGCCCACCAGTATTGAGTTTTTCTTGTGCTGCACGGTCCCGTGCATTCCGGAGGAACTCTACGTTGGTTTGACGGGGGAGTCAATATGGCCGCAGTCTGTCTATCTATAGAGAGGAGTGTGGTTCACGGGGAGACTCGACAAACCTTAAAATATGTGTAGTATTTTGCCAAACGTTCTTACGAGCTAACACATGGTTGTGTCGCGCTTCGTATTCGTTCTCACCATCAATCCATATCTCCGACTCTATGAACAATTCCACCTCCACGTCCACGGGGCGCCCTGTCACTCTTTTCACCGGCCAGTGGGCCGATCTCCCGTTTGAAACCATCGTGCCCACGGCAAAAGCGATGGGCTATGAGGGTGTCGAGCTCTGCTGCTGGGGTGATCACTTCAATGTCGCCAAAGCCCAATCCGATCCGAAGTATTGTGCCGCAAAACGTACCTATCTCGATGAGCGTGGTATGAAATGCTACGCCATCTCCACGCACCTCGTCGGACAGGCCGTCTGCGACAACATCGATGATCGCCACCAGCAAATTCTCCCGGACCACATCTGGGGCGACGGCGATCCCGAAGGTGTGCGCCAGCGCGCCGCTGAGGAGCTTAAGTGCACTGCCGTGGCCGCCAAGAAATTCGGCGTCAGCGTGGTGAACGGTTTCACTGGATCCTCGATCTGGCACCTCGTCTACTCGTTTCCGCCGGTGCTTCCGGGGCAGATCGATGTAGGCTTCAAGGATTTTGCTCGCCGTTTCGGTCCGATCATGGACGTCTTCAAGGAGAACGGTGTGAAATTCGCCCTGGAGGTCCATCCGACCGAAATCGCCTTCGACATCGCCTCGGCCGAGCGCGCGCTTGCTGCGATTGACTACCATCCGGCGTTCGGGTTCAACTATGATCCGAGCCATTTCGCCTACCAG
Source organism: Candidatus Parcubacteria bacterium (assembly GCA_041158505.1). Lineage (GTDB taxonomy): Bacteria > Patescibacteriota > Minisyncoccia > Phycocordibacterales > JAACPR01 > JAGOTN01. The sequence goes on along the minus strand of JBEBBG010000007.1, from coordinate 83,469 downwards.
GGTGTCGACTACGTCGAATTCATCTACCGCTTCGCCGACCGCATCAACCACGTCCACATGAAGGACGTCTGGTGGTCCAATGTGCCGACTGATGCCGGAGTGTTCGGTGGTCACGTCGACTTCCACAACCGCAAGCGCTTCTGGGACTTCAAGTCCGTTGGGCGCGGCCGGATCGACTTTGAGCGCATCATCCGTGCGCTGAACGACATCGGCTACAAAGGGCCGCTGTCGGTCGAGTGGGAAGACGGTGGGATGGATCGTGAGTTCGGTGCCACCGAATCGGCGGCATTCGTGCGGAAGCTGGACTTTCCGCCGTCGAATATCGTCTTCGACGCGCAGTTCGACCGCTGAGACAGTTGAGGTGGTCATCGACTGCTCGCTGTCTCATCGCCGCGGACCTCCGGTCCGCGGCATTTTCTTTTTGTGGACTGTATTGTGTGCAACAACTATCTGCGCGTTATACTGTATCCATATGAAAAACATTAAAAAAGTACCCGTGCTGTGGCTCGTGCTTGTATTTTTCGCGCTACTTGTTGTGACGCTTGCTTGGTATAACGATACAAAGGGTGTGCGTTGGGATCATGACCGACCGTGTGAAGGTGTTGATTGTGCGCGCGAGCAAGCTGAACACATGCGTTCATAGTGCTGTACTAAGTTTATAAAGTAAGGTATAGTCTTTCTGTTATGGCAAAACGACCAACTGGTTTGAAGAAAACCACACCAAAAAAGAAGAGTCCAAAGCGAATGGCTGCAAAAAAGCGCATGCTCGAGCTTAAGGCAATGAAGCCGGCTGCTCGAAAGAAAGCACTTGCAGCAGATAAAAAGTAATTCTTGTTTCTCTAGAAACTGGATAGCATGGTTGCACACGCGCGAGCGTGTGCTTTCATTAGTGTATTAGTACTAACTGTTACCCATGAAGTGGAAACCCATCGTTGCTGCACTGTTCATCGTCGTTGCCGGTTTATTTCTATTTTTAGCAAAACCAACAGGGCAGCAGACAAATGCTGTGGTAACGAATGCGGTATCTTTTATCTGTGAGGATGGTACGTACTTTGTGGCCGAATTTATGAGCGATACCACGATGCGAGTTGTGGTTGATGGTGTTCTTGCGCGTACTGTCAGTAAGGAGGATGTTCCTCGAACACAGTATGACGATGACCGGTACAGCTACCTCTTTGCCGGCGAACGGGTGACCGTCGCAGACAAGGAACAGCGAACAATGACTTCCTGCGGTCAGCCGTTTGATCCTAATAATGCGCCGTACAATTTTGGTGATGATCAGCTAACACAATAATATGTTTCATCTTCTCTGGGTAATACTCTTCGTTGTCCTCTTTATAAAAGTTGGCACGCTGAGCGATCGAATCAAGCGTCTCGAACGTGGAAGTGGGCAAGCCGTTATTCCAACATCGGCTCCTATTGTGCTTCCAACAATGCCGCAAGCCGTCGGTACGCCACCTGGTATGCCAATGGCTCCTGCTGCGCCACAAGCAGACGTCGATTCCGAAAATGCACTTGGCGCATGGATCAAAGAGAACTGGCTTTCAAAACTCGGTGTACTGTTTATCTTGATCGCCTTTGGGTGGTTCGTAAGCTATGCGTTTGTCCATAATTGGATTGGTCCAGTTGGACGCATTTTGCTCGGGTTTGTTTTTGGTGCTGCGCTCTGTGCCTTTGGTGCATGGCGAATGGCGGTTCGCAAGGGCGAGGCGCAAGTGCTCGTGGTGCTTGGATCTGCAATTGTGCTCATTACTGCATACGCTGCGCGAACAGTGTACAACTTCCTTGATCCGATTAGTGTGCTCGGTATTAGCGTGCTTGTTGCAGCGTACGTTGCGGTGCTTGCGTACAAATGGAATCTTGAACGCCTGGCTGTATTTGGTGCATTGATTGCACTTTGTGCGCCGCTCTTTACGCACACGCCAGAACCTTCTGCTGTCGGACTCTTTAGTTACCTTGGTGTAGTCACCCTTGGATTCGTGTGGCTCTCAGTGCTTCGTGGATGGGGCAGCGTCGCAGTTGCTACACTGCTCGGCGTCTTCTTGTATGCACTACCGTTCATGTTTGGTGATATGGTTGCTGATAGTGACCGAACTGCCGTGGTCGTCATTACATCACTACTCTCACTTGTATTCTTTACAACAAACGTATTTACGGTTGTTCGTAGTCAGCAGGAGCGAGGCTCAGGGGCAGGCACCATTGCGGTTGGTAACGCACTCCTTATTTTAAGCGTGACGCTTGGGCTTGTTGTTGCGGAACTGCAGAGCTTACTTCTTGCAGGTTGGATGATTATTTTTGCCGCAGGTAGCTTGTATGTATCTGCCGCAGCTAAGCGACAAACCTTCTTCTACATGTATGGCCTCATTGCAATCCTCTTCCTTGGTGTTGCCACCGCAATTGAGTTGAGCGGGCCGGTACTTACAATCGCCTTCATCCTTGAGGCGGCTATCGTTACGATGCTTACGTTCGTTGTAACAAAAAGTCTTCCGCATACCGCACGGCTTTCAGTGGTGATGGTGGTGCCTGTGCTGGCAGCATTTGGTAGCTTGTTTGCATCAAGCTGGTATAACGGGGTTGCACATCAAGATGGCGCTGTTGTCTTGCTTACAACGATTATGCTGTTAGCTGTTGGTGGATTTCTTGCAGCTCGATACGTTCCTGGTACAACTGCCTCAGCTGTCCGAACTGCGTACATCTGGAATCTTTCGGCGGCGGCCTTTTACGGATTTGCGTATGTTTGGTTGGCAACACACGCACTCTTTACTGACGATGTGGCAACGATGATTTCACTCGCGCTCTACACCATCATTGGTCTTGTTACCTACCTGCGAGGAAGAACAACCGAGCAGCGCGCACTCAAAACGTTTGGATTTATTGTTCTGCTGCTCGTTATCATTCGTCTCTTGATTATTGATGTGTGGCAAATGCCGCTAGCGCTTAGAATTGTTACCTTCCTTGTCATTGGTATTCTACTCGTGAGTACAACCTTTATTCGACGTAATAATCACCACAATGTCTAAGGCGCGTATGTATAAGAGGATTGTATTGTTTTACGCAGCTGTCTTGAGTGGCCTGCTGCTTGCGACACCTACTTACGCGGGTGTGCAAGAAGTGCTCCAAAGCTTTGCGTCTGCAGCAACCATAACGATTCCAGAGATTTCTGTACCTACAGCTGTCGACATTATGGTGCCTGGTTACATGCAGCAAGGTCAATCGCTCGGACTGTACAATCAAACAGAAGAAGTGTTTGTTCCATTTATTACGGGCAACGCTTCTCCGGTTGAGCCAGTGTCAGTACAACGTATTGATCAGGTGGACGCTGAGCTGTCGGCACTCGTTGATAAACGTCATGACGCACACGTTGATTTTGAAATTGATGCAGCAAGCGCCGATAGCCGGGTTACCCTTCGGTATACGTTTGAGCGTCCAATCGTTAGTGATGAACTGAGCATGTCGCTTGCACAGTATGTTGTGCGGCCAACACTCGTTTCTATTAAGGTCGGTACTCCTGAGGGAATGAAGTACGTACTGTCTCCAGTTGCACCGACAGGAAATAGCATCGTGTTTCCAAAAACAGAAGGAAGCGTGTGGGAGGTGACACTTGTATACAAGCAGCCGCTCCGCCTTACAGAACTTGCTTTCCAAACTGAAGCAGATTTGTACATGGACGTTCCGATTCGTTTTTTGGCATATCCAGGGCGTAACTACACACTCTTCTATAATCCTGAAGTCATCTTGGATCAACAGCTTGGTGAGATAGGAGATTTGCGTGCGGCAATGGCTGTGCAAAAAGGTTCTATCGCTGCGGGTCAACTGAACCCTCTCTACATACCTGCGGACTCTGACATGGATGGTCGAACTGATGCAAACGATAACTGTCCACGACATGCGAATGAAGAACAGGAAGATATTGATGAAAATGGACGCGGTGATGTCTGTGATGATTTTGATTTAGATGGTCACGTCAATGCTGCCGACAATTGCCACGAGGTACCAAATCGAGATCAGGCAGATACTGATACCGATGGTATAGGTGACGTCTGTGATGGGGAAGAAAGTCGTGTGACTGAGCGGTACCCGTGGCTCGTTTGGGTTGCACTTGGGGTTGCTACTGCTGTCTTTGTTGGGCTATTTCTCCTTGCGATTCGTCATCGGGAAGATGACGGTGATACACCTGCTGCAAATGGTGGCCCTGCACAGGATCAGCCAACAGTATAAGGAAAAAAGCCACAGGGTGTGCTAGGGTAGCTACATGCTTCGAGTTATCAAGCTTTCAAAGTACTTCGGTGATCACGTAGTACTCAATAAAATCTCTTTTAACCTAGAACGGGGCAATAAGGTTGCGCTGACGGGTTTTAATGGTTCGGGAAAGACGACGCTGCTACGGATTTTGGCCGGAGAAGAATCGTACTCAAATGGCGTGCTCCAGGCTCGTGATGACACAAAGATTGCGTACGTGCCACAAGACCCGCACGCCCAGAGTAATGTTCTCGTAAAAGATATATTGGCATCGGCTACGGATGCTCCCGATGATGCATTCTGGCGTAAGGTCTCAGTATTTCTTGCTGGTTTTATGCTCCCTGAACAAGTGCTCGAGCAACGAATTGGCAGCTTGAGTAGTGGACAAAAAACAAAAGTGTTTCTTGCGCAGATGCTTTTGCAAGATGCCGATTTGCTGCTCCTCGATGAGCCGACAAACAACCTCGACTTGCCTGCGCTCATTTGGCTTGAAGATTACCTGCAAACGCTCGACATTGCGTGCATTATTGTTTCTCATGATCGAGCGTTTCTTGATGCGGTCAGTAATAAGGTATTTGAAATTGATTGGCACACGCATGAGCTACATGTTTCAAATGCGCGGTACTCAGATTACTTGGCAGAGCGAGCAAAGGAGCATGCTCGTTTAACACATGAGCACGAGTTACAACAAGAAGAACTCGGACGATTGAAGCAATTGGCAGTCTATAAGCAGGAGCGTGGCCGCGCCGGATCTTCGTGGAAGACAAGCGATAATGACAAAATGTTGCAAGGCTTTAAGCAGAATCGTGCAGGAAAATCATTTCATGAGGCAAAGATAACCTATCGTCGTATTAAGCGGATGGATTTCATTGCGAAACCGCAAGAGCGACGGACACTTTCACTTGCAGTTGACGCTGTGGTTGAATCAGGAACAACAGACATTGTCTGCAAAGATATCATTTGTGGGTACGAACATGGATTTTCGGTCGGACCATTCTCTCTTGATGCACGATACGGTCGCCGTATTTGTATCGTTGGTCCAAATGGGTCTGGCAAAACAACTATTCTAAAAACAATCACTGGCATGGTGCCGCCAAAATCTGGTGAACGGCACATTGGTTCTGGGGTGCGGTTTGGTAATTTCATGCAAGAACATGAGTCGCTACCAAAAGACAAGACCGCAATCGGCTTTTTGCGCGCACACATCGATGCGGATCGTGAGCTTATTCAAAATCACTTGCTGCATTTTGGTATTTCAGAAGTTGCGGCAGGGGTGCCAATCAAGGCACTCAGTCCAGGTAACCGAGCGCGTCTACTCTTTGCATACTTTGCGGCGATGCAGGTTAATACGCTCATTCTTGATGAACCAACAAACCATCTCGATGTCGAAGCGACTGCGGCACTTGAAGAGGCTCTTCGACAATTTTCAGGAACGATTATTGCAGTGTCGCATGATCGTCGCTTTGTTGAAGCAATGCAGTTTGATGGACACTATGTTGTGACTGACGCAGGGGTCGACGCTGTGGCTGATATCACGCAGTACGTCGACGCAATGGAGCGTCGTGCAAAAAAGTTGGTACGCATGCTAAAACCATAGTAGAATAGGTATTACTATGAGACTTGGTGTACGACAACTCACACATCGACAAGGGTGGCTCTATGGCGCGGCAATTGGGCTTGCACTTGGACTTTTGATCGGACATTTCTTTCTCTAGACCAAACAGGTCTTACGTGTCAGAATGAGCAGTATATGGCTATTCGACGTTTCTGGAACTCAAAAGAGGGGCGACGTATTCTGTATGTCGCAGCAGTGCTTATCGTTATTATTGCTGGACGCATGGCGTTTCTTCGGCAGGAAGAAGCAGCGCAGCCTGTTGCCCCTGCTCAAAAACAAGTTGAGCTTGTACGTGTTTTTGATCTCGCACATGGTACTGTGCCGTTACCAACAATTGGGCAAGTGGAATCACAATCCGAAGCAATTATTCGCACCGAAGCGTCTGGTGAAATTGCTCGTGTAAACAAAGAGGTGGGAAGTAGTGTTCGAGCTGGAGAGATTATTGCTGAAGTTGAGAATGCGGCGCAGCGTGCAGAGGTGCTTCGTGCACAAGGGGTGCTCCAGGGTGCTCAGGCACAACTCGCAAAGCTCCAGAATGGTTCAGAGGATTCACGAACGTTGATTAAAGAGGCAGTACGCAGCTCATTTACAACTGCTGATGACGCAGTTCGCAATAAGGCCGATCAATTCATTAAAGATGCTGAAACCGGCACCCCAGAAATTACCACTGCATCGAGTGATTACTTTATTCGGCAAACCGCACAGCAGCAGCGTGCCGAGCTCAATACCATGTTTGCAGAGTGGACAGCGTCGCTTGGGTCTATTCAATCAGTTTCGAGCACCGATGCACTCATTGTGTACGTGCTAACTGCTCAACGAAACCTTGAGCAGACACGAACGTTCCTCGATAACATGGCGCTGGTGGTAAACGGTTTTGAGCCAAACAACGGACTTTCACAGGGAACCATTGATAAGTGGCGTTCTGATATTTCTATTGCGCGCTCAAGCGTTAATGCATCACTTACCAGTCTCGTCAGTTCATACAATGCACTTCGTAGTCAGATTGATGCAGCAAATGGCGGCGGCGAGGATCTGCAGCTTGTCCAGGCGCAAGTTACTCAAGCAGAAGCTGGGGTGCTTGCAGCACAAGCGTCGCTTGAAAAAACAATCATTCGCAGTCCTATTACCGGTGAAGTGAATCAGCTTGATATCAAGCGAGGTGATTTTGTGAGTCCATTGCAAGAGGTCGCAATGGTTGCAAATAATAGCGCGCTTGAAATCATTACTTCTATTAATGAACAAGATCGAAAGACGGTGGCTGTTGGGGCTGCTGTTTCTATTGAAGGTACGTACAAGGGAGTGGTGACACGAATCGCGCCTGCTGTTAATCGACAAACAGGCAAAGTAGAAGTTGCTGTCGGCGTTGATGGAGATGCACCGTTTGCAAATGGACAATCAGTTGCACTTTCAATTTCTCGCACGGTTACCGCAACACCTGCAGTTGATGGAGTGATTACGATTCCGTTGAGTGCTCTCAAAATTACCACTGATGGAAACGTTGTCTTTACGGTAGTCGACGGTAAGCTCGTTGCGTTACCAGTAAGTATCGGTTCAATTATTGGTGAAGGTATTATCATTACCAATGGTCTAACGCCAACCGATATGATTGTTCGAGACGCGCGCGGTCTTAAAGAGGGGCAAGCAGTAACGGTACAGTAGTGTATGCATCACGTCTGGAGCTTTTTTCTTAAAAATAGAGAGTTTAGCTACATTGTGCTCATTGCGCTCGTTATTTTTGGTGCGATTGGTCTTATTTCAATTCCTCGAGAATCATCGCCGGAAGTGCGTGTGCCTGTCGTGGTGGTAAGTACGGTGTATCCAGGCGCTTCGGCAGTTGACGTTGAAGAGCTCATCACCAATGAAATTGAAACGGCGCTTGAAGGTACGCTCGATGATGTGAAGCGGGTGACATCGGTATCGCGCGAGAGTATTTCATCAGTGACGGTTGAGTTCGATGCTCGGGCTGATATTGATCAGTCGTTGCAAGATGTTAAAGATGAGATCGATAAGATCAAAGGAGATTTACCAAGCGATGCTCAGGATCCTTTGGTGACAGACGTAAACTTTATTGATCAACCAATCATGACAGTTTCACTGGTTTCTGATTTGCCAGTTACATCACTGATTGCGCTGACAGAAGATGTCGAATCTGAGCTTCTAAAGGTCCCGGGAGTATCAAAGATTTCAATTAGTGGTGTGCCTACACGAGAGGCACAAATCATTGTTAATCAAGAAGCGCTTCTGGCTTTTGGTATCGGTATCACGGATGTTGTGCGTGCGGTACAGGCAGCCAACAGCTCACTTCCAGCTGGTTCGATTGAACTTTCGGGTACGCAGTATAACGTGGCGTTTCAAGGTGCTATTACTGACCCGCAGGAGCTCGCCAATATCACGGTGACTACTCGCGGTGGGCAGCCAGTGTATATTCGAGACATTGCGCTCGTTGCGGATGGTACAAGTCCGGTAAGTACGTACGCGCGCGTTTCGATTGACGGTGTTCCATCAGAGCCAGCAGTTTCATTGTCTATTTTTAAACAAGGAGGAGGCGACGTGACGCGTATTTCAGATGCAGTACGAGCACACCTCACTGAGCTTGAGGGTAGTTTGCTGAGTGATACTCCATACCTGATCACCTTCGATAACGGAGAGTTTATTAAAGAGGATTTGCGTAATTTGTCTTCAAGCGCGCTGCAAACGGTTGCCCTCGTCATGCTCGTGCTCTTTCTTGCCCTTGGGTGGCGAGAAGCTGTCATTGCTGGACTTTCAATTCCAATTTCATTTTTGATTGCCTTCATCGGTCTCTACTACTCTGGAAATACCATCAACTTTATCTCACTGTTCTCACTGATTTTGTCGGTGGGCGTGCTCGTGGATGCGGCAATTGTGGTAACTGAAGCAGTGCACGCAAAACTCCGTACGGCATCATCAAACGAAGCTGCTGCTCTCGAAACAATCAAGGAATTCCATTATCCAATTACTACAGGCACACTTACTACAATTGCTGTGTTTGCACCACTCTTCTTGGTTAGTGGTGTCTCGGGACAATTTATTTCAGGTATTCCGTTTACGATTATCTTTGTACTGCTCGCATCGTTGATTGTGGCACTCGGTTTTGTTCCTCTCGTGTCCGCGGTCTTCCTCAAAGCACGCCCGGAGAACGCCATTGAGACTAAGCAAGAAGTCTACATGAACCGTTTTGAGCGCTGGTACAGAGACTTACTTGGGAATTTCCTTGATAACACTCAATCGCAAAAGCGATTTATGTGGGGCATGGTGGTTGCTTTTATTCTTGCGTTGGTACTTCCTTTTACGGGTGCAATTAAAGTAATCTTTTTTGATCAAGAAGATATCGATTTTCTCTTTATTGAAATTGAACGCGCTGAAGGTGTTGTGCTCGCAGAGACAGATTTAGTTGCCCGGCAGGTTGAAGAAATTGTATTGACCTATCCCGAGGTTGAGTCATTCTTGGTTGAGGTAGGTCGAGGTAGTCAGTTTGGCGCTGGCGGAGGTCTTAATGAAAAGTTGGCAAATGTGACGCTCGTTCTCCGTAAGGATAGAGAAGAGACATCAAGTGAGATTTTGGCACGTCTGCAAGCAGACCTTGCACCAATCGCAACGGCTGATGTCCGTGCGTCGCAGCCAAATAATGGGCCAGCGACAGGGAAGCCGATTGCCATAAAGTTTCTTGGTGACGATCTCGATACGCTCGCACTTGTCGCAAACCAGGCAGCAGAAGTGCTCAAAGAAACGCCTGGAGCGATATCAGTTGATACAAGTAATAAGAGCGACACCTCGGAGTTTCAGCTTTCTGTTGATCGTGCGCGCGCAAGTCAGGTTGGACTTGATGCTGCAAGTATTGCATTTACGCTTCGTACGGCACTCTTTGGTACAGAAGCAACAAGTATTAAAGCGAATGGAGAAGATATCGATGTGATTGTAAAGCTCGATGTTAATCAGCAGTTCACGACACCAGAGACAACAAACCAAGCAACCCTCGACGCGGTTAAGGCGTTGCAGGTCAGCACACCACAAGGTCCAGTGCTGATGGGGTCACTCGTTACATCAACTGTTGGACGGGGTGTGCAGAGTATTCAGCACGAAGATGGTCAACGAATCAGTAATGTTACCGCTGACGTTGCACCAGGTAGTACCGTAGGAGAAGTAACCGCAGGATTTCTTGAACGAATGGAGGCGGTCGAATTGCCGCAGGGTGTAACTATGGAGATTGGTGGCGAGACAGAAGAGTCTACACAGGCATTTAAAGAAATGGCGCTATCACTTGTCGTGGGATTAATTGCAATCGCGGCCATCTTGGTACTGCAGTTCGCTTCATTTAGACAGATGTGGTACATCATCGCGATTGTGCCGCTATCGCTCATTGGTGTGTTTGCTGGACTTGCGCTCTCTGGTAAAGCGCTCTCGTTCCCGTCACTCATGGGATTTATCGCGCTCTCTGGAATTGTCGTAAACAATTCAATTATTCTCATTGATCGAATGAACAAGCTTCGCATTGATAATCCAGACTGGAGGATGCGTGACATTGTGCTTGAAGGAGCAGTTAGTCGATTGCGCCCGATTCTCTTAACATCACTTACTACTATTATTGGTATGGTTCCCCTTACGTTTGCTTCTGATTTATGGTCACCACTGGCGTACGCCATTATGTTCGGACTAACCTTTGCGGTTGTTGTAACACTGCTTTTGGTGCCAATGCTCTATATGCGATGGCCAGGTAAGGGAGGGAGGACGACCGAGTAGGCACGTGGTAGACTAACTACCGTATGCTACACCCAACCCAAAAACCACGAGACCGTAGATGGAACTACGGTGGCCCAAATTGGAAATTATCGCGTTCAAAAATCGACCTTTTTGTTGAGTGTCCTCGCTGCTTCTACCTCGATAATAAGCTTGGTGTTAAGCGACCTCAGTTTCCCTCATTCTTACTTAATACTGCGGTTGACACACTCTTTAAGAAAGAGTTCGATACGCATCGTGTGGCTGGTACGGCACATCCACTCATGCAGGCGTACGGAGTGGACGCGGTTCCATTCCAACACCCGCAGCTGGATACGTGGCGCGAAAACTTTGAAGGCGTGCAGTACGTACATGATGGTACGGGCATGATTATTTCCGGAGCAGTTGATGATATTTGGGTGACACCAAAAGGTGAGTTACTCGTTGTCGATTACAAATCGACGAGTAAAGAGGGTGAAATTTCTCTTGATGATAAATGGAAAGAGGGGTACAAGCGTCAAATGGAGGTGTACCAGTGGCTTTTGCGAAAGCTTGGATTTAGTGTTGCAAGCACGGGGTATTTTGTGTACGCAAACGGTAAGACTGATGCGGCCGCCTTTGATGGCAGACTCGAATTTGAGGTAACGCTTATTCCATACGATGGAGATCCAGTGTGGGTAGAGGATACTATTTTTAAGATTAAAGAGACGCTCGATAGTGCCACGCTGCCGCGCCCAAGTGATACGTGTGAGTATTGCTCATTCGTCAACGCTCGGGCGGTCCGTGAAGGGCTTGTGGTAGAATAAGGTCCTATGGCTGGTTTTCTAGATGATGCAGCAGCGAAACGAGGTATCGATCCCCGAGCCTTGCAAACGCTTGCGCTGAAGAAAAAGAAGCAAGAGGAACGAGAGGCGACACTCCGAAAGGCGGTTGCTACACGTGAGCTCAATGCGTTGCGCTCACGCTTGTCTGTCATTGAACGCGAAATACAGCGTCTACAAATTACAGAGCGCCGTACTAAGTCAACGCAGTCACAGGGCCGAATTGCGCTTGAGCACGAGCAGCGAGCGGTGCTTGATTTAACAGCAAAGCTTAACGAGGCGGTTGGTGAGCATAAGCGCATCATGCTCGCACTTGGCAAAGAAGAAGGCTTTGTGGCTCGCTTGAAATCGCTTCGTTCCCGCGATGCTGGGTCTGATGTTGCTCGTCAACTCACACAACTAAAAGATCGTCTACGTCAGCTTGATACTGACGCTCATGCTGCAGAAACAAGGCATCGGCAGCTGCTCGCAGAACTTTCTCAGGCTGAACGTGCCCTGCATGCAATTGAAGCTCAGCGGTCCCGTATTATGACAGAAGTGACATCACAAGAGCGCACGCAAGCGCAAACTGAGGCTGAGACACGAGCGATGCTTAAAGAGTTGGAACAGCATGAGTCTTCTCTGAGACAGCTTATGAGTGAGCGTGATGAGCATGAGAGTGCCATTCGACAGCTTAAAGCTTCATTAACTCGTGAAGAACACCAAGCAAAAGAAGCTCGCGACGTTGTTGCTCGTAGCGAGACGCGACATGAGGGAGCAGAAAAGAGTATCCCATCTCTTGAACATGATCGAGAGCAGCTTGAACAAAAAATTAAAGCGCTCGAGCACGAAATTCGAAGTGGCTCGTAACGTCTATGGAACAGCAACCCGTTACCATTATTATTTTTGGAGGTACAGGCGATTTGGCTGAGCTTAAACTCTTGCCCGCACTTGCCGATATGGCGCTGCGGGATTGTTTGCCACGTGATGTTCGTATTGTTGGATTCTCTCGAAAACCGCTTAGCGATGCCGAGTACCAAGCGTTTATAGAACGTTCTGTTGCGGCTAAGGATATTCAGGCGCCTGCATCATTTATTGCCTCAGGAGCATATTTTCAAGGAGATTTAACGAATAAAGCTTCTTACGATGAGCTTGCTGCGTACTTGCATCAGCTCGACACTGATCGTGGTGGTTGTAGTAGTAAACTTTTTTACCTGGCGGTACCACCTGCGCTCTATGATGATGTGTTTACAAATATTGCAGCTGCGGGGTTGACCATGCCATGTAGGGAACATGGAGACAGTCAGGCATGGACACGAGTATTAGTTGAAAAACCATTCGGTGATGATGCGGAACATGCAGCGTACTTGGACGCGCGACTAGGAACGCTCTTTCATGAAGATCAGGTTTTTCGAATCGATCACTACCTGGCAAAAGAAACGCTGCAGAATATTTTGGCGTTTCGTTTCAAAAACGCTCTCTTCGAACCTTTGTGGAATAGTGAACATATTGAACATGTACACATCGCACTCTATGAATCATTTGGTATCAAGAAACGTGCGCATTTCTATGATGGGCTTGGTGCGCTGCGCGACGTGGGGCAAAATCATATTTTGCAGATGCTCGCTCTGATTGCCATGGAGGATCCGCTTGTTATGGATGCGCAGACCGTTCGCGCTGCACGTGCCGCAGCACTTGAGCACGCAGTGCTCGAAGGTTCGCTCGACACTTCTGTTATCCGTGGGCAGTATGCAGGGTACCGTGATGAGCCTGGAGTCGATGCGGAATCAGTAACAGAAACTTTTTTTCGTATCAATGTGGCAATACAAACGCCGCGCTGGAAAGGAACAACGTTTACACTTGAGAGTGGTAAGGCACTGGCAGAAACTGCGGCACGTATTACTGTTACTTTCCGTCCTCGTCCTGGTGCCCCTGATTTGCGCAATGTCATTACGTTTATGGTGCAACCAAATGAAGGTATTAGTATCTCGTTCTTTGTAAAACGGCCCGGTTTTGCAAGTGAGGTAGAGACACGGCAACTCTCCTTTGCGTACCCACTTGAGGTTGAACGATTACCTGATGCTTACGAACGAGTACTCTTTGACGCGCTACGTGGCGATCAGACACTTTTCATTTCGACCGCGGAGGTGCATGCCCAGTGGGCGCTTATTATGCCAATCCTCGCACAATGGCACATGCTGCCATTGATCACGTACGAGCAAGGGGTGCAGGCGGGTACGATTAACGGTAGTATGTAGTGTATATGAAACTTGGATACGTTGGACTTGGAAAAATGGGGATGGGAATGGTTGAGCAGCTGCTTGAACGCGGCTATGCGGTAGTGGCGACCAATAGAAGTAAGGAACCCGTTGAGCGTGCGGCGGCGCTTGGCGCGGTGCCGGCACTGTCGTACGCCGAGCTCGTGGAGGCCTTGCCGGCACCGCGCGTCATTTGGCTTATGGTGCCATGGCAGTCTGTTGATGGTGTTCTTGATGAGTTACTACCACTACTAACTGCAGGTGATCTCGTTATCGATGGAGGAAACTCTCCGTACCTCGAGACAATCAAGCGGGCTGAGCGACTGCGCGCCGCAGGACTTCGGTTTCTAGATGTGGGTGTCTCTGGAGGCCCTTCTGGGGCTCGTCATGGCGCGTGCATGATGATTGGCGGTGAACGTGCTGATTTCGAGCAGTGTGAAGCCCTGTTCAAGGATTGCAGCATTCCAGGCGGGTACGGATACATGGGAGGCCATGGAGCCGGTCATTTTGTCAAAATGGTACACAACGGTATTGAGTACGGCATGATGCAGGCGATTGGTGAGGGGTTTGAAGTGTTGCGCCGAGCTCCTGAATTTTCAATTGATCTGACTGAAGTTGCGCGTGTCTACAATACAGGCTCAGTTATTGAATCTCGATTGGTGGGGTGGCTCCACAAAGCATTTACTGCGCATGGGCCCGACCTTCCAGGTATTTCAGGAAAAGTGTCTCACTCCGGGGAAGGTCTTTGGACTGTTGAGGCCGCAAAACGTACTGGTGTTCCTGTTCCAATCATCGAGGGCTCACTTGCGTTTCGAGAAGCATCACAAACTAATCCATCCTACACGGGACAGGTTGTTTCAGCGCTTCGAAATCAGTTTGGAGGGCATGATGTAGCTGTCACGCCTAAAAAGTAAACTACTATGCAAAAAATTATTGATATTTCGTACGGTGTCCACGACGGTATGATTGTGTACCCAAAAAATGCCCCTGTACATATCACACCTTATGCATCAATTGCCGATGGCGCATCGAGCAACTTGTCGTTGGTAAGTTTTGGAACGCATACAGCAACACACGTTGATGCACCACTACATGTCTTTCCTGGTGCTGCTGATCTCGATTCAATCCCTCTGGAGCGCTTTGTGGGTCCATGTAGAGTCATTGATGCTAGTCATCGAGGGCCGGGCGAACTCGTTACTGTTGATGATATTGGTTCTGTTGCCGCTGGTGAACGTGTCTTGGTAAAAACTTCAAATAGTGCACGAGGCATGGATGTCTTTCTTGAAGACTTCGTGGCACTTTCTGGGGATGCTGCAGATATACTCGCTAGCGCAGGTATTACACTTTTTGGTATTGATTATCTCTCAATCAAGCAGCGTGGTTCTCCTGATAATCGTGCACACACCTCGCTCCTTGCTCAAGGCATTCCTGTTATTGAAGGTCTTTGCCTTAAGGATGTTGCGGCGGGGCAGTACGAACTTATTTGTCTACCTCTACGTTTGCTTAACGTTGAGGGTGGACCAGTCCGAGCTATACTAAGAACACTAGCCTAATAAATCATCACTATGAGCATGCAAGAAGCCGTACGTCGAACACATGAGCAATTTTCATACGTTCCGGAGATCGTACATGCCGATGGTCTCCACGGTCCATACAAGCAGTACATACTAGGTGGTATGGGCGGGTCTCATCTTGCGGCAGGTCTGCTTAAGCTTTGGAAACAAGGAGTCAATGTGTACGTGCACCGCTCATATGATCTGCCGCCATACGATGAGGAGTTTCTCGAATCAAGTCTTCATATTGCGTGTTCGTATTCTGGAAACACCGAAGAAACTATCTCATTTGCTGAGGCCGCACTCGATCGACATTTGCCGCTTCTCATTATCACAACGGGCGGTGCACTACTTGCTTTTGCGCAAAAACAGCATGTGCCGCATATTATTTTGCCAAGCACCGGCGTACAGCCGAGGGCTGCATTAGGGTATATGCTTATCGCCCTTGCAACAGCGGTCCATGAACCAGTTTGTGTTGGAGATATGCATGTTCTTGGTGAGACGTTTCGAGCCGAAACGTACCAAGCGCGCGGTGAGGAAATCGCAACAGCGATTGGAAATGCAACACCTGTGATATACGCCTCAGTTAAAAATGTGGCGTTGGCGTATACCTGGAAAATTAAGCTTAATGAAACAGGTAAAATACCAGCTTTTTATAACGTATTGCCAGAGGCAAATCACAATGAAATGCAGGGGTTTGGTGCTGGAGACGGAACGTACCACTTTATTATGCTTACTGATGAGCACGATCATTCAGGCATTCAGCGACGCATGCGCGTTCTCTCAGAGATGTTAGAGGAAGTTGGGTACAGTGTTACACAGGTACCTCTTGAGGGGGAAAGCACACTCGCGCGAGCATTTGCTTCACTCGCAATTGCCGATTGGGTTTCCCTTCGATTGGCAGAAACCAAAAAGCGCGACCCGGAGGCCGTGCCAATGGTTGAAGCTTTTAAAAAAGCTTTATCGAGAGCGAAGTGAGTCTCGGATTTCTTGCAATAATACAACTTCTGGAGATGGAACAGTAGGTTTTTCTGGCTCACATGGTTCGCATGGTTTTTCGCCTTGCTCTTTGAGCTTGTTGATTGCTTTCACAACCAAAAAGATTGCCCAGGCTACAATCAAAAAGTTGATGACAACGGTGATAAAGGCACCATAATTAAGTGTTACCGCCGCGGTGCCATCAAGAGCACGTTTGAGGATAAGCGCTTTGTCTGAGAAATCAATACCACCAGTAATGAGCCCAAGGAGTGGGGTAATAATGTCTTCAACAAATGAGGTTACGATATTGCCGAACGCAGCACCAATAACCACACCAACTGCTAAATCAACCGCATTACCTTTGATTGCAAAGGTTTTAAACTCATCAATAATTTTCATTTCTATTTCCTAAATTACTAAGCGAACTTTGGAGCTTTGATAACCTGAATGACTTTTCCGTTGACCATGAAGCTGTCGTCTTCGTGAATGAAGATCGGTGGAATGTGCTGTGTTGATTCTGAGGCCAATACAACTTGGTTATTTTGCTCATCCCAAATATACCGCTTAACGTTTGCCATGTCATCAATGACCGAAAGAACGATGTCGCCAGTCCGTGGAGTCTTGTTATCTGCATCGATAATGAGGTAGTCGCCGTCTTCAATGGTTTTTCCATCGATAATTGCTTTATTCATTGAGAAACCTTGGGCTCGAATTGCAAAAATATTCTTACATTTTTTAAGAATGTTTTTTGAAATTTTAATGTAGCCTTGAATGTTTTCTGTTGCAAAGATAGTTGCAGGACCGCAGTTTGCCGCACCAACAATGGGTACAGACAGAAGGGTGGTGTCCTTAACTGCACCTCGGGTAACACGAGTAATGTGCTTCGTGGCCTTGTCGATTTTTATGAGGCCTCGTTTCTCGAGCTGGTCGAGGTGATGTTTAATTTTTTGTGGGTATTTTTCTCCAACCAATTCTCCAATTTGGCGTAGCGTCATACCGGTCAAGCCGCTGCTGCCAATACTTTGGAGAAGTTTTTCTTGAATGCGGTGCATACGATGTTATTTACTGTATATGTACCTAACTGTAGGCGATTCCTTAAAAAAGTCAAATACTTATCCACATGTACTTATATCTAGAAAAGTTGACAAACTGTACAAACAAAAAGTACACTGTATGCATACATTACATGAGTAACGAAATGCATATGTTCAAAGACTTTCAAACACGCAAAAATAGACTAGCAAAGCAGGCGCTTCGCAAAAGTCGACTCTTCAACTATCTTCGAGCACCATCAAGTTTTAAACTGACGATGTTCTAGGTGTATAGTGGTATACTTTTTGTATGAAGATTGTAATACAAATTGCGTACGGTATCGTGTTGGTAGCGGCCCTTCACGCAGGTGTCGTTGGTTTATTTGAAATTAATATTATCGATTCCGTTTTTGGAATGGAGGGTTTTTTGAGTCGCATTCTTGCTGTCTTTTCTGGATTTGCGGCGTTAGTACTCATCGTAACCTATGTTCGAGGAGGGTGTGTTTGCAAACAAACGAGAAGTTGTACTTCTTGTTGTGGTGCAAAGGAGTAATCACTACTTGATTACTACCACTTTGGAAACATATCGACAATAAAACGAGCAATCTCCTCTTGAGGTACGGGTCCTAGTGCCATTGTTTTTACGTCGTAGTGCTGTAGCAGCGTTAGCTCAGCTCCTTCAATTAATTTACCAATATAAATAATTCCACTCTTCTTCATTTCTGGAACAGCACGAACTTCCTTTACGAAATCTACAATTGACTCCCAGTACACGGGGACAAGGAAAACAATAACCCCAGGGTGCCACTCTAACGCCTTTACTTTTGCTTCGGTGAAGTTCTCAGTTAGAAATATCTCAAGGCCCTGCTTTTCAAAGATAGGTAAGAAGGTTGCAGCGTCTGAGCGTTTAGCGATAAAAAGGAGTCGTTTTGACATACCAGCAATTTTACACGAGTGAGGGTTCAGTACAAGCCGTGCCCATTAGTACACAACAGATGTTCGTTTTTGTGTCTGGTCTTCACTAATTTCAAAACGAATTCGGCCGACAACTTGCCCTCGACTTGTTCGGACAGTAACTCTCCATGATCCAGGAGTTAGGTTGTTTGAAAGGGAGTAGCCACGAAACCCATCTTCACGTCCTCCGGTAATGTTCATTGGGATTCGGCTCGTCGTAACCCAACCCTCTGTATCATCAAAACGTTGCCACTCGTGGATAATTGTCGTCTCAAGTTCTGTTGGAGCAAAAATTGACGTAAATGCATACACAGGACCTCTCGTGTGCAGCGTTGTGCCGTGCGTACTAAAAGGCAGGTACCATGGAGCTTCTTCTGCAGATACGTAGTAGCCACTATCACTTGTTCGTGTAATACCATACCCAACGATACCTGCTTTCATAGAAAGCGGAATAGGAGGAATGATGTTGGTTACGTACAGAAGCGCAAAAATGATAGTGGTCGCGATGAGGCGACGTTCAACCTGCGTGCGGTGCACGCCTCGAATCAGCGACTGTGGTCGATCAAGCAATGAAACAAACCCATACATGACCGCGCCCGAAAGAAGGGTTGCCCCCACAAATGTCCACAGGCTCATGTGTTTCGTAAAGGTTGGAACAACAAGGTTTGCGTAGGAGATAAGCGCCACGTAAAAGACAACGAGCTGGAAGCTTGCTTTAGGAAAACGTTTGTAAAAGTAATCGCTTCCCAGCATGAGCACAAAGAGGACAATGAGGAAAGGGAAGCTAACACTTATGCTGCCACTTCGAAAGTAGAAGATGAAAAGGCCACTAAAAAGACCTCCAATTGCATACTGAAATGTAAAAGGTGCGATGCGTGCAATGCGCGCAGATGTTTTTGTGCCGTAAAGTGCAACGAGAGATCCAGCGGCAAGTATGACGTACGCGAGGAGTACAAGGTTATCAAAGAGTTGGTCGACACGATTGAAGGTAAAGTAGTCGACAATGAAACCGAGAAGGAGTACTGCTGGCATGATGAAACGATTATTCGTTTCGATAAATTTTTTTGTTTGCGTTACCGCACGCTTCATTACTAGTGAGTGTATCATGTGCACGCATGCAAAAAAGATATTCACAGGTTTGTTGTGTATAGTTCACTTTTTTTCTGCAGACAACATACAATAGATGTACATGTCGAATCCGACATCGTAGGGAGCAATCCCCAGAACTAGGGTCGCCATGCTTTATCAGTGTAAGTCCATCAAAATGGCAACAAAAAAAGCAAAGAAGCCAGCAGCAAAGAAGTCTCCTGCAAAGAAGGCAACTGCGAAGAAGGCAACTAAGAAGCCAGCAGCAAAGAAGCGAAAGTAGTTAAAAGCGGCGCGGGGCGAATGCCCCGCGCCGCTTTTTCTTTTTACACACTACCGCCGCGTCTACTACTCAAAAAGGTCAACAATGTACGCGTCAATATCTCGTTGTGACATGTCGTAGAAGTCGAGTTCTTTACGATGTAGATCTCGCGCAAGTTTGGTGCCCACAAAGCGCCAATGCCACGGTTCAAACTGGTAGTAGTCATTGCCGTCAGGGTAGGAAAGAATAAACCCAAACTTGTGTGCGTTATCGAGGAGCCATGCGTACGTTTCTGTTTTTGCAAACCCAGAAAAGGTCGCCCCGACCTTGGTGGTGGTGAAATCTACCGTGGTACCAAGCTGATGTTCTGAGTAACCTTGATCAGCAGAAAACTGATTTGCAGTACCTGAACCGTAGGTAACAGTGTACGCACCCTTGAGCTGCGCCTGCTCACCAAATGAACGAAATGCAGAAATGATTTGTATGTCGATACCATCTTCCTGGGCCGCATCAAGCAGATCTTCAAGGTATGGCCAGACCTGCTCGTGTATCTCGTAGGTACGTTCTTTGTTGTAGGTGTACTCTGAAGGAATTGTTTCTAGTTCTGTCGGAACGTAGTGCTCATTGAGGAAATAAATCTTTGAGTACTTTTGTAGTAACTCTTCATCAGTGGTCGTGAGCTTTTCGAGTGTCTCAACGTTGCTGTTGACCCGATCAAAGGCTTGCTCAAGTGTTTCCGATTTACTCGCTGCTTCCTTGAGCGTATCGCTGATAGTGGTACTTTCAGATTGTAGTGCAATGAGGAGAGATTCCAGGTCGGTAACTTTTTGTGACAGGTTTGCTCGATCTGATTCAAGCGTGGCTAGTTGAGTCGCAGTGGTCGTTCGAGTGTCCCAGGTGTACCACAGTGATGTTCCCGTAATGAGTGCTAGAGCCACAAAAGCGCCAACACGTACCCAATATGCATGTTTCATACATTGAGCATAGCAGAGCTTCTGTTGCTCTGCACGGCCTACTCAGTAGGAGCTTCTTGCTCTGTTGGTACGGCTTCAGCAATACGAACAGTAACTGCTTCTGGTTCAATGCGGGTGACACTGATGAAGGCAGGGACACTAATGCTTTCTGGTGTTAGGTCAACGGTGTGTGTTCCTGGTCCAAGTTCTTTTGCGTCAACGCGCGCTTGAAGCTTCGAGGTATCAAAGGCCGCGATATCATTACTCTTGCCTTGAATGGTGACGGTTACTTCTGTCGCACCAGGCTCAGTGATGAGTTGGTAGTCTGGAGAGAGTAGCTGGAACGCAATGGGTACTGCAATATCTTTTTTTACAACACCTGTTTGTGCAAAGAGTACGAGCCACATGATGCACGCAAGCGCTAGCGAGCTTAGTTTTGCACCAGCATTTTGCCGAAAGAAGTAGTGCCAGAATGTGCTTTCTACGTTAGATGCTTCGCCAGATAGTTTTGTGAGTTCGCGTAGGAGCGCATCGGTCGTTTCGAGCGTTGCTGCTTTTCCATTTTTGAAAACGCTTATCGTGCCACGTTCTTCAGACACAACAAATGCAACCGCATCAGTACCTTCGGTAATGCCTGCAGCTGCTCGATGACGGGTACCTGCTTTTCTGTAGTTTGTATACTGCTGCGCAAGGGGAAGGTGGACTCCAAACAGTCGAATGCGGTTGCTTTCAATGATGACCGCGCCATCGTGCCCTGGCGAACTGCTATCAAAGATACTAAGCAGCACTTCTTTTGAAACGGTCCCGTCGAGCGGTTGTCCGCCTGAGAGCATATCATCAACGTCCTGCCGTCGAGGAAAAACAATAATGGCACCAATGCGATGCTCGCTCATGTGCGTGAGTGCGTCTGCGACTTCGGTAAACGTTGCTTTGTGAAGTTGTGTTTGGACTGAACCGCGAAGAAAATTTTTCCCAACCATTACCCAACGGAAAAACTGCCGGATTTCACGTTGTAAAACAATCGCAATAATAATGAACACGAGCGTTGCAATTGGTTGCACGAGCGCTCGAGTTAGGGATAGGTTTACATTTTGTGCAACAAAGGCAACAACAATCAGTGACAGGGTCACAACCAAAATAAACTGCGATTTTGTTTGCTTCACAAAAAGAATGATGATGTAGAGTGCAATGGCAACAAGGAGAATGTCGAGGACTTCCCATGCGGTCATGGTTTTAAACGCAAGTGGAATATCTGCAATGCCTGCTAGTGCGAATGGTTGCATACGTACTTTCTATAGTACACCATGACCGCCGCTGGTTATAGGTGCATTTCACCACGATGTTCTGTTGTGCTGCAATTTCGGGCTAGCCATTGTCTTTTTGCCTGAGGCAGGTTTATACTAGATGCTCATTATATATAGGAGTAAATACACATGAAAACCACCACACCAACCATTAGTAAGGTAGTCGCACGAGAGATTCTTGATTCACGAGGTAATCCAACCGTCGAAGTAGATCTCACCTTATCAGATGGTTCATTTGGCCGAGCAGCAGTTCCTTCAGGAGCATCAACCGGAAAGTACGAAGCAGTTGAGCTGCGTGACGGAGACAAGAAGCGCTACGGTGGAAAGGGTGTACAGAAAGCTGTGCAGCACGTAAATAGCGAAATCCTTAAGAAGCTAAAAGGAAAGAGCTTTACCCAGCGTACGCTCGATGAACTATTGATTGAGCTTGATGGTACTCCAAACAAGGGTCGGCTTGGTGCAAATGCGCTCCTTGGTGTATCGCTTGCATTTGCGCACGCGATGGCAGCGTCACAGAAGCAGCCACTCTACATGTACCTCGCAAAGGTTTCAAAGACAAAGAATAAAGTGCAGCTCCCCGTGCCGATGATGAACATTTTGAACGGTGGTAAGCACGCAGAAAACTCAACTGACTTCCAGGAGTTTATGATTGTGCCACACGGCTTCACAAGCTTTAGTAAGGCGCTACAGGCGGGAACAGAGGTGTTCCATGCACTCAAAAAGATTTTGCATAGCAAGGGGCTAAACACTACCGTTGGTGATGAGGGAGGATTTGCGCCATCATTGAAGGATAACGAGAGTGCGGCTGCGCTTTGTGTGGAAGCTATCAAGGCGGCAGGATACAAGCCTGGCACACAGATCTCACTTGCACTCGATGTTGCTGCATCAGAACTTTACGAAGGTGGAATGTACGTACTCGCAACTGAGGGTAAAAAGCTCACTAGCGCAGAAATGGTGGACTACTACGTCGCGCTCGCAAAGAAGTATCCAATTGTTTCAATCGAAGATGCGCTCGATGAAGATGACTGGGATGGCTACGCACTTCTTACCAAGAAGCTTGGTAAGAAGGTACAGCTCGTGGGTGATGACCTCTTTGTTACAAACGTAGAGCGATTGCAACGCGGTATCGATGCAGCGACTGCAAACTCAATTCTCATTAAGGTAAATCAGATCGGTACGGTCTCAGAGACCATCGATGCAATTAACCTTGCAAATAAGCACGGCTACACTGCGGTGATGTCACACCGATCTGGCGAGACTGAAGACGCGACCATTGCAGACTTTGCAGTTGGTTCAGGTGTTGGACAGATTAAGACTGGCTCACTTTCACGAAGCGATCGTACTGCAAAGTACAATCAGTTGCTTCGAATTGAGGGTGCGCTTGGTGCAAAGGCACTGTACCGAGGCAAGGCTGTATTTACACAGGGTAAGTAACGATTATGCAGCAGGTTGCACTCATTGTTCTTGATGGTTGGGGGTATCGCGAAGACCCTGAGCATAATGCTGTTGCACTCGCACAGACGCCATACTTCGACTACCTCTGGAATACGTATCCACACGGCCTCCTTGAGGCTTCAGGCGAACATGTCGGATTGCCACATGGCCAAATTGGCAACAGTGAGATTGGACACACCACCATTGGTGCAGGAAAGGTAATTGATACTGATCTGGTTCGTATCAATAAGGCAGTTGCTGATGGTTCATTTGTCGAAAATGAAGTACTCAATCGACTCTTTACGCATACCAGCGCAAACGGTTCAAAGCTGCATGTCGTTGGCCTTATCGGTAAGGGTGGCGTACACGCGCATCAGGATCATTTGCTTGCATTCTTGCGAATGGCAAAAGAGAAGGGGGCTGCGGATGTATACCTGCACCTCTTTACTGATGGCCGCGATGCATCTCCATACGATTCAATTAAAGATATTGCAGAAATAACCGCAGTGACGCAGGAAGCTGGTATCGGAACCATTTGCAGCATTTCTGGCCGGTACTTTGCAATGGATCGGGACAACAACTGGGACCGAGTTGAGCGTGTCGAAAAGATGCTCTTCCACTGTGAAGGGACTATTTGTCAGGTTACGCCAGAGGAGGAGATTGCTTCGCAGCACGCAACCGGAAAAACGGATGAGCACGTGGAACCATTTTTGCTTAAAGAGGTGCCGATTGAGCAGGGGGATGCGGTGTTCTTCTTCAACTATCGAGCTGATCGGGCACGTATGCTCACCGAGCGCATTCTTGCTCGCGCTGATGATATGAATCTGTGCTTCGTAACGCTCACCGAGTACTCAAAGGAGTATAGCTGCCCCGTTGCATTTCCACCAATTGCAATTGAGACAACCATCGCGCAAGAGGTTTCACTCGCAGGCCTTACACAAGCGCACATTGCAGAAACAGAAAAGTTTCCGCACGCAACCTACTTCTTGAATGGTGGCAAGGAAACGCCACATGAGGGCGAAGAGCACGTTATGCTTCAGAGCCGCAAGGATGTAAAAACACATGATGAGGCTCCCGAGATGCGCGCAGAAGCGATTGCAGATGAAGCGATTGCTCGGATCAATGCGGGTGTTGATTTCATTTTCATCAACTTCGCAAACCCTGACATGGTTGGCCATACCGCAAATGTGCCAGCGATTGTAACTGCTGTTGAGACGGTTGATCGTGAGCTTAAACGAGTGCTTGAAGCGCTCCATGCACGAGGTGGTGTTGCGTTTGTGACCGCAGACCACGGTAATGCAGAGGTGAATGTTGATGTGAGCACCGGTGAAAAGCATACTGCACACACCCTTAACAAAGTGCCAGCAATCGTAACAAAGCAAGGCGCAGCAATGCATGATGGAACGCTTCGAGATATTGCGCCAACGATTTTACAATTGTTTGGGCTTAGCGTACCAGCGAGCATGACGGGCGAGTCATTGCTGTCATAGAAGCGTGCGCTTGCAAATAAAAAGGAAGAAGCCCTGCGCTGGTGGTCCAGGCAGGGCTTCAAACGATGAGGGTTTCATCCGGACACGCGGGAGGGTACTTGTCACCCAGCGTCTTCGTCCGAGGCGGCCGTAGCGAGCAGCTCGAGCGTGCGACGGGCCGACATGGGTGCCTTGGCGATTTCCTCTGGCGTCATGACCGCGACATCGATGTAGGTGTTGTCGGGGCCGTAGGCCTTGGGATGCTCGGGCGACGAGATGTCGGTGTAGCTTCCATCGGAGTGCGTTTCAAGCGCGCAGCCGGCCGAGAGCGTCACGACTTCTCCGTCACCACCAGTGGCTTTTGCCAGGATTTGCTGCAGCTCGCCGGCGTAAGCGAAGGTTCGCGCGGGGCGAATCGGTTGGGTCGGCGTTGCGGCGGGCGTCGGAGGACCGGTCACTTCGGCAGTCGTGGCAGGTGCGGCGGTCGGCGTGGGCTGGTCATCGGCGTATCCGCGATGCTGCAGGAATGCGGCTGCCACAATGGCGATGATTGCGATAAGCAGGGTGTGGATCTTCTTCATGGGTATTCGAGTAGTTCGAGTTAATCAGAAAAAGACGCCTCACTCCTAAAGGATGAAATCCAGAAAGAGCTAAGCGTCTTATTAGATTTAATCGTACGCCCGTTGCGACGCACCGCAACTTGCATATTCACTATTTTTGTTTTTACATACTTTCTATGAACAATACAGGGCCATACATAAAGCCAGATGCCCCAGTTCCAGAAATACTGACTGTGGATAAGCCGGTTGGTGTTACCTCGTTTGGTGTTGTCGGATACGTGAGGCGGCTACTTCGTGAAGCCGGACATGCTAACGTAAAAGTGGGGCATGCGGGGACACTTGATCCACTTGCATCAGGACTGATGATTCTCGGTATTGGAAAGGGGACAAAGCAATTGGCCACCTTGATTAAGCTCGATAAAACGTACGAGGCACACATTATCCTGGGTGAGCAACGGACAACTGGTGATATGGAGGGTGAGATTATTGCGGCGATAGATGTGTTGCTGACTCCTGAACTAGAAAAACGTATTGAAACAGCCGCAGCTTCACTTGTTGGCACTCATGAGTTGCCGGTCCCCGCATTCTCTGCAATTAAGCGTGATGGTGTGCCGCTC
Source organism: Candidatus Parcubacteria bacterium (assembly GCA_041158505.1). Lineage (GTDB taxonomy): Bacteria > Patescibacteriota > Minisyncoccia > Phycocordibacterales > JAACPR01 > JAGOTN01. The sequence continues at coordinate 57,622 of JBEBBG010000007.1, read as the reverse complement.
TACAAGCGGGCACGACGTGGCCAGCATGTAGATGTTCCGCTGAAAAAGATGCGTGTTGATGCGTGGACCATTACCGATATCTTTGCTGAGGACGGGCGAGTGCACGTACGTGCAACAATTGCAGTGGGGAGCGGCACGTACATTCGATCGCTCGCAGAGGAGATGGGGCGACGACTTGGACTACCGGCGACACTTGGTGGATTACGGCGCACGATTGTCGGTGACTACACACTTGAGGGTGCGCTTTCTATGCCGTCAAAAAAACCAACGAGTGCTATGTAGTATATGCAGCGCAGTAGGATGCAGGTGTGAGATTAAGAAATAAGGATAGGCTCACGCTCGAGTGTTACACCAAAGCGTTCACGCACTGCAGTACGAATAAGCTCTTCTGCATTACGAACCGATGTGTATGACAAACGCTGCGGGTTTGTGAGCACGAGGGCATTTTTTTCATATACGATAAGCCCGGCAACTGCAGCACCCTTTAACCCACACTGCTCAATCAACCAACCTGCAAATAATTTTATCTGTCCATCAAGAAGCGGTGCGTGGGGTACTTCGCCGTGCGTGCTGGTGAGTGCTGCAAATGCCGCCGCGTCTATAATTGGATTTTTGAAAAAAGAGCCAAGGTTTGGAGTAGTTTTATAATCGGGAAGCTTACGCATGCGAATGGTGCAGATGGCTTCGCGAATTGCTGCAACGGTTGGTGCTGTCTCATTACCAAAGTATTCAACCACATCTTTGTATGTTGGCATTTCTGGGGATGCTTTTGACAGTATGATTGTGACGCCGAGGACAACGTATACACCAGGCCGCTGCTTAAAGATACTGTCGCGATAGGCGAAATGGCACTCGTCTCGTGAAAGTGTTCGAATCTCCGCTGACGCGCAATCGTACACAGTTACTGAGTGGCACACGTCTTTAAACTCGCGTCCGTATGCGCCAATGTTTTGAATCGGCGCTGCACCTACGGTGCCTGGAATGAGGGAGAGCGCCTCAATCCCAGACAGATTTCGAGTAACTGACCACGCGACGAGTTCGTCCCAGACTTCGCCTGCGGCAACGTTTACCACGCTTTGGGTAGAGGTTTCTTCAAGAATGGTAATGCCACGAAGGCACATGTTGCCGACCACAATAGGGAGTACGCCGTCCCCAAAAAACGTGTTGGTTCCTTCACCAATGACATGGAGCGGTAGGTTGTTTTTTTGAGCAAATGTCGCAAGTTTTTGCACATCTTGTACTGTTTCAAGCGAGGCGGCGTAGCGTGCTGTGCCGCCGGTACGCATCGCGCTGTGTGTGTGCAGTGAGTAATTTTCCACAATCTTCATACGGTAACTATATCATATGTGATATATTGCATGCATGGGAAAGACACAGCAATCAACGAGCGACCAAGAAAAGCTCGGTACCTTTATCAAATTACTCAGACAGCGTAACGGACTCACCCAAGGAGAGCTTGCAAAGCGGTTACGCACCTCGCAAAGCGCTGTGGCACGCATGGAGGCGGGCAAGCAGAATTTCACTACAGCTGAGTTGGCAAAGATTAGCGAGGTTCTCAATCATAAAATCATTTCGGTCCAAGATTCAATTGATTTTAAGATCACTGGTGGACGAAAGCTTTCGGGATCAATCGCCACGAATACTTCAAAGAACGGTGCATTGCACCTCATGTTCGCGGCGCTCATCAACAAAGGAACAACGACGCTTCGTTCGGTGCCACGAATCGAGGAGGTTGCACGCGTGCTTGAAGTGTTTGAGAGCATTGGTGTGTCGGCACGATGGCTCAATGAGAAAGACTTAGCGATTACGCCACCTGCGAAGTACAACCTGAAAGGTATGAACCTTGACTCAGCAAAACGAATCCGCTCAATTTTGATGGGTATTGGTAGCTTGATTCATCGGACGCCATCATTCTCGTTGCCGTTTAGTGGTGGATGTAAGATGGGTGCGCGCACGATTGCAGCGCATCAGTATGGTCTCGAGGAGATGGGGGTCTCGATTGATACCAAGGATAGTGCGTATCACATTAGTCACAAAGGACTTAAACCGGCCGACATTGTACTCTACGAAGCGAGTGATACTGCCACCACAAACTTGCTCGTTGCTGCAGCGGGGATTAAGGGTACAACGACACTTCGATTTGCTACCTCAAACTACATGGTGCAGGACGTTTGCTTCTTTTTGGAGCAGCTGGGCGTGCAGATTGATGGTATCGGCACGTCGACACTCACCGTGCATGGACGAGGTAGTGATATTGACCAAGATGTTGAAGTGCATATTAGTGAAGATCCAATTGAGTCGATGATGTTTTTAGCTGCTGCAATTGTTACCAAATCAACACTCACCATAACTCGTTGTCCGATTGAGTTTTTGCGTCTCGAGTTGCTGAAATTGCAGAAGATGGGGCAATCGTACAAGCTCTCGAAGCCCTACATGGCTCTCAATGGACGCACCGCGCTTGTTGATATCACCATAAAGCCATCACAGCTGCATGCTCTGGAGGATAAGATTCATGCACTGCCATACCCAGGTATCAATATCGACAACTTGCCATTTTTTGTACCAATTGCGACGCAGGCAGAGGGACAAACGCTCATCCATGACTGGATGTGGGAAAATCGAGCAATCTACTTTACCGAGCTGAATCGTCTTGGTGCACAGATTACACTCGCTGATCCGCATCGTGTCTTTATTCATGGCAAGACGTCACTCAAGGCTGCGCAGATTGTGTGTCCACCAGCGTTGCGTCCTGCAGTTATCGTGATGATTGCAATGCTCGCTGCAGAGGGAACGTCAATTCTGCGAAACGTGTACTCAATCAAGCGAGGGTATGAAGAGATTGCAGAACGTCTCAACGCGGTTGGTGCTGAAATTGAGATTTTGCGAGGGGTATAGCGTGTGGGGCAAAGGTTTGCTTGGCGAGTACGAGTTGCGGCCTACCGTTTATCAGCGCACCTTTGTATACGGTAACCGATCCATTTGGTGCGACGTCTTCTCGATACCTGCGGATGAGCTCATCAGTGCTGAAGTTGTGCATGATGCGCTCAAACGCCATGTGCCAGTGACCGTGTACGCACAGGAGCACCCGTTGCCCTCGATGCAGCCGAAAGAGCGTTTCAATAAAGCTGTGAATTCTGTTTTCTAAGTCTGGCCAATTTTCTCCACCAAAGGGGCGATAGTAGTACAGACCCTCTTTCTCGCGACGAGCCCGTTCATAGGGGAAGCATGCATCGATTGCGGCTTCCGGCATCGCGTGCCAGATGCCACGCTGCGCTTCGGCAATGCGTGCATCTTCGGTAATTCGTGCCTCTGGATACATCAGCTCGAGAGTTTCTCTGGTGCGCCGACAAAACGATGCATAGTACGCATCAAATGTGCCGTATGTTTTCCTTAGGTATGCACCTGTTTCTCGTGCCTGCATTCTGCCACGAGGGGTGAGGCCGTAATCTTTGGTGCTGCTATCGAGCTTTGTGCGTTCTTCACTTGATAATACATTTGCTTCAGACTCCCCGTGCCTGACGAGGACAATTTCTTTTGGGTACTCCATGCAGTACAGTCTGTGTGAGGTGATGATACATGTCGATGTATTTTTTGAGTGTGTCTAGAGATGTTTTTTATTTTTTATATATGCGGCGCAAATGGTGGGACGCAGGGCGTAATACAGTAGGAAGCAGTGCAATAGGTTTTGGAAAGAAAAAAGCCCTCGCCGCGACGAGCGCGGGGAGGAGCTTCGATTGAGTGAGGACGCGGAGACGTCCTCACGGCGGCCCATCAGGTCTGGAGGACCGTCGGGGCAGCGTGGGTGCCGAGGAGGGCGAGGCCGGTACTCGTGTCGTCGTAGTAGACGAGGCCGTTGTTGGCTTCGCGAATACTCCAGTGGCCGGCGATGGTGTCGTGGATGACGCCGGTGTGGCTGTAGCCGTTGGTGCCGTAGGTCTGCTTCAAGGTGCCGTAGGTGCTGTAGCTGGTGTCGGTGGCCTTCTTGGCCGGATTCTTCTCGACGTAGCTGGCGGCACTGAGGCTGATGATCGCATCGTTGAACTCGTCACGCTGGAAGATGGCGACGGGATCGGCCGGCTTCTGGATGTCGTACGCGATGTAGTTGTCGCTGATGTCCGGCACGGCGAGGGCGATGGAGACATCGCGATCGGGCAGGTCGTCGGCGGCACCGAGGTTCGGCAGCAAGTAAGCGGACAGGGCGATCATCGCCCCCAACAGCAGGATGGGACTGGACTTCTTCATAGGCTTGTTAGGATAGTGACACACGCACTCCTCGGATGGGTTGTGAGAAGGAACGTGGGTCGGTCGGGGATTAAAATAGCATATATGTAAAAGTCGTCAAGGGGGCTGCCTGTGCATAAGCTACAAAGAAAAAGGGACCGTCTTAGACGGTCCCGGTGCTCTGGTACCTCTCCCAGATGGGCAGCCAATCCTCGCGACGGACTGCCAGCAGCACCTCATCGTGGTATTCACCATTGATGAAATGCTGCTCTTTGAGCACTCCTTCTACGCGGTAACCGCACTTCTCTTGGTATCGCAGCGAGCGGCCGTTAAAGGCGTACACGCGGGCGCCAATCTTGCGCAGGTTAAGCGTATCGAAGGCGTACTTGAGCAAGAGCATTTTTGCCTCGCTACCATACCCTTTGCCGAGGTGATCTTTGCTGCCAATCGTCGCGCCCGTTGAGGCGGTACCGTGACGGTACTGAATGTGGTGCAACCCAATAACGCCGATGAGCGTGTCATCTTCGATGTGCTCGATCCCAAACACGATGTCTTTGTCGTTCTTGTAGAGCAACTCAATCCATGCATGCTCGGCTTCAAGCGTCTTGGGTAGGTACTGGGTGATGTACTGCGTTGTTTCTGGATCATTCATCCAGGTGGTCAGTGTCACTGCATCGTCTGCAGTGAGCAGACGGAGCCGTACGCGGAAACCGGTACGGAAGGTCAGTTCGGGTTTATCTTTCATGGTGATAAGGAACAATGGGTTAGTGTGTATGTGCTCAACAAGAAACGGAAAACGCTCCAGCTTCTGTCGAGCTGGAGCGTTTTTATCGCGGAGAAAGGGTATTTACCGAGTACAAACGTTACAGCTAGACACAAGTGTGTGGGGAGTCGCCCAGACACGCGCAATGAGAATATCCGCCACTGACATGTAGCGGTTTTGCGTTTTGTTCTGCTGTACGTTGCGATGCAACATGTCTATTAAAATACTACATTTATTAAAAAAGTCAATGTGTACGTTTTGCGCACAACACCGTATGCTAGGAATATATAAACGTAACGTATGTCTATGGGAGTTTTTATCCTTATTGTGGTTTTGGTGATTATTGTGGTGAGCATTCGCCAGGTAAATCAGTATGAGCGGGGTGTGAAGTTTACACTTGGAAAGTTCAGTTCAGTGATGCAGCCAGGGTGGCGACTGGTGTTCCCAGTTATTCAGCACTACCAGAAAGTGGATGTGCGCACTAAAGCTGTTGATGTGCCAGATCAAAATGCCATTACACGAGACAACGTTTCAGTTCGCGTGAATGCTGTTATCTACTACAAGGTCGGTGATGCACAGAAAGCGATTCTTGAGGTAGAAGATTTTAAGTATGCAATTTCTCAGTATGCGCAGACGACGATGCGAAATATCGTTGGTGAAGTGACGCTTGATGAACTGCTCTCAAGCCGAGACAAGATTGCCGATCGTATTCGCGAAATCGTTGATACCGAAACAGATGCGTGGGGACTCAAGGTGCAAAATGTAGAGCTCAAGGATGTAAGTCTGCCACCTGAACTCGAGCGAACTATTGGTAAGCAAGCAGAGGCAGAACGAGAGAAACGTTCGGTGATCATTACCTCAGAAGGAGAGCTTGCTGCATCAGAAAACCTTGCAAAGGCTGCAGCAATGCTTGCCGCAACTCCTGGTGCACTACACCTTCGTACATTACAATCAATCAACGATATGTCTTCAGATCAGAGTAATACTGTTGTCTACATGGTTCCTGTTGAGGCACTCAAGGCAATCGAAGGATTCGTAAAGAAGGCATAGTACTGCACCTAAAAGAAAAAGTACCGACTTAGGCGCCGGTACGGTCTTCCAACTTGAAGTCCATGTGTAATTCCTTCGCAATCTCCTCAATTTTTGCGATGGCGGCATCGTAGTCTTTGCCAATGACGTGTACTTCCATGATGGTGGTAACATCACGTACTTTAACAAGGAGTGCCCCTGTTGGGTTTTTAATGACTTTCACACTGCGTTTTGAGCTTTTGAGGCCGGGGGTGATAACACCTGCAACAATGCTCGAGATCGTATCTGAACGCGCAAGCTTTTCGGCGACCTTGCCGGCGGCTTCGGTGTAGGTCGTGTGTGTCCCTTTACGTTTTTTTCCGGATGGATTTTTCATAGGTACTCAGGTTAGCATATAAAATGCTATAAAAATAATAAAAGTCAAATTACTGTGTCTGTGCTATACTGCTTCGCATGACAGACATATCAGTGACAATTATTGCGCTTGCATGCTCGCCATCGCGGGGTAGAAATTCAGATAGCATGCTCGATGCGTTCATTCGTGGTGTACAGACGGTGCCAGGCGTGAGCGTCGAGAAGGTGTACTTGGCCGATGTGCTTATTGATACGTACACGTTTGAAAACAGTACAGGTCCGCAGTCGCACGAGGGAGCGTTTCGTGAGCTTACGGCTCGCATACAAGCATCACAAGGGTTGGTTATTGCAGCGCCGACATACAACTTCTCAATTCCTGCGCATTTGAAAAACTTCATTGACCGCATGCGCTTCTTTGCCCTCGATATGACGAAGCGAAATCGCTTCAATCAGCCGGTTGGGAAGCTTGGATTCTTACGAACGTACTTTTTGGTATCAGGAGGTACACCGCGCTGGGCACAGAAGCTTGTCTTTTTTGCTTTTCCGTCGTTCTGGTTGCGTGGCGTGTTCTTGTACTACGGTGCACATGTGCTAGGTGCCTACTACACAGGAAACGTTCGCGCGTTTGAGGACGTGGCAGTACTGGCAGCGTGTGAGAAACGAGGCAAACAGTTTGCGCGCCGCGTTGCACGCTGTAAGGGTAATCGATTGCCAGAGCGCATCTTCTTTAGGCCGCCGCAGGTTGATTAAAAGACAGCACCGTACGTTGGATGTTTTAGCCCGTCAATCAATACGGCAGTCGTGCTGCGTGGTAAAATCGGTGTACTATGATGACGCAGCAGGAAGCGCTCCAGGTACTCAAGCTCGGTAAAAACGTGTTTCTAACCGGTCCGGCAGGTTCTGGAAAGACACACGTGCTCAATGAGTATATTTCTTTTTTGCGCTCGCGCGGTGTCGAGGTTGCCGTAACCGCATCTACTGGCATCGCTGCAACACACCTCAAGGGCATGACCATTCACTCATGGGCGGGGATTGGTATTCGTGATTCGCTCAGTGAGTATGAGCTTGATATGCTCTCGCAAAAGGCGTACCTCCACAAACGATTTGAGAAAGCAAAGGTGCTCGTGATTGATGAAGTCTCGATGCTGTCTGCGCAGACGCTCGATACGGTTGATCAGGTCGCACGTATGTTTACCCGAGTCGATGCGCCATTTGGTGGCATGCAAGTGGTATGCTCGGGCGACTTTTTCCAGCTGCCGCCGATTGAGAAACGACGCACTACACAGGAGGTCCAAACAATTTTCTTTGATGATGAACCGGAGGTGCAGACACCTTTTGCATTTACGTCGCGCGCATGGAAAGCAGCAGACATGCATACGTGCTACCTCAAGACGCAGTTTCGACAAGGCGACGATGCGCTCGCGACGCTCCTCAATGAACTTCGTGATGGAGAGCCAAGCGAACAAACCGTTGAGGTGTTGCGATCGAGAATTATTACCGATGAGCCAGAAGACGTGACGAAGCTCTATACGCACAATGTGAATGTTGATTCATTTAATGGGAAAAAATTGCAAGCCCTCAATGCTGATGAGCAGGTGTACCTCATGACGGCAAGCGGAAAGCCGCACGTGATTGATGCGCTCAAGCGTGGTGCGCTTGCCCCTGAGCGATTGGTGGTAAAGAAAGGCGCGCTGGTGATGTTTGTAAAAAATAATCCTGTTGCTGGATACGTCAATGGAACAACCGGTGAGGTGGTTGGGTTTGAGGGAGGGTATCCCGTGGTGGTTACAAAAACTGGTGAGCGATTTGTTGCGTCACCGCAGAGCTGGTCTGTGGAGGATGGTGGTAAGGTGCTCGGTGAAATTGGGCAGGTGCCGCTGAAGCTTGCGTGGGCAGTAACAATTCACAAGAGTCAGGGCATGACGCTCGATCGAGCAGTCGTTGATTTGAGCAATGCATTTGTGCCGGGGCAGGGGTACGTTGCGTTGTCACGATTGCGAACGCTCGATGGGTTGCTGCTTAAAGGATTTAACCCAATGGCACTTCGTGTGCATGAGCAGGTACGTGATGTTGATGGGTGGTTGCGCGAGCATTCGACGCGCGTATGCGCCGAATGCTCGCGCACGGATGCGCAGACGTACGATGAGCTGCACCGTTCATTTTTGCGTAAGATTGGTGCGAGTGAGCAGGAGGTTCGCGGTGAAGATGGTGCAAAGAAAACAACCTTTGAACTAACCAAAGAACTTGTGCTTGAACAGGTGCCCCTCAAAAAAATCATTAGCACGCGAAAGCTCACCTCGGGAACGATTTTGTCGCACTTGGAACGGTTACTCGATGAGGGTGCGCTCACGGCAGATGATGTTGCATACCTCGCGCCAGATACTGATGAATTTGCGCAGATGTGTGAGGACGTTCGTGATGCATCTCGTGGCATGGAGGAGTTTCGATTAACGGCAGTACACCGAAAGCTCGGCGGGCAGTACTCGTTTGAGGATATTCGTTTCGCACGGTTGTTTATACGGGGGTAATAGACGCGCACTGAGAGTAGTGGCTGTCAGTTTTGTTTTGAAAAGAAAAGGGGCCGGCGCGCTTCGCGCGCCGGCCCACAAACATATCCTCACAAAAACCGGTCAGCGATGTCGCTCCAACTTTTCACCCGAACCTTGATTTCTGGATGATTACGGTGGTGATCGTGCGGATCAAAGAGAACTGGTTCGATTGCGCTTTGAGCGGCAATAATCTGCTCAGGATTGTCATCAATCAGCGCGAGTCCGCTACCAATTTCTGTAATGAAGTCCCGTTTTGGGCGTTCGGTATGTTTGCCGCCTTCCCGTTTCCATACGAAGTGGATACCCTGAAAGCAGTTTGGGAAAAACTGATCGAGCGTGTCCTCCGTAACCTCTTTGCAGATACATGGTCGTGCAGTTACAACCCAGAGATCATACTTGCACGAAAGTGCCGCAACCGTTTCGGTAGCACCAGGAAGCGGTTCGTGCTTGTATCGAGGATCTCGAGAGAGTAAGAAGTTGTCGGTGTAGTGTGCCCAGAAATCATATTTCAAGAGTTTTCGTTCAGGGGACAGGTGAGCTTCCACCATACCAAAGAGGTCGTACCCCGAGTGAAAATCCTGAGGCAGTTCCAAACCATACTGGTCGAGAATGAAATCACGTGCCAAGGGTGTGTGACTGAGGAGTGTGTCATCGATATCGAGAAAGAGCGTTGGTATCATAATTGTTTACCAAACACCCTAGCACAGGCTGTATAAAAAGAAAAAACCCCGGTCAAAATAGGCATGTGTCGTCCTCTGAGTCAGGGTCTTCGAGTGCGATTATGAGCCAATGTGCAGAGACGGCTAAGGGTTGCGAGCCTGCCTCTCCTTCATATCGAATCATGAACGGTCTACCATCAGCATATGCTAACATGACGATTTGAGGATGGCGCACCCCCTCTTCAAGAATTTCTGCTTCTGATTGCTTGATTCTTGAATCTAGTGCAACAAATAGCGGCTCTGGCGGCCATACTGCATGTAACACACGGAGAACATCTGATTGCTCATCATCCGTGATTGGCCGAGGGTACACAGGGCAACCTTGAGTAAAAAACTTCAATCTTGTTTCCATAGAAGAGCAAGGGTTGTTTGAAAAAGACAATAGCATACATTGATGCGTATGTGCAGTTTCGCTGTAGGACGGTATGCGGTGAAAGAAAATGCCTCGCAACTACGAGCGGTGGTTGCGAGAGAGGGCAATCAGGGACTTTGTTCTTGTGCCGGAGAATCTTCGGCGGCAGGGGTTTTTCGGGTATTACCGATTGCGATGCAAATAACCGCAATCAGAGCAAAGCCGAAGCTTGTCACCTGCCATCCATTGGGCACGTCACGTACCCAAAAGAACTTGATGATCCCGCCGATGACAGGCATGAGGGAGAGCAAAATGGTGACCGTCACCACGTTGCCTCCACTCGTGTATGCGCCGATGTAGAAGAAGTCGGCGATGAAAAACATCACCGCGACCAACGACAGGATCAAGAAGGGTTTGCCCGTAGGAATGCCGACTGGTTGCCCAGATGCCTTTTGCCAGAGGAACAAGCCTAGGGCGAGCGGCAAGAGGATGATGTAGAAACCGAGCAAAATACCCGTCGGGGAGTACTGCTTCAATTTCACATCAATGATTGCGTTTTGGATTGCGTAGAGAACAATCCCGATGAGGGCGTAGAGGGTGGTCTTCATGTGAAAGAATTTAGTAAAAAATATAACACTTAAACACAAGTGTCAAGTTTTCTAAAAAGAAAAACACCAACGAGTCACTGACAAAAGCCGGTGTTACTCAATGATGCGTACGACGGTTGGTTTCGAGATCGACCGCTGATTTGGACCATTCCACGCTGTTGCCTCAATGGTATGACCGTCCAAGATTAATGGCAGCCAATCGTAGTCTGATGCGGGCATCTCATCAAACGGTAGTTCTTTGATCGGCCACCACGTAGGATCACTCATCTCAGTTTCCTCGACAGTAACCTCTCCCGACCATTCAGTCGCTAGAAAGAGATGGACGACAACCACTGGCATAGCAGCATCTTTGTTGTAGAAGGTGACTTTGCCACGGTAGTCTAGCGCAGCAGGGTCAACATGCAATCTTGCTTCGTCAAACAGTTCGCGAGCCGCTGCCGCTCTGACTGAGGTATCGTCTTTCTCAACTTTTCCGCCCCAGCCATTCCAGAGACCAACCCCAATTTTCCGCCTCTTTTTTGCAAGGAGTACTTGCATATCCTGGATGGGGTAGACCAGGGTGCAGATGATTTGATTGTTTGGTGGTCTGCTACCACTTTCTGAAAGGTGCTCCATATCACAACGCTACCCCTACGCAGGTGGTTCGTCAAGGTTTCTGCATACACTCAGAATTATAGTAGAAAAGAAAAAGTGTCCGACGCGAGGAACTTCCTTGCGTCGGACGTGATCCATTTTCACTGGATGACCAGAAATTGCCCGCCTGCTTGGTAGAAGCTCAGCAGTTCACTGAGGTGTTCCGTGTGGGCGGCGCCGAAGACGATCACCTGTGGTTCCTGGCTGCCATGCTCGGCAATGTACCGAAGCAGGTAGAGGTCACGGCCTTTACTCAGCACGGTGCGGAGCAGGGGCATCCTTCTGGGGTCAAGGGCGGAAGGCAGTGTGCCACGATCGGCATGAGCAGCGTACTCCAGCAGTCTCTGGTGGATGTTTTTGAGTGGGCGATAGTCGCCGCCCATCACCGTGGTTACTCCGGGCTCATGGATGACTTGCTGAGCAGCCGAGAAAGGCCGAATTTGTTCAAGGTAGGCATCAATCGATGCCTTGCTCAAATCATTCGTAGTCATCGGGATGGTTGTGTTCTGGAATTCCGTTCGGACTTCCTCCCACGCGTTCTCCTTGGTAACAACCTTTCCGCCGCAGAAATCTTCCGTCCAGAACAAGGTGTGCTTGTTGCGGACAATCTCCGCGATATTCTGTTGCAGAGCGGTGACATGGGATGCATCTTCGTCGCTGATGCCGTATGCCATGTGCAACATCGGGATGATATCGACAGGCATGTCACGCAGCTTCTTGAAACTCGTGTCAAAGTCCACTGCCGAGATTTGCTGTTCGCGGTATTCGCGAATGAACTTCATCAGCAGCGCATCGGTGCTCGCTTCTCGTTCGAGCAGGTCGAGCGAGGCGTTCAGTTGTGTGAGTGTCTGCTCGATCGAGGCAATCCCTTGGAGAGGGTTTACCACCGGCGGTGTCTCCACCACCTGTGTTTCCACGGTTGATGCCGGTGAAGGGGTAGTTGGCACGACCTTGATCCTTTGGTAGTGCCAAAGGCACAAGATTAGGATGGTGAGGGTTACAATTATGGTAACAGACGTTTTTTTCATGATGTGTGGGTACAATAGCCAGGCAGTATAAAAACATAAAAATACTGAATTGTAAATAGTTACAAGCAGCTGAGGCTGGATCAAGCCAGTGCGGTGGGGTAGAAAAGAGAAACACGAAAGCCGTTGAATTACCTTACGTAATCAGGGGTTTCTTCCGAATCTAGTACTTCAGAACTAATCTAATGTAAAAGTAGCTGTTATTGTATCTCCAATTTTTATATTTTCAGCTTTTCTTACTTTTTCATTTAAAGCAATGAATAAAGTTTCGTCTCCCATTGGTAAAAGTGATTTTTTCCAAGTAGTGTTTCCGATTGTAATTGTTGCTGGAACCAAACCCCATTTGGGTTTTGTAATTCCTAAATCAGAATAAGTTTGTTTTACTGGCAAATACACCCATCCACCTTTTTGTGGAAATAGTTTTACTGCTCCCTGTGATTTAAAATTTTTCTTCATAAGAGAATTTTATCAAAATTATTTGTTAAATAAATTTTTTTTACGTTGCTTTACAAGGTCTCCGCGGACTGAGGTTGGTTTGAATCAGCGTGGAATAGAAAAGAAAAACCACGCAACTGTGGAAAGTCGACGCGGCTACAAGGGTTTAGTTTAAAATATTACAAACTCTCATCAAACCAATTTGCTTCGGATTGCAAGACGCACTCCTTTACTGCTTCCAAGTCCCCGCTTTCCAATGGATGCTCTCTTTGGTTTATAACCTGAACATCAACAGGCTTAAATCTTTCATCGATAGCAGTTTCTGGTATTGGCATAATCATCGAGTCAGTTGAGTTGATTACGCTGGTAATGAGTGTCAACAACTGGTCAATGGTGGGGACGGGAGCAGGGTTTTGAGTCTGCTTAATTTTGTTGAAGTGTGTACGGCAATGGTACATGAGTTCCTTGTCTCGCCACACCTCCAGGGTTATGTCTGGTAGAGGTTCTTTCATGCTCCATCACACGCTATAGATATTTTATATTTTAGTCAATTTTGATCTGTGGACTTGGGTTGGTTCGAACCTGTGTGATGAGGTAGAAATAAAAAAGATGAACCCCGCCGTTCGCTTGCGCTACTGGGCGGGGTTGAAACTGTCGTCGACATCAAGCAGGGATTTCAAGACGTTCTCCGATGTTCCAGGTTATTCCATCGGACTGGTAAGAGCCGATAAATGTGTAACCCAGGAGTCTTCTTGCTGCCACCATGCTGATGCGGTTGCGCTCATCGATTTCACCGATTGAGTATGTGTACCCGTGAGGAATGCACACCTTTGACCGCATGACGTCGTATAGAGACTTCACCGCAGGGCCACCTCTTGCACTTTCGTCAACGCAGTACTGTCGTGCCAACAGCACCTTTGACAAATCGCATTCAGGACGCAGCTCTTGGTAAGCATGCACCAAACCTCTGTACGCAGGGTAGGTGAGAGTCCGCTCGATGGTCAGGAGGATGTTGTAGCCGAGAACTCGACTCCCATTATCGTCTGTCACGACGATAATGCCAGCTTCGCTAGCAAATCGGCCGATTTCTTCAACTGAAAACTGGCAGGTTAGGAATCCTCGCTCGCTCGTCCCGACGACGTCCTTGTGGTTTCTTGCTTGGAGGTCTTTGACCCCCTGTAGGTACTCAGAGAACCTGTCTGTTACCAGAAATGTTTTCATTGTTAAAAGGGGGTTGAATTGGAAAAAACAGTTGTATTTTTTATAGCACTTATTTTTGATTAAGTCAATATTTGCTCCGCGGACTGACGCTCGCTCGAACCAGTGTGGGGTAGAAAAGAAAAACACGAAAGCCCCGTGAATTACGTAACGTAATCAGGGGCCTCTTCCGATTTATCTTGAAAAATCGGCAAATCATTAAAAGAATATTTTCGTGATAAAGATGCAAATCCCTCCCATCAGGCCGTTGAACCATATGCAGTCAACCGAGAATAACCTGGTCTCCCGTGTGCCCATTCTGGTATCGAAAACAGCCGCCAGGCTAGATTGGAGGAAAAAGAGTCCAGCCATGGAAATCCAAACTGGATTACCGCCGACACCACTGGCGACAACGCTTGCAAGCAAGATTGTTGTCGAAACCAGAAACCAGAAGTAGTGTCCTCTGTGCCTGAAGTTGATACCAAATCTTCTCAGTGGTTTTCTGGAGGCAATCCCCTCTTGAGAAATGGTTGTTGTTGGCACTGGCTGCTTGATCTTTACTCCTTGGTCTCCCAAAACTCCTTTTGTTTTCTTCTTTCTTTTCAATTGTTACTCCTTCTGTTGAATTTACAAAATAAAAACATATTTAATATAATATGTCAAATGGTAGCTTTGCGGACTGACGCTCGCTCGAACCAGTGCGGTGGGGTATTAAAATGTTGACCAAGCTAGAATATTGAGTCAATTCTAAATGCTGCCATCAATTTTAGGTGGTCCTTTTGGAAAAACATTAGAATCTATCTCTTGCTTAGTTTTGGGCACAACTTCAAATGTGTCTAGGATTTCCATGAACAGTTCCTGGCTGGGGAAATTTTTGTCCATCTCAGCGCTTAAAATGTAGCCATTTACTTTGAAATATGCGATTGAATCACCTTGTTCAGTTCTTATAAAAATAAAATCAACACCGTTAATTGTTCTTATATCTTCTACATTGTGTGTCACGAATCGGGCATCTTCTTTGAAATGCTGCTGAATTGAGCGGGTATCATTGCGCACATCTTCGGCAAAACGAATTGCCATGTAATCACGATCTACATCGCTTATCGTTCTTGATGGAGTAATAAATATTTGATTATTGTAACCATTTTCAGTTGGTAAGGGTTGGTGTATTTCAAAATCGAGGGGCCACCCTAGTACAAACATGTCACGAGGATACTTAAGGGTAAAACCATAAAATGTATTTGTGTACGTTTTCCAAGTACTCATTGTTGTTTCAGTCTCTGTTTTCGGTGAAAAATATAAAATAGAAGCAGCACAAATGCATAGCACTGTAATTATGGTCAAAATGATTTTCATGTAATTAATCTTAGCAGTTCCGAATACAATTGAAAGATAAGATTTAAGTCAGGGCTCCGCGGACTTGAGCTAGTCCGAACCAGTGTGGTGGGGTAGAAAGAAAAACACGAAAGTCCCAACCGAAGTCGAAGCTTCGCGAGGCTTGTTTCACAATTCAAGTAGGTCGGGGTTGTACAATTCTCCAGGAAACGCAACTCTACCATTCACCAATCGAAAAAGTTCATTGCAGATACGCTTAAACTCCGTGATGTCCTTGCACGAGTTGGCTAGTTCGGAGAGTCTATCTAGGCGAGCTACTCGAGTGGGGTATTTGGTGAAACACCATTCCATTGAAGAACTTTTGCCACCCCCGTACCTCAAGGTGAATGATTGTATGGGATGAGCTTCTATCCAGTTGAATAGGGTTGCTTCATCCCATTGTTTTCGCCGTGACATAAGGTTGCTAATTGGCAAGTACCAAGCGTTAATGTAATCTCCAAAGGAGCTTGCCTCACCCTCTAAATCGTAAATATCTTCTGGCATCAATGCCTCCTTTCAGGTTGATGTTATTTTTTGTCTAGAAAAAACTTTAAAACTAAATTAAGAAATTGTCAAAGTGCTCCGCGGACTGCAACTCGCTCGAACCAGTGTGGGGTAGAAAAGAAAACACCTCTGACGTTTGGGGTTCAGAGGCTGTGTGAGTATTTGGGCTGCTTCTCGCGGTTCAGTCGTAGGGTATGGGGCGTTCTTGGTTATCTCGCTCCATTGCTTCCATTAAGGCAAGCAGTGCTACACGAGTGTGCTTGCTCCTGCCGCCACTAAGGCAGAATTCGACTTCCGCAGAAGGAACCATTGGATTGCCATAGTCTTCTCCTCCGACGACTTCGCCCTCTTGTACAATCCGAACAATAATGTCGCCATCACTTTGGCGCATGACGAGAAGCCAGCGGATTGCGTTCATGTCACCAATGCGTGTAACGGTATCACTCATGATTCTGTAAGTGGGTTGTGTGGTGTGTCTAGGATCTTAAACGACATTAGTTTTAAAAGGTGGGGAAGTCAAGGATGGGTGTATGCCGCGCTGAGTGTGTACTCGTATCGTTCAACAAGAAAGAAAAAGACCCACGCGTGCTAATGAGTCTACTTCCGTTTGAACTAGTTCGGGAGAGGAGAAATAAAAACAGAACTTTGAATTGGAAGAGGGTAAATAGAAAGGGTGAGATTAGTATGGTTGGTATTTGTGTGTCATAATGCAATTAAACTTGCTTTTTGTCAATATATTGTATACACTTTTATATGTAGCAAGAGCATCTATCGAAAATATAGATTAGTGGTTGAAAATCTATTTTGTCTATTACAGTTATTTATAAAAACTATCTGTAACTCTCAAATATTGAAGACTATGCATTTTGATATTTTATCAAAAAATGTAGTAGATATCTTTGCTTATTAAAAAATAATAATAAAAAAAGATGAATAAAAAAACAAATGTTGCATCGGGATTGTTTATGTTAGGTGCGCTTATGCTAACTCTAGGATCTGCAAATTTTGCGGAAGCTTCTACGTATGAGTTCATAAACAGTTCAAATCAACGCACTAGTGTTGTTGCTAATTCATCAGCTGAAGCACTTAGAACAGCCTACAACTTAGGCGTACATAGTGGCGTTATGCTTGTGAGAGGTGATACTTCTATTGCTGGTGGCCAAGTTTCGATGGGACAAGGGGCGCACGTGTATGAGTTTATAAACACTTCAGGTCAACGCACCAGTGTTATGGCCAACTCACTAGCCGAAGCACTTAGAACAGCCTACAACTTAGGCGTACATAGCGGCGTTATGCTTGTTCAATAGTATAACTTGTATAAGTAGTTTTATACATAAATGGCCTCATTAATCATGGGTCCATTTGTGTATGTGGAAAACTAAACAAAAATAGGTGAGTATCAAGAACTATAGTATGTAGAGACTAAATTATATTTTTTATTTACAAGAGCTCAGCGGACTTGAGCTAGCTCGAACCAGTGTGGTGGGGTAGAAAAGAAAAAGCGTACCCCTTGCTTGATAAGTAGGGGTAGCATGTTGGGCGGCTGTGAATTTATCCGAACAGCAGCGTGCACGCTTCGGTAAAACTGTCGTCGTGAAACTGAGAGTTTGCCCTTGCTAACTCCCGATGCACTTCCCAGAGCTCGACGGGCTGCCTCGTCTGAAGTTTCTCCAACAGCAGCTTGAGTGAATCCAGGTAAGCTCGCAGGGGATGTTCTGGTGCGCGGTAGGCATTACGTGGATCTGTGAGCTCCTTTGTAATTGCCGCGAGCACCTCTTCGGTCCAAGCAGTGGCTTCTGCTGTATCGGCTAGCTGTGCAACGGGGGATGCATCGGGTTCACAGGTAAGCGCGACGATTCCGTCCGATGGTTTTCTGATTCCTGTCATTGACGTTTGGTTTTTGTTGAACTAAGACCGTTTGGAAATTATCACTAGATTTTTACTTTGTCAACCGCGCTCCGCGGACTTGGTTTAGTTCGAACCAGTGTTGAGTTTGTGACTATTTTGTAAACTCCTCTATCATTTTCTTTATATAGGAGTCTACTAAAAACTTATTCTCTAAGAGGTGTTGTTTACTGTATCCCTTTTCTTTGTTCTCATAAAAAAAGTCAATTAGATTGGCTTCTTCTTTGTTGGCTTTCTGTCTTATGTTTGTGTAAGAAAAAGGGAAGTGTTCATGACGCTTGAGTTGAGTATAGTAAATGATTCGCATAATTCCCTTGAGATGATATTGTACAAAATTGTCTCCCACATTTGCTGAATCGTTCCAACCGTCTCTGATTATTTTCTTTATTTCCAAACCGATTAATTCATCTGGCAGTGGAGGGTTCGTCGTAAAGCTGCTAATTGAGTAGTTATTTCCAAACACGTGCTTCCAATCTCGCATATCAGCAAGAAGTATCCGTGGATGTATCACCGTGGTAATTGAACTTTCTTTCCCGACTCCTTCTGTTAGTTCATCTTCTCTGATTACGTTAAATCCGAAATGTTTGAAATCATCAAAACATGCATTAAGTTTTTCTTTGATAGCAGATTGGTCAATTGAATGCTCTGGTCTAACTATTGCGATAATGTCTATATCACTTGTCTCAATAGCAAATTCGCCTGTAGTGATTGAACCCCACAGGTACACAGAAAGCAGACCGTTTACTTCGTATTCTTGAAAGAATGCTTTGAGATACTCCTCTAGTTTAGTTTTATCGAATTTCATATCGGCAGTATAGCAAAAGCTTTGAAATTCTACTCGTTATTGATTAAAAGGTATTTTTCAGATGCTCCGCGGACTGCGTTTGGCTCGAACCAGTGCAGTGGGTTGTTATATTTGGCTTATTTTTAGAATCTATCTTTCTTTTTAAAGAAAATTAAAGCACTTAATGAAATCAATATACTTAAAATTAATACTAGAAAATCTGATTCTTTGTATGTATTAGATTTAAAGATTACGTTTTTAAAGAAATCTTGAATATTAATCTTTTCCTGTATTTGAATGGATGCAATAAAAAGCAATAATATGTTCAACCACAAAGTAATAATATTAGTTTTTTTCTGATTGTTCTCACTCTTACTTTCTACCCACAGAAAATCAATCCATTCGTTAGGATTGTTGATTATTTGCTTAGTTCCAATTTTATGCTGGGATTGTAAAAAGCTTATTGGAGTATTATTTTCTGACCGAGCATTTATTTTTAAACTGATTAATCCATGTACAATTGCGACAAAATACCCTATTTCTAATGTTAAAGATTCATCAGGGTTTAATTTTCTTATAAAATAACTTTTATTTTCACAATCGTCTACAATATCCGACTGTTTATAAAACAAGACCATTGATTCAATTGTAAAATTTTCACTAGGAGTAATTGTTTTATTTGTCACGCGCAAGCTCAGGAAAAATTTTTCACCTTGTACTATGTCCTGTTGGATCTTATCGTTTATAATTGGCTCTATTAATATTTGCATGCTCGCTCTTGTAGACGATTTACGAACCGTGAATTGGGCAGAGGAATATCCGTTTCCAAATATTGCATTAGGACAGATGCAAGAATTACTGGTATAGCGTGCACTTTTCCACAGAAAATACTGTACTTGTTTAGTTATAGATAATATAATGAATTTACTAAACAAAGATATCGTATGTATATAAGGGTATTTATGTAGTTTTGTTTAGTGAATTTACATATGACCAAAAAAACAACTAAAGTTTCAGCATACGATAAGACTCTGATTGACCTGATTATTTCAGGTCTGAAAAAGAAGAATGACGAAGTAGAAGCATATGCACTCAATCTATCTCGATTGATAAAAGCTTCTGAGCCTGAGTTGGCAAAGAAAATAATTTTTACACTAAGCTCCCACTCTCTCAACCCATCTTTCACACGAGGTGTGAACACTCCTATCCCCACTGATTCAGATAGTCGACTGGAGATGGCAACTATTTTCCCTCCAGATACTGAACGCAACACCTTTCCAATTCTAAGCCCAGTTTTGAAAGAGGTTGTTGATAGTTTTTTGCACGAGAGAGAAAAAATATCTCACTTGCTCGATAAAGGTATCAAGCCTTCCACAGGACTCCTGCTCACAGGACTACCTGGTACAGGCAAGACGATGCTTGCTCGATACATAGCATCAGCTTTGAATAAGAATTTGATAGTTTTAGATTTGTCTACAAGTATTTCAAGCCTATTGGGAAAGACGGGGCAAAACCTAAAGAAAGTTTTGGAATATGCCCGACAAAGTTCAGCTGTTCTTTTGCTGGATGAGTTTGATGCAATTGCTAAAAGACGAGATGACTCCACTGACTTGGGAGAAATCAAAAGAGTTGTGAACGTTTTGCTTATGGAGCTTGAATCGTGGCCAGTCTCATCGGTAGTTATTGCTACAAGCAATCACCCTGAACTCTTGGACCGAGCAATATGGAGACGTTTTGACCACGTTCTTGAGCTAGGTCTACCAGAGCAGAATGAGAGAATTCAGATTCTAAAAAACGAGTTAGGAGAATTTTTGTCCAAGAAAGACGAAGCTTTTATGCCCGCAGTAGCGGAGTTACTGGTGAATAGAAGCCCTGCTGACCTATGTCGTTTGGCTGAAAATATCAAGCGTAGAGTTGTCTTGAAAGATGAGGATATGCCAAAGGCAATTCTTCACGCCGTAGAAGCATATACAAACGATAAAGACACCAAAGGAAAATTTTGCATACTAGCTAAACAGATGTTGGGAAATGAAATCACTGTAAGAGAGTTAGCCGAAATCACAGGATTCAGTCCAGGTGGAGTTCAGTACCATATAGCTAAACAAGAATAATATGGAAAATAACCGCCGACCAATTCTCTACAAAGGAGAAATATATACAAAACCAATCACGAAAAGAGTCGGAGGCTCTTCAAAGGAGCCTGCTCTTTCCTATGATGTGGCAAGAACAAAAATTTTGTCAGACATCACCCAGACCCGAGAGAAGCTCAGTACTATCCCTGCGGATAAAAAGCTCCCACACGAATTCGTTGTTTGTGTGAGAATGCATCCTGAATTTTCAGCAAAAAGTTACTATCCTGGAGACCTTTTCTCTGCGGTTTCTAGAAATGGTGAGGTAGAAGAAATCGGTTCAAGAATCTGGCGTGAAAATTCTCCTGAGGAAGACGGTATTGAAGAAACTGGTAAATTGTTTTTCGTCAGAACAACTGAGCGTGGCTTGAATGAGCTTGAACAAAAAATCAGCCAGGAAGAAGCCTTTGTAACAAAAGGCTTTGCGTATGATGTTAGAACAATCAAATCAGTGGATACGCTTGAATCTGAAGAACAAATTCTAGGGATTCCAAGTGATTGGACCGAGGGGCGACTAGAAGCAGTTCTGCATCCTTTTGAAAAAGACAAAGAAGAAGCACTCAATAACTTTCTTGAGCTTCTAAAGAAGTCAGGAGTAGATTTGGGAAGAGTTCGTTATAAACAATACGAATCTGGCATCACCTTTGTGAGCTTGTATGGGACCAAGAAGACTGTT
Source organism: Candidatus Parcubacteria bacterium (assembly GCA_041158505.1). Classification (GTDB taxonomy): domain Bacteria; phylum Patescibacteriota; class Minisyncoccia; order Phycocordibacterales; family JAACPR01; genus JAGOTN01. The sequence continues at coordinate 36,365 of JBEBBG010000007.1, read as the reverse complement.
GCTACTGTTGCGGAATACAACCCACTAAGAACGCTCCATACGATGGATTTGCGTGATTTGCCGACTGTAAGCCGAGGAGGCTCTATTAGTGGTGGACCAACGCCTGCATCAGGAGAAAAGGCTGATGTTGTAGTGGGAATCTTCGATGGTGGTGTGAAAGAAGATAGTCCATACCTACAAGGTTTTGTTGAGAATGAAGACCTGACAACAGAAGCATCAGCGGATGCATTCATAAATCACGGAACTCAAGTTTCAGGAGCAGTTCTTTTTGGTGCAATAAATAATTATTCGGCAAGCGATACTCTCCCTACTCCAAAGGTTAGTGTCAAAAGCTTCCGTGTACTTCCTGTTCAAAATACCTCCGACCCAGACCTATACGAAATCATTGATGAGATTGAAGAGACAGTCCCTCTCAATCCGCATATAAAAGTTTGGAACCTCAGCCTTGGTCCAAAGGGACCGATTGTAGATGATTTGATTTCACGATTCACTTTTGCCTGCGATTTACTCAGTGCGAAATTGAATGTGCTCTTTACGGTAGCTGTAGGAAATGACGGACATCTCAGTGGTTCAGCTGGAAGAATACAAGCCCCCTCAGATATGGCAAATGGTCTAGGAATCGGTTCTTACACAAAGAAAGATGGGAAGATAATTCGTGCTCCTTATAGCTGTAAAGGTCCTGGGCGTGAGGGTAATAAACTAAAGCCAGACCTATTGGCGTTTGGAGGATGCGACCAGCACCCTATCCATCTTGTTGCACATAACTTGAATGAGAAAGCTTGGAATCAAGGCACAAGCTTTGCAAGTCCTATTGTCGCTGGATATGCAGGACAGTTAGTTGGATACAGTGACGGTGCTATTGACCCCCTTGTCGCAAGAGCACTCCTCATTCACAGTGCTGACTCCGAAGAGAAGAAGCATAGCAATGAAACGGGTCACGGTATTTTGGCTGAAACAGTAGATGAAATCGTAACCTGTAAAAGCAATTCTTACACCCTGATATACAAAGGTGAATTGCTTCCAAAAAAATATGCTGAATTTACGATACCTTGGGATGATGCAATTGACCGAGGCAAAGTAAACTTCAGATGGACTATTGCTGTATCAACGGCAATTGACCCGCAAAGTCCTGACGACTATACAGCTTCGTCAGTGGTAATGACCCTGTATCCAAATTCAAAGAAATATCGTTTTAGTAAGAAAGGTGAACGCAAGCAGGTGCTGGACTTGAGAACCGAATCGGCTCAAGTACAAAGTCTCCTTGATGCAGGTTGGGAACAGTCTGAATTTCCCGTGCCTGATTCTGCTCCTGCACCCTATGCTCCAGAAGACGAATTGCGTGCCGACCTGAAATGGGACAGCGTTGATACACGAACTTTAGGAAAGAAAATCGAGAACATAGACAACCCTTTCTTTCATATACACGCCTTTGAAAGAGGTACTCGATATAAGAACAGGAAAATCAGGTTTGCTGTTGTTTTGACCGTTGAAAGCTCTGAGGAGTCCATTGATGTCTACTCAAAAATAGTGAACAAGTATGACGCACTGGTTCCAATCAAGATACGGGTTGAATCTGAAGTTAGAGTTGAAAACAAATAAATATGGCAAAGCCTCTTATTCCAAAATCATATAAGGCAACACCCACTACTATCAAGATAATTCTTGATGCTATTGCTGATGGTCTCACTCAACGTGATGCCTCAATCCTTGCTGGAATTAGCGAGGATACTTTGTCGTTGTGGAAGCGTCAGAATTCAGACTTTTCAGAACAAATAAGACAAAAAGAGATTGAGTGTAAAAGAAGACACATCAAGAACATCGAAAAGGCTTCTGAGAAAAGCTGGCAAGCCTCAGCGTGGTGGCTTGAGCGTAAATATAAAAATGAGTTCTCCCAGAGAGTTGAGAGTCAGGAAATTAGTGAGGAACTCCGTGAGTCTATGGATAGGAGTAAGAAGATGTTTGATGAAATGTTTGCTCAAAAAATTGCCAAAGCTACCCTTTAGTTTCTGTCTTCTCCTTTCTCTCACGCATAAACTTTTCAGTTGGAGTTTCTTCTTCTGGCTTGTCCATTTTATGAGCCAAGTCCCAACTAAGCTTATCTATCCGCTTCATATTTTGCATTACTTGGAGCGTAAGTAATAAGCCCCAAATAAACAGACCTAAATTTATTGTAGTCATAATCGTTCGTCGCGATTTTATTGATAATACCTAGGGCTGAGACACAAAAATCCCACCACTAGGAAGACCCGAAGGTCTCTATATCCGTTTCCAGATACAACGCGACGAACGCCCTAATGATGGGGTTTTTATGTTCGTCGCGTTTTTGACCATACCTTAGAGAAAATCCCTAAGGGTTAGGTCGACATATTCAGTTGTCCTGCAAATTATAACAGAAAATACCTTTTTACTATATGGGTCTATTGAACCCTTTTCTAGTCATATAAATCCTTTTGTGTTGCTCTGTATTTTCCACTTGAGCTCACATAATCCTGTGCTAAAATTTAGTTACAACTGAATACATACTATTGCTAAGCCACACCCAGTTCAGTGGTTTCAAGTCTAACACTTTTGATGTCGGAGGAACTCAATTGCCAGACTGAAACTTGAAAGATTGGGAACGCGAACCGATGGACTCTTAGATGCAGAAATGCGTCTTGTCCTAATGGTTCGCGTTTTGTATTAGGCAGACATATTTCTCGCTCCAGTTGGTAGCGATATGGAAATAGTCAGCCAATCAAAATCAAACAACGATTCTATCACCGAGCTAGCGGGTTTCTTTGACCTGTTGGCTCAATTTGATTTTGAAGATGCTAAAAAGCATAGACTTTCTAATTCGCAGGAAATTGAAAAAGGCTCTTCTCTGGCTGACGGAGAGCCTTTTCCAGAGTCTTGCGAGAGCAAGCTAATCACAATGTCAGAAGAACCCTCTTTTCACGACAAAGAGGCTAAACAAGTCTGCTAAAAGTTTTGAGACTACGGCTCAATCTCAAAACCAAACAATAAGTTGCATATCAGGTTCAGGTGCGAAAGCTGGGAAAATGGTTGCCCCCTTGCCACCCAGCCGTCTGACCTGCATCGGATATGCTCCGATACAACCTCAAAGAAAATAAGGAGAAGCGAAACGCCAAGTCAAAAAGACTAGCTTATCTGGAGGAACTTTGGAGGTCACTATCACAATTCTGGCTACATAAACATCTCTCTTATTTCCTATGAAATCATTAGGAAAAGGGGTGAGTATTATCAAAAACTAAGCTAAAATATATTTATGAAGTCAAATTGCGTTATTTATTGTCGAGTGTCATCAAGAGAACAAGAAGATACAGGTTATTCTCTCGATGCTCAACAGAAACTGCTTGAGGATTATGCAGAAAAGAAAGGTTTCAAAGTCGCTAAAATCTTTCGCATTAGTGAGTCAGCAAGTGGTAAGCAAATAAGAACAATCTTCAATGAAATGCTTGAGTATGCATCTAAGCACGATATTGAAAATATCCTGTGTGAAAAGATTGACCGTCTTACTCGAAATCTCAAAGATGCGGCTACCGTAAACGATTGGGTTCAGGAAAGCTCTGACAGAACCATTCACTTCGTCAAAGAGAATTTTATTGTGAATAAGAATACTCGTGCTCACGAGAATCTTGTTTGGGATATGAAAGTAGCTATTGCTCGCTTCTACACAAATAATCTATCCGAAGAAGTGCACAAAGGATTGAACGAGAAAGCTTCTCAAGGGATGTACCCTGGCTCTTTCAAGTATGGATACCAAAGTGTTGGTGAAAAAGGTAGAAAGCATTTCATCAAAGACCCAGAAACCAATCTTGCAGTAAAGAAATTGCTTGAGTCATATGCCACAGGTCAGTACTCAATGAAAGCTCTGCTCAAAATGGCTACTGATAGTGGCGTGAGGACTCGATACGGAAAGAAACTCTACAAGAGTCAGATTGAGAGATTGCTTGGAGATACTTTCAATTACGGTGCGTTTACTTGGAAAGGAAAACTGATGAAAGGTGACCACGAACCACTCATCACAAAAGAGACCTATGACCAAATCCAAGAAATCAGGATTAGAAAGAAAGCACCATTCTATCTTCGAAAGGAGTTCCTGTTCTCCAAGATGATTACTTGTGGTGAGTGTGGAGGAGGTATCACTTCGGAAATACAAAAAGGTCACGTTTACTGTCACTGTAATCACTACAAAGACTGTAAGCAAAAGAAATACACTCGTGAAGAAGTAATCGAGTCAGGTTTGGTAAACGTGATGGATGTTTTTGCCAAGCTTACCAAGACTGATGTTGAACAAATCAGGGAAAAGATAAAGGCAAATCACTCAGAAGAAGTTGCCTACAAAGAGTCAGTCCTAAATAGCCTCAATTCCCAATACAAAGCGGTTCAGGTAAAAATTGACAGGCTTTATGATGACAAGCTTTCAGGGGTTATTTCAGATGAGTTTTGGACTGGTAAACACAAAGTGCTTATTGATGAGCAAAAGGCTCTTACAACCCAGCTAGAACGCCTCAAGACGCAGGAAGCTGAATACTTTGAGATAGGTCTCAATATCCTTGAATTGGCTTCAAGGGCAAAAGAAATTTACTCAAAGAGAACGCCTGCTGAAAAGCGTATGCTTTTGAAGCATCTCTTCAAACACATCAGTCTCAAAGACGGAAAGGTGGAATACGAGCTAAAAACACCAGTTCGAAAGCTCTATGAAAAACTCATTTTGGATGAAAATACTTTCGAACCAAAAAAAGCCTTTACCAATGCGGTAAAAGCTTCTTCTGGGTCTAAAATCACTTCTATGCTCCCCCGGCAGGATTCGAACCTGCGGCCAATCGATTACATTAATCCTAAAATTACTTCTAGGGATGGACTATATCATCACCTTATTCAATTACTTGAACGTAGGTGCGAGGCGCTTCGTGCGCGTGATGCGAACTACTCTCTTTCGAGATAGTCTCTGAACCTTCCGTAAATGTACGGCTTGGCTGCTGATTACCCGTACACTTTCATGTATGGGCTTCCAGCAATTCACCTCGTTTTTCGACCAGACTTTCGTACTGGAAGCTGCGTATGGTCTTTGTGTTTAAACACTTGTGACACAGTCGATTGCTCTACCGCTGAGCTACAGGGGAATATGTGGTTTTTGGAGAACCTGCACCAGCTTTGGTTTGGCGTGCACGTGTGCGTGGCCGCCACAAAGCTGGTGTGCCCGTTATCGTACCAACCGATTGGGGAGCTGTCTAGACCTGTCCGCCAAACGGGGTATAGTACGCGTATGTATATTCACGTAAAGGTCGTTGCTCATGCCAAAGAAGAGGTGGTCGAGGCGCTCGATGCCACACATGTTTCTGTTCGAATTAAGGAGCCCGCTGAGCGAAATATGGCAAATGCGCGGGTTCTTGAAATCATTCGCGAGCACTTTCCTGAGGCGGGCCAGATCCGCATTGTCTCGGGGCATCATTCGCCATCAAAGCTGCTTTCAGTCGAGCTTCCAGATGAGGGGTAAGCAGAGTATACTATGAGTGTATGACTGTAAATTTTCACATCAAAACAAAACAGGTGGATTTGACGCCAGATATTAGCCGTCAGGTCCACGAGAAGTTACAGGTGATTGAGAAGTTTTTGGCGCCGCAAGGTGATCAGGAAATTCTTGCAGAAGTTGAAGTTGCCCTTGATTCACGACACCACAGTAAAGGTGACGTGTATCGCGCCGAAGTAAATGCAACGATGGACGGTCGTGTGTACCGCGCATCTGCAAAAGCTGGAAGCGTAACCGCAGCAATCGATGCAGTCAAAGACGAAATTAGCAAGGTGATTCGCCGCAGTCAGAGTAAGAAAGATGCGCTCTACAAACGAGGCGGTCGAGCCATCAAGCGCTTCTTTACCGGAAAGTAACTACATCCCACACCGTTATGAAACAAGCAGTCGCAATTGCGGCAATCATCCTTGTCGCTGTGCTCATTGGTGTCCTGGTCCTCTACAAGCCAGCCGCAGATGCGCCACAAGAAACCACGATGCCAGCAGACGTTGCTACAACCACAGCAACGAGTACGCAACCACTAGCAGTAACCGAACAAAAAACAATGCAAGCAACGATTACAACAAATAAAGGAACGATTGTTCTTGAACTTTATAGCGATAGAACGCCACAAACAGCAAGTAACTTTGCGAAGCTCGCAGGAGAAGGGTTCTATGACAACACAAAGTTTCACCGCGTGATTGATGGATTTATGATCCAGGGTGGTGATCCGCTCACGAAGGATGATAGTAAGCAGGCAATGTGGGGAACGGGTGGTCCAGGATACAAGTTTGCAGATGAAATTGTGCCAGGCCTTTCAAATGTGACCGGTACGATTTCAATGGCAAATGCTGGACCAAACACCAACGGCAGCCAATTCTTCATTAACGTTGCAGACAACACCTTCCTCGATGGAAAGCATGCAGTCTTTGGACGTGTGATTGAGGGAATGGATGTGGTGATGGCGATTTCACAAGCCGAGCGAAACCAACGCGATGTACCTGTTGAGCCAATCGTGCTCCAGTCAGTCGTCGTCACACAGTAAAAAGTAAAAGGTATACGCTACGCGTTTGATCCAAGAAATACGTCGTAGTCAACTTCTTTTCGTCCTTCGGGTACCACCCGGAGGATTTTTAATTGTCCGTTTTCGTATGTGGCACTAGTGATTTTTACGCGCATCGTTTTGCCGTGCACGTCGGTAAAGAAGAAGGTGCCAGGCCATGGCGTGAATGCTTGGATTTTAAGAAAGTTTTTGTACGGGTCATCGGCGAGGTTGAGTTCACCGTCTGCTTTAACGAGCTTGCGGGTGAAGGTTGCATCACGGTGCGCTTGAGGCCGTGCAGTAATGTTGCCAGCAATCCACTCTGGAATTGTTGCGGCAAGCAGGCGACCGCCGGCTTTTGCGAGCGTTTCTTCGGCGACTGGTTTTTGTGGCCAGGTATCAAAGCGTACTACTTCTTGCGCAACGATTGGACCGTGATCCATTTTGTTGTCCATGAGCATTACCGTGACACCTGTTTCTTTATCGTCATTGAGCATTGCTGATTCAATCGGGGATGCGCCGCGATATTTTGGAAGTAGTGACGGGTGCACGTTAAGCGTGCCGTGTCGGGGGATGTCGAGTACGTGCTGTGGAATGATAAGCCCATACGATGCCAGCACGAAGAGATCAAACTTCGCACCCATTGTTTGAATAAATGCAGCATCAAGTACTTCGGGGGTGAGGGTTTCAATACTGTGCGCTTGAGCCCATACCGCAACGGGGGATGGGGTTAGCTCCAAGCCGCGGCCTTGCGGCCGCGGCGGCGCTGTCACAATAACCTTGGGTAGCAGCTGTGCAGCACGTAATTCCTCAAGTACGGTAATGCTAAACGTATCTGTTCCAAAAAAAGCAAAGGTGATCATATTATTTGACGAGCGGCTCTTCAGATTCACCAAGCGCAACAATGTCAGTAGCATGATCAATAAAGAGAATGCCGTCGAGGTGATCGATTTCGTGCTGAAAGATTTGTGCAAGCAGGCCGGTACCCGTGATGCTGAATTCGTTACCATGTTCATCAAACGCAGTGACGGTTGCCCGTGTCGACCGACGCACTTTGCCGTAGAGCGGGCGCACTGAAAGGCATCCTTCATCCATTTTCTTTTTATCGAGTGATCGTTTGGTGATGACTGGATTGATGTAAATGAGCGGCGTGTCTTGCGCACGGCGCTTATCTGTCAGCACGAGAGGGCTCACCACAAAGATGCGCTTGCTGACAGCGATTTGCGGTGCCGCAAGGGCAACACCATCGTGCTGCGTCTTGAGTGCTTCAAACATGTCGGCAATGATGCTTGCAAGCTTCGGTGTTCCAAATTCTGCAGCAGAAACAGGGGCTGCAATCTGGCGCAGCGTTTTATGCCCGTTTTGAATAATAGGCTGGGGTGCCATGGTGGCCCCAGTATAGACGATTTTTATATAAGTTGCAGCTAGAGGAGGCTTGGTGCGTCAATGAGTACTTTAAATTGTGGCGGTAGTGATGTTAGCTTTCGGTGGAGCTCATCATTTGGCCACTCGTCTGGCTTTAGCTTCAGCAAACCGTGCCAGACAGCGACGCCGCGTTGTCGTTCAGTAAACGCGGGGTAGACGAGTAGCGCGTGTGGCTTTAGAAGCTCCTTTGCAGCAAGCATCGCATCCTCGGTTGCTTTAGGGGTCCCCGCGACAGAAAGTTTGATGAGTTTTGCAAATGGCGGGTAGAGAAATTGTTTACGGTCTTTAAATTCTTCTCGATAGAAATCTGCAAGGTTTCCTTGACGTGCATACTCAAAGAGCTTGTCATCGGCTCTGCGTGTTGCAACAAAAAAGCGTTTACTTGCTCGGCTTCGTAATCGAAGCAGAATTCGTAGTATGCGTTCCCGAATTGCATAATCAGGAAGCGAAAAGAGCGCATCAATGGTAACAACGAGAACGTGCTCAACTGGTTCGCGAAGGTAGCTAATTGCCATTTCTGTTGCAATGAGAATGCTGCCTGGTGTTGCGTAAAAGGTATCAATAATTTTCCGTGCTTGTACTGCAGTTTTTGCGTGTTCACCATCAAGTATAAAAACAGTTGCCTCCGGGAGGGTGCGAGCAAGTTCAGATGCAACTGTTTCGACGCCAATACCAAGTGTTTGTAGTCGCCAACCACCACAGTGGCTGCAGAGTTCACCTGCGTCGCGTTCATCACCACATACGTGGCATCGGAAGCGATTACCACTCTCCGTTGCTTTTTTGCCGTAGAGCACAACAGGGGCGGAGCATGCGGCGCATGACACAATGGTGCCACAGTCAGCACATACCACAGACGGTGCTAATCCTTTTCTCGCCGCAAAGAGCACGGTGTGCTCGCTTGCTTCATGCGCTTCGGTGAGCGTTTCCACAAATGCTGGTGCAAAAATACGAAATGGTTCAGTGGTGCCTGAGGCGCTTGTTTTGCGCATGTCGATGATTTGCGCGTCCGCAGTCGTGAGTGAGCGAAACTTGAGCGAACCGCGATCTACAAATTCGTGCGCATCATACCGAGCGAGGGTTTCTGTTCGCAGGACGAGGTCTGCCAAGAAAAAGCTTGCGCCAATCGTGCGTGCGTATAGCTCAGCACATGTTCTGATATCGAGGTACGGCATTTGTATATGTCGATACGCAGACGAACTTTCTTTTTCAATAATAATGGTGCCTATGTCATGCCGAGGAATCGAAAGAAAGGTCCCGGTTGCAATAATCAGTACCGGTTTTTCGTGCGTAACAGCTTTGTTCCATGCGGTGACAAGCTGTGTTGCGGTCATGGTAGTTGAAAGGACAATCGTATGTTCATCAATACCTCGAGCCAGAAGTTCATGTGTGCGAAGCACATCCTCACTTGTGGGACATATAAAGAGTATCGATTGATGCTTTGCAAACGATTCACGAATCAAGCTCTTGTAGCTCGCGTAGCGTTCCTCAAACTGATCTTGCATGACGTACCGTTCTGTCTGAGCTGTGTCGGTATACTTTTTAATTTGCTCGTGGGGCGCCTTTAGTTTGCTCACTTCTTTAAGGAGCGTGCTTGGAAGCAGTGCGTAGAGTACAGAACCGGTTGAGGTTGCAAAGTACTGGGCAATGTTTTGTGCGGCACGAAGGAACTGTGCTTGGAACAGCGTATTTTTTGAAATACCTCGAACACGCTTGAGTGCAAATTGTTCCGCCTTGAGTTCAGCTTTTGAGTGAGCAGCGCTACGTACGCCAACGACAAGCCCTTGCACGATTCGTTTGCGTACTTCGATGGTGACGAGTGAACCAACGGCAACATCGCGGCTTGAAAAGTAGCTGAGCGTTTCTTTTTTGATGCTCTTGGTGAGCGGCATGACTTCAAGGATGTACATATACGGTGGTAGCCACCATTCTTCCAAAAACCATACAAATAAGCTAGACTTGGGGCCACGAAGAGATATGGGATGGTTTACGCCAAAGCTTGGTATTGACTTAGGAACGGCAAATACGCTTGTTTTTATGCCTGGAAAGGGTGTCGTACTCAATGAACCATCAGTGGTGGCTGTTTCAGAACAGGACAACAAAATCCTTGCTGTTGGCAATGACGCAAAAGATATGATTGGCAAGACGCCGGAGAGTATCGTCGCGTACCGGCCGCTTCGTGATGGTGTGATTGCTGACTACCGTGTGACCGAGGCTATGCTTCGTTACTTTTTCTCTAAGGCGCTCGGTAAGTGGAATATTTGGAAACCTGAGGTAATGGTGAGCGTTCCGGCAGGCGTTACCTCAACTGAACGGCGCGCGGTAATTGAAGCGGCAATTAAAGCAGGTGCAAAAAATGCATACGTGGTGAAGGAGCCGATTCTTGCGGCGATTGGTGCGGGTATTCCGATTCACGATGCGCAGGGGCACATGGTTGTTGATATTGGCGGAGGAACAACCGACGTTGCGGTAATTTCACTCGGCGGCATCGTTGCGTCAACCTCAGTAAAAGTTGCTGGCAATAAAATTGATCAAGCAATCATCGACTACATCAAGAAGACATTCAACCTTGCAATCGGTGATAAGACGGCCGAGCAGGTCAAGATTAAAATCGGTTCAGCAGTATTCCTCGAAGAGGAGCTCGAGATGACGATTAAGGGGCGTGATTACTTAACAGGGCTTCCACGTTCAACCAGCATCAAAACAAACGAGATTGTGAAAGCGGTCAGTCGAGAGCTCCGAGAAATGATTAAAGCAATTAAAGATGTGCTTCAGGAGACGCCGCCAGAGCTTGCCTCAGACATTATTGATCACGGCATTATCATGACCGGTGGTTCATCGATGCTTCGTAACTTGCCTGAACTTGTGTATCGCCGTACTGGTGTAAAGGCGCAACTTGCAAAAGATGCACTCTACTGTGTGGCAAAGGGAACAGGTATTGCACTCAATCACCTTGAGACCTACAAAAAGAGCGTGATTGCAAAGCGGTAGGCCGCGGCGCAATTTCTATAAAAGAAAAATCTGTCGTGGCTGGTGCCGACGACAGATTGGGGACTGAGGGACTGATTGCGAGTCATGCCGCGCACTGCTCCTGTATGAACTTGGTGAAAACCGCTCGATCGCTCTCGCGCACAGGTTCACTACTGGTTGGTAGCAGAGAGATGGAAACATCAATGTGTTCCTGCGGCATGTCTAGAAATTCGCGCCGAAGGACCTCTTCTGCTAGAGAGTCACCTCTTGAGCGGAGGTCTTCTAGTAGCGCATCGAGCGTGTTGTAGTTCATCTCGCGTTTCAGAATCTGCCGGTGCCTCTTTTCACCGTTTCGTGCGATGGTGATGAAGAGGATTCTCAGCAGCATCTTGTACTTTGGTGCGAAATCGTGAGCGCCAATGTTCCAAGATGGCCTTTGCCGTTGAATACTGTAGAGAAAGCGAAGTCTTTCCATGAAGAGCAAGGGGGTTGAGGTTTTTTTGAATATCCTATATAAAAAATTATTTGTCAACTAACCCGAGACATCTGCTATACTGAGCATATTATGCAGCTGCTACGAGACATCTACAAAAACACAGGTGATTTACACCATGCATACGTGCTGGAGGGGTCACCAGAACCAGTTGTGGAAGAGCTCGCACTTTTCTGTACAGAAACGCTTGGCGTGCCAGCGCGGGGTAACCCCGACTATGTATGTGAAGTACATGATCGATTTTTGATTGAGCATGCACGGCGGCTTCGAGAGTTGCAGCAAAATAAAACACGTGCCGATAGCAAAAAATTATTTGTAGTTGCGTTTAACTTCATTACCCGTGAAGCACAAAACGCACTCCTCAAAGTGCTTGAGGAACCAACGGCGGGGACGCATATTTTTATTGTCACGCCCAGTTCACACGTATTTCTTCCAACAGTGCTGTCTCGAGTAACCGTTCTCAAAACACCGTACCTGGTGACCCATGATCACGCACAAACCTTTCTCAAGAGTTCATATAAAAAGCGCATGGAGTACATCACCAAGCTCACCAAAGACATCAAAGATGAAAAGGCGAGTAAGGCTGAAGCACTTGCGCTTGTGCGCAGTCTCGTCGTGACGCTATACGCAGGCAAGCATGATGTAGTAGTAATTCAAAAAATTGCCGAATTGGATCGTTTAGGCGCATACCTTGAGGATAGTAGTGCATCGGTAAAAATGTTGCTTGAACACGCCGCGCTTGTGGTATAGCTCAAAAGTTGTGTGAGTGCATGGTCCTCTGTTACACTACGTGCATATGGCATACGATTTTTCTGATTTTAAAGCGCGAGCACAGGCGGTAGAGCAGTGGCTCGCTAAAGAGTTTTCAGCAATTCGCACTGGACGAGCAACGATTACGCTACTCGATAGTGTGTTTGTTGAAGCGTACGGTTCAAAGACTCCACTTAACCAAACATCGAGCATGACTGTCGAGGATCCTCGAACCATTCGCGTGGTGCCGTGGGATAAGAGCATTATTGGTGCGCTTGAGCGGGGTATTACTCTGGCGGATTTGGGTGTTTCAACGGTTTCTGACGGTGAGGGTGTTCGAGTTAAATTCCCAGAGCTAACTGCAGAAAATCGACAGCATCTTGCAAAGCTTGCTGGTAAGAAGCTTGAGGAAGCGAAAGTGTCGCTGCGTGGTGAGCGTGCAGATACTATTAAAGATATTGAAGCACAGCAGAAAGCCGGTTCGCTCTCAGAAGATGACGCGCGTCGCCACAAAGATGAGCTTCAAAAAATGGTAGAAGCAACACAGAAGTCTCTCGAAGCACTCGCTGAAGCAAAAGAAAAAGAAATCCTTACGTAACTATGTCTATTATTATCTTCATCATCGTTTTAGGTGTCCTCATCTTCGTGCATGAGCTTGGGCACTTTTTGGTGGCGAAGTGGGCAAAGATTCGTGTTGATGAATTTGCGATTGGCTTTCCGCCGCGCTTGGTAAGTTTTCAAAAAGGAGAGACGCGCTACGCGCTGAACCTTATTCCGTTTGGCGGGTACGTCAAGATTTTTGGAGAGAATCCCGATGATGCCTCAATGGCAGCAGGTGCCACCGATAGCTTTGTACACCGAAGTAAGTGGATTCAAGCCGCTGTACTCGTTGCGGGGGTAACCTTCAATGTGCTCTTTGCTTGGTTATTGTTCTCAATCAGCTTCATGTCTGGTTTTCCAGCAATTGTGACCGAGGATAATGCGGCACAGGTCAAAGATGCGCAGACAGTGGTGACAAGCGTGCTTCCAAACTCACCAGCATCAGAAGCTGGCCTTACTGTTGGTGACGCAATTGTAATGCTTGAGGTCCCGGAGAAAGCAATTCTCGGTAAACCAAGTGTTGAAGGCGTTCAGCAGTTCATCGCAACGCACGGAACAGAAGCCATCACGGTGACCATTACGCGCGCAGATACAGAACAGACAATTGTAGTAACGCCGAGCGAAACAATCGTTGCGGACAAACCGGCAATTGGTATTTCAATGAACTACGTAGGAGAACTAACGCTTGGTCCGATTGCGGCACTCATTGAGGGGGCTTCAACAACGGGCGGCATGATTCGTGATACAGCTGTTGGTCTTGGAACATTCCTCCTTGATATTGTTCGAGGCAAGGCTGCATTTGATCAAGTCGCTGGACCAGTTGGTATTGTGGGGCTCGTTGGAGACGCGTCGCAATTTGGCTTCATCTACCTGCTTGGCTTCACTGCATTCATCTCAATTAACCTTGCGGTCTTAAACCTTATTCCGTTTCCTGCACTCGATGGGGGGCGTCTCCTCTTTGTGCTTATTGAGGGTATTACTCGTCGACCAATTAAACCAGTAGTTGCAAATACGGTGAACGCAGTTGGCTTCGCACTCCTCATTCTCCTCATGGTGGTAATTACTGTAAGTGACGTTGTTAAGCTGTTCTAAAGAAAAGGCTCGGCTTAGTTGCCGAGCAGGAGACTGTTTGCTCTGTCAATCCATCTTTTAAGGCTGCCGGTATCTGACTGTTCTAGTTCTGTGATACCGACTCTGTAGTGGTTATGAGGCTGACCATCTGCGTGCATGTGACACAGCAGCAGAATGTATCTCTCGCCAGCGGTTTCCGTGTGAACTAAGCCATTTGTGCAGTGTTCGAATTCAAACTGAAACCAAGGATTGGTATCATCCTCATCATATTGAGCCAGAATCCATGTCATAACCTTTGCAAAAACAGATTCTGCCGGTCGGTAATGCATTCGATTCTCGTTAGTCGTGGCTTCAATAATAAGGTACGATCTGTCTTCGGCGATAAGTACGGCAGCTGGAATTGAAGGAAAGACTAGATTCAGTCTAGGGAGTTCACCGGTATCCATCTGTCCTGCATTCAATGATAAAAAGGTGCTTTTGTCAAAAAGGCGTACGCCGTGACGAACGCCACCTAGTCTGTTATTGTTGACCCTACAACAGGGCATGCTATGGCACAAAAACTAAGCATTAAAAACCGCATCAAAGAAGCCATTAATCGATTTAGGCAATCACTATCGAGTGATATTGGGATTGATCTTGGTACTGCAAATACGCTGGTGTACGTTCCCGGAAAAGGTGTCGTACTCAATGAACCATCGGTTGTTGCGCTTAATACAAAGACGGGGCAAGTGGTTGCGGTCGGCATGGAAGCAAAGCGAATGCTTGGGCGAACACCGGGGCACGTTGAAGCAGTTCGTCCACTCGTTGACGGTGTCATTTCTGATTTTGAGGTAACAGAGGAAATGATTAGCTACCTCGTAAAAAAGGCGATTCGCGAACAACGAAATGTGCTTGGTCCTCGCGTCGTGGTTGGTGTGCCATCTGGCGTCACCAACGTCGAGTCGCGAGCTGTGCGCGATGCAACCATTAACGCAGGTGCGCGTGAGGTCTACATTGTTGAAGAGCCAATGGCGGCCGCGATCGGTATTCGACTGCCGGTTAATGACCCAGTTGGAAACATGGTCATTGATATTGGTGGTGGTACTTCAGATATTGCAGTGATTTCTCTTGGTGGCATTGTGCGTTCAAAGAATCTTAAAATCGCAGGCGATCGTTTAAACAGTGATATCATTGCCTACATTCGTAGTGAGTTTAAAATCTTAGTTGGTGAGCGTACTGCTGAAGATATTAAGATTCAGGTTGGCAACATGGTGCCAGGAAGTGAGACGATGGAAGCGCCGGTGCGTGGTCGAGATTTGGTTACCGGTTTGCCGCGTGAGGTGATTATCACCGACGCAGACATTCGTGAAGCCATTGGTCAGTCGATTGGTTCACTTGTTGAAGCAACGAAGGAGGTTATTGAAGCAACACCTCCAGAAATTATTGCTGACGTTATGAAGCGCGGTATTTACCTTGTTGGTGGTGGCGCACTTATTCGAGGTCTCGACCAGTTGCTTGAAGCAGAGCTGCAAATTCCTGTGCACGTTGCGCAAGACCCACTTACTGCAGTTGCACGAGGAGCTGGTATTATTCTAGAGAACCTCGAGCAGTTTAACGAGGCAGTAATGAAGCATGAAGACGATCTTCCACGGGAGCGCTAAAAAGAAACCACGGCTAGGTCGGCGGGTGCTACTGAGTATCGTTGCGGTTGTTGTGTTGTTTAATATTTTTGATGTGCTGTGGCCGCAGACAATCGTCCGTTCTTTTTTGGCACCAATGGTTGCTGCGCGAACATTTATCTTTTCTCCGTTTGCGGGGATACGGACAGCTTTTGTTGATAAAGCAGCGGTTGTTGCGGAACGTGATGCATTAGCTGCACGCGTACGGGAGCTTGAGATTGGTACCTTGCAATCATCTGTTGATGGGGCAACGAGTGCCGCCGTCCGTACCGAACGAACATTTCTTGAACAGGGAATGGTAGTTCCTGTACTCGTTCGTCCACCATTTTCACCATACGATTCACTCGTTCTTGATACACGAAAGGCAACGGTTTCTGTGGGGGATGGAGTTTTTGCGCACGGGGTTCGTATTGGAACAATTACGCATGTCGATGCTTTTTCTGCAACAGCTGGATTGCTCACGTCTCCTGGAACAAAGACGCCGGTACGCGTCGCGAGTGTTGATGGAGAGGCAGTTGGTCAGGGAGGGGGTAATTACACGATTACTATTCCTAAAGACGTTAGCGTCACGGTTGGACAGGCAGTTGTGCACCCTGGCTCGTTTCAGACTATTCTTGGTGTCGTAAGCGCGCTTGAAGAAGACACAAATGCCGCATTTCAGGTTGTCCATGTGGCGCTACCCGTTGCTTTTTCAGCACTCGACGCCGTTACTGTGGTGGCTTTGCCTGCTGTGCTAGAATAGCCAGCATGGTGGGGAGAATTACGACAACGGTGCTATTACTCGTACTTGCTTGCTTGTTGCCGTGGTGGGTTGCGGTGATTGGCACGTTGGCCGCCCTCTTTTACTTTAAAGCTTACTACGAGGCAGTTTTTATTGGACTTGTGTTTGATGCCATGTACGGATCGTACGTACTTTTTCCTGCGTTACCGTACGTACTCACGCTTGCAACATTGGGAATTGTGTACGTTGCTACCACCGTTCGCGCACGCATGATTATGTACTAGGTATGGTAAAGCAGCTTCGAAATCGATATAGACGTAACCGGTATGGAAATCGGCATATCAATCCGGAAGATATTTTTGTAGATTCTCAAAACCTACCATCATTTGATCAAAATCAATTTGAAGGACGTATTGAGCATCCTATTTCTCAAAAATCAGTAGTTGGTGTTGCGATTGTTTTTTTACTCGTCGGTCTTGGGTACCTTGCCCAAGTGTTTTCATTGCAAGTTGTACAGGGGGGATCGTTCCGGGCAGCTAGTGAGGAAAACCGCCTTCAGCACTCAGTGGTTTTTGCAGATCGTGGCGTTATTTATGACAGGGATGGTGTGCCGCTTGCATGGAATGTGCCAAATGCTGCACTTGATTTTAGTGAGCGGCGCTACATTGAGGAGCCAGGGTTCGGTAATTTGCTTGGGTATGTTAAGTATCCTAAAAAAGATAAAGCCGGATTTTACTACGATGAGAGCTTCCAGGTCTTTGGTGGTATTGAACAGTTCTACAATGATCGACTTGCTGGTACAAATGGTCTCAAAATTGTTGAGACGAATGCGGTTCAAGATATTGTCGCCGATAATACTATTAGTAAGCCTACCACTGGAGCAGACGTAACACTTACCATCGACGCAGATCTGCAACGAGTGCTCTATACATCTATCGCTGATGTTGCAGGGCAAGTTGGCTTCACTGGTGGAGCAGGTATCATCATGGATGTTGAGACTGGTGATGTCCTCGCGGTTACGTCGTACCCCGAGTATGATCCGAACGTGCTCACTAAAGGAGAAGATCAGGAAACAATCACTACATGGCTCAATGATGAAGCAAATCGTTTTCTCAATCGAGCAACCAAGGGTTTGTACACGCCAGGATCAATCATGAAACCCTACGTTGCACTCGCTGGGTTGCAGGAGGGTGTGGTGACACCGAGCACCATTATTGTTAGTGAGGGCGAGATGCGTGTTCCAAATCCGTATGATCCAAGTAACCCAACATTCTTTTCTGATTGGAAGGCGCACGGCCCGGTAAACGTTACTTCGGCGCTCGCGTATTCTTCAAACATTTACTTTTATCAAGTTGGTGGAGGCTACACACCTACAGGACAAAAAGGGGTCGGCATCAGTAAACTCGAAGAGTACTACGCACTGTTCGGGTTCGGTACCCCAATCAATGACCCATTCCTCGGCGGCCCCTCAGGAACTATCCCAAATCCTACATGGAAAGCAGAACGCTTTGATGGTGAAGACTGGGTTCTTGGTGATACGTACTTCACTTCAATCGGACAGTATGGTGTACAGGTGACACCAATGCAGGTTGCGCGTGGTCTTGCTGCAATTGCAAACGGAGGCAAGGTGCTGTTGCCAAAAATCATTGCCGATGACGCAACGTACGTAACGAAGACCGTCACGACAATTGAACCAGAACATTTTGCTACGGTCCGTGGCGGTATGCGTGCCGGTGTTGAGTACGGTACCGCAAAAGGT
Source organism: Candidatus Parcubacteria bacterium (assembly GCA_041158505.1). Taxonomy (GTDB): domain Bacteria; phylum Patescibacteriota; class Minisyncoccia; order Phycocordibacterales; family JAACPR01; genus JAGOTN01. The sequence continues at coordinate 18,367 of JBEBBG010000007.1, read as the reverse complement.
CTCAATATTCCGGAAGTTTCAGTTGCTGGCAAAACAGGAACCGCTGAGCTTGGAGTCAGTAAAGCACGCGTGAATGCATGGGTGACCGGTTTTTATCCGTACGAATCACCGCGGTACGCCTTTGTGGTGGTTATGGAGCAGGGTAGCCGCACAAACTTGGTCGGAGGTGTGGCAGTAATGCGCCGGGTGCTGGACTGGATTCGGGTCTATGAGCCAGAATTGCTTACCGAGTAGACCTGTGGGCTATCTAATAACTAGCCTTGACCTAACCCTCAAAAGCACCTATATTGTGTGTTTATTATCGTAACGCATAAGGTCATGGCAGAAGTAAAGGAATACTTGACACAGGCAAAGTACGACGAGCTCACCCAAGAGCTTGACATGCTCATCCATGAGAAGCGCAAAGAAGTTGCGGAGCATCTTGAGTACGCCAAGTCACTTGGTGACCTATCAGAAAATGCTGAGTACCACGAAGCTCGCGATGAGCAGGCAAAGGTGGAGGCTCGCATTGCACAACTTGAGCACATGCTCAAGCATGCCGAAATCGTAAAGCACAAAGCTAGCGATACCGTTGAGGCGGGAGCAACCGTTACTATTAGCAAGCAAGGCGAGAAGGGGCAGCAGGTATTTCTCCTCGTAGGTTCTGAAGAAGCAGATATGGCTGCAGGAAAGCTTTCATACCAATCACCACTCGGACGAATGCTCATGGGAAAGAAGAAGGGTGATTCATTTGAACTCGAAACACCAAAAGGTGTTGTTGCCTACAAGATTGTCGACGTAAAGTAGGGTATAATCTCCCGTATGGCAGGAGAAATAGAATTACGGCAAGCTCGCGAAGCAAAGCTCGCGCACCTTACTGATCGTGGCATTACCGCATACCCAAGTACGAGCACTCGCACACACGATGTTGCGAGCGTGCTTTCATCGTTCGAAACACTCAACAGTACTCAAGAGCTCGTTACAATCGCAGGACGAGTTCGATCAATTCGTGGTCAAGGAAAAATTTTCTTTGTGGACATTGATGATGGTAGTGCGCGTATGCAGGTAGTACTTCGAGCAGATAATACAATTCGGTATCTTGGTACCGATGCCGAAGACGGGTTATCACTCTTTGCAATGGTTGTTGATATCGGAGACTTTATCGATGTGCAAGGTGTTCCCATGGTAACGAAAGCAGGTCAAAACAGCATTGACGCACTTGGCTGGCGAATGCTCACCAAATCAATGCTGCCAATTCCTGATAGCTTCTATGGACTTAAAGATGAAGATGAGCGCTACCGCAAGCGGTATCTCGATATCTTGCTGAATGAAGACCAGAAGGATATGTTTCTAAAAAAGGCGAAGTTCTGGAGCGTTATGCGATCGTTTCTTGAGCGTAACGGATTTATCGAAGTGCACACACCAACACTTGAAGTGACCACTGGCGGTGCTGAGGCAGACCCATTTAGCACACACCACAATGACTACGACATGGATGTGTATTTGCGCATTTCTGTTGGCGAGCTCTGGCAAAAGCGTTTGATGGCTGCTGGATTTCCAAAAACCTACGAGATCGGTCGTGTGTATCGCAATGAAGGTACAAGTCCAAATCACTTGCAGGAGTTTACGAATGTCGAGTTTTACTGGGCATACGCTGATTACCAGCAAGGTATGCGCATGGTGCAGGAGTTGTACCGAGAGTTGGCGCGTGAGGTATTCGGTACTACTGCTTTCTCTGCACGTGGCTACGCTTTTGATTTGGGAGATGAGTGGAAGGTGCTTGAGTATGCAACTGAAATTAAAGAGCAGACAGGTGTCGATATTTGGAATACGAGTCCCGATGCAATTCGCGCTGTACTTGCAAAACTTGATGTTGCAACCGATGCAAAAACCTTTGAACGTCTCGTTGATAGTTTGTGGAAGCATTGCCGCAAGCAAATCGCTGGTCCCGCATTTGTCATTGGGTACCCAGACTTTATGCAGCCGCTTGCAAAGCGAAGCGAGCAAAATCCTCGAATTGTAGAACAGTTCCAGGTGCTCATCGGTGGTAGCGAGATCGGTAAAGGATATTCTGAGCTTAATGATCCGCACGATCAACGTCAGCGGTTTGCGCACCAGCAATCACTTCGCGCCGCAGGAGACAATGAAGCAATGATGGAAGATACTGAATTCGTCGACATGCTTGAGCATGGTATGCCGCCAACCTTTGGGTTCGGCGCAGGAGAGCGACTCTTTGCTTTCTTGGTTGATAAGCCAATTCGTGAGACGCAACTCTTCCCATTGATGCGTCCAAAGCAGGAAGAGTAAGTTTAAACGTTCGAAAACACAAAAAGCGGCGAGGTCAAAGGCCTCGCCGCTTTTTGTGTTCATCCATATGCATAAAACTGTGGAAAACAATGGTGCTTGGTGGTGTACGGTGGGGTACAATAGTAGACAAGTGGGATAAGGTGGTATAAATAAGAAACATGTTAATTGGCGAATTTAGACACACCTTGGACGACAAAAAGCGTATTTCGCTTCCAGCGAAGTTTCGCAAAGAAATTGGCAAGACACTTGTCGTCACCCGCGGTTTGGATGGATGTCTGTTTATCTACTCGCTCAAAGAATGGAAAACCATTAGTGAGCAGCTAGGTAGCCTCGGTATGGGGCAGGCAGCCATGCGAGGCTTTAACCGGCACATTTTGGCAGGCGCTGCCGATGTGCAGGTTGATGCAGTAGGACGAATGCTTATTCCAGAACACCTTCGGGAGTTTGCGGGCATCACGAGCAAGGTGGTATTTGCCGGACTCTACAACCGAATTGAAGTATGGGATGAGGCGACATGGGAGAGCTACACCAAGGATATTGAGAAACAGGCTGATCAAATGGCAGAACGTCTTGGAGAAATTGGAGCACTCTAACCTATGAAGCACGTAACCGTTCTTTTACATGAAACTGTGGATGCTCTCTTGCCACTACCTGGTGGTGTGTACGTAGACGGTACACTTGGCTCAGGTGGGCATGCAGCGTACCTGGCAAGCCGTGCTCCTGGGAGCACGATTGTTGGGTTCGATGCTGATCCAGAAGCTATTGCTCGAGCAACCGCGCGCCTTGCTGGCTGCGGCGCGCGACTCATTACGCACAATGGCTACAACGACTCGCTCATGTCTGTGCTCGCTTCGCACGGTATTGAGGCCGTTGATGGTGTACTCCTTGACTTGGGTATGAGCTCGGATCAGCTCGAAACATCCGGACGCGGGTTTAGCTTTATGGGCGACGAACCGCTTCTGATGACGATGCATTCAGGTAATGAGCACGGACTTACCGCAGAGCAAATTGTGAATACCTTTACAGAAGAACAGCTTGCAACAGTAATCTACGGGTATGGTGAAGAGCAGTTCTCGCGACGCATTGCACGTGCAATTGTGTTGGCACGATCTGCTGGTCCGATTACACGCACAGGTCAGCTACGAGACATTATTATCGAAGCTGTTCCTGCATGGTACCGCCGTCGAAAGACGCATCCTGCAACCAAAACTTTTCAAGCGCTTCGTATTGCGGTGAATGATGAAATTGAACGTCTTGAGCATACGCTCGAGCAGGCAATGCAAGCACTTAAATCGGGGGGTAGGTTGTCGGTAATTAGCTTCCACAGTCTTGAAGATCGAATTGTTAAGCACTTTATGAAAGGTAAAGCTGCCTCAGGACACGGTGTGCTCATTACAAAAAAACCAATTGTACCAACCGCTGCGGAAGTTAAGGACAATCCGCGTGCGCGAAGTGCAAAGTTGCGCATTATTCAAAAACAGTAACATCACTATGCATCCATCACGAATACAAACAATGGCATACAGTAGCTACCACACGTATGTGTTTTGGGGCCTTTTGGCGTGCATTGTGTTGAGTATCGCTGCGTACGTATACCTTGTGAATGCGACTATTTTCCATACAGCAGAACGACAGCGTCTTGAGGATGCGATTGTCGATACCAAGTCGGTAGTGAGTCAGCTTGAGCTTGCATTAATTGATGCAAATCGTCATGTTACACGTGCGTATGCAGCAGAGCTTGGTTTTGTTGATGCAATTGATTTGGTATTTGTTGAGCGAGATAGTACAGTAAGTCTCTCGCTCCATGAAGTCGAACGTTAGTACGAGTCGCATAGCAGCTATTTTTGGAGTACTGGTGCTTGTTGCGCTGCTCCTTGTCGTTAAGTTATACCTTGTGCAGCTTGTGCAGGGTGATACCTTTTCAAATATGGCAGACCGGCAGTACCTGCGTCCGTCTGCGAAGCTGTTTGATCGTGGTTCTATTTCTTTTGAAACCAAAGATGGCGAGCGGATTGACGCCGGAACGCTGCAGACTGGCTATACGCTCGCGATTCACCCAAGCATGATTGCTGAGCCCGCTGACGTGTATAACGCACTTTCATTTGCCGTGCCTTCAATTGATGAAGAGAATTTTCTCGCGCGTGCCTCAAAGCAAGATGACCCTTACGAAGAGCTTGCGAAACGAATGACCAAAGAGGATGCAGATAAAATTCAGGCACTTGATATTACCGGCGTATCAGTCATTAAAGATCGCTGGCGTTTCTATCCAGGTAAGCAGCTTGCTGCGCACACGATTGGTTTTATGTCGTGGAAAGATGACGAATACTTGGGTCGGTATGGGCTTGAGCGTCAGTATGAGTCCATCCTCGCACGAAATACGGGTGATGTGTTTGATAACTTTTTCGTAGAAATTTTTTCGGGACTTGGCGATGTTCTGACGGGAAGTGAACATGAGGGTTCAATTGTGACAACGCTTGAACCAACTGTGCAAACCTTTGTGGAGCGAGAGCTCGAGCTTGTTCATGAAGACTGGCAATCAGATACAATCGGTGCAATTGTTATGGATCCTCATACTGGCGCAATTCGAGCGATGGCACTGTACCCAACATTTGATGCAAATGAGTTTGGGTCAGTTGATTCTGTGTCCGTTTTCAATAATCAGCTCGTTGAAGGTGTGTACGAAATGGGGTCAATTGTGAAGCCGCTTACTGTTGCTATTGGCCTCGATACTGGAAAGATTACGCCATCGACAACCTATGAAGATCGCGGGCAGCTTACCTCAGACGGCTACACCATCTACAACTACGATAAAAAAGCGCGTGGTGTCGTCGACATGCAGGAAGTGCTCAATAAATCACTGAACACGGGAGTATCGTTTGTTGTTCGGCAGGTTGGGAATGAAGCGTTTGCTGCATACGTACTCCGTTTACTTGGTGAGCCAACGGGTATTGATTTACCAAATGAAGGATCACCGCTTGTAAGCAACCTCAAGAACAATCGAGACATTGAGTTCATGACAGCATCATACGGACAGGGTATTGCAATGACACCGATTGCAATTACTCGCGCGTTAGCGACGTTGGGTAACGGTGGTTACTTGGTGCAGCCACATATCGTCTCACGAATTGAGTATGAAATGGGTGTTACAAAAAATGTAACACCGCCAAAGGGTGAGCAAATCTTTTCTGCTCATACGTCAGAGGAGATTTCTCGAATGCTTACCAAGGTGGTTGACGAGGCGCTCGCTGGTGGTACCGTTGCACTACCGCACCATTCAATTGCGGCAAAAACAGGAACCGCCCAAATTGCCCAGGCTGGTGGTGGATACTATGACGACCGCTACCTGCACTCGTTTTTTGGTTACTTTCCAGCTTTTGAACCACAGTTCATCGTATTTTTGTACCACGTAAACCCAAAGGGGGCAGAGTACGCATCACAAACGTTGACCGAGCCATTTATGAATATTGCTAAATTCCTTATTAACTACTACGAGATTCCTCCTGATCGATAATACGTATGTCTTTCATTAAACGCATCGTCATTGCAGTACTGATATTTGAAGCACAACTTGTGTTGCGGCGCTTTAAGCCGCACATCATTGCGGTTGTAGGTAGTGTTGGAAAAACATCTACAAAAGATGCCATCTACACAGCACTGAATACAACGCATCGTATTCGAAAAAATGAAAAAAGTTTAAATAGTATTATTGGCGTACCACTTACCATTCTTGGTCTTGAAAGTGCGTGGAGTAGTCCGCTTGGATGGTTAAAAAACCTTGTGCGCGGTCTGCTTGTTTTGGGTAGCAGACAGTATCCGCAGTGGTTGGTACTCGAAGTTGGTGCAGATAGACAAGGGGAAATGGATGTTTTATGCCGGCTGATTTCTCCTGATGTGGTTGTTCTAACCTCGTTGCCTGAAATTCCAGTGCACCTAGAAAATTTTGCATCTCCAGAAGCACTCCGTGAGGATGACCTTTCTATTATTAAAAAACTTCGACAAGGCGGCATGCTCATCCTTAACAGCGACGAGCCGCTTGCCGCTGATGTTCCTACACAGTTTAAAGTTCCCGTCATTACGTATGGAACAAACGCGCACGCGCAAGTGCGATTTGAAACTGTTCAGACGAATTATGTTGAAGAGGATGGATGCCCAGTTCCTATTGGTATCTCATGCAAAATTTCTTCAGGAGGGAATACGGTGCCGGTCAGTTTGCAGGGAGTGCTTGGTGTCACGCACTTGTACCCGCTTGCTGCCGCTATTGCCGTCGGGCTTTCACAACAGGTGCCATTGCTTACCATGGTAACGGCGCTTCGAGCGCACGAACCGCCACATGGCCGTATGAATATCATTCATGGTATCCAGGGAACAATAATCATTGATGATACGTACAATGCGTCACCTGTTGCTACTGATCGTGCAATTGAAACTCTCGCTGAACTTAGGGTGTCAGGAAAGCGTATCGCCGTGCTTGGTGAAATGCGAGAACTTGGTTCTTTTTCAGAAGATGAACATCGGCGGATTGGTGAAAAGGTTGCAGCACTTGGTATTACGTATCTTTTTGCTATCGGTCCACAAGCGGCACCCATGGCAGATGCTGCTCGTGCTGCTGGTATGGATCCCGAGCGAGTTATGTCGATTCCTGTGAGCACTGATGTTGCTCCACTACTTTCACCACTGCTTGCGCCAGGAGATGTGCTCTTGGTTAAGGGGTCTCAAGGTGTGCGTGCTGAGCGTGCCGTTGCAGCGCTCATGCGTGATACTGAGCACCGAAAAGAGCTACTTGTTCGACAAGACGCTGTTTGGGAAAATCGGTAAGCTGTGCTATATGGGTATGCACATGATTATGCCGAAACATACAAAAATTACACTTGGCGGTTTAAGTGGGACTGGAAAGGGAACTGTTGCGGCGCTGCTCGCCAAGCGCCTTGGTTTCTCATGTCATTCTGCAGGAGACTTTTTTCGAGAAATTGCACGTGAACGTGGCTACGATTCAGTGCTTGCATTGCAAGAAATGATTCATAAAGAAGGGGAAGAAGATACCAGTGTCGATGAGATGGTCGATGCACGTACGCGAATGTTCGGGGCCTCCCATGACCGCTTCATTGTTGAAGGGCGACTTTGTGCACACATGATTCCACAGGCATTTAATATTTTACTGACGTGTGCTGATGAGCTTCGATTTGCCCGAATTGCATCTCGTGAAGGTATCCAGCTCTCAGTCGCTCGAGCAGAAACGGAGGCTCGCGAGCGTCTGTACTCAAATGCATATAAAAAATTCTATAATATTGAATCATATGCTGACCCAAAACATTACGATCTTGTTATTGATACAAGTGCTATACTACCTGACGAAATCGTCGAACGAATTATCAAGGCGTTAACCTAACCACCACTGTATGGAAAAAAAGCAAGCATTTATCTTTTTCGGAGCCTCTGGATCTGGTAAAGGGACTCAAGCTGAGTTACTCGAGCAGTACCTAAAGCGTGTAGATACACGCGAGGTGCTTCGTGTTGAAACGGGTAAACGATTCCGCATGCTTGCAGAGCAAGATACCTACCTTGGAAGACTATCCGCTCGAATAACCGCAGAAGGTGGTTTGCAGCCAACCTTTCTTTCAGTCTGGAATTGGACAGAAGCCTTCATGGAAGACCTTAAGGAGGATCAGCACCTTTTGATTGATGGTTCGCCGCGTCGCCATCGTGAGCCGCCAATTCTTGAGAGCGCCTTCGACTTTTTTGAGTATGATGATGTGCACGTTATCTTCCTCAATGTAGACCTTGGATCCATGAAGGATCGTATGCTTAATCGTGCCCGTCAGGACGATAAATCAGAAAAAATAGATCGCCGGCTTGCGTGGTTTGAGGAGTACGTCATGCCAATGCTCGAGTACTACCGTGAAAGCGATCGATATCGATTCCATGAAATTGATGGCAACATGAGTATTGAGGAGGTGCATCAGGCAATTATTGCATCACTTGCGCTGTAGACTGTAGAGAGAAGAGATTCGCACACATTCCCGCATGCTATACTTTTTCTAATGGAAGGAGTCCGTAGTGTGCAGCATGAAGCGTTTAAGACGCCGCAAGAAGAACTTGCGTTTTTGCGCGCACGAGTTGAAGAAATGGAGCGCGCGCATGTTGCTGAGCAGGGATCCGTGTTGCCTGAGCATGTGGTGACTGAAGCGCTCGTTTCGTATGCAACGCAACCAACAGAGCGCGCCCTCGCACCAGAGCTTGCGCTCAAGCAGCACGAGCAGCAAGCGATTGTCCTTGATTTGGCACCAGAATCACACGATGAGAAGATGGCAGCGTTGATTGAGCTTATTCAAACGAAGGGTGTCCTCAATGCAATGAGTGTTGTCTCACAGCTTGAAAGTCCTCATGTGATTGACGACTTCCATCGATTTTTGATTGCGTACATTCGGGAAGGGTACCCAGCGTATGGAGTAAAAGAAGGGACTCCCACCTTTAGAGCTTTGCACCGGACGCTATTTGAAGTCTCGGTTCCTGACAGTGCTCGAACTACAGCGCAAGAAACTGTTCAGGCAGTGGTTGCACCAATGCTGCAAATGCTCGCTGGTATGCTCAGCCTCGGAAGCGATGAACATCTTACACTTGAAATTGCTAATCCAATCGGCCGCGGGGATGTCACGTTCTACCTTTCGGTACCAGATGCGCACGTAGAACTTTTAAAAAAGCAGGTGCACTCATTTTTTCCTGCAATGGTACTAGTGCCGCAGCCAAATGATTTCAATGTATTTTCGTATGGTGGCTCGCACTCGCTTGCGTACTTTGGACAAAGTACGACACCTGCGCGAATGCTCAAGACAATTGATGCATTTGAAACTGATCCACTTAAAGCTGTACTCAACGTGCTTGCAAATTTGGATGACATGGACGAAGGCGCGGCGCTTCAGTTGATACTCAAGCCTGCAGGATCTTTCTACGATAAAAACTACATGAAAGCACTCAAGAGCTTGCATGAGGGCAAGGCGAGTCCGCCAGAACTTAGTTTACGAAATACGACGCTGAGCAAAATGTACAAAGGTCTTTCTACGTTTACTACTGGAACCAGTAAATTCTTTGAAAAAGAAAAAGCGCAGGGTGGCGCTGAACCAGAAAAGCCAAAGGTCGACAGCACTCTCGTTGAGCAGGTTACCCAGAAGGTTGCCCAGCCAATTGTGTCGACCAATATTCGTATTGCGACATCTGCAAAAAGCGCTGCGCGAAGTGACGCTATTTTGCGAGATATTGCTTCTGCGTTTAATCAGTTTAAGCAGCCGCTCGGTAACACGCTCGTACTCCATGAGGTCGAAGGTCGTTTTGCAGGAACCTTCCTTTCTGATTTTACCTATCGAACATTTGCTGAGCAGTACGATATGCCACTCAATCTTGCCGAGGTTGCCACCATGTTTCATTTCCCTGGAGTTGGAGATGAAAAGAATCCGCAGCTCCGCACGCAACGTTCAGCGACTGCTCCTGCACCGCTAGGGTTGCCAACTGTAGGTGCACTGCTTGGTAGTAATACACATGCCGGGCGTGTCACCGACATTTATATGTCGCCTGTTGATCGTTTGAGACATATGTACGTGATTGGTCAGACTGGTACAGGTAAGACAAACTTTTTGAAGTCGCTCATCATTCAGGATATCAAGAATGGTGATGGAGTCTGTATGATTGATCCGCACGGTAGCGACATTCAGGACATACTTGCAAACATTCCACCTGAGCGACTCGAAGATGTTATTTACTTTGATCCTGCGCATGTTGATCGGCCAATGGCGCTCAACATGCTCGAGTATGATGCGCGATACCCTGAGCAAAAAACATTTGTGGTCAACGAATTGTTTAGTATTTTCCAAAAGCTCTACGGCGGTAATCCAGAATCGATGGGTCCAATGTTTGAGCAGTACTTTAGAAATGCAACACTGCTCGTGATCGAAGATCCAGAGACCGGTTGCACGTTGCTCGATGTTTCGCGTGTCATGGCAGATGCGTCGTATCGCCAGCTCAAGTTGTCACGCTGCCGTAACCCCGTTGTTATTCAGTTTTGGGAAGAGATTGCTCAAAAGGCGGGTGGCGACGCTGCGCTTGCAAACATCGTTCCGTACATCACGAGCAAGTTTGACGTCTTTCTCGCAAACGACATTATGCGTCCCGTTATTGCGCAGGAGCGGTCAAGCTTTAACTTCCGCCAGATTATGGATGAAAAGAAAATTCTCCTCGTAAACCTCTCAAAGGGACGACTCGGTGATATTAACTCAAGTCTCATCGGTCTTATCTTGGTTGGAAAAATTTTGATGGCTGCGCTGTCACGTGTTGATCAGCCAACACAGACACTCAATCCGTTCTATTTGTACATTGATGAGTTCCAAAATATTACCACTGATTCAATCGCAACTATTTTATCTGAAGCTCGTAAGTATAAACTGTCGCTTCACATTGCGCACCAGTTTATTGGGCAGCTTACCGATTCAATCAAAAATGCTGTGTTTGGTAACGTTGGTACGCTGGCGGTATTTCGTGTCGGTGCTGATGACGCGCAGTACCTTGAGCAGCAATTTGCGCCGCGTTTTACAGCAAGCGACATTATGAATATCAGTAACTTTAACTGCTATCTCAAAATGCTTGCGCAAGGCGTTCCGCAGGAACCTTTTAATGTGGCCACGCTTGCAGCGCCAAACGGCAATCTTGACATTGTGTCTGATTTAAAGTCGTACTCATACTACAAGTATGGCAAGCCTCGAGCGGATGTTGAGGCCGCAATTCTCACCAAGTATCAAAAACGTGCCTAGTTGTTAGACGGTAACGTGGTACACTAAAGGGGTTATAAAATATTAACCATAATGTACGTATGGGAGCTGAAGGGGCAGGTAAGGGGCGATTGGCAGACGCTTTTCCTAACCAAGAGATAGAGGGGGCTGGTGCTGCCGGACAGGCCGATAGCCGAGAGGAGGTGGCAGCCGAGACCGCTGCACAGGTTGAACAGGGTCCGCAAGAGACACCAGCAGCTGCACAACTTGATAGCAGCCCAGAATCTCAGCAAGATTCAAGCAAGGAAGAGATTGATGCTTTTGAAGCATCACTCGGTAGTGTGAATTCAATCGACACACTTGGTGAAGCACTTTCAAAGAAAGCATTTCGATTTAGTGATACAAACGAAATTTGGCCAGGAAGCAAGATTGTTGATCTCGCTCGAGAAGTAGCAGAGGGTAAACGAACACTCCGAGATATTCCTGCAGATTGGGGAGAGCTCTACAATACGATTGTGCGCATTACGCCTGGTTCTTCTGAGCGAGGTATTGTTCCGCCACCGCTTCCAACTGAAACACCTGCAGAGGAAAAAGTCGCAGTTACACCTCCGCCACTCCCAACAAAGAAGACTCCACCACCGCTTCCAACCGAGCTACCTGTTGAAGAAGAGAAACCTTCTGTTACACCTCCACCACTACCTAAGCCAACACCTCCGCCACTCCCAACAAAGAAGACTCCACCACCACTTCCAGATGAAGAAGCCGTTACTATTCCTGTAGAAGGAGAGAAGCATTCTCCAGAAGAAGTTCCAGTACATGTCGAAGGAGAAGCGGGACCAGTAGCTCCTAGTCCAGAGGAGGCACGCAAAGCCTTGGATGCTATTCAGGAACGTATAAAGGAATCACCTCGCGGAAAACTTGCAACGGCACGCGAAGCATACATTGCTGCATTTCGTGCAGATGAAGAAGGTAAGAAAGCGGGTGGCTTCTTGAGTAAAGCTCGACAGGCCCTGACTGGTAAAAAGGCGCCCGTACAGGAGATGTCACCTGAGCTTTTGGCAGCGAAAGCCGCATATGATGAAGCGATGCGAACCTACGGTAAGTCTATTGCGGCTGAACGCTTCGCAGCTATGGGTGAAAAAACCCCAGCTGCTGAACGTATGGCAAAAGCGCAAGCTTTCCGAGAAGTGTTTCTAGAAGAATACAAGCTGCGCCAAGATGCAAAACTCGAACCGCTTGCTCCACAAGAAAAGGGTCGTTTTGTAAAAGCAGTTAATTGGTGGGCAAAGCAAAAACCAGTTACAAAGATCCTCACCACCGCAGCGCTTGTTGGATTTGGTGGAACGATTGGTGCGGGTATTGCCGCTGGACTTTCAGGGGCTTCGTTTGCAGTACTTGGTGCATCAATCTTCGAAAAAGCTTTTGATGCTAGTAAAATTGAACAGCTCAAAAATCAGAACCTTGCCACTGTTTGGAATTGGCTCACCGAACGACAACCGGATACGCTCGAGGCGTTTAGTAAGGCAGAAGCAATTGCACGACAAGAAATGGCGGCAGATGCGGCACGACGTCGAATGCGCGAATGGAAGCGTATGGCAGCTATGGTTGCAGCTGGCGCAATTGGTGTCTTTACCATGAAAGGGATCATGGGAACTGAGGTCGTACAAAACACCATGAATGCAGCAGCAAGTGGAGTAAGTGAAGTCGCTGGACGAGCTGCAGACACACTTGGGACGGCGGCAGATACGGTGTATGCCGCAGGAAGCTCTGCTATGGAACGAGGTGCAGAGTTTGCGCAAGATACTATTACCACCACTGGGGCAGCCGCTGAAATGGCTGAGTATGCAGCCAATCAAGCGCTTGAGCGGGGTAAAGAAGCTGTACTCAACACTGCGTGGGATGCAGCATCTGGAGTTGCTACCGTTGGTTCTACTATTGAATCTGGAATTAATACAGCAGCAGATACGGTACACAACGTTGCTGAAATAGCAGAGCAAGCAATCCATGATCGCGTGGGAGATGTATTCCCTGGAAATGGAGTTGTTGAGGGTGCGGCACAAGAAGTTGCTACTACTGCACCAACTGCGGCTCCGGAAATTGGTATTCCTACACCAGACACGAGCATGGCAGATGTGGACCTCAATCTCGATACGCTCGAGAAGCCAGGTGCGGGCGCCGGTTCTTTTACGGCTCCTGAAGGTGCTGTCAGCTTCGAAGATTCAGTGATGCCGGCTGAAGGGGTGGTGTCACCAGAAACAGTGCAAACTCCAGAAATACCAACGCTTCGCGCTGAGCCAATTCCAATTGCTCAGGAGATTCCGGTTGCTGAGCCAATTCCAGGTACTGAAGCTGCTGTAGCACCAGAAACCGTCGCAATGCCGACGTTGCAACTAACTCCAGAAAACGCTTCATGGTTTGAACAGCTTCATGGCACAACCTTCAATGCCACATCACCGCTTGATCAGGCAAAGATGAGCATTCTGCAGCGGCTCGGTGAGGCAAACATTATGGGTGAGAGCGCTGGTGCACGCATTCCTTCTCCACTTGTGACACGAGCAATTCAGTCAGTTGCTGGTTCTGCTTCAGATGCAGCAGGATGGCAAGCAGTAGCTGAGAAGTTGGCGACACCGCAAATCCTCGAACAGATTCAAAGCATGCAAGTTGAAGCACAGGCAGGCCGAACTCCTGTGGCAGTTGCTGAAGCAAGTATCCGCGCACTCCTCCGGTAATACACTAGTAATCTAACTTCCTAACTTATGACAAACGCACTACCAGACGATTTTTTAGAAACGATGGGTCTTGATGAACTCCCAATGGAAGAGCAGGCTGCAGTGATGACAGAAATGAGTGATGCAATTATGGCGGGCGTTTTTGCTCGTGTGCTACCGATGCTCTCTGAGGAACATAAAGCGGAATTCGACAAGCTTATGGATAGCGATGCTGACCAGGATGCCGTTGTGGCGTTCTTGCAGGAGCGGGTACCTGAATTTCAGGCAATTGTCGTAGAGGAAGTTGCTGCTTTCAGTAAAGAAGCAGGAGACTTCTACGGAGGTCTCTAAATATGTGACCCTACGGGGAATTGAACCCCGGTTTCGACCGTGAGAGGGTCGCGTCCTAGCCGCTAGACGATAGGGCCGTAGTCAGGTAAGAATACCTGAACTGCTGCTGTCGTGCAAGGGTTGCTGTGGAAACTATAGATGGTAGTGGTATAATAAGGCATACTATATTTAACATTATTTTGTGAAAAAATATTTTGCGTGGGTTGCGATAGTGGTGGTTGTACTGGCAGTTGCCCTGTACTTCTTTAAGACTGATTCAGTTTCTGGTGAGACGATAAAAATCGGTGCACTTCAATCAATCAATGCAGGAACGGCAAGCGCATACGGTGAATTTGCACAACGAGGAATGTCGCTTGCGCTTGAAGACTTGAACGCTGTGCGCGGAGCGAGACCGATAGAGCTTGATATTCAAGATTCACAAGCACAGCCAAAAGTTGGCGTTACAGCCTTCAATAATCTTATTGCGAACGGAAATATGTTTGTGATTGGTGATATTTTTGGAGGGGTTACGCTCGCAGTTGCCCCTATCGCAGAAGAGCGAAAAATTATTTACTTTACACCAGGATCTTCTCCACCAGCTGTTACACAGGCTGGTGATTACATCTTTCGTAGTAAGGTGTCTGCCGCAGTAGAAGGAAAAATGCTAACCTCGTATCTAATTGACACGCTTCAAGTAAAGAGGGTTGCTTTGCTGAGTCAAAATAGCCAGTACGGAAAAGGTGTGCAAGATACCATGAAAGCTAATCTTGAAGCTGCTGGGATTCCTATTACAAATCAAGAGTTATACGAAATTGGGGCGCTTGATTTTAAGACGCAGCTTGTAAAAATAAAAGAGAAGAAACCAGACATTGTAGTTGTCACGGGATTTCCTAAGGAGGTTGGACAAATGCTAAAACAGGCAAAGGAGATTGGGGTTGATACACAATTTATTGCCCATAGCGGATCGGTTGGTCCAGATATTATTGAAATTGCTGGTTCAGCTGCCGATGAACTCCTTGTTCTTCTTGAGACTACACCTAATCTGGAGGAAAAAGAAACAAAACGTTTTTACGAGCGTCACATCGAACGGTATGGGGAGGAGCCAGAAATTTTTACACTATTAGCGTATGACACGCTTATGATTCTCGGTAAGGTTGCACGTGATTGTAATGCCGATGTGGAATGTGTTAAGCAGGGTCTGTACAACTTCAGTGGTGAGGGTATCACTGGTCCACTCTCATTTGATCAAAATGGCGATGTTGTTAGGAACAACTTTACTCCATTTGTCATTCGTGGAGGGACCCTTGTTCCGTCTCGGTAAAGAAAAACTCGCAGTGCCAACGGGTGGTTTTGCGAGCGAAGGTGGCTTAGAGGAGCTGGAGTTGTACTGGCTTGGGAGGTTTTGGTTCGAGCGGGTGATTCTTTTTCATCCGAAGCGCAGGGTTTCTACGTAGTCGTCGTGCTCTGATTCGATCGAGCACGCGACGCTCTTTCGCAAGAGCGCAAACTCGAGGGTGGGTGTGGTACCACGTCTGGTTCTCTTTGAGTAGCTCGTTTCGATAGGCGGTCGTGTCGTACCGTTGGTACTCCTGCAGTGTCCATGTTACGAGTACGTCAAGGGAAAGGACCACGTCTCTCGTTCTAGAGAATTTTGCTCGAAGTGCTTCACTAAGCCACTGCAGGATATGCGGTAGTATGGTGTCCATTTACAATAAACCATACAATATGGTTTATATCTGGTCAATTATCTGGTGCGTGCGGTATGGGTGTGCTTACGCAAACAACTCGTCAACCACAGCTTTCACGTCGCCACCGTCTGCGCGGTCCTTGAGTTCTGCCATCAGTGCCCCCATGAGCTTGCCCATGCCTGCTTTGTCGGTCACGCCAAGTGCTTCTTTCTTTGCTGTGGCAATTGCCTTGATTTCGTCTCGGCTCATCAGTTGCGGGAGAAACGCATCGAGTACCAGGAGTTCCGCTCGTTCACCTTCGGCAAGATCTTCTCGTCCACCAGCCACAAACTGCTCAATGGCATCTTTCCGCTGCTTTGCACTTCGCTTGATGACGGTCATCGCAAGCTCATCACTGACGGCGTCTTGGGGTGTTTTGCCTGTTGCAACGAGCTCGTTCGTGAATGCCGACAAAAGCCCGCGAAGCACGGTAAGTCGTACTTGGTCCTTATCGCGCATTGCTTGCTTCATTTGCTCTTTGATGGTGTCTACGAGTGCCATATGGTTGCTTAGTTAGATATGGCAGGATTTTAGCATAGTTTTAGGTGTTTGGCTTTCGGCTTGGTATACTAGCTTCATTATGGATGGAATTGTGCTGGTGCTGATTATTGTGGTGATTGCGCTCCTCGTGTTTAACGTGAGTATTGTCTTTAAGTTGCTCAATAAAAAACCAGAAGAGCAGGGAAATGATACCGCCATGAAGCTCCTGATGCAGCAGATGAATGAATCGAGCCGAACGATTGATTCGCGTATTGATGCAATTGGTAATCAAATGACGCAGCGTCTCATGGATGTTTCAAAGAGCATGTCTGAGTCGGTTGAGGCTTCAAAGCAAGTGTTCACGATTGCAGATCAGCTCCAAAATCTCGAGAAGGTGCTCAAACATCAAAAGCAGCGCGGTAATCTTGGCGAAGCATCACTTGAGCTTATTTTGGGAAATATTTTGCCACCAACTGCCTACAAAATGCAGCACCGCTTTAAAGATGGCGAAGCAGTGGATGCAGCAATTATTACTAAAGACGGTATCGTTCCTGTTGACGCTAAGTTTAGTCTCGATAACTACAATCGCATCACGCAAGCCACGAGTGACGGAGAGCGCGAAGAGCTTGAGCGTGAATTTAAAAATGATCTCAAGAAGCGTATCGATGAAACCGCAAAGTACATCCGCACCGCTGAAGGGACGTTGCCGTTTGCATTCATGTACATTCCGGCCGAAGGTATTTACTACGACCTGCTCATTAACGAGGTTGGTTCAGTAAAGGTAAACACACGAAACCTCATCGATTACGCCTATAACGACAAGAAGGTTATCATCGTCTCGCCAACGACCTTTGCCGCATACCTGCAGTCAGTACTCTATGGCTTTAAGGCATTTAAAATTGAGGAATCTGCGCAGGAAATCATCAAGTACGTCAGCGAGCTCCAAAAGCACCTCAAGAGCTACGGTGAGTACCACGAAAAGATGGGTAAGACACTTGGTACGGTGGTAAACCACTACAACCAGTCAAATAAAGAGTTCGGCAAGATTGATAAAGACATTCTCAAAATTACCGGGTCTTCTATGGAGCTCGATTTACCGAAGCTTGAGAAGCCGAGCGAGGAGGAGTAAGTAAGCAATTATTTAGACCCGCGTTCAGTATTATTTTTACAAACGTAAAAATAATACTGCCGCTAAGGCTCGGCCTAGTTGGCCTGCGCAAATGTCTAAATAATTGCTTACTTACTCCTCTTGGTTTGCAATAGATTCACAAATGGTTATAATTTTTCTATGTTTAAAAAAACTCTAGTAATTCTTCTGGTTCTTTCTTTTAGTTTACCAGCATCTGTTTCTGCTCAAGTCGCTCAGGACTCAGATAGAACTGCCTTACTTCAAGTGATTTCTTCACTAATGGCTCAGATTGAACTGTTACAGAAAGAGGTTGCCGATTTAAAAAAAACGAAAACCGATATAAAAAAAGAAGTTACAGAAGTCCTTAAAGAAGAAAAGAAGAAGGAAGAAAAAGAAGCTCGAAAGAAAAAACGAGAAGAGGAAAAACAGGCTGAACGTGTACAGGGGGCAGAATCTCTGCGCCGAGAAATTAAAAATCTATGTAACTCAGCAAGGCCAAAAACTGATTTGGCTAAGTCAATTGTTGACAACAAATGTAGACGTTTACAGAAAGAGTATAAAAATAAAACTGGTATCGAACTGGATATTAATCCACGTACTGTTTTTGAAGCCTAATGAGGCGGGTATTTAGGGGGGGGCCTTGCAAAATAGCCTATTTTTTGTACAATATCGGGACTTATGACAGAAGCAGCAAAAGCAACAAAAAAGGCCGTAAAAAAGGCGATTTCGCACGCTGATGGCTACGCCGTGTTTGAAACCGGTGGAAAGCAGTACCGAGCTGCTGTAGGCGAGGAGGTAAAGATTGAGAAGCTTGCTGGTGAGAACCAGGTTGGCGACAAAGTCGTTTTTGACAAAGTTCTCCTTAGTGATGACGGTAAGACAACCAAGGTTGGCGCACCATACATCGACGGTGCCAAGGTCTCAGCAGAGGTTACTGCTGTTGATCGAGCTCCA
>JBEBBG010000006.1:0-53326 GCA_041158505.1 Candidatus Parcubacteria bacterium | reverse complement strand
CGCCGCGCGCGCCGAGGGGGACTAGCGCTTGTGCTTGGTAATAAAGCTCTTGCAGGACTTGCAGGACTACTTATCTTTAAAGCAGTCGAACTTGGAGATGTGTCTCTCGTACAAGCATTGGCAGGACTACAGTTTGTTTTTCTAACACTCTTTGCAATTCTTGTTGGTCATAAAGAACCACTCTGTTGCGTTGGTGAACACTGTGAAGTTCGTGCTCGTATTCAGAAACTCATTTCAATGAGCATTATTGTTACTGGCTTCGTGCTACTCTTTATATAGCAATGGTAAAGCGGCAATTCAAAAAGCATCCTACTGGTCATCCACAGATTCGTAAGGGCGTGTATGCGCTCGTTAGCGTACTTGTTCTCCTTGTGCTCGTATACGTGTACTTAGCACATCGGCCTGTGCCACAAGCAATTACGTATGGTGTTTCTTTTAATACCTTGTATGCACAGGAGTTGCATGTTGATTGGCGCGAAGCGTACGTTGCTGTACTCGATGATCTTGGTGTCCGGTATTTGCGTCTAGCTGCACATTGGGATGTTGTCGAACCACAGGATAATCAATGGGACTTTAGTGCAATTGATTATCAGGTTGATATGGCGGAAGCAAGAGGTGCAACAATTGTTCTTGCAGTAGGGCGTAGGTTGCCGCGGTGGCCAGAGTGTCACGTGCCATCGTGGGCAATAGATCAGGATTGGGAGGCACAGAAGGAGCAAATCCGTGAGTATATGCGCGTTGTCGTCGAACGATACAAAGGCCGTCAGGCAATTACGTACTGGCAAGTGGAGAACGAACCATTCCTTGAAGTGTTTGCTCATGAACACTGCGGTGACCTCGATGTTGCTTTCCTCGATGAGCAGCTCGCCCTCGTACGTTCACTTGATTCAACTCGGCCGGTACTCGTTACCGATAGTGGCAACCTTGGTACGTGGGCTGGTCCGTACGCGCGAGGTGATGCATTCGGAACGTCGGTGTACGTGTACTTGTGGAATCCAGATATTGGTCCATTTAAATCATTTCTACCTCCATCGGCGTATCGGGTAAAAACCTCACTTATGGAAATACTGTATGGAAAACGAGAATCAATGCTGATTGAACTTTCACTTGAGCCATGGTTACTGCAGCCTGTTGTTGATACACCGCTTGCAACACAACTCGAGCGTATGAATCCAGAAAAGTTTAAAGAAATTATTGCCTTTGCAAAAGAGACACGATTTGAAAAACAGTACCTCTGGGGCGCTGAATGGTGGTACTATATGAAGCAACGCGGATACCCAGAGCTTTGGGAACAAGCAAAACAAGTATATGGTACTTCTCTTTGATATTGGCGGCACAAATATGCGCTTTGCGCGTGCTGATACGCTCGCGTCTTTCGGCGACCCGGTTTTGGTGCCAACACCTGGAACCTATGAGGATGCAATTGCCGAAGCAGGTACAATTCTGCTAACGCTTGCTGGCAATGAGCCCATTTCGTCTATTGTGGGAGGTATCGCTGGCACACTCGATGTGCGAAGTGGTACGTTGCATGCATCTCCAAATATGCGTGCCTGGATTGGCAAACCGATTGTCGCAGATATCCGACGGCTTACAGGTGCAGATACGATTGTGCTCAAAAACGATGCCGATATGGCAGCCCTCGGTGAGGCAATACATGGTGCAGGAAGGGCGTATGAACACGTTGCATACCTAACTATTTCAACTGGTGTTGGTGGAGGTCTTGTTCAGCAAAAACAGCTTTTCGAAGGGCGATATAGTGTTGAGCCAGGGCATCAATTTTTAAATACTGAAACACGGCAAACGCTTGAGCAGCTGCTTGGCGGGGCTCATTTGCGAGCTCGGTACCACAAAGAGCCAAAACTACTTGGACCAGACGTGTACCGTGAACTTGCCGCTGCGCTTGCGGGAGGTATTCATAACCTCATTCAGTGCTGGGCGCCAGACGTTATTGTGCTTGGTGGATCACAGACAAAAGACATCCCTCTGGATGTTGTACGACAAACGGTTGCATCAATGAATGTCATGTTCCCGTACGTTCCAGACATTGTGCCTGCTGAGTTAGGTAGCACTAACGGGCTATTTGGAGCATTAGCGTATGCTCGACAACTAGCGAGCAAAGTGGAGTAGACCAAGTGCAACAATGCAGCCTGCTTGGAGAACTGGAAGCAGTAGCAATGCTGCCATTGTTCGTGGCATGGTTTTCATATGTGCAAGCCAGGCACCGAGTAGAGAGACTACAATTGTTCCAGGAAAGCTAAACCAGCAAAGAGCAAGAAGGTAGGCAAGTATGTCGGTCGAGTTTTCTTCAAGTAAGAAGGCTGCAAATGGCGCTATGAGAAGCGATGGTACTAGGATGAGTAGGTAAATAATGGTCGCAAGTACGAGCGTCGGTTTTACCATTGGTTGCTGCATAAGGATAGGCGTTATTGTACCGCGCTTTACCTTCTGGTGAAAGACAGGATGCTATACTGATACACATGGCTGTTGGACACCAAACTATTGCAAAAGGGTTATTCGCTGCAGTTGCTGCATTGCTCATTGTTGCGGCTGTCATGGGTATTCGTATGCTTGGCGGCACAACTCCAGATGCTTCGGCGTCGATTGAACGAGCGCTCAACACTGATGAGCGTGCAGGTGGTGTTGTTGCTCGCGATATCGTGTTTACAAAACAAACAGAGCGGTACGCGCGCGGTACGCTTATCGATGATCGAGACGGCGTTACAAAAACATTTTACGCAATGCTTGTTGGCGATGTCTGGCGAATTGTTGATATTACAACCGCTCCAGTTTCGTGTGAACGTTTTGCACGCCTTGGTTTCCCAGATGACTTTATCGTTGACTGTGTTCTTTCTTTTAAAGATGCAGTTACCGTTGCTGAAATTGATGCGACTATTGGTGCTGACTTGCTAGCCGGGGTAACGCTGCAGGTGATTGGTTTTGTTGATGAAGTGACACAGACTCCAGAGGGTACGACTATTGTTCTTTCATCTGGTGGAGCATCGCAAACAGTAACTGTTGCTGATGGTAATGTTGGTATCGGTTCGCTCGTTGTAGTGACCGTTGAGGATTTGGCAGCAATCAACCAGACGGTAGCTACGACGCAAACGGGAAGTACTGCGTCATCTATTCCTGTATCAAGCGTTGTTGTTGTAGGTACTCAAGATACAGGACTTGTTACAGAGGAGACAACAGCGACACCTCTTCCGCAAGAAACGGGGACTGGCACAACACAATCACCCTCATCATCGGGTCCTGTAACAGGTGCTGGTTCACAAACAATATATAAAATTAATGCTCCAACGGTTGCACCACCACCATCATATTTCTTTAGCGAATTCGACATTGATACTTCTTTCGAAAATATCCGTATCGACGGAAGCTTCTAGACGTTGGGAGAGTAACGCTCACGTAGGTACCTGACGGTGGTGTGCTCGAGACGCAAATACTACCGCCCGCTTGTCGTACAAGTTTTCGTACTAAAGGTAATCCAAAACCGCTTCCGTATGGTTTTGTTGTAAAGAATGGCTGAAAGATATGTGAAAGATGTTGTGGAGGTATACCACAACCATGATCGTGTACGGTGATGATTATCTGTTTCTTGTGTTGCGTTGCTGTGATGGTAACCGTGCGTTCTTCAGTAGTGCACGTATCGTATGCATCAATCGCGTTACTCGCCAAGTTTGTAATGATGTGCTGGAGTGCAAAGCTGCTGCCGTACATGAGGATTGGATAATTGGTATACGTTACTATTCGAATATTCCGTTCCAGTGCGCGTGGTGTAAGGAGTGCTTGTACATTGTCGATGACGCGTGCAACGTCAACGCTTCCGTATTCTCTATAACTGCCGCGGCGTGTGCGCTCTATGAGCGTTTTAATTTGCCGACCAGCATCACGCAAATCATCTCTGCTGTGTGCTGGTACGTAGTATTCAAGTTGCAGGAGGAGGCTAGTAATAGGCCCACTGATATCGTGCAGCACGCCAGCATACACACTGCTTTGTTCTGCGCGGGCAATGTATTCAAGAATGCGTGTCGGGAGGTTTCGTATTTGTTTTAAAAAAATGGAGATAGCTGAGCCATCTCCAGTGCGGTGTGTATGGTATGTCGTTTGTTTTAGCATACGTTTACAAGTTTATAGCCACGACCTGGCACGCTTCGAATTAAGCGTTTCTTTGTATCGCCAATCTTTTTTCGAAGGGTAAGTATGTGCGCTTCGATTGTGTTTGAAAATGGGTTTGCGTGCATATCCCACACATGCTCAAGTAATTGCCCACGACTAACAACACGGTCTCGGTGTATTGCGAGATACGAGAGCAGGGTAAATTCTTTTCGTGTTAGGTACAGTTCTTTGCGACCACGAAACACTTGCTGCTTTTCAAGGTGGAGGGTGAGGTCTCCAACGGTAATCACTGTTTCTTTGAGTGGTGTAGGGCGTCGCATGAGCGCGCGCATACGTGCCAAGAGTTCTTCGAAAGAGAAGGGTTTGGTCATGTAGTCATCTGCGCCACAGTCGAGTAGCTCAATTTTTTCATTAACCTCATTTTTCATGGATAACAATAATACCGGCATTGTCTTGCCGGCTTCTCTAATCTCTTTGCATACCTGTTTTCCCATTTTCTTGGGAAGCATGTTATCGAGAATGACTAAATCATATTCATTGGTTCGGGCGAGAAATGATCCATCCTCGCCGTTTTCGGCTTCATCTACTACAAATGATGCTGCTTCTAAACTCATACGCAATACGTTTCGGATTGCGCTGTTATCTTCAGTCAATAAAATTTTCATATTGCGGTATGTTGTATCGCGCCTCGAAAGATAGGTCAACCGCCGTGCTTGTGTGTTGGGCGTGGATAGCCATATAAAATTTTATTTTGACGTAAAATACCTTTTATTTTATAGCTATTTGACTCAAAAAAGCATCTGTAGTTCAATGAAGCTCACCCGTTCTTTTTATGTTATGGAGGAGACAGATTTAACAATGGAAGCGCTTGCCCTTGTGCGTGCGCTTAAAGCTGAATTGCCTCGCTTTCAACTGGTCGATGATGTCATGCACGTGGCACGTCTTCACCGTGATAGGTGGCCAGTGTTTGTGGCAAGGCTCATGAAAACCGATGGTTTTGATGAAGTCGCCGAGTTCGCATTACTTCGCATGCTTCAGGACCCAACGCTTCTTGCGCCCTTTATTGCGGGAGAATCTTCGGTATCGGCTGTGTATTGCGTGAAACGGCTTCCGTGGGGTGGAACTTTTTATAATCAGGACCCACACGTGTGTGGAGCTCATTGATTGGAACGTTCCATTCGCACTCGCATCTTCGCACCTCCGGGTGCTTTTTCTTTTTAGGTTGTGCACAGATGATGTGTGCACACATATTTTTTGTAAAGTCTGCATTGTACAATACAAGAGTGCTTTGTAACTAAAGCAAGGGGAACATTATTATCATAAATACTTTCTATCGTATGGAAGCATACTCATTTGCACATGTCGTGCAGCTCACCATGCTCGATCTCTGGTCACGTGTTGTTGGAATCCTGCCAGATCTTGTAGGTGCGCTCATTATCGTTATCTTTGGTTTAATCGTCGCGCCACTTCTTGGTGGAATTGTGAAGCGTGTCATCGACTTTTTCCGTGTCGATGATGTTGCACGAAAAGTTGGCATCCATGAACTCGCGCAGGGATACACGAGCACCTTCTCAATCGCGGCGCTGATTGGAAAGCTCGTCACCTGGTTCTTTATCCTCGCCTTCATTATGGCAGCGGCTGAGGTGCTTGGATGGGATCGTGTCTCACAATTCTTGAATGAAATCATTCTCTACATTCCACAAGTACTGGTTGCAGTGATTATCCTTGTGTTCTCGGTTATTGCAGGTAAGTTCTTTGAGGCGGTTGTTACGCGATCGTTGCAAGGATCACAGGCGCCCGTAGATAAACCGGAGCTTATGGGGATTGTTACCAAGTGGGCATTCGTGCTCTTTGGTGTACTTGCCGCGTTGCTGCAACTTGGTGTTGCGACAACGCTCATCCAGATTCTCTTTGGAGGTATCGTACTCGCACTCGCACTTGCATTTGGACTCGGTGGTCGAAAGAAGGCAGAAGAGGTACTTGATCGTCTCGATGATAAAGTAACCGCAACTCGAAAGCGTAAGTCAAACTAACGTACGTACATGGGTTTCATCGTCTATACAAAAACAGGTTGTCCGTGGTGCATTGCAGTAACTGATTTCCTCAAAACCACATCCCTTGCGTATGAGGAACGAAATGTAAGCGAAAACCCTGCCTTTTTTGCAGAAATGCAAGAGAAGTCTGGTCAGGGTAAGACGCCCACGTTTGACTTTGACGACACTATATACGGAGACTCAGATGTCGATGAGCTCAAACGTATCTTGGTTGAGCGTGGTCTGCATGCATAGTGCACATTGCCCGTACGCAGAAAAAGAAAAAACCGGTGCCCGATGAGGGTGCCGGTTTTGCGTTTGGATCTGCTGTGGTATCCATCACCGAGCTTGTGCTACAAGGCCGGTTTTGTGCTCGTGGTAACGAGCGCAGCTCCAAGAAAGACCAGGAGTGCCCCGAGCAGCAGCTTCCACAGCACCAGGTTTTCCCATTCCCGGAAAAGGGGAAGGGCGACAGCAACTGAAACGATCGGAAATGTTCCAATCAAGATCTGGAGCACTGACACGTTGGCGCCAGGGGTTGCCAAGGCCGATGATGACATCTTGAAGCCGATTGCACACATGCCGCCTGCCACGATTCCCCAAAACCACGCTGTGGAGTTTGGGTACATGGTACCGATTCCTTTTTTGGTAATCGTGAGCAGGGAAAAGATGAGCAGGCCAACGCCGTATGGCAAGACGAATCCGTCGCTGTGCATGCTTCGATTGTAGCCAATCTTGGCAAATGGGCCGGAGAGGCCGTACAGGACTGATGCGATAAGCGAAAGCAGGATGGGAAGAGAGAGGTTCATAGTTTCCCTGAGCCTACTAGACATTCAAGGATGGGTCAACAAACCTGCGATGGAGGGTTAGCGAGTATCTTTGAGGGCAAGACTGTATTTGACACCATACAGCATGATAATGCCGAGCAAAAGGAAGAGGTACTTAATATGCACAATAAACAAAAGTAATGATGCAAGAAGTGGCGCAAGTGTGTACACGAAGGGCCGAAGCATTCGAAAGAACCCAATAACATTTAAGTCTTCGCTGTCAATTTTTTTAAAGAAGTAGGACTCTGCCATTACCTCAACCATACTTGCACCGACGCGTGTCATAAAGAGCGCAATGACCCAGATCCAGAATGAACGTGAATCAAGGAAGGAAAGAAATGCGGTTGCAAAGCCAAGAATCAAAAATCCGGCAATCAAAAATTCCTTCTCCCCAGTTACTTTATCGGCGAGGTACCCAAGTGGTCCTTGGAGGAGCACAAAAGCAATGAGTGCTAGGCCGATAATGAGCATTGTTTGTGAAATACTAAATCCTGCATGTGTAATTAGGTACAGAGGGGTGTAAATGGTCATCCACGCGTAGAAGAGTCGAAGAAGTGAGTTGATGGCAAAAATGCTGTAGAGGTTTGTGCTCCGCAAAACACGTTTTGCAGTATAGGTGAGCTTTAAATCTTTGTAATCTGGATCTCTAAAATTTGTAAGGTAGAGATGCATGATATAGAGAACTGGTGCAAGTAAGATGATCGAGAGCATAAACACCTTCCAGTAATCGCCATTAGTGAGTAGCATGCCGCCGATGATTGGTCCAATAATGAACGAGATGTTCATGACGGTAAGGTAAATGCCACGAATACTGCCGGTGTCTTTATCAGAAGACAATTCTTCAAGGAAAATATCGAGATGGAAGAACGCTAAGTTGCGCATAGTGTGCCCGATGATGAAGGCGGTAAGCACCATCCATCCAGTAGTACTAAATGCCATTGCAAGGAGTGTCAAAAGTTCTACAAGAATGACAAATGTAAATGTCTTGTAATTACCGAAGCGTCGCAGTGCTGGTCGTACGTAAATAAACGCAAAAATAGAAACAACTGACGCAAGGCTAAAGATGAAGCCGAGCACGTGTGTGCTCACAAACTGTCCAAGAAAGCTGGATTCGATGTAGGTTGCGGGCGTAACGTGTAGGGTAAAGAGAAACGTGAGCAGGTAGACGATGTTCCTACCAATGAGCTTTGGTTGTGCGGCTTGCATGTTTGGCTATTGTAGCACGCAACCCGCGTGTGCTCGTTGTGTATAAACGATTGTAAAAAGAAAAATCGCGTGCCCTGAGGTGGACACGCGATGCTGAGTATCCGCAGTGATGCTGATGCTGGTGTCACAGCGGACGCGCAGCGCGCTCGGCGAAACCACCCTCTTCGAATTCTTCATCACCCCACTGGGCGACGCATCGCCGGAGCCAGCGAAGACCCGGGATCAGCGAGATCCACATCGGCACCGCCGAGACGTAGAGGAGCGGATCAACGTAGACCTTGCCTTGCTTTGCCTCGTCAACACTGACGTGTCCGCCGGCGCGAGTTACAGCATCGACGACACGTACGACATCATTGGGGACCAGTGGGGCGTCATTCATGTGTTTTTCGAGCAACGTCTCATTCCAGTAAATCCAGTGCCGGTAGTTGCCCGACTTGGCGTATCGTACTTCAAGGGTATGGTCGTAGTCGTCAATCTTCACAAAGGATTTCCAGGCGGCGTAGGCCATGAGGGCCATGCCGTTGCAAATCAGTAGGTCATAGACGAAGAATTTCAGACCACTCAAAAAGAGTGCGATCACACCTGCTCCAAGGAAGTACATAGCTGCAATGGCGCCGCTTACGATCGTAACGAGGCAGAGGATCCCGGTAACCAGGAAGGCCGGATGCAAAAAGTTGCGGTAGATCATCGCCTGCCGCCACAGCGGATCGCTGCGAGTTTCGACGATATGCCGCTTGAAGCGTTCGACTTCCTGGAGGTCGTACTGGTGAGTGACACCAACTGACTTGAGGACGTGGACCAGGTTGTGGTGGCGTGTAAGCCACTCCGGCGTAAGCGCGTAGACAACGAGGTGCCACTTTTGGGTGAAGGACCGCTGCGTTGCCGCGAGCGCCTCGAGGAATCGCACGACCACAAAGAGTAGTGCGGGGGAACCGGACAGAGCCGGTGAGGATGGGATGGTACTCATGATTAGAAGGAGCTCACGTGAGCTTCCTAAGTACGCTAACACAACAGCCCGCTTGAACTCAAGCGGGCTGTTGTTGCGTCTATAATCTGCAGGGGGCCTTACATTCCCAAGATAACAGGAATCACAATTGGCTCCTTTGCTGTTTTTTGGAAGAGGAAACGGGTAACTTCATTCTCAACGTTATTCTTGAGTTTGTCGAAGTCTACTGCTTGGCTCTTACTAATGTCACGCTCAATGGTGCGACGAATAATCATACGCACATCTCGGAGTAGCTCCTGTGACTCTCGCAAGTAGATGAAACCTCGAGAAATAATGTCTGGAGACTTCTTGAGTTTGCCTGTTTTTGTGTTAACGCTTGCAACAATCACGAAGATGCCAGATTCAGAGAGTGTCTGTCGATCTCGAAGCACTACATCGCGAGCATCAGAGATTGAGTATCCATCAACGGTGACGAGCTCGTTCGGCGCTTTCATTGAGAGCTTCTCAATTTTGTTGCCGCCGTCTGAGATTTCAATAATGCTACCGTTATCAGGTACTACAATGTGCTCGCGTGGTGTACCGAGTGAGTGTGCGAGGTCTGCGTGCATCCGAAGTCGGTAGTGGTTACCGTGCAGTGGCACGAAGTACTTGTAGCGGATGTTTTGGTGAATCCATGCAAGCTCTTCTCGGTTACCGTGTCCTGATGCGTGCACGTCTGAGTCGAGGTAGGTAATAATCTTTGCTTCAGAGCGGTAGAGAAGGTCTTTGAGACGTTCAACTGCGCTAATGTTGGTTGGAATCACTGACGAAGAAAGCAGAATCGTATCTTCTTTACGAAGGGTAATCTGCTTGTGGGTCTTGTTTGCCATACGCATGAGCGTTGCAAACTCTTCACCTTGCGCACCGGTTACGAGCATGACGATTCGGTCGGGTGGGAGGTGGTCAAGATCTGCCAGTGTCGCAATGTTATCAGTCTTCAAGAGCTTGAGCTGCTTGATGATTTCGAGGTTGGTCTTCATGCTGCGACCTTCGATGATGATTTTCTTGCCGTACTTATCGGCGAGTTCGATGATTGCAAGAATACGCTCTACCTGTGAGGCAAAGGTTCCAATGATCAGCCGCCCATTCACGTCACGGATAATCTTTTCAATGTTTTGTACGACGACTTGCTCAGAGAGTGACCATCCTGATTTCTCAATCGAGGTTGAGTCCATGGTGAGTAAGAGTGCTTCTTTGTTTTGGAAGCGCTTGTACTGCTTTACTTCTTCCTCTGTTGGAACACCAGCAATGTTGTCGACGCGTACGTCTTCGATAAAGACGATGTCTCCCATGTGTGTGTGCACAATGAGCCCCATTGAGTCGGGGATGGTGTGTGAAATTGCAAAGCTCTCAATCTTGAGACGGTCTGAGATGACAATAGTCTCGTCACCATCGAGCGTTACAATCTCGGGCATCTTTACGTGAGGAAACTCTTCCTGACGCTTTGCAATCATGATTGCACCAAACTGTCGGGTGTATAGTTTTGGGCTACCAATTCGTTCAATAATGAATGGAATTGCACCAATGTGATCGAGGTGACCGTGGGTGATAAAGAGTGCACGCACTTTATGCTTGTTCTCTTCAAGGTATCGGGTGTTTGGAAGAATGTAATCAACACCAGGGGTTGAATCATCTTTAAATTGGAAGCCGGCGTCAAAGACGACGATGTCATCGCCAATCTCAAGTGCGGTCATGTTCTGACCAATCTGCTCTACACCGCCAAGTGGAATAATTCGAATGTTGTCACCAATTGGTGGTACATCCATTTTTTCCTGTGCTGTACGAGCTGAAGGGCGTCGAGGGCCATTTGATTTTGGTCGTCGCTGCATGCGTCGACCACCGCCGCTTCGAGGAGCACCATCGCCACGTCCCCGCCCGCCGCGTCGTCCGCGTCGTCGTCCGTGTCGCTGTCCATCACCAGTGCTCGCCGGTGCCTGTGTTTGTTGTTCTGTCATATGTGTACTCTATTGTTCTTAAACTGTATTGCTAATGCTTTGTACACGCACGCCGGTTTGGTATGCGTTAACGAAAAATGTTCCACACGCGGTCCGTTTCAAGGTACCAGTTGTACACGGCAAGAAAGCGGTCAGACGGTGTTCCAATGTACTCAGGAATGATTCCCCCGAGTTCTTTTGGAACTACATAGATGAAATCAGGTGAGTACAGGAATGCTGCTGGTGCGTCCTTTGCAACTTCTGTAGTGAAGGTCCGCAACGCTTCGATACGCTCAGGACTATCCTCGAGCGTACGAATGTCGGTAAGTGCGGCATCTACATCAATGTTTGCGTAATCTGCAATGTTTAACCCAGGGTCGGTCCGCTGCGATGAGTGCCAAAATGGATAGAAGTCGAGGTCGCGACCAATCGCTTCACCAAAGAGGATTGCGTCGTAGCGACGCGGTCGAATGACGTTCTGGGTAAAGTCATTTCGATCAAACACTTTGAGTGTAGCATCAATTCCTGCAGCGCGCCACTGCGCGACTACTCGCTCTGCAATTGCGACAAGTTCGGGTACATCATTGGTAGCAAGTGTGAGCGTTGCTAGTGATACACTATCCTCGGTTTTGCGTTCCATGACACCCGCATCATTTTTGGCGAATCCGGCATTTTCGAGAATTGCTGTAGCCGCAGCCGTTGGATCTTGAGGAGTATTGGTTTGGTCTGTGTCAGACTGTAGCTCTGTGAAAGAAACGAGGTTTGCTGGAATCGGACTATCTACAGGAGTTGCGTATCCTGCAAATACTTCAGCAATAATGTCATCACGATTCACCGCAGTTACGAGTGCTTGTCGCATGCTATTTGATGCAAGGACTGGAGCCTGGCTTTGGTTGAAGAAGACACCAAATACTCGTGGGAGTGGGAAGTGTACAACGCGTACAGATGCGTCTGATTCGAGTGCAGCTGCTTTGTGAGGGCTAATGCTATTGACCGCATCGATGGTTCCCGCTTGGAGTGCCGATAGGAGATCATCTTCATTTTTAAAGAAGCTAAACATAATTCGATCAATGTATGGTCGTCCAAGGGTAAAGTGCTCAAATGAGGTGAGGGTGTAGCGGGCAACAATCCCCGCGTCATTTCGGCGAACTTGCGCAACTTCGTATGGTCCAGAACCGATTGGGTTAATATTTCGTTCTGTAAATGGAAACTCTTCTGCCGGCACGCTACTCCAAATGTGTTCAGGCAAAATACCAAGTGTCGTGTTAAAGAGGAAAGGTGCATACGCTTGCGGAAGGAGGAAGCGGACTTCTTGTTCACTTACTTTCTCAACCGTTACTCCTTCCCAGTCTGAACGCTTAGCACTCTTGATTGCAGGGTCTTGTGCTTTGCGGACAGTAAACACAACGTCATCGGCTGTTACTTGTTCGCCATCATGAAACACGGCATCTCCACGAATGGTAAAGAAATACTCAAGCCCATCATCACTAACGGTGTAATCGACAGCAAGGTCAGGGATAAGTTCTCCTTCGGGGGTAATACGCATGAGACCTGAGTACACAAGTGTTGTGAGATCACGATCAGTTTCTGAAACAGCAATAAGGGGATTGATTGATCGCGGTGTACCGATTACTCCCTCGTGATGTGTACCGCCGGCTCGTGGTACAGAAACGAGGAGTCGTTCGTTGATTTGCAAGAGCAGCGTAAGCCCGCTGAGTATGAATATGACGAGAAAAATACCAAAAAGGAGCCTCTCTGTTACCGAGAAGCTGCCGATTGCTTGAGCAATCTTGCCAGAATGCTGTGTATCAGCGCGTCTAAAAGTAGGTAGAAACTTCACGTTGTGTGCGTAAGGCACTCAAGCGGTGGTCTATCGTGTGAGCAAGAAAATCACAAACGAGATCACTGCAAAGAGTATTGCAATGACGATAGTACTATTGAACAAGGTTTTTTCGAAACCTCGTCGCGTGTGGTAGCCAGCATCAACACTGTCGCCTCCACCAAGCGCGCCGAGACCTGCTGCTGAGCGCTGCAAGAGAATAGCAGCAATAAGCGCCACAGACAGGATGATTTGGATGATTGTCAGAATAGTAACCATCGACGTGCTGAGTACTATACCATAGTGGGGTAAAAGTGCAATGTATTACTGTCCCTGGCAGCATTTGACGCCACGCGGCAAATTTTTATAATTTTGAGGCACATTACAAGACAGATAACCATACACAACGATGGCAAAAGCAGTAGCAAAAAAGCCCGTACTCGTACCCCTTGGCGATCGGGTGCTTATTCAGGCGACAAAGGGGAACACCAAAACTGCGGCAGGCATCATTCTGCCAGAGGCGCTTGCAGACGACATGGAAATGAAGCGCGGGACAGTAGTTGCAGTAGGTCCTGGTCGGGTAGTCGACGGCAAACTCGTCGCAGTCTCAGTAAAAAAAGGTGATGATGTCATCTTTAAGAAGTGGGCGGATAAGCTCACCTTTGAAGGTGAAGAGTATTTTATCGCGGGCGAGCATGATCTCGTCGCTACTATTAACTAACGACGCGCATACATATGGCAAAGCAAATTGTGTTCGATGAAGCGGCACGTAAGGCGTTGGCTCGAGGTGTCGACATTGTGGCGGATGCGGTAAAGGTGACGATTGGTCCGCGTGGACGCAACGTTATTCTTGAGAAAAGTTACGGCACACCAACCATCACCAACGACGGTGTCTCAATTGCGAAGGAGATTGAACTTGAAGATAAGTTCGAGAACATGGGTGCTGAAATTATCAAAGAGGTTGCCACAAAGACAAACGATCTTGCAGGTGACGGTACAACGACCGCAACGATTCTGACCCAAGCAATGGTACGCGAGGGTATGCACCACACGACGATGGGTGCAAACGCACTTGGTATTAAGCTCGGTATTGAAGCGGCGGCAAACGAGGTTGTTACATTTCTCAAGAAAAATGCAAAGGAAGTGAAAGGAAAGAAAGAAGAGGTCCGACACGTGGCACGTATTTCTGCGGAATCAGCAGAGCTTGGCAATATTATTGCGAGCACGATTGAGCAGGTTGGGCAGGACGGTGTGGTAACCGTTGAGGAATCACAGGTCGTTGGCGTGACATCTGAAGTTGCGCAGGGACTTGAGTTTAACCAGGGGTATATTTCTCCGTACATGGTGACGAACCCAGAGCGCATGGAGGCAGAGTATCGTGAACCTGCAATTCTGGTTACTGATAAGAAAATCTCAACCATTAAAGACGTGTTGCCGCTCGTAGAAAAGCTTGCGCAGACAGGGCAGAAAGATCTCGTCATTATTGCTGATGATGTTGATGGTGAGGCGCTCGCAACGTTTGTGGTCAATAAGCTTCGGGGCACCTTTAACGTGCTTGCGGTGAAAGCGCCAGGCTTTGGCGATCGAAAGAAAGATGAGCTTAAGGATATTGCAGTTACCACCGGTGCGACAGTTATCTCTGATGAGGTTGGTATTGGCTTCGAGAAAGCAGAGCTCACGATGCTCGGTGGGGCCCGGCGCGTTGTTGCAACAAAAGATAAGACAGTGATTGTTGGAGGCAAAGGCAAAGACGCGGATATCAAGAAGCGGGCGGCACAAATTCTTGCGCAAGCTGCAAACACAAAGAACACATACGACAAAGACCGACTCAAGGAACGTGCGGCAAAGCTTTCTGGCGGTGTTGCTGTCATTAAGGTTGGTGCAGCGACCGAAACAGAGATGAAGTACCTGAAGCTAAAACTCGAAGACGCAGTGAATGCAACCAAGGCTGCGATTGCAGAGGGAATCGTTGCTGGTGGAGGTTCATCACTTGCAAAGGCGTCAAAGCAGTTGCTCTCAAAGCTCGAGAAGGAAGGTGCGAAAATGTCACTCGAGATGCGTACGGGGTATGAAATTGTGGCACGAGCATTGCAAGCGCCGCTCAAGCAAATTGCAATCAATGCAGGTAAGGATGATGGTTCAGTAATTGTGGATGCAGTAATGCGCGGCGGTGCACACGCAGGGTACGATGCTCTCAGTGATGTGATGGTCGAGAATATGCTCGATGCGGGGATTATCGATCCAGTTCGAGTAACGCGAAGTGGTGTCCAGAATGCAGCATCAGCAGCGGGTATTCTCCTTACTACAGAAGTAGCAATTGCAAGCATTCCAAAAAAGGATGATGGGCATGCGCACGCTGCCGGAATGCCAGGAATGATGTAAAACGTTGCTGTAGAGGGGTCAAGTTGACGGTTTACAGACCATCAGTATAGTGGCCGTATGGCACACAATAAAGATAGACAGCAAGGATTTGCTGGTGTGGGCGTAGTCGTTCGAGACGTGAACCGTTTCGGCAGTCTCCGCACATGGGGGATTACAGGATTGGTCGTTGTCGTTGTAGCGGCAGTTACGTACGGCGCGTACGCGCTCTCGGCTCGACTGGGGGCTCCAAAGACAGAAGAAGCTGCGGCAGTGGCTTCAACGACGACTGATGGTGCAACCGTTGAGTTGGTGAGTGGTGATGCTACAAAGACAGCAAACGGCACCATGGCCGCATCAGGAGCAACAGGTACTGGATACAAGGGTGCAAGCGTTTCAATCGCGGTGCTCGCAGATCCTGATTTGTTTGACTTTGCCAACGAAAAAGTTCGTGCATGTGATGCGGTAGTGTTGGTACCAAAGCAGATTGCACCAACACCTCGCGTGCTCCACGCAGCGCTCGAGCAGCTCTTTGCAGATACCTTTGATTACGGTTTCACTCCAGGCAACTTTGTGGCAACACAAGACAGGCTTGCGTTTGAACGAGCAACGATTGAAAACGGTCTCGCAACGATTTACCTCACCGGTAGCGTTGGACCAATCGCTGGTGCATGTGATGTGCCGCGTATCGAGACACAGATTACGGAAACTGCATTGCAGTTTAAAACAGTGAATCGTGTGCAGATTCTCCTTAATGGCGAGCCACTACGCGTTGAGTAAGTAAACGAGTAGGCAAAGAACCGTGCCGGGAAAAAGGCCGGCGGCCGAAGGCCGCCGGCCCTTTTCCTTTACTCCCACGGTCAGTCGTGTACGATTTGGTATATGGTAAAGAAAACAATTATCTTTGTGGCAATGCTTGCGCTCGCTGTTGGCTTTGGTATTTGGTTTGAGCATGGCCGCGAAGTTCGCGAACTGCCGCACGACGCACACATCACGCCAGATGGTGACGTTTTACCAATTGAACCAGTGCCACAGGAAATCCTCACTAATTTAGATACAACACCAGACCAAAGTGCCGACGCTCTTGCAAAAACCTTTGACACCTTTTTTGGAGGAACACTTGCTGATTTTGGTCATGTGATGGAAGTGCAAACGTACGAGAGTCCGTTTGGTTTCACGGTGCAGTACGATAGTCGCTTCACGACTGAAAATGCATGGGTAGTCCTTCCGGGTGGTGAGCGTGCAGCGGCTTTTGCTGTCGTTCGGTACGTGCCGCATACAGATTGTGGCCGTGTACGTCCTGAGCACTGCCGACCATACCTTGAAAACCCGGCGATTGCGTTTGGCGTCTTTGGTGAATCTCCACGCGAGGTAGTAAGCAAGCATCTCGACGCGTTTGCCGAGCACCTTGAATCGGTAACTATTAATGGCATTGCTGCTGCACAGTACTTTGCAAGCGTAGACGGG
Organism: Candidatus Parcubacteria bacterium; assembly: GCA_041158505.1. Taxonomy (GTDB): domain Bacteria; phylum Patescibacteriota; class Minisyncoccia; order Phycocordibacterales; family JAACPR01; genus JAGOTN01. Next base: position 36,578 of record JBEBBG010000006.1, on the reverse strand, counting down.
GAAGGTGTCGTAACAATACTTGCGCCACTCAAAGATGCCGATCAGACGCTCGTGGTCCAGTACACCTACGATACGAAGTACGATACAGAGAAACTTGCCGGCGCCCTGACTGCAGCAGAGCAGAAACAGCTCGTTGATGCTGTGCTTAGTCGCCTCACTATTCGCTAGGCAGCAGACAATCCATTTCGTGCTATACTGCAGCCGTTAGCAGGGTAATCAATACGTATGATTGGACTTATTATTCTAGGTATTATCGTTGTGTTCGCCCTTTGGGTGATTGCAATGTACAACCGTTTTGTACGGCTTCGAACTCGTTCAGAAGAAGCGTGGTCAGACATTGACGTGCAGCTCAAGCGCCGGTACGACCTCATTCCAAACCTCATCGAGACCGTAAAGGGGTACGCTGCACACGAGCAGCAGACACTCGCGCAGGTTACTGAAGCCCGCACCAAGGCAATGGGTGCGCAGACTGTTGCAGAGCATGCAGAAGCAGAAAATATGCTCACCGGTGCCCTCAAGTCACTCTTTGCTGTTTCAGAAAGCTACCCAGATCTTAAAGCGAACACCAACTTCCTCGAGCTGCAGCGAGAGCTCACTGATACCGAAAACAAGATTCAGGCAGCGCGCCGCTTCTACAATACCAACGTACGCGATCTCAACATTGCTGCGGAAACATTCCCCTCAAACATTGTTGCGCGTTGGTTCAAGTTTATGAAGAAGGAATTCTTTGAGCTTGCAGAAGGTGAGCAAGCAGCTCGAGAGCCAGTTGCGGTAACGTTCTAAGCGCGCCGCTTATTCGTTTCTAACGACGTATGCCTATGGCAGCAAATTTATACACGCACCAATCTGGAAACGTGGCAAAGACATGGTTACTCATGAGCTTGTTCTTTGTGCTCATCATGGCAATTGGCTTGTTTGCAAGCTGGTATGTAAATGATTCCAGCATCCTCTACATTGCTGTGTTTGTAAGCATTATCATGAACATCGCCAGCTACTGGTGGTCCGATAAAATCGTACTCTCGCTCACCGGTGCAAAGCCTGCATCAAAAGAAACGCACTACGAGCTCTACACACTCGTCGAAAACTTGGCAATTACCGCAGGCTTGCCGATGCCAAAGGTGTACGTAATTGAAGATGCGGCACCAAACGCATTTGCGACAGGGCGTAATAAAGAGCACGCAGTCGTCGCCTTTACGACTGGCCTCTTGTGCACACTCAATCGAACTGAGCTTGAGGGTGTTGCAGCACATGAGCTCGCACACATTGGTAATCGTGATATTTTATTGCAAACAGTCGTCGTCGTCCTGGTTGGGTTCGTGACGTTGCTCTCAGACATGCTGCTGCGCATTTCTGCAACGGGCGGGGGAGATCGTGATCGCGGTAATCAGGTGCAGCTCATTTTGATGATTGCGGGGTTTATCCTTGCGCTCCTTGCGCCACTTGTGGCTACGCTCATGCAGCTTGCCATCTCACGCAAACGTGAATTCCTGGCAGATGCAACGGGCGCTATGCTGACGCGTTACCCAGAAGGACTTGCCTCAGCGCTCGAGAAAATCAGCCAGAGCAGCGTGCAGATGAAGCGCGCAAATCACGCAACTGCGCACCTCTTCATCTCCGATCCCTTTGGAGAAAAGAAAGGCCGCGAGCGCATCAATTTCCTCCACAAAATCTTTCTCACGCACCCGCCGGTACAGGAGCGCGTTGCAGCGTTGCGAGGGACGCGGTAGCGAATCCCTAAAAGAAAAACACCCCCTCACGACAAGGGGGCGCACGCTAGTTCATGCAGACGTTTCCACCACGCAGGCCGTAGCCGTGACAGGTGGTCCCTGTGAATCCGGGCAACCCAGTAGCAGGTTGGTGTGTGCATAATCGATTCGATGTCTGCGCTCCGATTTGGATACGCTTCCGACCACGGCATTTCGACACCACCTTTCTCGACGAGCCAAGAGCTCGTTTTTGTTTTGGTGGCAGACGGCCAGCGGTAGATGATTGCGCAGTGATGCTTCGTGGTCCACCGCATTGCGTTTTGCTTGGCTTCTGGAAGCGTTTGAAACGTATCTGTCATACCGCGCTGACCTCTGTGCCAGTGATCGGGGTTGTATCCGGTTTGTTCTTCGACGAAGTGCCAGAGCAGCTCATCAATTGAACACTTGCCACGTGATCGGATGCAATCATCGACGGTAATGAGCCCGTCTTTCATCAGCTCTTGTACGAGCCTGATGCCGATGATGTACTCGACATTTCGAGCCTGCCGATTGTAGTAGAGCAGTCGAAACAGCAGCGCACGAGCGCGGAGGAATGTTTCGAGTCGACGATGATTTTCAACCACAATACTTCTTCCATCACGGCTTCGCCGCACTGACTCCCAGAGGGTAAACGCGTTTGGTATGCTCGCAATCTGACCGAGTACCGCAGCAAGCCGCCTTGTCTCATCGTCTTCATGCCATGCTGGCACGTACTTTTCGCGCGTGAATCCTGCAAGCTGATGCAAGTCCCGACTGACATACGCAAGCGTGTCAGCAAGGTCTCGGATCTGCGCGAGTAGGCCATCTTTCTCCTGACATATCCGGATGGGAAGTTCAGGGAAAACACCGCATCGCACGCAAAGCTCAATCCACGCTTCGTCGTCTAGAAGTTCAGAAAGTCTGGCGTCTTCATCGAATGCATCCTTGTCCACAAACTTCATAGCGTCACCGCCGGCGGGAGTAAACCCGTCGTGAATCAGCAGCGCAAGTCGAAGTGCTGTCAGGTCATCACCAACGACACCGAGATTGTGCGCAAGCAGTAAGCCGATTGCATACACATCTGAGGTGTGGATGTGACGGTTGTGGGTGAAGTCGTGTCCCATTTGCCTTCGCGCTTGGCACACAGGGTAGCCAAGGAGCGACAACTGTCTCACATTGAAGAGCCGGCACAAATCAAGTGCATACTGCACACCACGAGCAAGGTTTTCATCGGCTTCAAGCCAAAAAATTCCATCGTGGTAGGGAAGATACGCTCTGCCAAGCACGGATTGGTCGTCCGTCACGTAGAGTTCTTCGTTTCGGTATGATCCGATAATGCAGTCTTCAAGCCGGAAGGATCCGTGCTCGTGTATGAGCTCGGTAGTAAGCCGAGTTCCGGGTTCTGGCGCTGAGGCCAGGCGGGTGAACGCTGGTAGCGCTCGATGCGGGTCAAGCCGTATAGGTATTTCAAAGGTTCTCATAGTTTGGTTGCCATACTACAAACTATGTCTAAAAGGGCAAGGAAGTGACTTTTACAGTGTTTTTGTTACGCTCTATAGGCGCGGGCAACACTCTCGAGGGTCGATGTCTGCACGTGTGCACAAATGTGTGCGCACAACAATATGGAGAGGTGGCTGAGTGGTTGAAAGCACCGCTCTCGAAAAGCGGCATGTCGGCAACGGCATCGGGAGTTCGAATCTCCCCCTCTCCGCAGAAGTAAATTTATTTCTTATGATATGCAAATTGTGTTTACAAGATAAAGATCTACAGAAAAAGTCTCATATAATTCCAGATTTTATGTATGAGAATTTATTTGATGAAAAACACAGGTTGGTTAAAGCTTCTGGTTTAAATGTTTTAAGTAAAAGAGAGTCTCAAAGCGGTGAAAATGAAAGTGATCTCTTGTGTCGGGATTGCGATAACAAGAAACTGGGAAGGTTAGAAGATTATGCTAAACGTGTTTTATATTCTGGAAACCTTGGTGAGTCTCAAAAAATAGAGGTGTGTAATCAATTGCACCCAGATGGGAAACTTACATCAACATATTGCAAAAATATAAATTATGTAAAATTTAAGCTGTTTCTACTTTCAATTTTATGGCGTTCAAGTATCTCTAGAGGAGATTTTTTTACTGAAGTATGTCTGAGAAAAAAAGAGGAGATATTAAGAAAAATGCTTTATGAAGAAGATCCAAAGTCTCAACTTGATTTTCCTTGTGTCATTCTGTCTTTTAAATTTTATCAACGTAAAATTGCATCTTTTGTCATATCATCTCCCCGAAAAATAAAATCAGAAAAAGGTACATATTACGTATTTCAGATTGGCCAATTAGTGATGATGTTTTTTGTTTCTCCTGAAGACGTGCCTAATTTTGTAACAGATGCGGCTATTACCCCCGAAGGTAGGATGCGTATAATTCACCTAGATGAAGAAAATGGAAAAGATCTAATGAATAAAATTTTCGGTAAAGAAATAACCGCTGCATTATATTTACACACCTAATGGAAATAAATCCCATGAACCCTCAAACCATCACCACATACAACGCGCGGGCGCAGGAGTACGATGAAGAGACGGCGGATTTTTGGGATCTCTTTCCGCAGACATTTATTGAGGCGTTTGTATCTCGAACTGGTCCAAAGATTATCGATGTTGGCAGTGGCCCTGGGCGTGATGGTGTGCTGCTGCAGCAGGCTGGCAAAGAGGTGCTCTGTGTGGATGCTGCAGAGGCGATGGTTGCGCTGTCGGCTGCGCGCGGGCTTGCATCGGTGTGCGCGTCGTTTGAATCGTTGCCAGTTACCGACGCGTCATATGATGGTGTGTGGGCGTATACGTCACTGCTGCATGTTCCTAAAGCAGAGGTTGGGGTGGTGCTTGCAGAAATTGTGCGCGTGCTTAAACCTGGCGGCATGCTTGCGCTCGGCTTAATTGAAGGTGACGGTGAGGGGTACCGCGAGAGTTCTGGCGTCGACATGCCGCGCTGGTTTAGCTACTACCAAAAAGAGGAGGTCATTACACGGTGTCAGGAGTACGGGTTTACACTGGTCTACTTTGAAGTTTTTAAACCACGAACGCGCAACTACCTAAATTTTATTTTCAAAAAGAGTAGGTAGCACCAGGGCCTAGACTTTTTCTTTTTTGTGTGGCAAATTTCGTGAGGTTTAGTTTTCACAACAACAATTGAATAACGCATGAATCCGATCGAAATCAAACAAACACCAGAAGATGTGGCAGTATTTTCTGCCGGCGGAACCTTCGAAAAAGTGTACCCCAAAGGTGCCGGCGCCAGAGACCTCGTCTTCGGTGATTCATCGGCGGCGGAGGAGATGGTGCAACGTCTCGGCCTCTACGGTGTCACCGTTGACTACATGCCGCACCAAGCGAAAGACAGTCTCGACATGACCGATGCCGATCGGTCAATGATCGCTGCATTCTGTGTTGAAGATTCCGACAAGTGTATCGTAATCATTCACGGTACCGACACCATGGTCGAAACCGCGAGGTATTTGGCCAGCTTTGAGATCCCCAAAACCATCGTGCTCACCGGCTCATTGCAGCCTGCGTGCATGAAGGGAAGTGATGCCGAAGGCAACTTCGTCAGTGCGGTCCTCGCCTCGCGCCTGATGGGGCGCGGTGTCTGGATTTGCATGCACGGCGAGCTGTTCCCGTATGACAGCTGTCGCAAGAATCCTGACACAGGATACTTTGAGTCGCTACCGCCTTCAATACGCATCCCAACGGCTGGGTAATCAGTCCCGCTAGGTTGGTGTTCGGCTGAACGATAAATACACCGTGGTTCCTCTTTGGACCGCGGATTTTCTTTTTAGACATCTCGTGTGTAAAGAAAAAACCCGCCTCCTGGTGTGGAGGACGGGTTTGCTTAAGGGACGGAGCGAGGCTGGTTCAGTCCTTGTCCTTGATGGAGAGAAGGTCTCCGAGGACGGTGTTGATGACTTTGAGGTACTCATCAACAAGCTCGTCGCCTCCTTCGCAATGCCGGCGCCACGCGAATTCCGCAAGGGTGACATCGGGGAAATTTGAGAGTTCCTGATTCCGGAACTCATCGAAATCCCAGTAACCAACATCCTCGCCGTCGAGGATTGCTTGCGCAATGACTTCATCCGGGAGGTTTTCCCGGAGAATCCTCCGGTTCACCTTCAGGCGCATTTCCTCGATTCGCTTGAAGGTTTCGGCGGTTGCCGGATCCTTCATTTTGACGAAGGTTTGTTGCGCTGAGATGAGAAGGAGTGCAACGCGCCCCCGTTCGTCCGGTGAGAGTGCCCGAAGACGCTCAAGCACCACACCCTTGCCGTAGAGCAGACACACCGCAGACAGGTTACCCTCCTTGTGAAGGTAGTTCTTGACCTTGCTGATGAGCAAGGTTCGAACCTTGTCGTACAGGTTGTGATTCCAGAGCCGCCCGAAGACCATGCTCCGCGCTTCCCAGTAGAGATCGCGGAATGCCGGTGTGGAGTTTTGGTTGAGGCGGATGACTTCAGTCAGCCGGTCTGCAACCTTGCTCAGCACAGGCTCGGTGAAGAGCTCATCGGTCGGGATGCCCATGATGACGGGTACCATTTCCGGGATCTCTTCGGGGATGTTTTGGAGGGCCGGGTGGGCCACAAATTGGTCTTCGCCTGCAGTCTGCGCGCCCGCCGTATTGGCGAGCAGCAGGGTGATGCAGAGAGCGACGAGCACGATGATGTTTTTCATTTGTTTCTTGGGTTTGGTGAGAGAGGTTACGACCTGGCCTTTATTGCCAAACTAATTCACAACCACTCTTCCAAACCCAATGGGTACAAAATTTTTATTATTATATAATATTTTTACAAAAAGTCAAATACTGAACACTGCAAAAACCTCGTCATGCGCAGTGCTATACTAACCTCACATGCGTACACGACGAATCATCTACACCATCCTCGTTCTCATCACGCTCGTCGTCGCGTTCTTCATAATAGGCGCTCTTGCGCCTGAGTATTACGAAGGTGAACGTGAAGTCCTCCTTACTGATCGATCAGTTGATATTTGGAAAAACCTAACGTCACCGGAGACAATCACCGCACGCAAACCCGATGTTGAGTACGTTGAGCTTATTTCTGAAAGCTACGAAGCTGTTTCGTGGCGTGAGCACCTCAAGAATGGGCAAATGCGAACACTCCGTGTGCTTGAACGTGAGGCACCGACACATGTAAAGATTGAACGTTTTCAATCAGATGATGGTGTTACTGGTACGTGGACGTATACCCTAGAAGAAATTGATAACTATACGTTGGTAACTGTCCATGAAGAGAGTTTAAATAAAAATATTGTGAAGCGGGCCTGGTATACGATTATCGGGCGCAGCATTCTCTTGCGCCGAGAAGAAAAAGCGCTCCGTGTCTCACTGTTCGATCGCCTTCTTAAGACACCATAACGATGTGGTAGAATGGCTGGCATGATTGAAACAGTAAACATCGCGCTCTCTGTTGGAACAATTGCGCTGCAGGTATGTATCGTTGTTGCTGCAGTGATGCTTTTCCTAAAGAAACCACAACGACTACTCGCGTGGCTCGGAGCTCGTGGTGTGGTGTTTGCATACCTTTTGTCATTTGCAGGGATGCTCTTTAGCCTCTTTTACTCTGAGGTAGCAGGGTATGCACCATGCGTACTGTGCTGGTACCAGCGCATCTTCATGTATCCGCTCGTCTTTATACTTGCACTAGCTTTATACAGAAACGACCGATCTATTTTGCCGTACGCAAAGTTGCTTGCTTCTGTTGGGTTGCTCATTGGTCTATATCAAATTTTGTTGCCAGTGCTCCCGGGCGCCTCAGCAACGTGCACCTTTGCAGGTGCGTCTGCGGTCTCATGTCTCGACCAGTACTTCATTGCGCTTGGGTACATCACCATTCCGGTAATGTCATTCACTTCGTGGATTGCGCTCGTTGGCGTGCTCCATCTCGCTTCACGGTATGTACCAAGTAAGTAATATACGAATCATAGATCCTCGGCACGATGCGCTCCACTATGCGGGTGTTGGTGCAAAGACAGTGCTCGGGTGCTTGGTGTTTGCAGTCTCGTTGGCCTTTGTGCCATCTCTGCAGTATGTTGCTGAGCAAGTGTTTGCACAGACTGCTGATCGAGCAGTAATTGCCGAAACTGCCGTGACTGTCGAGGTGCTCGACACAGATGCGAAACGAATTAAAGGTTTGTCTGGTAGATCTTCAATTCCACAGAATCACGTGCTCTACTTTGTCTTTGATGAGGCTGATTACCATGGTATTTGGATGAAAGACATGCACTTTGCGATCGATATCATTTGGCTTAATGACTACAACGAAGTGATTACTATCCGCAAAAATGTTTCACCAGAGACGTATCCTGAAGTATTTTATCCAGCAAAGCCTGCGCGCTTTGTACTTGAGGCAAAGGCTGGTTTTGCTGATCGCAGCAATCTAAAAATTGGCGACGTATTTGTGTTGCCGTAGTTTGTAAGAGGTTTTTGTCGTTTGGTTGTAGGTGTAGAAAAGAAAATGCTGTTTCGCGGACACGAAACAGCGGGGAAGGTTGGCGCCGTGTTTGCGGCGTTTGTTCATTCTGGCGTCTGCGAAACGGGGGCCCGTTCCATCATGACGCCGTCGGTGCCGATGATGAGTTTGGAGCTGACGCCCATCTCTCGGTCTCTCTTGCGAATCTGGTCGATGCAGTGGGCCAGCCCAAAGAGGAGCGCGACTTCCAGTGCAACGCATGGTAGCTGCCAGCGCCGCTTCCAGTTGGTGAACAGGCTCACCACAAGCCAACAGGCGTTGATGAAGAGCGCACAGAGAATGACAAATAATGACCAATCAAGAAACGACATCATGAGGTGCCTCCTGGGTTGAGTTCTTACCTAACGTAGTACGTGTTGTGGGTGGTGTCAAATGGCTACTTTATTAAAAATGATATGTGTGGTATAATACGTAAGCACACCGAGTAACCGCGCGTAGCTTGCTACGTGAGGAAAGTCCGAACACTTCCGTAGTAATACGGAGCAGGGTAGCGGGTAACGCCCGTCTAGAGCAATCTAAGAGGTGCGAGCAGAGACGCCAACGCAGAAATGCAATGGCACCCCTCGTGGGTGAGCGCTCATGGCAACATGGGCGGTGAAACGGCAAAATCCTTACCTGAGTGCAAGGCCGTGCCGCAGCAATGCGGAGTGCCGCTTGAGCCGGTCAGTAATGGCAGGCCTAGATAAATGGTTACGAGAACAGAATTCGGCTTACGAGTGCGCACACAAGATGAAAGCGGCGGCCCATAGGGCCGCCGCTTTCTATTTCTGCCGACATTCATACGCTTTCTATTATGTGTCTCCTCCTCTATACTAAGCTGCATACGACGGCATGGTTAAACGATTACTTGGATTGCTTGGAAAGGAAATTAAAGGCTTGCATGAAGCGGCATACTTGCTCGCACTTTTTGCAGTTTTGTCTCAGGTACTTGGGCTGATTCGTGATCGGTTGTTGGCCGGCACCTTCGGTGCCGGCCCTGAGCTCGACCTCTACTACGCGGCGTTTCGTATTCCCGACATTATCTTTACCATCATCATTGCGCTCGTGTCCTCATCAGTACTGGTGCCGTTTTTGATTCGTATAAAAGAGGATGACAAAGTTGAGCAGCAACGCTTTGCCTCAAGCATCTTCAGTGCGCTCATTATGCTCGCTGCGCTCATCTCGCTTGCAGTATTTTTCTTTGCGCGTCCAATCTTAGCACTCGTCTTTCCAGACATCATGGCGGGCGATGCGGGTGACACGCTCGTCTTGCTAACGCAGATTATGCTGTTGCAACCAATCTTGCTTGCACTCTCGGGATTTTTTGCGAGCTACGTGCAAGTGTTCCAAAAGTTTTTTATCTACGCAGTCAGTCCACTCTTCTATAACGCTGGTATTATTGCAGGTATCGTGTGGCTCTACCCACTACTAGGGCTTCCAGGTCTCGTGTGGGGTGTAGTTCTTGGTGCAGCCTTGCACGCCCTCTCGCAGGCCGTGCCTGTTATTGCGCGTGGTGTCCTTCCACGCTTCACCTGGCGTCCTGATTGGCGTATGGTGCGCGAGGTAGTACTCCTGTCACTGCCTCGAACCATTGCGGTTACAGGCGGGCAGCTTGCAAGCATCGTGCTCGTTGCGCTTGCCGGCATCATGACAACGGGATCAATTGCAATCTTTACGCTTGCTTTTAACTTGCAGTCAGTACCACTTGCAATTATTGGTGCAAGCTACTCGATGGCTGCATTCCCGACGCTTGCAAAATTATTTACAAAAGGAGAAACGGATGAGTTTCTGGGACACATCGTCCGCGCTGCACGACACATCATCTTCTGGTCAGTGCCGGTGACGGTGCTCTTTATTGTGCTGCGTGCGCAAATCGTTCGAACCATTCTTGGGTCTGGTTCATTTGGCTGGAGTGAGACACGTCTCGTTGCTGCAGCGCTTGCACTCTTTTCACTATCTGTTGTTGCGCAGAGTCTCATTCTTCTTTTTGCACGCGGATACTATGCGATGGGTGAGACATCCCGACCGCTCCGGTATGCGCTTGTGTCTGTTGCAGTTACTATTGCAAGCGCATTCGGTTTGTACTTCTTGTATGCAGTATCACCATCATTTGTTGCACTACTCGAATCAGTGCTCCGAGTCGAGGGGGAGGTAGGTACTGCAGTTCTTGTTTTGCCGCTCGCATTTTCAATTGGGCAGGTACTGCAGGCGCTCTTACTCTGGGTTTCATTTGATCGTCGATTTAACTGCTTCTCGGAAACATTGTGGCGAAGCGTCTTTCATAGCACTGCCGCATCGCTCGTTATGGGCGTTGTTGCATACATGATGTTGCAGGTACTCGATGACGTGCTCGATGTAACCACCTTTGCTGGTATCTTTAGCCAAGGTGCAATTGCCGGAGTAACCGGTATTGTCGCTGCCGTGCTGGTGCTCTTGGCGATGCGAAATGAAGAAATTAAAACGGTTGGGACAATGCTGCACACTAAGTTTTGGAAGAAGGCACAGCTGGTGGCCGTCGAGGAGGAACTGTAGCGTTTTGGGCAGCTTCTGGTAGTATTGCAACCACATGGATTTAGGCCATATTAGAAATTTTTCGATTATCGCGCACATTGATCACGGCAAGTCGACGCTTGCCGATCGTATGCTTGAGGTCACCAAAACGGTTGACCCGCGCAAGATGCAAAACCAGGTCCTTGATGACATGGAGCTTGAGCGCGAGCGTGGTATTACCATCAAGATGCGCCCGGTGCGCATGGAGCATGAGGTTGCTGGTGAACGGTATATTTTTAACTTGATCGATACGCCAGGGCACATCGACTTTGCATACGAGGTATCTCGAGCACTTAAAGCCGTTGAAGGATCGGTGTTGCTCGTGGATGCAACGCAAGGTGTGCAGGCGCAAACACTCACGACGCTTGAAACAGCGCAGCGCATGGGGGTCACCATTATTCCGGTGCTTTCAAAAATCGATTCACCACTCGCGCGTATCGAAGATGTGACAAAAGAAATTTGCGAATTACTTGGGTGTGCTCCAGAAAGTATTTTAAAGACATCAGGAAAAACGGGTGAAGGTGTACCTGAGTTACTTGCAGAAATTGTGACTCGTGTGCCAGCTCCATTGAGCACCTCGGCAAATCCAAAAGATTTTCGCGCGCTCATTTTTGACTTTCAGTACTCAAACCATAAAGGGGTGATTCTGTATGTTCGTATTCTTGATGGTGCCGGCAAGAAAGGTGATGGGATGCGCTTTAGAATTGCAGAACGTGATTTTATTTCGCTTGAGACGGGTGTCTTTAAGCCACAAGAAGTTTCAGTGTCGCAGCTTGCTGCAGGTGAGATTGGGTACATTGTAACTGGTATTAAAGAACCAGGTATCGCATCGGTTGGAGATACGATTGTGCTCAAAGGAAGCGCAGCAGAAGCAGTGGCTGGATACGAAGCACCAAAACCAGTGGTCTGGGCAAGTATTTTCCCGGAGAGTCAGGATGATTTTGATTTACTCCGACAAGCCCTCGGACGGCTAAAGCTTTCAGATGCGTCATTTACCTACGAAGAAGAATCATCAGGAACGCTTGGGCGTGGATTTCGGTGTGGTTTCTTGGGAATGCTGCACCTCGAGATTATCACTGAGCGATTGCGACGTGAGTTTCAGCTTGAGCTTGTGGTAACATTGCCGTCGATTACGTATCGCGTGCTCACGAAACGTGGCGACGTGGTGACAATCTACTCTCCGTCACTCTTTCCAGATCACGGCGATGTTGTGTCAGTTGAAGAGCCGTGGGTCAACATGCGCATCATTACACCCCCTGCATACCTTGGCGATATTATGCAGCTGCTGTTTCGACATGAAGCGATTGTTGGCACCACCGACAACCTCGGCGCAAACCGAAATGAGCTCTCTGTTGAAATGCCCCTTCGTGAACTGATGCGAAACTTTTTTGATGAGCTCAAGAGCGTGTCGTCTGGGTATGCATCAATCTCGTATGAGCTCGGTGAGTTTCGTGATGCGCATGTAACTAAACTAGAAATGCTTGTTGCTGACGAGCCGGTGCCCGCATTTACTCGTATCGTCTCAATGGTACGCATGCAAGAAGAGGCAGCGGCAATGGTGGAGCGTTTATACAATGTGCTCCCACGACAAATGTTTGTGACCAAGATTCAGGGTAAAGCTATGGGGCGAATCATCTCTTCAAAGACACTTTCAGCACTCAAGAAAAACGTAACGGCGCACCTCTACGGCGGTGACATTACCCGAAAGATGAAGCTTCGAGAAAAGCAGAAGAAAGGAAAGAAGCGTATGCAAGCAGAGGGAAAGGTGCACATCAGTCAGGACGTGTTCCTCAAGATGATGCGCAGCAGCGATTAGGTGCGTGTATACTGGTTGCATAAAAGAAAAGAGCGGCGACCTGGGGGTCGCCGCTTTTGTTTTGGGTGTCGCGATGGGTACTAACCCTTCGCAACGCTCCCCGTTGTCGGGATGGCGCCGTACTGGCGGATCCAGAGGAGTAGGCGAACCTTCTCCTGTTCATTCGTGCGTGGATGTGCCAGTTCGAGCATGCGGAAGGCTCCGTGAATCCATAGGTGCGAATTTCGGAAGAGGCGTTCGTGTTCACTCTCGACCGGCGGGAGCACCTCGTCGAACTCGCTGTACCAGCGGTTCATCAGGACCAGGTGTTCGCCTGGTTTCTTGCCTGCATCGGCACTTGTTTGCGTGAATTCTGCGGCGAGTGCCTCGATACGTTCGTCATACGTTTTCCCGAACACGCTCCGGAAGAGCTCGTTCTGGAAGTTGTAGACTTTGCGCTCCTCGTCACACCAGACAGTGGCATCTGAGACGTTGTATTGGCGTGTGAGGTACTCCTTGGCATGCATACCCTCGTGGAGCATCAGAATCCCTTGCGAGATCCAGCTCATGGGCACGTGACTCTTGAGTGTCAGCAGCCGCCGTTCGGGGCTGTAACTGGCGTGACCAGCTTCCCCCGAATTGTAGAATTCCGCGTAGCGCTCCATACTGAGGCGCTCATCGCCCTTTCGCATCATGTAGAGGCCAAACCATGGCTCCTTGTCGAAGTCGATGGTCGCAGCTTTTTCTGGCTGAACGACACTGACGATGTTGCCGTCCGGGAGAGCCTCACTCATCTGGCCGTTCTTTTTGATAAACGCCAAGATTTCGTGGGCCTGCCCGTTGCCAGACTCGCTGGCAACGCGCTCGGCACTGGCGTACCAGGCGTCGAAGAGCTTCTGGCGGTCCGTTTCCTGGCTGACGATGGTCAGCCGGGGAGGGTCGGGGTTGAAGGTTTCTACTTCCGTCGGCACCGTAGTCGCTGCCTCTGAAGGTTTTTTGTTTCGTTTGGCGATGACGCCGATGTTGATGATTGCCACGAGGGCAATCCCGACGAGGGTAATAGTGCGTACTTGCATTATGGCGAACGGGTTGTTCGCAAATATAAATAACACTTTTTATACAAAGTGTCAATAATCTGCGTATGCTGCTACAGGTGCAAGCTCGGAACGTAGAGCATTACCATTGAGATAATGATGAGCACCGCGAGGATTGAAAAGACAACCCGGATGACTTTCTTGCTCTTTTGGTGAAACAGAATCGACATAGATAGTGCTATAATGCAGCACGTAGAAAGAAATCGCAAGCTATGCAGGAATTTCGAAAAAAACGAGTGTTTCGAAGACGATTGTACTCATTGCCGGTACTGATCATTCTCGCAGGTATACTCATCTTATTGTTGCGTGGAGTTTGGGGTATGTATCAAAAGGCTTCTTTTAGTGCAGACAAACGAATGCTTGCGGAATCAGAACACAAAGTGTTGGAAGAAAAACGGGCGTCGATTGAAGCAGAAATTGCAAGTTTTAATACAGAAACCGGAATTGAGCGCGAGGTGCGCTCAAAGTTTGATGTTGCCCGTGAGGGTGAGCAGGTGATTGTGCTTGTTGATCCAGCTGAGCCTGTGCCATCACCAGAAGAGAAGCCGACGGGCATTAAGGGATTTTTCACCACAGTCTTTTCGTGGTTTCAATAGCTTTGCCTTTCGCGCACATGGTATAGTGTAGAGCACATTAATAAAAGTAATTGGTTGATTGATATGAAGAACGTAGTAGTCTACACGACACCAACTTGCCAGTACTGCAAGATGGCAAAAGATTTTTTTCAGGCAAATAGCGTAACCTACAGCGAGCATGATGTTGCAGCTGATGAGGTGCTTCGAAACGAAATGGTAGAGAAGAGCGGACAGATGGGAGTTCCTGTGATTGATATCGAAGGTGAGATCATCGTTGGATTTGATGAGCCACGAATCAAGGAGGTACTTGGTTTGTAATCGCAGCTAGAAACAAACGCAAGCAAAAGTAGTAAGAAGCAGATGAAAGCGGCGGCCCTTCGGGCCGCCGCTTTCTATGCTAGTATGTCCCCACGCCCCCGTAGTTAAATGGATATAACAGTCCCGTCCTAAGGGGTAGTTCTGGGTTCGATTCCTGGCGGGGGCACCAAAGAAAAAGTGAGGGAGAAACAGTGGCCTGTTCTGTGCCTCACGTACGTCTGATATTGATTGCTTCGCACAACGCGAGGATGAAGACCGTCATTCCCAAGCAGGTCAGGAAGGCTCTTGCCAGCGCATTGCGGAGACTTTCAATAATGACGCTTGCGATGTCTGCGTTTCTTAGCTCTGCTGATTCGCGGAGCTGTGCATACTCGACGATGAAGAACACCGTAAAGATGATTGCCGCCAACGGCAGGATGAAGCGTGTCTTTTTCATTTACTTCCCGGTATGTTTCGGTGCAAAGATGGGCTGAAAGGCAAACAGTAGCAGGATGCCGATTCCTACCGCAGCAGCACTTACAATGAGTACGTCCCACAGCGCTTGTCCGCTGCTTGGCAGCAGAACACGCTCGAGGTAGTCCAGCGCCTTCGCCGAACCGTGATGCGGCGGCATCTCCTCAACGAACTTGTCGTGAAGCGGCATCCCATAGATTAGCGCTCTTGTCAGGAAGACCGACAGCGCGATACCCCCAACGAGAATGCCTGCAACCCACAAGGCAAAACTATCAACGGAAGATTTCTTTGACATGGTGCAGATGCGTTTGTTGTACGCACTCCTTCTAGTCGAATCCTAACGATTTTTTGCTATACTAGCAAGTATGACAGAAGAAGAACGACAACTACTGCAAGAAACCGCCCGATTAGCAAAAGAAAATCACAAGCTCCTCAAAAGTTTGCACCGAAAGCAAACAATGACCGCAGTGTGGAGCACGATTAAGTGGGGAATCATCATCGTTATTACGTTGTGGACGTGGATTGCGCTGCAGCCAACGCTTGAGCGAATGCAGGATCTCTACACGCAGGTGCAGGCAACTTCAGAGACGGTGAATGGTCTTAAAGTTGGTGCAGAAAATGCCATCGATACTGCAGGTTTTAGCGACTTGCTCAATTTACTCGGTACAGGGCAGTAAGTAGGTGCTGAGGGTTGCGAAAAAGCCTGGAAACGTTTAGAATTTGGGCTCAGCAGCAAATGTCAGGATAGCTCAGTTGGTAGAGCATTCGCCTGAAGAGCGAAGGGTCGGCGGTTCGAGCCCGCCTCCTGACACCAGATGACCAACCTCAAGGAACTTGAGACCGTCGTATCCTACCTTGGTGTGGGTGATACGCCGCAACCGGCTGATGTGATTTTTGTTGTAGGTCATTACCTCAAAGAGGTGCCGTATCATGCTGCAGAACTCTTTAAAGCAGGTATTGCACCGACAGTACTGATTACGGGTCGCAAAACTCGATACATTCCTGCAGATGTGCCAAACGAGGCGCAGTACTTTAAGCAGCTCATGGTGGAACAAGGGGTGTCAGAAGAAGCGATTGTGCTTGAAGAGCAATCAGTAAACACCTTAGAAGATGTGCAGATGGGTATGGAAACATTACGTGCGCACGGTATCGCACCGTCTCGGATTGTGCTTGTCGCGTACACTCCACTCCTTCGACGCGCCAAAGCAACATTTGCAAAACAGTTCCCAGAGGTTGAGGTGCTTGCGGTGCCGTATCCAATTACTGATCTTGAGGATGCGTTTTGGCTTCAGGACAGGCTAACGCGAATGCTCCTAGAGTTTGATCGACTCACAGAGTTTGCAGAAAAAGGCGATATCGCGCACGTCGATGTTCCAGCAAACGTGCTCGAGGCCGCTGCTCACATCAAAGCGAATCTCCCAAAACCTCCAACGACACAATTAATCTAACAGCAGCAAAGAAACGGCCAGCACTGTGTGCTGATAATGCGCCCGCAGCCAGCAGACAGAATGTCTGCTGAACGAGGATTTCGCATTAGAAGTACACGGTGCTGGCCGTTTCTGCGATTACTTACTTTTTACGTGCAACTTGGTCTTTCGGTTCTTGTCGATTTTTGGGAGGCGAAGCGTGAGAAGACCGTGTTTCTCCATTGCTTCTGCAAGTTCGACGTCAATTTCTTCAGGGAGAAGAATGCTGCGTGAGAACGTTCCCCAGAAGAGCTCGCGATGGTAGTAGTTGTCGCCAGTTGATTCATGCTCTTCTTCACGAGTGCCACGAATGGTGACCATGTCTCGAGCGATATCGATATCAATTTCGCCAGGTCGAACGCCAGCAAGCATTGCTTTTACGATGAGTGCATCCTCGGTGTTAATGACATCGACAGCAAGTTCGCCATCTGTTGAGGCTGGGGTAGGAGCAGTGTAGGGTTGCTGTGCTGGATACCCGCGCTGTGGGCGCCCGTAGAACTCTTCTTCTTCCTCGTCGTGTGCGTAGACAACGGCACGACCAGTAGGTTGTTCATCGTATTCAAATTCAGTATCGAACTCGTCAGCTGGAATTGAGCCAGTGATTTTTTCGAAGAATGATCTTTTTTTCTTTGGTTTTCCAAACATTACGGTTTTATTTGTTCAACATGCATTGCTTTAATTTTCTCGAAAATGAAGATAATGACAACAATCAAAATCCACACACTCGAGAAAGCAAAGAACATGCTTTCTGTATGTATCATTATAAAGAAGTTAAAGAGTGCGTGCAATGTGATGGCGAGGATAATGCCTGAAAAGAGGTAGCGCTTTTTTACTTCGTTTAATTTGAAATGTGAAAAAGCTCGGAAAATACCAATGAGCGCCGCCGCTGCAACGTGGAGGAGTGTTGCACCAATAAAACGCATGTTGCCGGTTGCAATCGCGAGCTCGGTATTGCCGTCAAAGAGTGGTCCAAAGAGATACAGTGCGTTTTCGAGTGCTGCGAATCCGAGCGCTGCGGTAATCATGTAAATAACGTCGTCCATTGGCTCATCATCGCTGTCCCATTTGAGTCCGCCATGAAATGCCGCCCAATACTTTCCAAGTTCTTCGGTAATAGACCAGATGACAAGCACAATAAAGCCAGTAACTGGAGCAGAGAGCATAGTTTGGGCAATGTCTTGGTCTGCTAAGAAGAAATGATTTACAAATAGTTGCAGTGCAAGCGCCACGGGAACCGCAAGCATACCAAAAAGAAAAGAGAGGATGAGGTTTTTGTTTGGCTCTGGATGCTCGTCGTCTTCACGTAACCAAAAGGTTAGCCATACAATTGCAGGTAAGACACCGCCAAGAAATGCAAAGATAATTGTTTGAAATGTCGGCATGAGGTGCAGTTAGTATACCGTATAAAAACAAAGCATAAAAAACAAAACAGCCCCTCGGTGCTGCGCGCATGCGTGGTACGTGTGGCTCTCCGAAGAAAGCAGACACTCTGTTTGTCGCCCGGGGGTGACAAAGGAAGAACGTGAGCGACGGGCTCAACGGGCACACAACATCATGCGCGCAGCAGCGAAAGGGCTGCTGCAACAAGCGTTTTCATAAATAAAGATCTCAAATGTGAAGAGAAGCTTAGTGTGGCTGCGTGAGCCAAACCCCAAAACCAAGGCTAATGGCTAACCCTGGTGGCCGCACGCAGCCACACCGTTCTTCGCTTTCTCACCAAGGGAGCACTACCGGTGCACCCCGAAAACAACACTATATCCACTATACACCTGCCGTTATGCTTGTGAAGAGGTTAGTGCAAGGTTGCCCTGCGCTCGGACTTTGGGTGCGATACTTGGCGTTTCTTGTTGTGCGCGCAGATACCCAGCCATGGCAATCATCACCGCATTATCGGTTGCAAGCGCTGTGGTCGGTATGTGTAGGGACACACCTGTATCGGCTGCAACTGTTGTAAGTGCCGCCCGAATGTGTGCATTTGCAATCACACCACCACCCACAATCAGTCCATGCGCGTTGTGTGCCTCAAGTGCACGGGTCACTTTTTTAACGAGAACCTCGGTCACCGCATCTTCAAACTCGCGAGCAATCACCATGCGTAGCTCATCTGTTAATTCACCAAGCGATTGCACTTTGTAGAGTATCGCAGTCTTCAAACCAGAAAGAGAAAAATCAAAATCGGCAGTGGTGAGCATTGGGCGAGGGAACGAGATTGATTCGTCGACTAAATTTTCTGAGCGCGCCCGTGCCGCAAGTGCAGCAATCTTTGGTCCGCCTGGGTATGGAAAGCCAAGCATGCGCGCAACTTTGTCGTATGCTTCGCCGATTGCGTCGTCTTTTGTTTGTCCGATGAGCTTGTAGGTGCCCCAGGTTTCGACGTGTACCATCTCGGTATGGCCACCAGAGATGAGGAGTGCAATGAGTGGAAAGGTTGTTTTGGTATTCTCAAGCAGTACAGACGCGATGTGTCCTTCCATATGATTAACCGGCAGCATCGGAATGTTCCAAAGTAATGAGAGTGCCCGCGCCGCATTAATGCCAACCCACAGTGCTGGTTCAAGACCTGGGCCGCTGGTAACAGCGATCATGTCAACGGCAGGTTTACCGTGCGTTTCGATGTACGTTTTGAGTGCTGCAAAAAGATCAGGCTCTCGTGCAAGGAGTTCTTCAATTGCATGCCAATCTACTTGTGATGCATTGAATGCTTCAGACGCAATGGCTGTTTGCTCATCCTTAGACGCTGTCTCTGCGAGCAGTTCAGTAAGTAGTGGCACAAACTTCAGCGCATGCTCACGCTTTGCTATTGCTGGGAACACGCCGCCGTACTGCGCATGTGTTTCGATTTGTGAGTAGAGCGCGCTTCGAACTACCGTAAAGCGGGGATTGTCTAAACCGCCCGTTCCATCAACGATGGCAAGGGCCGTTTCATCACATGAGGTTTCGATCGCAAGGATACGCATGGTTCGTAGTATACACATCTTTCGGGGTCATTCCAGGTGCCGTCGTGTGACTGTCTTGCCGCTGGCCGAAACGGTTTGGAGCGCCGCAGCGTAAACTGGGAAAACAGGCCTCAGTATGCTAAAATCCTTTGCACACATGGCTGAAGAAAATACGAAAACCTCGGTTATTACACCGCGAAGCACCGATTACTCACAGTGGTACCTCGATATCGTCTCGGCTGCCGATTTGGCAGAAAACGGACCCGTTCGCGGCACGATGATCATCAAGCCGTATGGTTACGCAATTTGGGAGCGCATCCAGGCACTCCTCGATGAGCAGTTTAAGGCCGTTGGCGTCCAGAATGCGTACTTTCCGATGTTTATCCCGGAGCGCTTCCTCAAGAAGGAGGAGTCACATGTGGAAGGGTTTGCTCCAGAGGTTGCTGTAGTGACGCACGCAGGAGGCAAGGAGCTCGATGAGCCGCTCGTGGTTCGCCCGACGTCAGAAACAATCATTTACGAAACCTTCTCACGATGGTTGCAGTCATACCGTGACCTGCCGATTCTTATAAACCAGTGGGCAAACGTGGTGCGTTGGGAAATGCGACCGCGACTCTTTTTGCGCACCACCGAATTCCTCTGGCAAGAAGGGCACACTGCACACGAAACACCAGACGAAGCAGATGCGTGGGCACGACAGATGCTTGAGGTCTACCGCGACATCGCTGAACGTGTAATGGCAATTCCTGTTACGCCAGGCGTGAAGTCCGAATCAGAAAAGTTCGCTGGCGCACTGCGCACGTACACCATTGAGGCAATGATGCAAGATGGCAAAGCATTGCAGTTTGCAACCTCACACAACTTGGGCACCAACTTCGCGAAAGTGTTTGAGGTGACTTTCCTCGATCGAAACGGTGAGGCGTGTTTTGCATCACAAACCAGCTGGGGACTTTCAACACGAACCATTGGCGGCATCATCATGACGCACAGCGACGACAAAGGACTCGTCTTGCCACCGTACCTCGCACCAATCCAAGCGGTTATCACCACGGTTGGCGCAGATGCAGACGGTAGCGTTGCTGCAACGGCGGCAGAGCTCATCGCCACACTCACACAGGCAGGGATTCGAGTTCATCTTGATGCGCGAGACCTACGCCCGGGCGAGAAGTTCTACGAGTGGGAACGAAAGGGGGTGCCTGTGCGCATTGAGCTCGGCCAGAAAGACATGGCAAAGGGAAGCGTCGTGCTCGCGCGACGCGACACTGGCGAGAAGCAAGACGTTGCGATTGACGCACTCGTTGCAACGATTCCTGACGTGCTCGCGGCAATCCACGAAGATCTCTACCAGAAAGCGCTTTCGAACCGTAGCGAGCGAACGAAGCGTGTTGATGCGTGGGATGACTTTGTTGCTGCAATCGAAGCAGGAAATTTTGTCCTTGCACACTGGGATGGTGACGCAGCAACTGAGGAAGCAATCAAGAAAGAAACAGGGGCAACGATTCGCTGCATTCCATTTGATCAAGAAAAAGAAACAGGGAACTGCATCAAGAGTGGCAAGCCTTCAACTGGCCGCGTCATCTTTGCCAAGGCGTACTAATACGCTTTGCTGTGGCGCACAAGCGCAAACGCTCCTAAGAAAATGCCGCCTGGTGAGGGCGGTCTTTTTGTGCGGAAGTGAATCCATAACGGTGAGAAGCGGCTAGGCTTCACTCGAAATGCGTACCAGGAAGTACGTGCTCACGAGAGGCCCGTCTGGAAACATCACTGGCTGACCAGTCGAGAGTCTTTGCAGACGCACGAGCTGTTTGGACAGCGTGCCGCAAGGGAAGTCTTTGGTTTCGACAACCACAAGATCTCCTTCTTCGTCGACGTTTTCCTGGAAACGTCGAAGCGTTTCCTTGATCGTTACATCAGGCTCTTCTTCAGGACTTTTGAGCGAGACATGATCTCCAGGTTTCAGAAGAGCGTCTGCCGTATTCGCGGGTGCGGGTGTGGGCTGGGATCCAAAGAATGCTGCTAAACGGTGCATGTGCGGTTTGGGTTGGTGAAGGTGAAAAACAACAAAGGCTTACTCTTAGCGTAAGCCTTTGTGTACGTGTGGTCAACACGTGGGATGTGTTCAAATGTGTGGTGGGCGATACAGGACTCGAACCTGTGGCCTTCTCAACGTCAATGAGACGCTCTAGCCAACTGAGCTAATCGCCCGCGGTACCAGGCATGGTGCGTGGTAGGGAAAATCCTAGCACTTTCTTCCGTTTTCGGCAAAAAGATGCTATAGTGCTGGCCACGTCGCCTGGTGCGATGTAAGCCGGCCCTATCGTCTAACGGCTAGGACGCGACCCTTTCACGGTCGAAATCGGGGTTCGATTCCCCGTAGGGTCACCATTTAGAGAGCTAGTTCGAGCACTCGAGAAGAGCTAAGACTAGAGTTTGCTACAATATCCTCATGCCAAAAGTTGCAAAACGCACAAACCCTGAACTCTGGGAAGCTTGCAAAGCCGAGGCCGTGCACAGCATGGGGAAGTTTTCTGCGCGCGCGATGCAGTACGCGGTGAAGCTCTACAAAGAACGAGGTGGAACATACGAAGGCGCAAAGACGGCAGATAACAGTCTCGTGCAGTGGACTAAGGAAGACTGGGGATATGTTGGTGAAGTTGGACACAGCCGGTACCTGCCCAAAAAGGCACGTGAAAAACTAACTGCTGGTGAAAAAGCCGCAACGAGCCGAGCAAAAAATAAGGGGACCGAAGCAGGGAAGCAGTGGGTTAAACAGCCAGAGAGCGTTGCAAAGAAAACCGCTCGGTATCGGAGAAAGTAGTATGCTACTGTAGAGCAATGAAATACACCTATAAAGCAGCAACATTACTCGCGGCACACATTGTATTCCTATATTTTTTTACAGGCACCTTTGGAAATGAGAGTGCAACATCTAGCCTTCCTTTTGTAATTTCACTCGTTGTTTCTGTTGGGTATAGTATGCTCGGTTATAAAGCATACAAAAAAGAGGGAACAAAGATTGCCGGCGTCCTTTTTATCGCGCTCGGCGTGATTGGTATGTTGATGTTCGCCCTCTTGGCATTTCTGACCGCAGCGTTTAGCAACTGGAGTTAGAAGGTAAAACCTCCTCTAACCACTTCTGAATACGCGTCGTACACGCCTCTTGTTCATGTGCTTCGTGAAATGAGTGAGGGAAACCTTCAAATACGTGCATTGTCTTATTGCCAGCAGGCAGCGCATCAAAGAGAACCTGAATGTGCTCGGGTGGGCAGCTTGTGTCTTGTGACCCGACGAGCAGGAGGACGGGCATGGTGAGGTGCGCTGCGTCTGGGGGGGTGTGGTTGAGGCGCTCGAGCATTTGTGACCAGTGCTGTTTCTTTACATCACCCTCGGAACCCGTACGCACCAAAACGCCATCTCGTTCCCACGCAGCGAGTTTCTCTGGATTGTACGTTTTGTATGCTGCAAATGAGAGTTCACCAGACACAACGGGCGCAACGGGTACAGCAAACGTAACGTCATCGGGATGTTCTTCTGCATAGCGAGCTGCGGCGTACGCACCTTTTGAGTGACCGGCTACAGCAAGTGGACCAACAAACCAATCTTGGGTTTTAGCCCAGGTGGTAGCATCTTCAAAATCCTCCCAAAATGTTTGCAACGTTGATTGCTCAAAATCTCCTCCGCTCTCTCCAAACGAGTGTGTAGCATCGACATTGAATGTCTGAAAACCCGCCGCAAGAAAAGCTTTCTTGATCGCTTGAACGGTCGGCTTATTTCTGTGCCCGCCCCAGCCGTGCATAATGACGCAGGTACCTGCTGGTTCTGCACGATCACACTCCAAAACACCAACAATTTTCAGGCCGTGTCGATTGGTGAGGGTGTGTTTTTTCATTCAGAAAGTCTACCAAAATAAAAAGAAAAACACCCGCGTGTCGCTAAAAAACGACGATGTGCGGGTGTGTGCCAAACCATGCTGTGGCACCTTGGTCAATCAAATGTGTCATCCGCATCACGCAACATGGTGACATGCCCCATCTTTCGCCCTTCACGCGACTCCTGCTTGCCGTACAGGTGCAGACGTGTGTTCGGGATGTTGAGGTACTCACTCCAGTCGTCCCAGGATCCGCCGATGAGATTCTGCATCGTAAAGGCCGTATGGAAGGTGACCTCACCAAGCGGTAGTCCGCAGATTGCACGGACATGCTGCTCGAACTGGCTCGTGCTCGCTGCTTCAATCGAACCGTGGAACGAGTTGTGCGGGCGGGGTGCCATTTCGTTGAAGAGTAGGCGTCCATCTTCGGTGACGAAGAATTCCAAACAGAGGATTCCTTCAAGGCCGAGGTGGTTGGCGATGTTGAGCGCGTATCGTTGCGCTTCTTCTTCAAAAGACAGATTGTCGACTGCATCCGACCGATCTGACAGTACGTCCATTTCAGGCGGCCACATGGTGACATCGAGAATGCCGTTCTTGTGCAAATTTTCGACGACATCAGAGACGCTCATGAGTCCATCGGCGGTACGTGCAACGAGGACGGAGATTTCCGTCTTCAAAGTAGCGCACTTCTCGAGGACGCAAGGGGCGTCTGCTTTGGCGCATGCCTCACAGAATTCTTCAAACGTGCTCACGGGAAACTGGCCTTTGCCGTCGTAGCCGAGGCGATTCGTTTTGAGAATACCGGGCAAAAACGGCGCAATCTCCTCCTCGGTGAACGTTGATTCGAAGGGAATTGAGAGAAACTCCGTTGTTGGAATACTGAGCGCCATGGCGACACGTTTTTCTTCGAGACGGCTCTGTGCCACCTCGAGTACTCGCGCGCCTGGGCGGACAATGACTCCGCGATTTTGCAGCTCTTTCATTAACCACAGTGGGATGTTCTCCCATTCCGTGGTAGTGACGTCCGCGAGTTCGAGGAACTGCTCAAAGGCACTTCGGTCGGTATAGGGTGCCTCGATGCGATGCGTTGCCATTTCCATGGCCGGATTGTCGCCAGGTGCTGCCCAGACGACAGTGTGGTAGCCGAGCTGGTGTGCCGCCATGAGCGACATTTTGCCAAGCTGTCCGCCGCCGAGGATGCCAATCGTGGCACCCGGGATGATAGGAAGTGTGGATGATTTCATGGGTTGATAAGTTTCAGATTCCTGCAAAAACTAGCACATTTCTTGCTTTTTGAGTAGCTTTACGTGCCAAGGCAAACGCAAAGTGTTACCATACACACATGATGGATGAAGATACTATTTTCGGACCTCTGACCTTGCGGCAATTTTTATACATCGGAGTTGGACTCATTGCTGCGTACGGCATCCATGTGCTCTGGCCGACGCCTACGGGATACATGTTGATACTGCTTATTGCTGGCGTGGTGGTGGCAGGCATTTTGAATCACCCGCGCGTACAGATTGATGCAGAGTATCTCTTAAAAAAGAAGTCGAATAGCAAAAACCCAGAAGCCTACCGCCGTTGGCTAAAAATGAAAATTGCTATGCTGCAATCGCATGCGATGATGCGAGAGGGGAAACGGTTACCAGCTGATCCCAAAAATGAAGCGCTACGCCAACTCCTTGAAGCCGAACTTGCAAAAGAAGGAGACAAACCGCTCTCCACTTTCTAAACACCTATGAACCAAGAAATTGAAGTAAAAGCACGTCTTGAAAATCCTGACGCGGTTCGTCAGGCACTGCTTGCGCGCAGCTGCACCTTCAGTGAACCCATTACGCAGCACGACACCGTCTTTATCGGCAATGGTGTTTCGTATGAAGCTGCAAAGCCTGGAGATATTTTTCTTCGAGTTCGAGAAACACCAAAGGGAAGCACCTTTACCATGAAGCAAACCATCAAGAACGAGCTCGACTGCGCCGAGGCTGAAACAGAAATTGCAGATCCTGAAGCAATGAAGCAAGCACTCAAGATAATGGGATATGAGTACGTGGTGACCGTACAAAAGACACGGCAGACGTGCGCGTGTGATGGATACACCATTTGCCTTGATACCGTTTCAGAACTTGGTGATTTTATCGAGGTTGAGAAACTTGTGGATGGCGAAGCGGATGGAGATGTAGTACAAGCTGAGCTTGTAGCTTTCCTTGAGACACTTGGTGTGCCTGCGTCTGCTCGTGTAGTGCACGGCTACGACACGCTTGTGTATCGTCTCACACACCCTGCGTAAACTACCCCTGTGTTGCTGTGCATACTACAGCGCGCGTTCATCTTCCTCCACAATGAAGCCGCCAGCTTGGTGTTTCCAGAGCGTCGCGTAAATACCACCTGGCTTTCGGATGAGTTTGTGGTGTGAGCCGTCTTCTGCAATGGCGCCATCTTTGAGCACGATGATACGATCCATCTCACGAAGCGTTGAAAGACGGTGCGCAATTGCGAGTACCGTTTTCCCTTTCATCAGTTCACCGAGCGCATCCTGAATCGCCACTTCGCTTTCACTGTCGAGCGCGCTGGTGGCTTCATCGAGTACAAGAATCGGTGCATTTTTAAGAATTGCGCGGGCGATAGCGATGCGCTGTCGTTGTCCAGCAGAAAGCTTAATGCCACGCTCACCAACGATAGTATCGTACGTTTCTGGGCAGGTTATAATAAAGTCGTGCGCCTGTGCGAGCGTTGCTGCACGGATAACCTCCTCATCGGTAGCGTCTGGCTTACCGTAGAGAATATTTTCTTTGATTGTTCGGTGGAAGAGGAGTGGTTCTTGTGGCACCGTACCAATTGCGCTTCGAAGACTATCGAGCGTCACTAAACCAATGTCTTGTCGATCAATGGTGATGGTACCGTCTGTTGGCTCATGCTGGCGAAGGAGAAGGCGCACAAGGGTCGTTTTGCCAGCTCCAGAGGGTCCTACAATACCGACTCGTTCACCTGGCTTAATTTGCACAGACAGTTTTTCGAGCACTGAGCGGCTTTCGTTGTAGTGGAAGGAAACGTCTTCAAAGGCAATAGCACCTTCAGAGACAACGAGGTCGCGTGCGGTATGGAGATCAGCAATGCTGTGTGGCAGGAGGAGTGCTTCCAAACTCTCCTTCATTTCACCGTAGTTTCGTGCATACCGGTTCATGCTGTGGCCAATGTACTGGAGCATGTTTGCAGTCATGGTCAGGAGGGAAATGACCATAATGAATTCTCCTGCGGTCACATTACCCTGTTGCCACTGCATAAAGAGGATTCCTGCAGTCGCTGCAATGAAACACGCCGACAGTATATTGTTGACGATATTGATTACCTCAGAGTATATCCAGCTTGCTTTTGATGCCGCTTGGAAATTGTCGACAGACTCGCCAACTGCAACACGTTCTTCGTTGCTCCGTGCAAATTGGTGGACGATGCTAATATTGCTAATGATATCAATCGCGCTACCGCGAAGTGATTGTTGCAAGCTCGTTTCAGTTGCGGCAAGCGCAGCACGCTTTTTTGCGAGCTTGTAGTTGAGTGGAATGAGGAGAATAACCCATACGATAAAGAGCGCACCGACAAGGCCATTGGTACTAAAGATGAGTACTGCACTCAAGATGATGCTGATGATACGGTTCAGGTAGTTCCAGAGGTAGAGTTCGATGAGTGAGCTGCCACTGTCTGCCGCGGTGTTAACTGAACCTACAAGCGATCCAGCAAACCGATTATCAAAAAAGGTCTGACTGTGCTTTGAGAGGTAGTCAAAGAGTTTTTTGTAGCTGCGTCCTTCTGTTTGAGTAATCCAGGTGCCACCAAAGTATCCTGAAATACGCCAGCAGGCATCGCTAATAAAGATTGCAACTACAGAAACCGCAAGCCATAGAAGCACGCTTCGTGCAGTCGAGCCGTCCATAACCGTCAGCGCATCAATCGTGTGCTTGAGGAAGTAGGGGATCAGCGCTTCAATTGCGGCCGCGCCAAGGACAGCCAGGCTCGCGTAGATAGCGACGCGACGTGACGGTTTACATGAGTTCCAGAGAAAACGAAGTGGATGGAGGGCATGAGTTTGTGTGTGTTCCATATGTGGGTATCGTACCACCAATGGTGGGTACTGGTTAGAAGTATGTTGTGTAGAGGGTTAGCGAGACTTAACCCAGACGTAGATGTCTTCGAG
Organism: Candidatus Parcubacteria bacterium; assembly: GCA_041158505.1. Classification (GTDB taxonomy): domain Bacteria; phylum Patescibacteriota; class Minisyncoccia; order Phycocordibacterales; family JAACPR01; genus JAGOTN01. The sequence continues at coordinate 9,095 of JBEBBG010000006.1, read as the reverse complement.
TGCTTTGACTGCGTCGCCTGCTGCGATGTTGTTTTGGTGGTACTTACCGTTGGTGCAATCACCCGCTGCCCAGATACCTTCGGTGGTAGTACGCTGCGTCCATGGGTCAATGACGATGCGCTTGTAGTCGTCGAGGGTGAGTACGTCTGCAACCATTTCGGTTGTGGGTAAGTTTCCAATTTCGATAAAGACACCCTGTACGTCGAGCTTCTGCTCTTCATTTGTTTCGGTGTTTACCCAGGTAAGGCCATCGAGGAACTTCTCACCGTGTACTTCTTTTACTGCCGCAAAGTGGAATGCCCGCATCTTTGGGTCTTTGAGGACTGCTTCCACGGTGACAGGATCTGCGCGGAACTCTGGGCCACGGTCGAGGAGTGTAACAGACTTCGTATATGCGAGGAGCTGTGCTGCCGTTTCAAAACCTGCATTTCCACCTCCAACAACCACCACATCTTTTCCAGTAAACATTGGTCCGTCACATGACGCACAGTAGGTGAGACCTTTGTGTTCAAGACGCTCTGCGCCGACGGCTTCAAGCTTTCGTCGATGGCTGCCGGTAGTGATGAGTACTGCTTTTGTGTCGTAGCTACCTTTATCGGTTGTGACACGGAAACCACTATCAATTTTTTCTACCTTCTCACCGCGCTCGCCCTTGCGCACGCTTACTGTTTCGCCACTGTATGCCATGAGGTGCGCTTCAAGCTTCTTTGCAAGTTCGGGGCCGGGGATTGAAATGTCTCCAATCCAGTTTTCAATGCTGTCAGATACAACTGATTGTCCGCCAAATTCCTTTGCGATGACGACGGTTTTGAGTTGCTTACGTGATGCATACACGCCTGCTGAAACACCTGCAGGACCGCCACCAATGATAACCAAATCGTACATAGTAAGTATTTAGAAAAGTAATGCGGTAATTGTACTCTAGAGACTACGCCTGGTAAAGAAAAACCGCCTTGGCGGCGGTTCGTGTCCTTACTTGATCTTTGATCGACGAAGGAATGCTGGTACAGCTCCCCAGTCGTCATCTTCATCTTCTGGTGTTGTACCCTCCTTTTTTACCTCAACTTTAGCTGTTTCTTTCTTTGCTTCTTCCTTGACCGCTTTCTTGTTGAAAGTTACATCGGCTGTTGGCGGGGTTGCGGTAAGCATGTCCGCAGCTTGTGGCTCTGATGCTCGAGGAGCAGTGTTTCCAAAGAATGATTTACGCACAGCACTTTCTGGAAAACCTGATGCGATAACCGTTACCTTAAGGTCACCCTTCTTGAGTGTGTCGTCGTAAATGGTTCCAAAGATAACCTTTGCTTCTGGGTCAACTGATTCAGTGATGATTTTTGCTGCATCTTGAATTTCAAACATGGTCACATCTTCTGCGCCAGACACTGAGAAGAGTACACCTCGTGCGCCATTGATTGAGAGATCGAGGAGCGGAGAATTGATTGCAAGCTTTGCCGCTTCTTCCGCGCGCTTCTCGCCGCTTGAGATACCAATACCCATGAGTGCAGAACCTGCATCTTTAAGGATCGCCTTGATGTCTGCAAAGTCGACGTTAATCTGACCAGGCATAGTGATGAGGTATGAGATACCTTCAACCGCTTGCTTGAGCACATCATCACACATCATGAATGCGCTCTTTGCAGTGGTTTCTTTTGAGATGTTTGCCATGAGCCGGTCGTTTGGAATAACGATGACTGCATCAACCTCTTTTCGAAGTGCGTCGAGGGCTCCTTCTGCAATTTTGCCTCGAGTTTGTCCCTCAAAAAAGAATGGCTTTGTGACAACCGCCACAGTTAGTGCGCCGCTTTCGCGTGCAATCTGTGCCACTACAGGACTTGCACCAGAACCAGTACCGCCACCAAGACCACAGGTGATGAACACCATGTCGGCACCCTTGATTGCTTCCTGGACTTCCTCTTTTGTTTCTTCAACCGCACGTCGTCCAAGCTCTGGGTTCATGCCAGTACCAAGACCTTTAGTGAGGTTCTTGCCAATGTGAATCTTTCGCTTTGCACTCGAGTGGTGGAGATCTTGTGCGTCAGTGTTTACGGTAATGAACTCAACACCGTGCACTTTCTCGCGAATCATGTGCTCAACCGCGTTGCGTCCCGAACCTCCAACACCAATGACTTTGATGCGTGCGAATGTTTCAATTTCTGGTTTAAGCTGTGGCATATCCTAATATTAAAGGGTTTGTGGCCCCAAAACTCCTCGTAATACAGCAAGCATAGCATACTCTACGAGGCAAAAAACCTTGACGAAATAACGTTTTGTGGTCGCTCGTTGAGCCCGTTTTTACGGCAAAAACTGCTTGAACATTTTTACAATCTTGTCGCGAAGTGCTTTGAGTACTTTTGTTGCATTAAAACCAGAGATTGACCCTTCGCTGTCCGCGTGTAAACCAAAGACACAAAGACCGTATGCAACTGCCCACGTTGCATCTTTGATTGAAACGGTTTTGTCGTGGAGGCATTCCTCAATTTGTTCATTGCAGACGAGTGAGGCAACCTTCGATGGCAGTTTGAGATATGACTTTGCAAGATCTTCAACGGTGGTGATTCCAGATCCGCCGCCAGTGATGACGATACCTGCAGGAAGCATGCCGGCTTTACCGATTTTTTTGAGGTGTGCACCAATGAGTTCAAAAATATCTGAGAGGCGAGCATCGATAATCTCCTCAAGCTTTTTTCGTGGGTGCTTTACTGGCGTTGCGCCGTGCTCAAGTTCGGTCTTAATGGTCTCTGCTTCGTCGAGCGACACCTGCAATCCAAGCGCAATGTCGTTGGTAATGTCATTTGAGCCAATCGGGAAGATTTCAAGGGAGATAGGAATATCGTCTTCGTAGACTACGATTGAAACAGTCTCTGAACCAATGTTGGTAAGGACTACACCCGCAATTTTTTCTGCTTTGCTCACCGATACGAGGCTTGCGGCAAGTGGTGCTGCCATAACATCTGCGATTTCAACACCCGCATCTTCAACTGCCTGAATGAGCTCTGCGAGGTGGTGCTCAAGTGAGAGTACAAAGAGGACATCGACCTCGAGCTTCACGCCTTTCATGCCAACTGGGTTTGATCCAAGAATCGGTTTTCCTTCAACACGAAACTGTACGGGAATTTGGTGAATGCTTTTTTTGTTGATGCTGATTGCAGATGGCATCGCGTACTGTGCAGCTGCGAGTGCTTTGTCGACATCAAGTTCGGTGATTTCATTGTCGGCGCGGCTGATCATGACTTCACCGGTGGCACGGTAGCTCGAGAGACCAATACCGCCAACTGAAAGAAAGACACGCTTAATCGCCATATGTGAAGCACGTTCTGCTTGGCGAATCGCTTTGCGAATACTGCGTACCGCATCGGCCTGGTTGATGATGTATCCGTGTCGAAGCCCCTTTGATTCTGCGTACCCAACACCGAGTACTGAGGGCATGCCGTAAGACGTTTGCGACTCTTCAGCAACCACCACTTTTACGTGGTACGTTCCGATGTCGATGCCTACTGCTACATGCTTTGCCATATAAAGAAAAATCGTACTGTTTATTGTAACAGAAAGTAACAAAGACGGTGTGTATAACTTTTTTTCTGTGGACGACGGTGCCACTCTAAGGGTGCGGCGTGCGCATGCGTATGCTCAGATTATGCGCAGAATTTTTTCGAGAATCGTTCTTCAAGGCGTTCCATTTCTGGACCATGATCGAGTCCGGTAAGGTGGAGGCAGCCGTGGACAATCAGAAAGCGTTCATACTGTGCTGGTGTCATCGCAAAAGATGGAGCCTCTTTTGCTAAACGTGATGGGCAAATAAAAATCTCTCCGGTAGTTGTATCGAGTGGGAATGAGAGCACGTTCGGGACGTATGTTTTTTTGCGGTATGCGTAATTGAGTTTCCGTGCCCGTGTTTCTCCAACGTACGCTAAAGACAGCTCGTAGCGTTTACCGAGAATCGCATTTTTGATAGCAGCAACGTCCGCCTCTTTCGAGTACGGACGATGCGATGTTGTATTGGTAATGTCTACCATGCGGCGTGTTAGCGTCGTCGGCGACGTGTTTGTGTTTGCGAAATCTTACCGAGCTTGATGAGTTCCTCAACCTTCGCCTTTCGCTCAAGAGACTCGAGACGCTTCTTCTTTCGAACACCTACTGAAAGGTCTCGATTAAGGTAGCGAAGCGAACGAACCTTTGGAAGGACGCCCGAGCTCTGCATGCGACGAGTAAAGCGCTTGAGGACGCTCATGTTGTTCTCGTTCTTTTTTCGTGTGATGTCTACGTTTACTGCCATAGTTGTGTGTGCCATACCATAGCACGGTTTAGTTTTTGAGGCAATACGGGTTAGGGGAGATGCTTGAGGTAGTTGACGAGCTCGTGGATAGGGAGGGCAATTTGGGAGTGTGTTTCAACCTCGCGCACCACCACAGTGCCATCAAAAGCCTCTTTTTGGCCCATGATGAGGACGTACGGAACCTTAAGCTTCTTTGCCTTTGCAATCTGGGTTGTGAGCTTGTCGCGTGAAATTGATTGATATACAGGAATCTTTGCTTGTCGTAGTAAATCAATTACTTCGAGGCTTTTGAGCTTTGCTTGGTAGCCCAGTTGGATAAAGAAGAAACGAACCTTGTCTGGTTTTGGCGCGCGTGACGCAGGAACGTTCTTAAGAGAGGCTAGTCGCAGCGTGACGCCGACGCTTGGGATTTCTCGCTTGATCCCTGCTTTTTTTGCGAGCTGATTGTATCGTGAGCCGGTCGCGAGGACTTTGCCGGTTTTCTTATCGAGGATGGTAAAGACGGTGTTGGTTGAGTAGTGTGGGTTTCCGAGAATGTCTTTGTTAATTTCGTAGGGTACTCCTTGTGAATCAAGAAACTCAATGACTTCTTTGAAGTGCTGGCGATTGCTGTCACTTAGGTAGTTGAGCGGTGAAGGCGCGTGAGCTTTTACCTCTGGCTTAAGTGTTGTGCCGCACGCGACGAGTGCGTGTGGTCCGTCTTTGAAAAGTTGGCGACACTCACTATCCATATCGTTGACGTGCTTGCGGTAGTGGTTGGTAAGTTCTCGCACAAATGTGCCAAATGAATCTTTGCCACCCACGTTGTTGATTTGCAAGGTGACGTCATCGTAACCTTCTTCGGTAAGGATGCACAGCGCTGTTTTGATGAGGAGTGCTTCTGCAATCGATTTTGGTGTGCCGACAATGTGCAAGTTGAGTAGCTTTTCGCCGCGTTTTTGCTTTCGTGAGCTACCCTTTGCGCACCCTTCGCAGTAGACCATAAGGGGCTCCTCAGACTCTTCAAAGTTCTCATCCTTAACGGTGCGGAGGAGCGCAAGCGGCTCTTCTGTTGGTGGCAGGATATCGTGCTCGTATGCTCCTTCTCGCCTAATCTTTTTGAGTGTCTCGGCGTCTTCTTTGCTGATTGCTGGCAAGTCCATGCCTTGAAAGCCGAAGTACTGAGAAATGACAAAAGCGTTTGAGACCTCTTTGTCAGCGGCTTTTGGTTTTTCTTGCTTGTGGTTACTCATACGTAGTGTGTTTTGCTACATTCCCGGTAAAACGTCGATACGAGAAACAGGGAGGAGACGTACGAACGCTCGACCCACAATGTAGTCTCGGGTAAGTGGTCCCCAGGTCCGTGAATCAAGGCTTGCAAGGCGATTATCTCCCATAACAAAGTACTCAGTATCTTTGAGTGTTGTATTGAGTAAGCTGTCTCGATGCATAGTAACGTACGGTTCTTCAATTTTTGTACGTGCCCCTGACGGGTCGGTGACGTACACATTGCTACCAACGAGCTCGAGCGTATCTCCAGGGAGGGCGATGATTCGTTTAATAAAGAATTTAGATGGGTTATCCGGGTAGCGGAAAATAATAACGTCACCACGCTGTGGTTCATTAAATTTGTATGAGAGCTGATCGACGATGAGGTACTCGCCAGAATCGAATGTTGGATACATTGACTCACCGCTGACAATGAACGGCTGTGCAATAAAGAGGCGAATAGGGACAACAATGACGAGAGCGACGACCGCGAAGGTGATGAGTTCTCGTAAGAATGCCGTTACTTTTGACTCTGGTTTTGGTGGTAGTGCATCCATACGAGCGTGTAGTCCACGTATTGTAATACACGAGTACACATTGCCGCAACAAAAAGAGTGTACTGTGCTACAATCCCACACATGCATATCGTAGTAGGACTCGGTAATCCAGGAGAAAAATATGACGCAACGCGACACAATATTGGTCGTGATGCAGTCGAGGCGTTTCGTGTTGCGCACGCTTTTCCAGAATGGACAAAAAACAGCAAAGCACGCGCACTAACTAGTAAGGGTTCGTATGGTGGCGTCGATGTTTTGCTTATTCTTCCAGAAACGTACATGAATGATTCTGGTGAAGCTGTTGCGTATCTCGTAAAGACACGAAAGCAGATTGCACAGATGCTCGTGTTGCACGATGAGCTCGATGTGGCGCTCGGACGATTCAAAATTTCAACAAATAAAAGTGCTGGAGGTCACCGTGGCATTATTTCAATCATTGAGCACCTCAAGACGCAGGAATTTGCACGATTGCGCATTGGTATTGCGCCAGTCACTGCCGGCGGCAAGGTAAAGAAGGTGCTCGGTGAGGTTGCGGTAAAGAAGCACGTGCTCACACCTTTTAAACCCAGCGAACGCGAGGTCATCACTCGTGTATTTGATCGTTGTGTCGCTGCAATCGAACTTTCATTGGAAAAAGGTCCCATCCTTGCAGCCAACGACGTGAATGCGTGGGTTGCGTAAACAACACACCCGCGAGGTGCCGGTCTTCTCAACAGGTCCTCGAACCATATTCTACTTTACAAAATGAAAAAAGTTTGTAACGCAAAAAACCGCATCGTGTGAATCCGAAACACTTTGCAGCCGATACTCCTAAGCGAAGCTTTCTAGAAGGTATGTAATTTAGTAACGCAAAAAGCACAAGGTGCCGAACCTGAGACACTTCGCAGCCCATATTCTTAAAGCGGAGCTTTGTAGAATATGGTGCGAGGACCTGTCGAAGGTCGGCACCTTGTGCTTTTTGTTGTGCTACGTTAGTCGAGCTTTGTAGAAAGCGTCATTCGCTGCTCTTTAGCATCAAACAACGTAATCTTGAAGTCGTATCGCTTACCAAGTGCAAGCGCAGCCTTGAGTGCTGCTTCATCCTCAAACTCTGAGATGTGGATGAGACCAGCAACACCTTCTTCGATTGAAGCAAGTGCACCGTGCTTGTTGTACTTGATGATAACTCCCTTAACTTTGTCACCCTTGTGGTACTTGCTTGCTGCGTCATCCCACGGGTTCTTCTTGAGCTGCTTGATTGAGAGTGAAACCTTACCGTCCTTAATGTCGATAATTTTTACGCTCACCGCGTCGCCAGTGTTGTAGAACCGTCGTGGATCTTCAACGAGCGCCCAATCAATTTCTGAGATGTGCACGAGTCCTTCGAGTCCATCGCGAAGCTTCACGAAGATACCGAAATCAACTGCGCCAGTAACTTCACCCTTGATGACGTCACCAACCTTGAACTCTTGTGAGATGCTCTCGCCTGATGCATTACCAGCCTCTTTTTCAGAGAAGATAAGCTTACCGTCTTCCTCAGTTGCACCAATGATGGTTACCACGAGCTTCTGACCAACAAGCTTCTCGAGTTCTTCAAGAATCTTGTCTTTATCGCCGTCCTGTACACGTGGGTAGTGCTCTGGAGTGAGCTGTGATGCAGGAAGGAATCCCTGAAGACCCTGCCATGACATAAGCAAACCTCCTTTGTTTGCGTCGAGTACTGCAAGTTCAAGCGGAGTCTTTGCTTTGATAGCTTCCTCAACTTCGCTCCAAATGAGCGCTTGCTTCGCCTCCTTGAGTGAGAGTTCGATGTACCCTGAGGTGCCACCAATCTCTACAACTTTTGCATTTACCTCATCGCCAACGTGAAGCTTTCGCACCAAGTCTCGAGCAATGATGTACTCTCGTCCGTAAATAATACCGGTACCAAATGGAGGAAGGTCTACGTACACTGATGCTTTATCGAGTGCGATAACCTTTCCTTCAACAAGGTCTCCGACAGATGGTGGATTTGCTGCGTCAGCAACAAGGTTCGCCATCAAACCTTCTGGTTTTTTATCAATCATGTTTTGTTGTCTTGTGCTCAGCGTCTACGCCATCGTAATCCTGCTCAAATCCTATAGAAGTCGGACTGGAGCGCTCGGGGTCTTCGCGTAGGGTTAAACCGATACACTGCTTGTAATGTCAAGCCCACCCAGTATACGGATTGAGCGCCAAAAGTAAAGGTGGTATACTCCATCCACTATGGTCATTTCTTACGAAGGCGCAGAATTTATAAAAATCACCCATGGCGATCTCACCATCGCACTTAACCCAGTTTCAAAGCAGTCAAAGCTGAAGTCTTCAAGTTTTGGTGCTGATTTGTGTTTGATTAGCCTCAATCATAAAGACATGAATGGTGTCGAGACGGTGACACGTGGTGACAAAGAGCCTTTTGTGATTAGTGGTCCTGGTGAGTACGAAGTCGATGGCTTTTTCATTGAAGGCTTTCTTTCACACAGCCAATACGATGGACAGGAACGTATCAATACCATCTACAAAATGGAAGTTGACGGCATGATTGTCGTGTACCTGGGGGCATTTGGAGATGACGATCTCTCAAACGAGGCGAAGGAGGCAATTGCCGATGTCGACATTCTCTTTGTGCCGATTGGTGGTGAGGGAGTGCTCGACGCGCAGGCGGCATACAAGCTTGCCGTAAAGCGAGAACCAAAAATCATCATTCCAATGCACTTTGGTTCAATTGGAGAAAAGGATGCGCTCAAGCTCTTTCTTAAAGAAGGAGGATCAGAAGACACAAAGGCTGTTGATAAGGTAACGTTGAAGAGTAAAGATATCATTGGCAAGCAGGGCGAAATTGTTGTTTTGGAACCAACAAACTAAGTACTACACACGATATGTCGCACTTTCTTGAACGGTTGCGTCAGAAAACGGATGCCGAGAAAAAGGTCTTTGCACTGAGTATTTCCGCTGTTGTGGTGGTAGTGATTTTTATTTCATGGCTTTCGATGCAGTCGCTTGATACGAGTATTGAAACAGTA
>JBEBBG010000005.1:0-39760 GCA_041158505.1 Candidatus Parcubacteria bacterium | reverse complement strand
TAGAATTTAAGGAGGAGCCAAAGGCGGGCGCTGTGCGAGAATTGCGCGAAGAAACGGGGATGGAAACAGCGACTGACCACCTGGAGCTAATCAGCGTTTCTAATGATATTAATGGCGACGCGCACTTTGTGACACTTGGGTTTATGTGCCACGAATGTTCTGGTGAGCCGCTGGCGCTTGAACCAGATGAGATTACGGTGTGGGAGTGGTTTCCTCTCGATGCCTTACCCGAACATGTCTTTCCACCAAGCTTGAAGATTATTAAGAATTACCAAGATGGAGCGGTGTATAAGCACTAGTTTCTCAAAGCGCGGAGACTTTTTGCTAAAGATAATCGTCAGTGTATACTGCCCTCTATAGCTATGAAAATTGCAGTAATTGGCGCAGGTTTGTTTGGTACGACTACGGCAGTGCACCTTGCCCGAAATGGTTTTGATGTGACGCTGTTTGAAAAAGAAGGGGGTATTTTACGCGCGGCGTCTGGAATAAATCAGTATCGATTACATCGAGGGTATCATTATCCAAGGAGTAAAGAGACTGCTGATTCTGCTCGTGCATCAGAACAGTCATTTCAGGATATGTATGGAGATGCTCTCATTGATGATGTTACACACTTCTACTGTATTGCAAAAGAAGACAGTAAGGTGTCGGGGAAGGAAATGTTGATGTTTTGTGATAGCTGCAATCTTGAATATGTACATGAAATGCCAGCTGGTATCCGGAGTGATGCTATTGATCTTTCGATTCGTGTTCGTGAGTCCCTAATCAATCATGAGCGTTTGAAGTCACTTATAGAAGATCAGTTGCAGGTGCGGGGTGTAAAGCAGATTTTTAATACAGAGGTGACAGTAGGAATGCTTACCGATTACGATATTGTTGTGAACTGTACCTATGCGAACCTAAATCGCGTTCTTGATGCGTTGCCTGATTCGCAGCAATTGTACCAGTTTGAGATTTGTGAAAAACCTGTACTGCAGCTGCCGACCACATTTAAGAAACAGAGTATTGTGATCATGGACGGGCCGTTTATGTGTATTGACCCATATGCAGATACGCCATTTCATGTGATGGGTAATGTTGTTCATGCAATTCATGCGTCAAACGTTGGATTGCATCCCATCGTTCCAGAAGCACTTATCCCATTTCTTAATAAAGGGGTTATTAAGAATCCTTCAGTGACAAATATTGATTACTTCATCGAGTCGGCGTCACATTTCATGCCATCAATTACAGAGGCAAAACATATTGGGTCAATGTATACGATTCGCACGGTACTAGCGGATGTTGATGCTACCGATGAACGCCCAACGCTTGTGAGGCGAGTAGGGGATAACGTAATTAACGTCTTTTCTGGCAAACTCGGTACAAGTGTCGATGCTGCACATCAAGTCCTGGCTCTTGTTAAAGAGATGACTTCTTAGGCAGGGCGTCTAGTGCCCGTAAAACAGAAACTGCAAACCATCCATCAACTTTTGGTTTCTGATTATGTGTACACGCAGAGATAAAATCTTGTATTTCTAATGAAACTGCTGATTGTTGCAGATTTGGAACAACGACGGTAGTAGTTTCATTTGTTGCCATGTCCTTTACATGAAGTGTTTCATGTATCCATGTATACAGATAGGTATCAGTTTGAATTTCAACTTTCTTTTGCTTAATTTCTTCTGAGGCTCTATTGATAAAGCTTGAACACTGAACACCTGTGGCATCAGTAAATATTGTTGTAAGCACATCTGTTTCAGTGAGCCTCTTTTCTTGTGTATGTGTTACTGCTTCCAGTGTTGTAAAACCAAACATGTGGAATAAAGAGATGTCATGGCAAAGGAGATTTGTTACGGCACTTGTTTCAAATGAACCCCACTTATGCCATGTGCACGAAATGCTCCGTATCGTATTTTTATTTATTATTGAATGGAGATACGCAAAAATAGGATGGTGTGTAAAAACGTAGCCCACCGCGAGTTGTTTACCACGTGCATCAGCCAAGCTTGCCAACGAGATGGCATCCTCTACGGATTCTCCCATTGGTTTTTCAACAAAGACGTTTTTACCAGCAAGGACGGCTTTCTTTGCGAGCTCAATGTGTGTTGCGGGTGGTGTCGCAAGTACCACAGCATCAATGCGCGCATTGGTAAGAATATTCTCATATGAATCTGTAAAGGTGATTGTTGGATAATTCGTTTGTAGCCAATCTATTGTTTCAACTGATCCTCGTGAGTGACACATAGATACTGACGTTTGTTGTACCAATTCCTTGAGCAGTACTCGGCCCCATCGGCCAAGGCCTACAATTGCTATTTCTGGCTTGCGATGCATAATGTGTCTACACTACCATGAAAATCGTTCTCGCAGCTGGTGTCTTTTTTCCGGATGTTGGCGGCCCGTCAATACATGTAGAAAAGATAGCTGGTGCTCTGTCGGACGCCGGTGTGACCGTTATTGTGGTCGCGTACGGTGATGATCCACAAGAAAAGAAGTTTCCTTTCACGGTGCATAGAGTATCACGGTCTCATCGTTCAATCCTACGGTGGTTGCGATATTTCTTCATCCTCATGCGTGTTGCCAGAGATGCTGATTGTCTCTATGCGTTTGATCCGACTGCTGCCGGTATGCCTGCCGCGCTTGTGGCAAGCGTTATGCGTAAAAAATTCATTATTAGAATTGGGGGTGATCCAATCTGGGAGCGTGTTGTTGAAAAAGGAAAACGTTTCATGTCGATTGAAGACTATTACGCTGGGGGATATGCATCAAAAGATCGACCGCTGCTTTTTTGGTTAATTAAAAAGTTGCTCAAGCAGGCTGAACATGTTGTCGTGTATAATCATGCGCTACAAAAATTATTTGTAGATTTTTTTGGTGCTCAGGATAAGCAGTTTGTCATTATTAAAAATCCAATGCTCGCAAAGACGGAAGGGGTTCCTGAAATACCGTTCCCTCCAGTATTTTTATTTGCTGGTAGGTTTGTCGCGTATAAGAATCTCCCGCTTGTCATTCGTGCGTTTGACCGTGTCCGACATGAGCATGGAATAGGAATCTTGCGCTGTATTGGTGCGGGACCCGATGCTCCTATGTTACAACAGGTTGCTGCAGCAACAGAAAGTAAAAAATACATCTCATTTTCTCCATCGGTGCCACAAGAAGAATTATTTGAGCATATTAAATCTGCAACTGTATGTTTGGCGCCTGCACTGACAGAATTTAATCCCAATTTTATTCTAGAGGGCCTCTCGTTTGGTAAGCCATGTATCATCAGTCGAGGAAATGGATTGAGTGTGTCTGTGCCCGAAGAGTGGCAGTTTGATCCGTATAGTGAGGAGGAGCTAGTTATGGTAATGAATCGTTTCTATAGCAAAGCATTTGTCGCCGCCGCCTATGCAGAGGTGCAAAAAATACAAGTACCAATAACATGGGACTCTGTTTTAGAGCAGCATATTCGATTGCTTGGTATTACTCATCTCGCCTCATAACTATGAGTAAACTCCACACAACCTCACTCTTTATCTTCCGTCGCGATTTGCGGCTTGAGGACAATACGGGCCTGATGCAGGCGCTTGAGGAATCTGAGCGCGTGATACCACTTTTTATTTTTGATACTGCGCAAACTGATACGGCGAAAAACAAGTACTTTAGTTCGCATGCATTTCAGTTCATGCTGCAATCGCTTACTGAACTTGATGAAGCACTACGTGCTCATGGAAGCAAGCTCTACATGTACGAAGGAACCTACACAGAAGTGCTCGAAGATATTTGTACACACAACAAGATTGATGCAATCTACGTGAATCGTGATTACATACCATTTTCACGAAAGCGCGACGCGGCTATTGAGGTAGTTGCAAAAAAGCACGGAGCGGCGTTTATCCGTGCCGCGGATTACGTGCTCTCGCCAGTGGAGGAGGTGCGAACCGGAGCAGGAAAGCCGTACAGTGTTTTTACACCATTCATGCGGCAAGCAGTTACCTTTGGAGTTGCAGCACCGCGGCAGAATCGTTACAAGAACTATTTTTCTGGCTCGCTTCACATGAGCAAGCACACGCCTACGCACTATAAAGTCAAACCCACACCGACGGCTTTTCTTTGTGGTGGACGGCACGAGGCACTCAAACTGCTCAAGCGAGGTACATTTCTGAAGCGCTACACTGCGCAGCGAAATGTGCCAGCGATTGATGGAACATCTCGTCTTTCAGCACATCTTAAGTTTGGTACGGTCTCGGTGCGTGAAGTGTATGCAGTTGCAGTAGAGGAGGCGGGCGCTACATCGCAGTTTGTGGCAGAACTCTACTGGCGCGATTTCTATATGCACATTGGGTATCACTTTCCGCACGTCTTTGGAAAATCGTTTCAATCATGGGGAGATCATATCGAATGGGAAAATAGTAAGAAGCAGTTTGCTGCATGGTGTGAAGGAAAAACGGGGGTGCCAATTGTGGATGCTGGTATGCGACAGCTCAATCAGACCGGTTGGATGCATAACCGAGTGCGCATGATTGTTGCATCGTACCTGACCAAAAATCTGCTTATTGATTGGCGATGGGGAGAACGATACTTTGCATCGCAGCTCATTGACTATGATCCATGTTCAAACAACGGCGGATGGCAGTGGAGCGCATCAGTTGGCGCTGATCCAAAACCAATTCGCATTTTTAATCCGTACCTGCAGGCCCAGACGTATGATCCAGATGCCACTTACGTTAAGCAGTGGGTAGCTGAGCTTGAGGATGTCGATGCCGGATTGATTGCTGGTGGCAAGGAAGTTGATTTCAGCACACTGGTAGATGGATATCCATCACCACTTATTTCACAAAAGGAAAGCGCTGCTCGCGCACGTGCTGTGTATGCAGCAGCTAAACGCCACGCATAACGTGGTACAGTAGAAAGATGACACGAAAGACAACGTGCACCTGCAATAGATGTGAGCAATCAACCCGCTGGTTAAGTATTGTCCTCTTTCTTTTTCTACTGCCAATCCTGGGATTCTGGGCTGGTTTTGAAGTAGCACGGATTAACTGTGTGGAGAGCCAAATTACCGTCCTTGATGAAGCACACGCTACATGCGCTGCCCGGCGGTAGTTCTGTTTAACAACAGGACTTGCATTTCGTCAAAAAAGGCATAGTATGCAGCATCTACATATATGACATCTGTCGGTATTATTGCATCAATTATTTTTGTGCTCGGGTACGTCGGGATCACCTTTGAGCATGTCTGTAAAGTAAACAAGGCGGCGTTTGCACTGCTTTCAGGTACGGTGCTCTGGGTCTTGATCGGTGTACTACAGCCGCATATGCTCGATGAACATATCATTGAGGCAGGGTTCGATATCTTTGGAGTTACGATTTTTCTTTTGGCTGCAATGGCCCTTGTTGAGATTCTGATTCACTACCGAATCTTTGATATTATCCGTGACCGCATTATGGCACGGCGATTGTCGATGCGTGGACAGTTCTACCTCATTACAGCAATTGGATTTGGTCTCTCTATTTTTATCGCAAACATGGTTGCGACCATTATCATGATTCAGATTGCTCGACGATTCTTTTGGGGAAAGAATCTGCTCGTCTCAGCGGTAGCAACAGTAATTGCTACAAATGCGTCAGGAGCTTTTTCGCCGATCGGTGATGTGACGACTATCATGCTTTGGATTGCGGAGAAGTTCACATCGGTTGAACTGCTCACGCAGGCAGCGCTCCCTGCGATTGCGCTTGCCGCTGTCGCGACGCTGATGCTCGGTCGCCAAATTACCGAGGAGATTTCAACACACCCCGCAACAACGCCAGAGGAGCGCCTCACCAGAGGGGAGGCACTTATTGTTGTGACAGCACTGGTGTCATTTCTCTTGCCAGTACTTGCAAATGCGGTGCACGTACCACCAGTAATCGGTATTCTCTTTGGTGTTGGGTTAACGTGGATGGTTGTCGATATTGTGAAGAGTCGGTCAAAGTGTAAGACGCACCTTACAGTTTCAATTGAGCAGCTGGTCCAAAAGACCGACATTGCATCAATTAAATTTTTCGTTGGTATTTTGCTTTCTGTATCAGCGCTCAGTACGCTTGGTGTGCTCGATTACGTTTCAACGTATGTGTATGGTAGCGTGCAAACAACCGCTGCAGTCATTCGTGGCAACATCATCATTGGTTTGGTATCTGCACTCCTCGATAACATCCCGCTTACTGCAATTGCTATCGATATGCTCAAAACAACAACCGTCTCCCACTGGGTGCTCCTTGCACTTACTGTAGGTACGGGTGGTTCATTGCTGCCAATCGGTTCTGCTGCTGGTGTTGTCGCTATGGGTATGGTTCGTGAGCTTACGTTTGGTAAGTACGTGCGCATTGGATTTTTGCCAGCACTCATTTCTTTCTTTGTTGGTATTGGTGTGTGGGGATTGCAAACGTTCGGTTTCTAGGTGCGTGCTACTATTAGCAGCATAGAGACTATGCGTATGCTCCGCACAACATTATTTTCTTTGCTCCTCACGCTTGTTGTTGCGTCAGGTATTCCACTTCCCGTTGCTGCCCAGTCTGCACAAGCGGCGCGCGGTGCCTCAACTGGTCCAGCTCTCGGTGTTTCTATTGTCGATGTGTCATTCGATAACAACACGCGAAATGCAACCTTTGATTTGCGTGTCGATAACAATACGTCTGAATTTGTTGATAACGTACAGTACCGAATCGAGCTCTACTCAGGTGATGCGCTTGCAACAGACGGCCTTCTCTTTAGTACAGTAGATTTTGTGCTTGCGCTTACTGGCGAAGTTGATCGTCTTAATCCACTTGAAACACATCGCCAAGTAGTTACGCAGCCATTGCCGATTACCATCCCTGGTGGCAACTACTTCTTGCGGTACTTTGTACACACCGAGGACGATGCTTACTATGGCGCAGGCTACAATGCCGACCCTGTTCGCTTTACTGGACGCGGTGGTTTTCTGCCAAGTATTGATGCCGCTCTCATTACGCCTACCGATGGGCAAGCGCATGGATTAATGCATGGGCCGACGCTTTCAAAAGGAAGCACGCCGTTTGTTGCAGTACTCCAAACAAAAAATCCAGAACTCTTTGCTCGATTAGAGACCCAAGATCCTGTTTACGTATCGTATAGTGTTGAACACATTACCGCTCCAGGAGTTGTTGTTGCCGAACAAAAAGCAACACCACTTACTGAGCTGTACCGGCTTGATCAGCAAGCAGTGGAAATTCCATTTGCGCCCTGGGAGAATCAGCGTTCTGGAGCTCATACCGCAACGCTCCGTTTTACAAACAGTCGCGGTGAGCTTGTTGCAGACGAAGTCCCCGTCCGCCTCTTTTATGAAGGATTGGTGGGGCGCGTACTCGTCGTCGATACGGGTATCAACACCTATCGTCGTGGCGAGCCTATCGACCTTACCGTAAACATTGTTGCATCTCGAGACGCAGCTGCTGGTCCGGTGACCGTGACTGCAACACTTACACCTGTAACGGGTGATCCGATTACCTTTACTCGCGAGGTGCCAATGAACGGCACAGTAGCTGGTATTGATGAGGTGCTTGATTTTTCTTCTGAAGTCGCTCCTCGACGAATGGTTGTTGAATCAGCAAGTGTTGTCCTTACGGCATCAACGGGGGAAGTTCTCGATGAGCAGACGGTGACGTTGGACACAACACAAACATTTGGATATCCAAAAGAGCCGGTTACGCTCAAAGTAATTGTTCTTTCGGTCATCATCCTCATCATCGCGCTTGTCGTCTTTGGGTTGATTAAGAAGAACACGAGAGGGCTCACCTTAGGCCTCTTTGTTGCGGGAATGCTCGTTGGTGGAAGCTTGCTCTACACGACGTCGCCGCAGGTGCTCGCAGATGCTGGTCTGTCATTGTCACAGTTGCCAGGTGTGGTGAGTACTGTTGGATGTGTGCCGGATGAAAAAGACGAAAACAGTGACGGCAACAGCAACGACTGTAAACCAAGACCGCAGCTGTACGGCGAGATGCTCGGTATCTGGGAAACGCCGAGCAATTCTCCAAGTGGCTACCGAGGCACCTGTAGTAATACCTGTGAACCAGTTACGTTCTGGGTAAAGCTCCAGTGTAAAGATTGTGGTAACCAGGGTCTCGCAATGCAGATCAATTACTTTAATAATTGGGCAAATCAGTCAGACCCAAGTGGCGTGCATGACCGTCAGTTTAATGTCAGTACGGTTTCTGGATTTAGCGAGTACGGTTCGTATGTCGTGCAAGCGCCAGTAACTATACCTGCGCAGTATGCTCAAGCAGAGGGCGAACTGCTTAAAGCACCAACGGGAGAAGTTGCTGGTACGCCAATTAATGCAAACGACATTATTAACTGGTGGATATACGGTCCGTTTACCGTTTCATTTTGTTTTGAGCAGCAAATACAGTGCGAATCTCAGTACGCTGACGGAAATGGTAATGTGACGCAGCAGTACAACATTCAAGCAAAGACGCAATTCGGTGCTGGTCACTGTGAGCTAAGCTACGAAGTCGAAGATTCTGGTTCTGCAGGAAGCTGGTCAAGCTACAACCCAAGCGGCACAGCACTTTTGAATGACACGCTCAGCATGAGCTGTGGTATGCCGTCATGTGTGCGGGGTACCTTCTATCTTGACGAAGATGGCGATGGAGAGCGTCAGGTTGATGAGGTGTATTTGAAAGACGCTGATGCGCCTACAAGCTGTAGTGGAGCGGTCTCTGCAGTTCTTGCTTCAATCACTAATGGTGAAACAGGTACAGTGTATACGCTGCCATCAGAATACTGTATGCCAGATAACAGTCTCCCGTATTTTGAGCAAGAAGATCTTGAGCCTGGAGCGCAAACGTTCTCATTCTCAATGGAGGGGTGGACAATGACAGGATTGCAAAAAATCGTAGAAGATTCTCTCGGGACAACGTATGAAGCAATGTCTAACCCATTCTCAGTTGCTGCTAATGAGCGCTACAAACTACTCATCGGTGTAAAGCTTGATCAACCGGTTGCACTCTCATGCGCCATTGTTGCTGGAGGTGTAGATCCTAATAACCCAAATGGTGGTGGCGGGGGCGATGGCGGAGGAGGTACTGGAGGTGGTGGAGATGGCGATGGTGGCGGAACTGGCGGCGGAGGAGGTACGGGAGGTGGCGGTGGTACTGGTGGAGGAGGTGGTGACGACGATGATAATAATAATAACGACGTCTGTACAACTGCACCAACATTGGCCATTAGTAACATCTCAACAACGCTCAATGCGTGCTATGAACACGAACTTCCACAGTGCGGTGGTCTCGATGAAAATGGAAGTGAGTATCGAAAAGGGTACACCATGCTTGGATACTCATTGACGTTGCAAGATCCGTGTCATGCAGACGAGCTTTGGTTTGTTGATAGCTACTTTAAGGGTGCGCTTGTGCAGCGGGATACTCGAAAGCACGGTGATTCATGGGATGTCGCAATTAATCAGTCTCTTAGCGGTATGGATGGTTTGTGGGATGATAATTTCCACGGTATTTCCGCAGATGGATGGACGAGCAATAGTCAGATTAATGATGGGCAGACTCGTACAGTGAGTGATTCAGATGAGGTTCGTTTAACTCTGTGTGAGTGTCAAGAACAATGTCTGGATCCAATGGCTCGTAATTACTGGGCACAAGGTGCTTGTGAATATGAACAGTGTAGTGACCCCTCTGCTACAAACTACGGGCAATCTGGTTTGTGTCAGTACAACACAGGAGATACCTGTAACGATCCGTCTGCTACAAACTATGGTCAATCTGGTTCATGTCAGTACGGAACATCAGATGTCTATGGGTGTACTGACTCTAGTGCATCAAACTACAATCCATCAGCAACATTCGATGATGGAAGCTGTAGCTACAGCTGGATTTAATACGATATGACTATGAAAAAGAAACAATACACAATGCATCCATACGTACAGAAGGCAGTGGCATTGTTTGTGCTCGCGCTGCTTTTTCTTGGGGTTGCAAGCGTCCGTGCAGACGGGCCGTATCCAGTTTCGTGGGGAATCGAAACATTCACCTCAGAAGCGTACAACATGCAGGACCTGACCTTTGTTTGGAGTGGTCAAACGGGTAACGCGGTCTCACGTGAGGTGACAGGTTGCTCAAGTGTTGAAGATTGTCTCTTTGAAACAACGTACGATGAATCAGGAACGTACGCAGTTCAGGTGTATGCAAAAAATAGTAGCGGAGAAACTGTTTCAAACACGGCATCGTGTACTGCAAATGTGGCAACGCAATGTCCATGTTCAGAAGGGTACACCTGTGTTAACAACTACTGCCAATCTAATTTGGTTGCTTCTTGTGGTGCATACAGTAGTGAAGATGCAGAGTTTCCAAATGAGGCACACAATCCTGGTAGTGAAATTTGGTGGAAAGTAGCAGTTACTGGTGGTGAAGGACCATATACGTATAGCTGGTCTACGGCTGTTACGGGTACTGGAAACCCGCGCGGGCCATTTTACATCGCAACAGTTGATGGTAATCCAGGAGATTACCAAATTGATACACCTTACACTGCAAACGTGATTGTGACGGATCTTGGTAATAATAATGAGCAAGCTCGGGCGCGCTGTTCTTTTTATGCAAAAGAATGTGCGTACGACACAGATTGCCAGATTCTTGGGTACCCTGATTTGTATACGTGTAGTGCAGGAAAATGTGTGCCACCACCAATTGTTTTTGCTGAACAGCTACAGATTAATCCAAGCGTTGTTCGCGAAGACGAACGCTGTGGTTTGAGTTGGGCAGCTGATTACGCAGATGAGTGTACGCTCTACAAGAACAATGAGGAGGTTGTTGATAGCGCCGTTGGTACGAGTACAACGAATTACATGGTTGGGCCTGGTAGCTACCATGTCATTTGTCAAACATTTGCTGAACCAGGTAGCGAGATTATTACAGATACTGAAACGGCTGGACCGGTGCGCTGCATCTACAATCCAAACGTCCGAGAATCATAACAGACAGCGTATATGGTGAGTGGAGCAGGAGACGTTCGAGTACGGGGAGGTGGCGCTGTGATTATCACTGGCGGTTCTGGTTTTTTGGGAATGGCAATTGCCGCGCGCCTGAAGGCGCGCGGCATTCCTGCTGTAATTCTTGATGTTGTGCCACCACGAGATGCCTCGTATCCGTTTGTGAAAGCAGACATGGCACGCGGTATTCCTGAACATGAGACGCTCATGTATCCTCGGGCAATTATTAATCTTGCAGGTGTTCCGATTTTTGGACGATTTACCAAAGAGCGAAAGCGGGCAATCTATGATTCACGTGTGCTCGGTACGCGGCGGCTCGTGGAAACGTTTACAAATCCGTCTCGTCGGCCGCAGTGTCTTGTGTCGGCATCTGCAGTTGGGTACTACGGTGATGCTCGTGATGCGGTACTGACAAGCATGTCTGCACGTGGTGTAGGATTTCTTGCTGATGTTGCTGCAGATTGGGAAGCGGCAGCGCGCGAGGCTCAGACGTATGGTGTTGCAACGACCATTATTCGAAACGGACACATTCTCGGACGCGGGGGACTCTTGGGTGTGCTCACTCCGTTTTTTCGGCTTGGGTTAGGGGGGCCGATCGGTGGCGGCAGGCACTGGATGCCCTGGATTCACCTCGATGATTGCGCCGAGCTCTACGTCCGCGCCGCGCTCGGCGAGCTTGCCGGCGACGTGCTCGTTGCCGCCGCCCCTGATGTGGTCACCAACAAAACCTTCTCACAACATCTCGCTGATGCACTCCATCGACCAATGTTTCTTCGCATTCCTGTAGTGCTGCTCTGGATTCGTTACGGCGGCCTCGCGTACGAGCTGACCACAAGCCAGCGCGTTAAACCGGCACTTGGTGGCTACGAATTGCAGTTCCCAGAGCTTTCAGGTGCGCTTGCAGATATTGTGGGGAATTGACATAATCTGCCGTACGCACAGTAAGCGCCCGCGGGCGTGTAGACAGAAAAGCCACCATAGCTCAGTTGGTAGAGCGGTCCCTTCGTAAGGGATAGGTCGGAGGTTCAAGTCCTCTTGGTGGCTCAGATACGGTTCAGCAGGGCCCTTTTTTGTAAGCAATGTAAATTGACTTTTGTCAAATAATGTGATAAAATAGTAAAGAAAACAAATCAGAACCCGTCCGCGCCAGCTAAAGCGCTCGCGCGGACACAAAAAAGAAAAACAATGAAGAAAGCCATTATTGCCGTCATCGCTGGCGGCCTCACCCTGACCATCTTCGCCATTGCGGCGATTGTCGGTCTCTACTTCCTCGGCGCCAAGCGTGCCGAGGAACGCACCCTCATGGCCGGCCACAAGCCGACCGTCGAGAAGCAAATCACTGCACGTACCTCTGTGGCACCTGCGGCGAAACCCGTCGTAGTCGCGAAAGCGACAGCTCCGGTTGTGGCGAAATCCTCGCCGGTCACCGCGAGTGCTTCGCGGGCTGTGAAAGTAGCTCCGAAAAACGTCGCCGTGGCTCCTGCCGCTTCGACTTCCTGCAAACCAGAGACACGCGAACAGCTTGTCGACGATTGCGGTGACATTGAAGCCGCCGAGGCCCCCGTCGTTTTCTATGAAATCACGGAAACGGGCACCGGCTACTGGCCCGACCGGTACATCCATGCGTCCACGTTGTTTTCGTGGTTCACGGATGATTGGTTCTTCGAACCCGGCGCCATCAAAGGCGTCCATCCGCGAGTGGATCAGGCAAAGGAAAAGCTCCTGCGCCTGCACCGGGAGGGAGAACTCCCGTGGCTGATTGATCCGGTCAGCGCACTTGCGGTTGTGGGCCGTGAGGTCTGTGATCGTGAGGATGAGTTCATGCTCAATGTGAACTGCACCGGAGACAAAAAGTTCTCCTTCTTCGAGAAGGCGCGCGGCATCTTTCAAATTCGTGGTGAGGCTCATACGTGGGTCGCCGCCATCAACGAATTCCATTTACAGCCGCACGACTTCTTCGATCCCGCGCTATCCTACATGGTCTGGCAGGCCTGGATTTACCAGGCAAATCAGTATGCACAGAAAAAGTGCAACCGTGAAATTGCGAAGGATGAACTCCTTCGCATGTGGAATGCGGGACCAACAGGCTACCTCGAAAATGGGTGGGGCTACGCCTACATGAATGGCGATGACCGTCCCGGCGTGCTCGGCTTCCGCGAGATGGCAGAACAACTGCCGATCGTGATTGCCTACAGCACCACAAAGCCATCGACGGCCGAGCAACAGGCGACGCTTGTTGCCGGATTTGAGCCCAAACCCGAAAGCGTTTCGAAGGGTCCCAAACCGGACGCTTCCTACGCAGGTGGCGAGAGGGTGGGGACGGTAGTGATGCCGTCGCTCGTTGCTTGTCCCGTCGCGGACGAGAACGAGGAGACGGGGAAAGTGCTGACCGCACAATCCTCGACAACGGCGACAAATCCGTCCCAGTTCTATGGCCCAGCGCCCGGAACGGCAGCACTCAACGCCACCGTTGGTGTTGAGGCATCTGTCTCTGTATCAACAGTCACTCCGGTGACCGAAGGTCTGTTTCCGTCGGTGACGGTGCAGGCAGCGGCACAGCAGCCGCTGGGTGTTGAACCCGCGGTGGTACGGGCCCTCACCATCAGTTTGCCGCAAGCGGCAAGCACCGAAGGTGGTACGCAGTGATGCGGACTATGGCTTTCTTCAATCAGCGGCAACTCTCACAGGGTTGCCGCTTTTTGCTTTTATGATGTCGTGATGCACGCCCGCAAGGCGGTTGTTCTCGTTGTGCGCGACTTTATTTATTTACAAAAATACGCTAGTATGTCCGAACTGCCGTTGTAGCTCAGTTGGTAGAGCACACCCATGGTAAGGGTGAGGTCATCGGTTCAATCCCGATCAACGGCTCCATATAGTTGCCGCTCTTAGTATAAGAAAAGAAAAAGTCCGAAACCTGTAGAGGCAACGGACACGGAGTGTTTGATCTGTTACTCCAATCAGGTAGTGATGTCCCGCTGAATTCTGGCAAAAGCAGCCAGTGGGTCTTCGGCGTGTAGCACTTCGCGTCCAACAACGATGAAGTCGGCACCGCTTTGGATTGCACCCTGAGGTGTATCGGTACGCGATTGGTCATGATGGTCTACTCCTGGTGATCGGACGCCTGGAGTGACCAGCAACATGTTGTCGAATTCACTGCGACCGCGAAGCATCCTCAGTTCATTCGGCGAGCAGACGAGGCCGTGGGCACCGGCGTTTCGCGCCATCTCAGCAAAACGCATCACCTGGTTTTTTGAACTTTTGCCGTATATCTTTGTGCAGGCAAGAGAGTCCATCGTAGTGAGTACGGTGACTGCCAGCACCCTTGTATTCGTTCTCGAGAGAGCACGGCATGCTGCACCGATCATGCCAGGACCGCCAGATGCATGCACCGTAACTGCCCACGGATTGTGTGCCGCAAGACGAGTGCACGTGTTGGTGACCGTGTTTGGGATATCGTGGCTCTTGAGGTCCACCATCACTCGCCCATACACGCTGAGTTCGGGTAGCAGGTGATGCATTCCTTGGTCGAAGAGCAGGTCGTTGACCTTGAGGATGACACCACTTGTCCGGAGCGGGTCAATCACGGGGAGGATTTCTTCCCACGAAAGACCGTCAAGCGCAAGTACAATTCTGTTCGAATCTTCTGCTGCCGGCGTGCAACGTTGCATGATGCCGAGATCGTTGATAAGGCATCGCCGAACATCGTGCAGTGTCATGCCCGGGTAGACCGGAAGGTTGGTGATGCCAGCGGCCGCAAGATGCTGCTGCCAGCCTTGCTGTCGATCAACGAGGACGACCAAGCCGAGGTTGTTGAGGCCCAATGCTTGCACTTTGCGGTGCGGAGCAATCTTCGATTCGCCATCGGTGATAACGTCGTCGATGGTGACGACGTTTTCTCCAAATCTGCTGGTTCCGATTACCTCGGCATCGCCAACCCGCCCAGCCTTCGGGGTTTCACGGATTGTAAGGTAGGGAAGATTTGTCTCAATCGCGAGAGGTCCTGCAAAGCAGGAGACGGCGCTCGGTACCTCCACAAAACGGGAGACACCCAGTTGTCGGAGTGGCACCGCATACTGTTTTGCCAGAAAGGCGAGCGCCGCCGGATTGTTCCGCGCATCACGTAGGTTGATGTAGATGTCGGTCTTGCCACCGCTTTTGAGAGGGAGGCTCCGAGTGTTGTCGACCTTCAGAAGGTTGAAGTTGAGGAGCGCTTGCACCACACGTGCCTGAAGGGCTCGTGGAATCCAAGAGTAACTGGATGTTGTGATCATAAGACTAAAAATGAGGTACACCGCACGGAAATGCGCGGATCTGTTCTCATATAAGCATGGCGGACAGGCGGCCACAAGCGCGGTATACTACACCCCATGCAGAAGCCAGAGATTGAGGCGCGGATTGGGGAGATTGAGGCGGCGATGAACCTGCCAACTTTTTGGAATGATAAAGACCGCGCGCAGGCGGTGATTAAAGAGCTGCAGGAGCTCAAAGATGCACTTGCGGGCGCCGGCAAGTACGATCGCGGGAATGCGCACCTAACGATTTTTGCCGGCGCCGGGGGAGACGATGCGGAAGACTTCGCGCAGATGCTCGCTCAGATGTACCTGCGTTACATAGCAAATCGCGGCTGGACACCAGTCCTCCTGCACGCAAATGCAAACAACCAAAACGGCTACCGAAACGTCACCTACGAAATTCAAGGTAAAAACGCATACGGTACACTCAAGCACGAATCAGGTGTACATCGTCTGGTGCGCATCTCTCCCTTTAATGCCGCGGCGCAACGACACACCTCGTTTGCCATGGTTGAAGTTATTCCGCAGCTCCCAAAGCAGTCTGATTTTGAGATTCCTGAGGATGAGCTCGAGATTGATTTCACCAAGTCGAGCGGGCCGGGCGGACAGAACGTCAACAAGCGCGAAACCGCGGTACGCATCGTGCACAAACCAAGTAAACTCTCGGTATTTATTGACAGTGAGCGCAGTCAGCTGCAAAACAAGGAAAAAGCATTGGAGCTTATTCGCGGCAAAGTGTATACTCTTAGAGAGCAAGAACGAGAAGAACGCGAGCGCGGCATGCAGATTTCAAAAACGACTGACGCCGCTTGGGGCAATCAAATTCGTTCTTACGTATTGCATCCGTACCAGATGGTTAAAGACCATCGCACCGATGTAGAAGTGCGCGACGTAGAGCGCGTACTCGAAGATGGAGACCTTGATGCATTTATTACCGCAATGCAAGAGCAATCATAATGATTTACTTCGATAAGGTTACAAAACGCTACAATGATGATACAGTCGCGCTCGATGCGGTCGACCTACGTATCGACCCAGGGGAGTTTGTTTCTCTTGTTGGCCATTCAGGTGCCGGCAAAACGACCCTCATTAAACTCCTCCTCGCTGAAGAACGACCAACTGATGGTCGGGTACTCTTTGAGACTACCGATATCCACGCGCTCAAGCCTCGCGATATTAGCAGGCTACGCCGCAACATTGGTACCATCTTCCAAGATTTCCGTCTCATCCCAAAAAAGACCGTCTACGAAAACATTGCGTTTGCCATGGAAGCAGCAGGACGAACTGACGAAGAGATCCGCGAGGATGTACCGCACGCACTGCAGCTCGTTGATCTCGCGCACAAGGCGTGGAGCTTCCCGCATGAGCTTTCGGGAGGTGAGCAGCAGCGAGTTGCTATCGCACGCGCAATTATCAATCAGCCAGACGTGCTCGTAGCAGATGAGCCAACAGGTAACCTTGATCCGCGAAACACGCGTGACATTATTCAAATTCTGCAGCGTATTAACGACCTCGGTACAACCGTGCTCCTCACCACGCACAATCAGAACGTCATCGACATGCTCGATCGGCGCGTCATTACTGTTGAGGGAGGCCGTATCGTGCGTGACGAGATTGGTGGGAAATGCATTTTATAATTTAGTAAGAACCTAACGAGACACTATGCTGTGGATTAACATCAGGAGAATTTTGAAGACAGGGTTTGTGCAGTTTTGGCGCAACGGTGTCGTGTCGCTCTCTGCGGTGCTCGTGATGGTGATCACCCTCTTTGTGATCGGCCTTGTGCTCTTTACGAGCGCCCTCCTCACCGCCTCACTGACTGCAATTGAAGATAAGGTAGACATTAATGTGTACTTTACGACTGACGCGCCAGAAGCTGAAATTCTCAAGGTAAAGCAAGCGCTTGAAGCACTTCCAGAAGTTGCGTACGTGACGTACGTCACTCCAGAACAGGCGCTTGAAAACTTCCGCGAGCGCCACAAAAACAATCAGGGCATGCTCGATGCGGTCGATGAGGTTGGCGATAATCCACTCGATGCAATTCTCAACGTAAAGGCAAAAGAAGCATCGCAGTATGAAGGGGTTGCAACCTTCCTCGATCAGAACTATCCAACAGGTGTCGGCAGTTCAATTGTTCGAGAGGTGAACTACTTCCAAAACAAGCAGGCGATTGATCGACTTGGTCAGATTATCGATGCAGGTGAACGGCTTGGCGTCATCGTGACCATACTCTTTATCATTATCTCAATTGTAATTACGCTCAACACGATTCGGTTGGCGATGTACATTTCAAAGGATGAGATTCACGTTATGAAGCTCGTCGGTGCAAGCAGTCGATTCATCACAGGGCCGTTCCTCATCACCGGAGCACTGTACGGCCTCTTCTCATCAATCATTACGCTCATCCTCTTTTGGCCATTCACGTACTGGCTCGGTCCGATTACTGAACGCTTCTTTGTCGAGGTTAATCTCTTTGAGTACTACCTCAGCACCTTCGGACAGTTCTTTGTACTTCTCGTTGGTTCAGGCATCATCATCGGTGCCATCTCAAGCTTGCTCGCAATCAAGCGGTACTTAAAAGTAAAGTAATCACACGACACTATGGCAACGACACCGAAACGAATGACACGCAGTACGACCGCCAAGAAAGCAAAGCAGCCGCATAAGTACATCTTTGTCGTCGGAGGTGTGATGTCTGGTGTGGGTAAGGGAATTAGTACCGCATCAATCGGTACGATTCTGCAGGCAATGGGACACACGGTGAACTTGATGAAAGTTGATCCGTACTTGAACGTTGATGCCGGCACGATGAACCCAACCGAGCACGGCGAAACGTTCGTAATGAACTGTGGCCTCGAAACGGATCAGGACATGGGCACGTACGAGCGCTTCCTTAATCGCGATCTCATTCGCGAGGACTACGTCACCTCGGGTATGGTATACAAGCACGTCATCGACCGCGAGCGGGCCCTCAAGTACGGCGGCAAGTGTGTTGAGGCAATTCCGCACATTCGCGACGACATCATTCGTCGGTACGAAAAATCTGCAGAGCTCAATCAGTCAGACATTACCATTGTTGAAATCGGCGGCACAATCGGCGACTACCAGAACGTCATGTTTATGGAGGCGGCACGTGTCCTCAAGGTAAAGCACCCAAACGACGTTATTTTCATTATGGTGAGCTACTTGCCGATTCCGGGCACACTCGGCGAGATGAAGACGAAGCCAACCCAAAACGCCGTGCGTCAGCTCAACTCGTACGGTATTCAGGCGGACTTCATCATTGCCCGAAGTACGGTGCCACTCGACATTCGCCGCAAAGAGAAGCTCGCGATTCAGTGTAGCGTTCCAAAGGAGCACGTGATCTCGGCCCCAGACATCGAGAGTATTTACGACGTGCCGGTAAACTTCGAGAAGGATAAGATTGGTGAAATGATCACGCACAAGCTGGCGATTCACAACGGCACACCAAAGCTCGACGCATGGCGCACGTTTGTTCGCAAGAGCAAGACTGCAACGCGTGAGCTCAAAATTGCAGTTGTCGGTAAGTACTTCGATACGGGCGACTTCATGTTGAGTGATGCGTACCTTTCAGTGATTGAGGCAATTAAGTACTCGGCGTACCACGCAGGAGTGAAGCCAAAGCTCACCTGGATTAATGCAAAGAAGTACGATGATGATCCAAAGCTGGTGAAAGAGCTCTCGAGCTACGACGGCATCATTGTGCCAGGTGGATTTGGACAGACAGGTATCGAGGGCAAGATTGCTGCAATTAAGTACGTGCGAGAGCAAAAGATTCCATACCTCGGCCTCTGCTACGGCATGCAGCTGATGACGATTGAGTACGCACGAAATGTGGTTGGACTCAAGGGTGCACAAACTGCAGAAATTGATCCTGAGGCAAAGCATGTGGTGATTGACGTCATGCCTGATCAAAAAGAAAAGATTGCACGTGGCGACCTTGGTGGCACGATGCGTCTCGGTGAGTACCCGTGCTACATCAGAAAGGGGACGATTGCAGAAGCTGCATACGGCACATCACTCGTATCTGAACGACACCGCCACCGCTACGAGGTAAACCCAGAGTACATTGCACAGCTCGAGGATCATGGGTTCGTCTTCTCAGGAACCTCAAAAGATAAGCGACTGATGGAAATTGCTGAGCTGCCAAAGAAGGTGCACCCGTTTATGGTGGGCACGCAGTTCCATCCTGAGTTTCTTGCACGGCCGCTTCGACCACATCCGCTCTTTACCGCGTTTATCAACGCTGCAAAGAAAAAGTAGCCAGAAGCTGGTGTATTATTGGAGGTACGTATGCTTACCAAGCAGCTCCAAACATTAATCGACGTTAGTCTCTCTGCGGGTCGAAGCTTTGATGATATTCGCGACATTTTGCAGTTGCAGGGATTTGATGATGAGGCGGTTGATCAGCTCTTTGCTGCGTACCGCGAACGCCCTTCGGTACCTGCGCAAGCTGCAGCAGCCGCCACACTGCAACCATCAGCACCAACTCCTGTACCAACCCCAGCAGCGCCCGCAGCTCCTCCAAGCGTTCAACCTACGCCCACAGCGGCCACGTCAACTGCTCCTGCGTCACCGCCTCCAGTTGCCTCTGTCGTGCCCAAAGCGCCTGTATATGAGGCACCAGTGATTATGCCGCACCCAGGTGTGGTTGCGCCGCCGGTGACCCCTCAAGCTCCACCTGTCGCTCCACAGACGCCTCCTGCTATCCCGCAAATATCGCCAGAACCAGCACCAGTTGGCACTATCGTCTCACGTCCCTCAAACATACCTGAGTGGGCACAGACGCCCACTGCAGCCGCATCGACATCAGGTGTGGCGCCAAGCAGTATGCCACCACAAGCAATGCCACAGAGCACCGTGCCCGTTGCGCCAGATGTTCGCCCGCTCACGCCGCCCACGGCACCTGCAGCTGCCCCTGCGTATACAGCCGCACCTGCGTCAACCTACACACCGCAAGCTCCAGTCGATCTCTCGCGCGCGTTCGATGGACCAACAGGACCTGTCGGCATGGCAGCACCACAAGCGGCACCACTTCGCGGCACGCTCGATCAGCCAATTCCAAGTTTCAGCACCATGCCCGCGGCAGGCAGCATCAACGTCGGCCTTGGCGGCATGCCTGAGCTTGAGCAAGCGCAGGTCGAAGCGTACCAGCGAAAAGTCGAAAAGAGTCCAGTTCGCATGATTATCGTACTTGTACTCGTGCTTGCAATGATTGCTGGTTTCGTGTACTGGTTCTTTTTCCTTGGGCCTGGTGCACCGATAGAGCCACAGACGACCCTTACCGATATTCGCACCGCAACCAGCGGTGTCGACGTGGTACCTGATCTCTCGGGACAACCTCCAGCTGACATTGATCCATTCACCGGCGCACTACGTTCTGTTGAGCCGGTAGCAACCGTTCCGGTAGCATCACCAACAACTGCGCAAGGGTGCATCTTTATGACCGACCTTGCGCTCGATGATACTGGTGAAGCTGTAACACAAGCGCAGGAGTACTTTACGGCAATCGGTATGTTTGCTCGCTTTGCGGAGCAGGGAAAGCTTGATGGTACCGCGCCAAACTTCACCGTCACCCCAGGCACGTACGATAAGCAGATGCAGCTCGCAGTGAAGTACTACCAGAGCGTGATGTTTGCAGCTGATCGAAGCAATGCAAACGTCCAGCCAGGCATTATTGATTTCCCAACACGTGCCGCAATGGAAGACGACTGTACTGGCGGCAAGTTTGAACGCTACCACCAGCAGGTCCTCGATGAAGCGCTCAACCAAAAAGCGCGCGCAGCGGTTGCGTCGGTACGCGTCCATGTGTATAGCTACTTCGATACTAACGGCACCTACGCAGGTATGTGTGACCGTTCACCGCAAATCAAAGCGCAGCTCGATGCAATCAATCAGGTGACAGGTGACATTGGTGGGGCAACCTGTCGCGCAACAAACGGCGACTGGATTATCGCTACACCACTCCACGGCGTGGGCGGGTACTACTGTACCGACTCAAGCCAAAATACGGGCGAAGTGGCAAACCTCCTGAGCAACCAAATGAAGTGTAGGTAGGGTGTGTGGATCGTAGCTGGGGTGGGGTGGACAGCGGTTGAAAAACGGGGCCATTGCTGCTAGAATGCCTGAGCCGTTACATTGCCTGATCGTCTAATGGTAGGACGTTGGTTTCTGGCACCAAAAATTGGGGTTCGAATCCCTGTCGGGCAGCATGCACAAAACGCCCCGCACACTTCGTGTGCGGGGCGTTTTGCTGCACTGGCTACAGGCTGATGAGAAAGGCGGAGGCCCAGGGTCCCTGTTTCTGCGTAGCAGAACTGGGATGGCCGAGCCGGGGTCGCGAGCCGAGCGTAGCGAGGACTTGTGACCGAATCCCTGTCGGGCAGCAAAAACAAGATGTAGTTCTCCTTGCCTTGCACAACAACACCAAATCATTGACACCTCTCTATCTGTGTGCTTTTATCAAATCTGAGGAGCTCAAAATCCTTTGACGCATGAACGTAACAACAAGAATCCATACAGATGGGGAGACCCTCATCATCGACTATGAAGCTGAAACGGCTGAAGACCGAAAGGCGAATGCTGCACTCTTTGCACGCTATGACGGCACTGGCCTGATTGGTTCCGGAAGCGGGGACGGATCACGCCTTCAACTCATCGTACTGCCGCTTACTCCCGAAGAAATCGAGAGGAACGCAGCGGCGGATGCGATGATCGCCGGACTCAACCTGTGTGGGGCACGTTGCCTTCAGGGGCAAGCGGCGATTGATGTCGAGTCGGTCGTGTTTTCGGATCAGCCGTTGCTGAGTACAGGGGAACCGACCCATTGAGTCGCTCGCACTTTCTTGCATTGTCGCACCGCCAGGGGTGCGACTTTTTCTTTATGGTGGAAACTTGCTAGTATACGTCCATGAAAACAGCAGTCATCATCCACGGATACAACGATCAAACAGAGTACCAAGACGTAAGCCGCCCAGCGGCGTCTAATGATCACTGGCTTCCGTGGATACAGCGGCAGCTGCTACTCAAAGGGATAGAAGCACAAACTCCAGAGATGCCCGGATTCTATATACCTACTTATGAGGCATGGAAAGAAATGTTTGAACGCTTTACACCCAACGAAGACACCGTTCTCATTGGGCACAGTTGCGGTGGGGGATTTCTTGTGCGGTGGTTGAGTGAAACTAACATGAAGGTTGGAAAGGTGGTCCTTGTCGCGCCGTGGATTGATCCTGAGAAGAAAATGCTACCTGATTTTTTTGCGTTTACCATTGATCCAAAGCTGGTAGACAAGACGGCTGGCGTTACAATCATGTACGCACCAGATGACGACACTGACATTCTGACGACCGTAGAGACACTGACCGCAACGATTGCAGGGGTACAGGTGAAGCAATTTGAAGGAAAGGGACACTTTGTTTTGAGCAGCATGCACACAGATGCATTTCCTGAACTATTGGAGGAGGTGCTAGGTTAAGGGGTACTGTATATGCCCCCACACTCAAAACCAACCACCCACCTCATCCTGCGCGTGCTCGCGCTGGTGGCGATTGCCGTGCTCGTGTTTCTGATTATCTACCCGCACGTGCGCACAAACCAGCAACCAGAAACACAACCAGCAGAGGCGCAGCAACCATCACCAGTAAAACCTGCAGAAACGCAATCATCAGATACCCTCACCCTCCTCGTCGTTGGCGACATGCAGTTTGATCGTTACATTCGCAAGATGAGCGAGCGCCATGGGGCGGCACAGCCGTTTTCATGTGTTGCGTCGTTGCTGCAGAGCGTGGATATGGTTGTCGGTAATCTTGAAGGTCCGATTACTGAGTATCCTTCGGTTAGTGTTGGAACGGTCATGGGCAGTCCAAACAACTATCGTTTCACCTTTCCAACCACAACCGCTGCGCTGCTCAAGGAGCACAACGTGGACATCGTCAATATTGGAAACAATCACATCGGCGACTTTGGTGCTGAAGGTGTTGCATCTACCAAGCAGTACCTTACCGAGTCTGGGGTTGCGTACTTTGGTGGGCAGGCAGGTGACGGGACGGTCCATCGGGTGAGCGAGGGAGACATACAGCTGTCGTTTGTGAACTACAATCAGTTTGGTGGTGATGCACCAGAGGACGTTGCGAGAGTGATAGCTCGCGAACGTGCAGCAGGGCAGACAGTGCTCGTGTATACGCACTGGGGCGAAGAGTATGTGGCACCGACAGAACGCGTTCGCGTGATTGCACAGAGCTTCGTCGATGCAGGTGCTGCTATCGTCATTGGTTCACATCCGCATGTCGTGCAGGAATCTGCAATGGTAGGGGACATACCCGTGTACTACTCGTTGGGCAATTTTATTTTTGATCAGTACTGGGATGATGAGGTCTCTACCGGGCTCGGGCTGCTCCTTACCGTGACGCCGGATGGTATTTCGGTCGCCGAGCAACTCTTTACGATGCACCTTGATGGTAGGACGTGCGCGGAGGGGTAGGGGTGGTTACTCTGGTATACTTTTTGTAATGACTAAACATAAAACCCCTTCGTTGTATACAAAGTTGCCTGTCGCTTTTTTGCTTGGCGTTATTCTCTTGGTGGGTGCAGGGATGCGGTATCAGAAGACGGAGTCAGTTGTTGATGAAACTCAGCAAGCACCTCAGCTACGTGAGCGCAATAGCGAGTTAATCGCTGTAGAAGCCACGCAAGATCCGGTTATGCAAACTACTGGTGCGTTGCAGGGGTATTATGATTCAGAGATTAGAACCTCAACGTATGGCGACCAGTATCACGTGTTCACCTGTGAATTTTTTGTAGTCACTGATGGAGATGAAGGTGGCCGTGGTTTGCAAGAATATTTTATTAATCGTGTTGTACAACAAGGCAACACCATCCAGCGTGTATCTCCAAAAGGTGAGCTACTGCTTAACCTTAGTTCAAAAAATATTGACGCCCTAGACCCATTACAGGCTGAGTTGCTCCGAAACTCTTCTGTTCAGAACCCTGTTATTATTAGCGTTGCATTACTGCCTCCAGATCTCGGCATGGAAGTTGGTCCTTGCCATTCTTTTGTGGAAGTATCACAGGTTGATGATTTTTACTTTGACTAAAGCAAATAATTTGCCAAACATTGCCAGGAGAGGCTGCTAAGGCTTGCGTTGCCATATCCTCACCATTGTGTAGTATGGGCGAGAATTGAATTGTTCACATTGTGAACGCAACTCAACCTATTTGAACCCATGAAAACTGCATACGACGAAACTATTGTTGATCCTGGTGATCGTGCCTCAAAGCTCGCTCATTCTGTCTGTGTGAACTCCTTCGGGAACAACAGCATTATTGAAGTTGCTCCGATCGATCGATCGGGAAGCTTCCGTGGTCCAGTCGACTACGTGTATCGCTCTGACATCAGTCGAGCAATTGGCGATGGCCGCGTTCTCTTTATCGACCAGAACGATGGAGCCGGGAGCAAACCGCACTTTGCGGGTATTCTCGGAACCGAAGAGGCCTTCGGAAACCTCGGGTACGAGGTGCTCGCGATGTGTGTCGACGATATCGCTCGCTTTGGCGGCATGCCAGTTGCAGTTGCAAACCAAGTCGACGCGCGTGCAATCACTTCCAAAAACATCCACCTCTTCCAGGCGCTGATGCGTGGGTTTACTTGTGCGCTGCGCGACAGTCGTTGCATCTGCACCACCGGCGAGACTGCAATCATGACCAGAAATATCACCGGCTTCGGTGATGATGGTGGCCCGGATTCGCTCTGGATGACACACTCCGCATCGGCTCACGGTATCATTCGGCCGAATATGAAGCTCTTCCCGCAGCGAGATATCGTGCCTGGCATGCCGATCATTGGTCTTGGGGAACGTGGATACCGCTGCAATGGTGGGACCCAGTTCACTCGGATCATCGAAAAGCTCTGGGGTGGCGTTCGTTCACTCCTGCTCAGGAATGCAGGTGCCCGAAGCTTCATTGAAGCGCTCACGGCACCCTCGGTGATTTACTCGCCGTATGTGACGGTTGCATGCGGCTGGGATCAGCACGGTACTGAACGTGCGAGCTCATCTGGAGTCCTCGGTATCGCTCACATCACCGGTGGTGGTGTTTGGAAAAAGTTTTCCGAAATGCTCCCTGATGGCGTTGGCGCCGACTTGGATCGCATGCCCGCGCCACCACAGGTTTTGCTACAGGCGCAGCAACTCGCGGCCGAAGCAGGGATTCCCATGACGGACCACGAGTGCTACGGCACCTTTCATGGTGGTTGTGGGATGCTCGTGGTGTGCAAGAGTGATCACACGGCGCTGGCGTTTATGCACAGGCTCAAAAGCCTCGGCCTCAGCGATCGGGTCTCGGTGCAGCAAGTCGGTGTCACAACCGCTTCGCCGGAGAAGGAGATTCGGATCCAGTCCCGGTTCGCCGGTGGTGACGAGCTTTCCTCGCTTCGTCCGCCGCAGTAGCGGATTTGCGAGTTCGCTCGTGTTCATGTGGGGTGCGTTTTTGTCCTCTCGTCTGGCACTTCGGTGCCAGACTTTTTCTTTTACACTTCCCACGCGCCCACCACTCACCGCTCTCCATCTGCTATACTCTGCGCATGTCATACTGTCACTTCATCAAAACTGGACCACCTGAGAAGGTTCAGATTCATAAGCACTACCACGATACGCAGTATGGATTTCCAATTCATGATGATAACGAGCTGTTCTGCAGGCTCATTCTTGAGATTAATCAAGCAGGACTGAGCTGGGAAACTATTTTGAAAAAGGAGGCAACGTTTCGGAAAGCGTACAGCAACTTCGTTATCAGTAAGGTCGCAACGTACACCGACAAGGATCGGGAACGACTACTCCAGGATCCGGGCATCATTCGCAATCGATTAAAGGTGAACGCGGCAATCGAGAACGCAAAAACAATTGCGCGTCTCCAAAAAGAGTTTGGCTCGTTTGAAGCGTGGCTGCGTGCACATCATCCGCAACCCAAAGACGCGTGGGTGAAGCTGTTTAAAAAGACTTTCCTCTTTACCGGCGGTGAAATCGTCAACGAGTTCCTCATGAGCATCGGCTACCTGCCCGGCGCCCACACGAAGGACTGCCCGGTGTATAAGAAGGTGGGGAGGGTGTGATAGACTCAAGGCATGTACGAAGTGGAAATAAAAATTGAGCTACATGAGGCAGAGCGAGAGCAGCTTATCACGGCTTGTGGCCGGTATGGTTTTGCATCTAAGGGTGTAACACCGCAGCGTGATTACTACATTGCAGCAGTGGAATCACCGCATGGCGGATATGATTTGGAACGGTATAGAGATGAGGACGGGTTTTTCTTGTATACAAAAAAGAGCTGGGAAGTTGTCGATGGGTATCCGTGTAGAAAAGAAGATCAACATGAAGTTTCTGTAGAGGAGTTTGAGCGGCAAGTCGCAGCACACCCCGATGCACTGAAGATTATAAAAGATAGAGAGTGGTTTGCGGGCACATACAAAGAAATACCCATCAGTTTAACGATTGACAGTGTTACATTCGATCATTCGCCGGGAGTGCGATATTTTACGGAAGTAGAAATTGGCGTGGAGGATAGCGCTGCAGTTAAAGAGACAAAAGCATTTCTTCAACAGTTTCTCCAAGAGATTTTGCAAAGAGAAATAATTACCGAATCGCCAGGCATGTTTACCATGGCGTTTAAGAAGTTGTAGGGCATTGTGTAAAAAGAAAAACTCCCACCTTGTAGCGGGAGTTACGTATCGAGTCGTTCTTGCGCAAGACTGATGAAACCTGCCACTGTGAGTGCAATGGTTTGCCCGAGCGTCTCATCGGGAGTGTCGCGTTTGCCAAGCTTCAGCATCATCAGCAGCGCGTTGCTGATATGGTCGCCCGCAAAGGTCATGGTGATGACGGTGCGCCACAGATCAGGATCTGCTTTGCTTCCCGTAATCAATTCATTCGGGTAGCCCAGCATCACGGAATCGCCACCGTGGCCTTGGTGTCCGCCACTTACGACATTTACCGGAATGCTCCATGCGCCTCCCGCAACGGCAACACTCCAGCCCGACAGCTGATCTTCCATGCACATGTCACTGAAGATGAAGTCGGGGAGGGGGTTTTCGGGCGATGGTTCGCAAAGCGCGGCGATGATTTCGGCCGCATTGCTGAACTCTGTGACCATGGCGTTTGGTGCCATGTCGGTGAGTGCGGCGCGCGCGGCAGCTCGGTTTTCGGGTTTGTCGTCAACGACAAAAATACGTGTAAGCGTCTGTAGATAGTCCATTGGGAACAAGGATTGTCAAAAATAAAATATAATTTTTATTTCGTTTTGTCAATGTTTACCAGAGCATTCAAGAGCTTATACTTTTATTCTATGGTTGATGCGCGAACGTTTCCAAAAACGCTAGAAGATGCTCGAGCGGTTCTAGAAAAAGAGCACGCCCTGTATAAAGGGGAGTATCTCATTACAGATAAGATTTATATTGCAAAAGATATATCTCAGCCACTTGAGAAGGTTTTTCTACGTTTGCGACTCGTTCCTAAAAATATTTGGGATGAAAAACCTTGTATCGTAACAATTAAAAATACTGAGCTGAAGTCTGTCGGCAAACAATCTATCATTCCAGTCAAAAAAGAATTTGATACAGAAGCTGATGCCGAGGCATTCATTGCAACAGAATACGGCAATCAGTTTGTGTTTTCATTCACATTTCATCGAATAGGATGGCAGTATTTTTTGGGTGAAGATGGTATTGATCTTGAAGATATTGAAGGTCACCCGTCTATTGAGTTTAAATCAAAGACCGAGGAAGGGCTCGCTGCACTCCTTACTCTTTTTAAGGTGTCACCCGCAGATGTTATACAAGGACCTTCTGTTGTTGCAGTGAAAGAGCTTTTAGGTAGGTAGTGGGTGACTTTATAATGTTCTGAACATTGCATTTCCCACTACCCATGCTAGGTTCGTTCTATGAACAGTTCCTTTCTTTCGACGTTGATGGCTGTGCTTACCGAGGCAGACGAGATACCAGATCTCCCAAATAATAAGCTCATCCCCGTTGGTGGGACTTATGAGTGTGTCAGTGAAACTGTGCCGAGGCCGGTGTTTCGGAAAATTGCACGGCTGCAAACGCTGTGTTTTCAGGCGTATGCGCTTGGTGGGGTGCCCGACATTGGGCAGGCGGATCAGCAGGCAGCACTCACCGGCTCTACGCGGCATCGTGTGATGGAAGCATCGCTTTCCACGCGCGAGGATATGGTGCGTCGAATCATGATGCTCGAACGTCTAATCGTGGAGATTGTTCGCGAGACTTTTCCTGCAGAGTGCAGCCGGTTTGATGTTGAGTACTTCGTGTGTCTCGACGATACCTTGCGATGCAGGC
Source organism: Candidatus Parcubacteria bacterium (assembly GCA_041158505.1). GTDB lineage: Bacteria > Patescibacteriota > Minisyncoccia > Phycocordibacterales > JAACPR01 > JAGOTN01. The sequence continues at coordinate 11,141 of JBEBBG010000005.1, read as the reverse complement.
CAGCGGAGCGTCGTCGATTCTTTGATTGACCCAGTGTTGCTGTCATGCCGCAGCATTTCCAACAGCATGTGCCAGCTGAGAGGTTGGCACGTTTTCTTTACGTTCAAAGTCATTTCTTCACGGATTAAAAAAGAAAAACCCCGCGCAGACTGCTCTGCGCGGAGTGGGGTGGCGTTCAGATTACTCCTCACGCCCACTGTTCCGTACACCATGTTCTGGCATTTTGGAACATCTGTAGCCACGGGGATGCCTCGAGGCTGTCCCATGCGGCGGGCTTGAAGGGCCACTGCCACAAACGGAAACAACGTTCAGGGTGAGGCATCATTGCAAGATGTCGACCGTTGGGCGAACACAGTGCCGTAATGCCTCCCGGCGAACCGTTCGGGTTGTAGGGGTACTGTTCGGTACGGTTCCCGTATGGGTTAAGGAGCGCCAAGGGTGCGAGCTGTTGCTTTGCGATCTCATCAGCAATTGCCTGGTCTGGGTAGAACAAGCGTCCTTCACCGTGAGCCAGCCATACACCGAGCTTCGAACCTTCCATACCCTCGAGGAGTATTGATGGGCTTGGTAGAATTTCCACCTGTGCCCACCGAGATTCAAACCTACCCGACGTGTTGCCGATGAATCGGGGCTGCTTTTCAGTCGCAATCCCTTTCCATGGAACCCAACCGAGCAATGCCATCAGCTGACAGCCGTTGCAGACGCCGAGCGAGAACGTATCCTCGCGATAATAGAACTGGTCAAACATGTCTCGTAGCTTGTTGTTGAGGAGGATTTTTCCCGCCCAACCTTTCGCGCTACCAAACACGTCCATGTAGGAAAACCCACCGGCAAAGACGATTCCCTGAAACTGGTCCAGAGTTACCGTGTCTGCCATAAGGTCACGCATGGTGACATCCCATGACTCCATGCCGGCAGCGAGGAATGCTGCTGCCATTTCCCGGTCACCGTTGGTTCCTTCTTCCCGCAAGATAGCGACGCGAGGCTTCAAGCGCTCCTCAAAGAATTTCGGAGGAGTGTCGCGAGGGGTGAAGGTGAGGTGGTATGCCACTGGGGCGGTGACGCCTGGAAGTAATGTGTCGGCGTGAGATGCTGCTTCGGATTCGGTGCAGCCGCCGTGTGTTTGGAGCTTTTCGAGCGCAGTGCTCGTCGCTTCCCACCAGCACCGTAGCGTCGTGATATCACTTCGCATGATGAGGTCATCGGTACGTGTACGAACCGTGCAAGACGGTTCGACAGAGGTGTGGCCGATCCACGAGATGGGTACGTCGAAAGACGTGCAAACCTCAAAGACCAAATCCTCTTTGTCTGGGTGGATCTCGAGAATGAACCCGAGCTCTTCAGTAAAGAGGTCGGCAAGTGCTGTTTCAGCGTCTTCGACGGTGAGGTTAAAACCACACCTGCTGGCCATGCACATTTCTGCAACAGCGGTTATGAGACCGCCATCGCTACGATCGTGCAGCGAGAGGATGTCTCCGGTAGCCAACATGTGTTGGATGGCAAAGAACGCGGCTTTAAGTAGCTCCGCGTCATCGACGTCGGGCGTCTCATTGCCCAGCTGGTTGAAGGCTTGCGCCAGAGCAGAACCGCCGAGGCGATTTTGTCCACCACTAAGATCGATGAGCGCAAGCCTGCTGCCAGGATATTTAATATCTGGCGTAACAGATTTGGTGACATCGGGTACGGGTGCGTAGCCGAGAACCACCAAACTTCCAGGTGCTTTAACGAGCTTTCCTGAAACCGTTGCGGCCATTGATAGGCTGTCCTTGCCGCCATCAGCGGCAATCCTGAGTTTGATCATCAGTGTAGACATCGCAGCTGCTGCATCATAGAGGGCTGCACCTTCGTGAGGAAGTTTTGCGGGCCACATCCAGTTCGCACGGCAGCGGATGGCACTGATGCTGGTGATGAGGGCTGAAGCCATGTTGGTAAGCATTTCTGCCACTGCCATACGAGCTCCAGCTTCTGGGTTGATCAGCATCTTGATTGGTTGTTCACCAACTGCAGTTGCTGCTCCAGTCAGACCGAAGTGGCTTTGTGCATTGATACTGACATTGGCGATAGGGATCTGGGCAATACCACAGCATTGCTGCTGCCCGACCAGCCCGGTGACACTGCGGTCGACCTTGTGGAGCAAGAATCCTTTCGAACCAACGCTTGGAAGCCGAAACACCTTTTCAAGTGCCTGGGCGATACTGACAGCTGGGAGATTGAGTGCAGGGAGATTGCTGGACCGACGTTCCGAATGGAACGTTTTTTGAGGCATGTTCGTGAGAATTTGCCCCAAGTCCAGGTTAACGGGTGTTGTTCCGTCCTTGGAATCTGTCACAACAACGTGTCCTTTACCATCAATCTCGCCAAGTACTTCGCAGTTGCAATTTTCGCGTATGCAGATTTCCTCGAAGCGTTTGAGGTGTTCTGATCGAATGAGGAGTCCGTATCCCTCTTGGAATTCGGCGCTCCAGATTTGCAAGACCGACATACTCTTGTCTCCAAGGGTGATCTTCCGAATGTCGATTGTTCCGCCAAGCGGTTCAAGCAGTTCCGTGAGGACGTTGCTCGGACCGCCGGCGCCTTGATCGTGGATGCTTGCGATTGGGTTTTGATTTCCCATCTCGACGCAGACTCTGATAACGCGATTTGCTCGATTCTCCATTTGCGCGTTGCCGCGTTGCACAGAGTTGAAATCAAGCGCTTCGGTATTTTGACCTTGCATCATGCTGGAGGCTGCACCGCCGCCAACCCCAATGGGGTATGCGGGGCCGCCGATACGCACGATGAGCATGCCAATTTCGGCGTGCTCTTTGTGCACATGTGCACCAAACAGGTGTCCGACGCCACCACTGTAGAGCACGGGTTTTCGTGCCTCGCGCCACTCACCGCTTACCGCCTGACCAAATGTTCTGGTAAAGCCGCAGGTGAGCGGCTCGCCAAATTCGTTGCCGTAGCTTGATATGCCGTCGCTGCCTTCGAGAAGGATGCGAAGCGGTGAAGCATACGTCGACGGTTGGTCCTTACCGACTTCTTCGCCGGGAATGCTGTATCCAGGGATGAAGAGATTGCCAGTGAAGTAGCCTGCAACCCCAATACCGGGAATGCCGCCACGTCCCACCGCGCTCGTGTCACGTATCCGACCGCCGGTACCCGTTTGGGCTCCAGGAAAGGGTGCAACGAACGTGGGGTGGTTGTGCGTTTCGGCGGTGCCAGTGATGTGTACCCTTTCGGGGGCGATGAGCATCTTCGATGCTTGTCCAGGAGTTGCCGGCAGAATCAGATGGGTGTCGAAACCCGTGATGACGCCTGCGTTGTCGTGGAAAGCGACGAGGCTCCGATTCGGTTTCCCGAGCGCGCGCAACGGTTGCTGCACACGTTCAAACATTGTTTGCCTCATAGGGATACCGTCGATGACGATTTGTCCTTTGAAGAACCAGTGCCTGCTGTGTTCGCTGTTGGCGTTGCCTAGTTGAACGAGTTCAACATCGGTTGGGTTGCGCTTGAGAGTTTCGACAAACAGTGCGTGGTAGTAGCCGATGTCCTTATCGTCCATACCGAGGCCGAGCTCAGCGTTGATCTTTTCAAGTTCGGGCTTGCCCTTGGTGATGAGATCGATTGCTTGTACGCGTTGCGGGAAAATTCCCACACGGAAATCTTGAATGCCGTCAGTGTAGAGCTCTTCGGTCATCCAGTCGATAGTTCGGTTGGTGTTGCTGCCAATGAGATACCGTTCGGTACGCTCAATGCGTGCGACGCCTTCGATACCCATCGATTCGCAGATTGCAACTGCGTTCGAGGAGAATGCTGTCTCAATCTGAATTCGCGGACCAACCTCGGCGACTGGTCCAGTGAGCGTTGAACGCGCACTGGTCAGCCCTGGTTCGAAAGTTTCCCGCACGAGCCAGAAAATCTTCTCCAAATCTTTGGGATGGAGACCATGTGGTGCGTGCACGTAGAAGCCGAGCTCGAAGCTCGGTGTGAGCCCTTTGTAGATGGGGAATATCATGATGGTTTACCTTTCGTTGTTTTCGTTTGTATGACAAAAATCATGGCACCTAGAATAGGTACTGCCTGCCTGTGATACTAAGGAAGAAGGGGGTTAAAAGCAAGGAAATACACGCCTGGGCAGCACCCTCTTTTTCTGATAGGGTTCTACCGAGGCCGAATCCTATCGGTATTCTTGACGGCACAGTGATTGTGCTTGCCATGCTCTTTGAAACATCAACACTGAATTCAGATGATCAAACTCTCAAACGGACGCGTGCTTCAGCACGTCGTCGCAAGCGGTGCCCTGGCCTTTGATGGCAAAGGGTGGCCCTGGGAACGGCCACTGGTGTGGCTCGGTCTCATCCAACCACAGCTATTCACGGTGTTCGTGAAATCGCTGACACGCCACCCGCGCGAGGGCAACCTGCGTTGGTGGAAACCTTGGGAATGCGTCCGTCTGATCAAAGGTGGCGCTGTCAATAAGGTCGGCCTGACGAACCGCGGCATTCAATGGTGGTGCGACAAGGTCGCCCCCAAAATCGACTTCGCCAGATTTCCTGTTGCCGGGTCCATTTTTGGTACCGAACAGGAGCTGGTTGAAATGGCTATCATGCTCAATCGGTTCGATCTAGTTGCGCTTGAGGTGAACGTTTCGTGTCCTAACACGGGGCATGCGATGGATCAGGTGCTCCAGGTCATTGATAGCGTCAAAGCTGTTCGTTTGGTTTCGCGACATCCTATCATCGTCAAAGTTTCGGTCGATCAGCCATACCTTGCCATTGCGCGAGGATTGGTTGGTTGTGCTGAAGCGATTTCACTCAACAGCGTGCCGTGGAGCACAGCGTTTCCTAACGAAACACAAAAGACACCACTCAGAAAACTCGAGCAACGAGTTGGTGGCGGTGGCGGAGGTGTTTCTGGAAAGCCAGCTCAAAAGCACAACTGGGAAGCTGTCGCGGCGCTTGCCAAAGATGGATCTCTCCCGGTTATTGGACCGAGTGTCATGCAATTCGCAGACATTGAAACGCTACGTCGTCTTGGTGCCCAGGCAATCAGCTATGGGGCAATTCACCTGTTGACGCCGTGGCGCCCAACTTCCTTCGTCAAGAAAGACAACAAAAACCGCTGAAACTTATGGAACAGCAAAGTAGTGTAACAATCCCTCGGTGGTTTGATCGCCACCTCCACGTTCGCGATGGTGGCATGCTCAGGAGCGTCCTGCCGTGCACCTTGCGACAACGCCCCACTGGGGCAATCATCATGCCGAACCTTCAACCTGATCCGATTACGACCGTCGAACAGGCCATTGCCTATCGCGACCGAATCAACGAAGTACGGAATGAATTCTTCATGAACCGCGTCCCATTCATCGGGAGTGGCGAAGATCAATTCACCCCGTGCATGACGTGCTACCTGACCGATCATACTGATCCTGCCGAAGTCGTCCGCGGCTTCAAGGAAGGTGTCTGGCGGGCGGTCAAGCTTTACATGGCCGATCAAAACGGTCAGGGTGGGACGACAGGGTCTGCACACGGTGTGCGCAATCTCCGTGGTTGCTACCCGGTCTTTGAAGCCATGCAGGAGCATGGCATTCCGCTACTCGGTCACTTTGAGGCGGTGGAGCGTGACGTCGACGAGTTTGATCGCGAGATTGTCTCTGTCGAGCGTGACTTACAGCCACTCCTCAGCACGTTTCCTGGTCTCAAGGTGGTCTTTGAGCACATCACGGACTATCGCGCGGCTGACTTCGTTGCCCAAACCGAACATTACGTTCGGGCAACCGTTACCGCACATCATCTCATGCTCAATCGAAACGATTTGTTTTGGGGTGGAATGAATCCGCTCAACTGGTGCAAGCCAGTGGCAAAACGTGAAGAACACCGAAGGGCGATTCGTTGGTACGTGACGTCCGGAAATGCTCGCTTTGGTGCCGGTACCGATTCGGCACCACACGACGAAAGCGCGAAAGCGCGTTGCTGCGGTTGTGCGGCGGGTATCTTTACGGCGCCGCATGCTGTTGAGCTCTACGCCACCATCTTCGACGAAGACAATGCGCTGCAGCACCTCGGTTCGTTTCTCTCTGTAAACTTCCTCGACCTGTACGGCATGGAGGTGAGTGGTGAGACAATGACCTTGTTTCGGGAACCCAGCACGGTGCCTGAAAAGGTCGGCAACGTACACGTCTTCATGGGCGGTAAAGAGCTTCCTTGGAGGCTTGCGTGACCCGAGTTCAGTGCTCGACGATATGCTCCGGCTTGCGCATTTGCGTAGCCGGAGTTTTTCTTTTAAGTAAACAGCAGTAAAATGATTGCATATGGCGCTACCAATTCCAGACGCAGTGCCGAAGCCCGGCTTTTACTATCACTATAAGCACAATCCTGAGCGTGGCGTCTTTGATTACGCGTACGAGGTTGTGGCTGTCGGTTTTCATACAGAAGATAACCCGCGCGAAGGGGAGGCGCAGTTTTGCGTGTATCGACCGCTCTATGAAGGTGCGGCAGTGTACCAAGCGTCAGGAGACCTTGGTATCCAGTGCGTGGATCTGCGTCCGCTCGGGATGTGGCTTGAGCAGGTTGAAGTAAATGGCAACGTTGTGCCACGATTTTCTCCAATCACCGATGAGACCGTGATTGCACAGTTAAAGGAAGCGCGATCGAGAATGTATCCGCAGGGGTAGGGTGCGTTGGAGTGTATAAAAAGAAAAACGAGCCCGTTGTGTTGGGCTCGTGTTGGTTTTTGGCACAACGAGTGAAATCGTCTTACTCGTCGGTTGTTCTCGTGTGCACCCAGAGCTGGGATCCACCTGCACGATTTGTGATGAACGGACCACAATCACAGGGGCGTTTTCCGCAGTGCCTGCAGTTGCCACCATAGTGGTGCTCAAGAAGTTCTTCGAGGTTGATGTCGCACAGGTTTGCGATTGCAAAGAGCCAGGCAAACAAGTCGGCAATTTCCTTGGCGAGCTCAAGCATTGCCCCTTCGCGGGTTTGTGTGATGTCGCGTCTTCCAAGAAAAACTGCTTCGCTCACCTCTCCCATTTCTTCGTGTAGTCGTAGAAGCGTTCCTTCCAGGCCGCGTGCGTTGTTGACGTTGCCGTACACCTGATCGAGGTGTCTGCACCAGTCGTGTACTGACCACGCTCGTTGAAAAGAGTCTGGGAGATTGGTTTCGACGTGTTCATCGCGAACGTGATTCTCGCATCCACAGATTTGATTACCACAGTAGCCGCAACCGTGGCTCGGATACTTGGCGATCATGCCATCAAGCAATGGAAGTTCTCGAAACGTGTGCGCAAACGAACAGGTACGTCCAAAGACGCTCACAAGCGCGGCTTCAAATGCTGGGGTGTGTTGCAATCTCTTGCGAACCAGCTTTGAAAGCTGGCGAACCGCATTCATGATGAATGGGTACATTTCGTCTTGCGAAAGGTACAGCGAGTTTCGCGGGCCGTAGAGGCCATTAATACTCGACGTGTGTTCGAGGAAGGGTTTCATAGGTAAAAGGGCGGGGGTTTGTTTTGTATGAAATTACAACATAAAAACAAAAATGTCAAAAAGAAAAAGCCCCGGGCGGTTGCCGAGGGCTGGGGTGGTGAAATCGTGAAGCCCGAAGCCTGCTCAGGGTCGCCCAAACTCGTGTTCGCCCGGCAAAAATTTGCCAGTAAGCGCTGCTACGTGTTCGTAGACTCGGAGCATGTCTTCCAGGCTGCCATCTTCGCGATAGAGCTGTTTGCTGAGAGGGTCACCGTTTTCGTCGAGCAAGCGCCATGAATCGGCATCGACGACGTCGGCGAGGAGAAGTTGTCCGTGATGCAGACCGAACTCAAGCTTGAGGTCGATGAATTGCTTGCCTTGCCGGCGCCACTCTTCTTCGAGGATGAGGAACACCAGACGGGTCAGATGTTCCATCGTCTGAAACAGACGCCACTCGTTCGGGTGGCTCAGCACTTCATTTGCACGGAGGGTGAGGAACCTCGAGGTGTGATGGGTGGGTTGATTCGGGTAATGCAGCTCCATGTCGAGACCGCCCGGTGTGTAGATCAAGAGCGGATCATCGCAAGGGAGGTTGTGTTCCTTCCACCGTCGATCTTTCGTCTTGAGGAAGAACTCCACGACCGGCGTCGGGAACGGCTGCCCTTTCTCGACACCCGGATTGCGCTTGAGGTATGAGCCCCAGGCACGCCCACGAACGACGACCTCATAGGGCAACATGTTGCAGCGATGCGCCGAGAAGATTCTACTGTCAATTTGTTCGATGAATGCAGTGTGGATACCGTGTGCCTTAAGCAACTTAAAGACGTTGCATGTCGTTGTGGTTGCCAGTGCCCCCTTGCCAGGGATCACGTCATGCTTGGCACCATCTCCGGCAGTAACGTCATCTTTGGAGATGACCCAGCAGAAGCTGGGGTCTACGGGGACGCTGGCAATTTTCTTGGTCTTACCCTCAGTGATAAGCAAGAGCTCGACTTCTTCGTTGTGGGAGTCTGGGTCGGTAGTTTCCATGATTTCTTGGTATGGTTTTGACGAAATAGCTATGCACGCAATCACGCGTACACTTTGTGCTGCATACTACAATTTTGTCGATATATGTCTAGTAATAGAAATTACGGACAATACTGATTTTGCTATACTTGTACATATGACACTTTTTCAGCATGAACATTCTTCTGGATATTCGCGCATCATCGTACTAATTATCGTATTCGCACTCTTACTGATCGGTATCTCATTTTTTGTTTGGCGCTATGTGGCACAGGATCTTTCTCAACCATATGAACCAAAAAACCCATTTACAAATACAAGGGAAGTACAGCATACGCTCGCAGAAAATGTGTGGGCCTCACTGATTGAAGATGTGTCACCGCAGGTATACATAGATCTTCTTAATCAAAATCAGTCATCTGATTATGTCGCGGAACAGAAAGAGGTTATTGTTGCTGGTCGTACAGCAATGTACCGACAGACACACTTTGCAAGCAAAGAAAAGATGCATCTGTATGCATTTGCACACGAAACAGATACGGTTGTCCTTGCCATGTTGTTGTCTGAAGATACAAAACCAGAAGCCGTCGTTGAAATGTACCTACCTTTTCTAGGGCAAATGTTTTTTGGTTCAGCATCACCAAATGTAGAGCCGACCATCACATACAACAATGCAACAGCTGATCAGATTACGGTTGAATTACCGTACCCAGGAGCTGTCACTGGCAAAGAGTTTACCGTGATTGGCAAAGCGCGCGGGTACTGGTTTTTTGAGGCATCCTTCCCTGTAGAACTGCAAACGCTCGATGGAGCAATCCTTGGCGGAGGTGTCGCGACTGCGCAAGGAGATTGGATGACCGAAGACTTTGTACCATTTACTGCAGAGATACAAACACCTTCAGTATTCATTGGTCCGGCGATACTCATTCTCAAGAAAGATAATCCATCTGGAGAACCAGAAAATGACGCAAGCATCTCATTCCCAATTGTCGTCGAGTACTAACAAGCAAAATCAGACGGATCAAGAGTACACGGTGTACATGCTCCTGTGTACTGATGGAACGTTCTATACAGGTATTGCTCGCGATGTCTTGAAGCGTTTCAAAGAGCATCAAGCGGGTACTGCGAGTAAGTACACGAGGGCTCGAGCGGTGCAGGCGATTGTGTATACAGAAAAGGTACACACGCGAAGTACTGCACTTATACGGGAGGCAGCTATTAAGCGGCTTTCAAAAGTTCAGAAACAGCAACTTATTGCTAGCGCTCGTGGGGATAACTCTCTGGAGTGAGCGATGTTTTCTGGGTAAGCAGGGTATAATGGAACGTATTACTGACCGTAACCGTTTATTCATATATGAAATACCGTTTATACATTGGAGCACTGGTGACTGTCGCGCTTTCACTCGCGCTCGTTGCCGTGCCAAACACAACGTACGCAGCAACCTGTAGCTTTACTCGTGACCTCGACTTAAATATCGACGGTGAAGATGTGCGCTGTCTTCAGAAGTATCTCAATGGCGCTGGCTACAAGATTGCAGCAAGTGGCGTTGGATCTCCTGGTAACGAGACAAGCCTCTACCGCCAGCTCACCAAAGATGCCGTAGCAAAGTGGCAAGCCGCAAACGGTCTCACCGCCAGTGGATACTTTGGTCCACAGTCTCGTGCCCTCTACAATAAGCTCGTGTCTGGCGTTGTCTCGAGTGGGAACTCAAGCGCGCCAAGCACAACAGGCCAGTACGGTGGACTGAACGCAAGCGAAGTACAGGCATTTCTTGCAAAGCTTAATGGTACTTCAAGTGGTAACAGCTCAACGGCAACCACAAATGCCAACAAGCAATCAGAAGCACAGCAGCGCTTGAAGAAGGCGATTGATGAAGTGCGCAACGAGGATGATTTCGAAGAGGAAGATGTTCGAGACGCGCTCGTCACCTTGCTCGATGCGATGAAGGCGTACCTCAGCGGTTCATACAATGACGCGTCAGCTGATGCACTCGAGGCATACGAGAAACTTGATGGTAAAGCGGTCAATCAAGACGAACTCGACGATGATATCAAGGATGCAAAAGAAGCCCTTGATGATGCGCGTGATGACGTTGCAGACGCAGAAGACGATGATAAGGATGTAGATGACGCAGAAGACTTGCTCGATGATGCTGAAGATAAGCTCGATGATGCTGAAAAGGCATACGATGACAAGGATTACAAAGATGCTCGCGAGTACCTCAATGACGCGGAGGAGTTGATTGCAGACGCACTCGATGAGATTGGTGTTGATCGTGAAGATGAAGCAGATCAGGCAATTGAAGATGCTGAGCAGGCAATCGATGATGCAAAGGACGCAATTGAGAAGGCAGATGATGATGGCGAAGATGTGGATTCTGCAGAGAAGTTGCTCGATGCAGCAGAAGAACGACTCGATGATGCAAAGGACTCATTCGATGATGATGAGTGGGAAAATGCAATCGAGGATGCAGAGGATGCTGAAGATTTGGCAAAGGATGCAGTTGACGAGCTCGATTAGCGATTAAAAAGAGAGTGTGAGAGTCGCGAAGAGAAGTTTGCGACAAACTGAGTGGGCGGGGCCTTCGGCCCCGCCCGCTTCTGCAATTGAAACGAAATTTTGTCTAGTGTATAGTGTGCTACATGAAAAAAGACATTAAGAAGAACGTATGGGGGCTG
>JBEBBG010000004.1:0-12119 GCA_041158505.1 Candidatus Parcubacteria bacterium | reverse complement strand
TGAAAAGCGGAATTGCGGTGAAACCATACGTTGGAATGTTTTCTCGACGAATACTGCAATCGTACCCTGCATCTTTAAGGAGAAACATTTGGGCGACGTGTGAGTTGGTGAGGACTACTCCTTTACTTGAAATAATGACGCCGCTGCCAGTGGTGACGTGGATCTTGCTGCCGTTGTGCCGGACGCACAAGATGCTCACAACGGTATTTTCGACAGTCGCTTTGCTTGAGGTGTCGGTTGGTGTGGTTTCTGTTTTTGGAGGGGTTTGCTCTGGAGTCTTAGTTGGCGGAGGAGAAGCTGTTTTTGTTGGGGTTGGTGTAGGCGTAGGTGTAGGGATTGTCGTTTTTATTGGAACAGGTTCAATGACCGGCGGCTGTGATTTGGTTGCATCTGGTGTGGTGATATTTGGTGTTTCTGGAACGTAGTAGGGAATGTCAAAGATGTTGATACGAGGGAGCGGAATGAGCGTCTGGAGGGGCTCCGTGGCTTCGGCCGCGTCTGAGGCGATGGTTTCAAGTGTGCCACCAATCAGTTCCTTGCGCTCCTCGGTTGCAACCTGTGCCTCTTCTGTTGTTTGGATATCGAGATTTGGTTCAACACCCACAAAGGTAAGCAAGGAAAGGCCGACCAAAAAGAGGCGCTGTGCAATGATGCGGACCAGAAATGGCATGATGCATTAAGTGTCGATGATTGCGAGGAACGTGTCAATCTGCTAATCTAACCAGCACGAGCCATGAAGTGGCCGTACCACAAGCGGGTGTAGTTTAGTGGTAGAATGACTGCCTTCCAAGCAGTAGATGGGGGTTCGATTCCTCTCACCCGCACCAAGTACTCTAGCGTTTCAAGCTTGACCACATTACTTTGTGGAGGATGCGAAACGCGTCGGCGATATCATTGTTTTCAATAACCATACCAATATACGGTTCAGTAATGGTAAAGATGGCGACATTGCCATTCCATATAAGAATATCTACGTTTAGTGCATTATAGGACTCTGGAAGGAATCGGTAGTCCACAAAAACATCGAGGTCTGGTTTTGTTTGTGTTTCTGTAACGCTGCGCGATGATTCAGTGAGAATATCTTTTAGGAAGATGCCGCGCCTTTTTAATTCTTTTCTCCAGGTTTTAAAGAAATCTCCAAAATGTGCAAAGAGTGTGCTAGTTGAGGTGATGCCGTAAATTGATTCTTCCGCATCGTACATTTGTGTGAACACCTCTTTAATTGCATCGTCGCCAGTATAGAACTTCACGATGGGCTTTGATTTTTGAGATCGGTATCGACCAATAAGCTCTGGCACAAGCTCTAGCTCAACAAGCTTTTTTTGCTGCTCGATAAGGGAAATAAGGGTATCTGGATGCTTTGCAACATAGGCGTTTTTATTATTCTGCTTCTGCTCTTGGATGACCCCTTTTTCAATAAGGTTGGTAAGAACGCCGTAGGTGTTTGTCCGAAGTATGTTGGTATGTTTGGAGATGGTGCTCGGTGTTGCAATGCCATATTCTAGTAAAAATAAGTATATTTTCGCCTCTGATTCGTTGAAGCTGAGCTTTTTTAGTGTTTCCGAAAGATTTTTTTGCATATTGTCATTTTTAAATATACAAAAAAAGTAAATATTTGCAATACTTAATACATAAAATATTTTATTATATATACAGTAAATATACTAAATTAAAAAACTGATTTATGATTATGTCAAGAATATTGCACCTAGTGTGCAGTTGTACCTTACAAAAAATCAAATGAAAAATATCAAAAAGACGAATGTTTCTGAACTTCTTCGAACCATCCAGCTTCTTGCCTGCCACACGGTAGAAAATCAAATCAAAACTACTCATTTCGAGACTAGCTTCTTGGCCGCAGCCATTCTTGGCGGATGGGACAAGAAGGATACTGCAGAATGGCAGTCTATTGTTCGACCGCTTGAGCAAATCAATCAGGCCTTGCGGAATGCCTCGACCCAAGAGCAACACTTGGATCTCACGGCAGACTTGATGAAGGTTTGGTGGGAACGGTGGTGCGAAGGTGGTGTTACCGAAGATGTCTTCGGACCAGCTGTTAAAATCCGTGGAAATCGACAAAGCATTATGACGCTCTCACCGAAAGGGAGTCAGCTCAGAATCTGGTATGGTTTTCCAGGTGCGATTGAATTCAGAGATGACCACATCGACTCTTGTGGTCTTAACCTGCTCGCCACCATCAGTGGTGAACCTGGTCTGATTAGACAATACAAGGAAGAACTCCTGCAGTTCGTAGGTTTCCAGACATTCGAACATGCCTCAGGTGCTTGTGTCTTCATGATGCAAATGCGTTGGTAATATCATGCCTCCCTCGCCAGCTTGCTGGTGGGGGAGTCTTTTCTTTATGGCTACTTTTACTGCTCTTTGAATGACGCGTATACTGTACCGCATGTATACCTACGCATACCTGAATGGGAAGATTGTTCGTACCGACAAGCCGCAGCTGTACCTAGATGATATTGGCCTTTTGCGAGGGTTTGGGTCATTTGATTTCTTTAGAATCTACAATAAGGTGCCGCTCGATTTTGATGCACACTACGCGCGGTTTCTAGCGTCTTCAAAGCAGCTAGGGCTTCGGGTTCCTATTACGAAAGCAGTGCTCAAAGAAGTGTTGCAAACGCTGCTCAAGAAAAATAAGGTCACCGATGCACATGTTCGGATTATTCTCACCGGTGGCAAGGTGAAAGCTGGTCTAGAGCCAACAATTCCAAATGTGTTTGTGTTGCTTGAACCTCGCAAGGATTTGCCCGCAGCTTTGTATACAAAGGGAGGATCACTGATTACCTTTGAACATCAGCGACCATTTGCGAGCGCAAAGACGACAAACTACCAGCAGGCCGTTGTGCTCCAACCGGTGAAGAAAAAGCATGGCGCGATTGAGGTTCTCTATATCGCGAATGGAAAGGTGCTTGAAGCCGCAACTAGTAATATCTGTATTGTGAAGAAGGGGATTATCTATGCACCCAAAGAAAATGTGCTTTTAGGGATTACTCGACAGGTTGTGCTCTCATGTGCGCGCGAGCTCGGGTACCGAGTAGCTGAGCACGACGTGACAGTCAACGAGCTCTTGGCTGCTGACGAAGTGTTCATTACTGCAACAAATAAGTTCGTGCTCCCAATTGTGCGCATTGATGGGAAGGTGATTGCAAATGGAAAACCTGGGCCCATCTCAAGGGTGCTCAACGAGGCGTATAAGGCACACATCGTGAAGGAGTGTGGGTGTGCGTAAGGTGGTGGCGATTGGTTGTGATACATATAATTCGTGGTCTGGTTTTGGTATCCACAAGACGAGCGTGGGGATGTGGGGTATGATGCTACGCGGACCTGTAATTTTTCTGAAACAAAAGCCGCGGCGCCAAGGCGCCGCGGCTTTTGTTCTACTTTTTCTTTTTACGTACTACTGCACCAGTTCAATTTCAACCGTTGAGGTTGCTGTTGTATGTATGGTGTCGGTATCGTGCGTTGCTGTGTCTGCGTGTTCTTCAAATGCTCCAGTGGGGGTTGCAGATTGTGTGCGCGTTTGCACAGGATCACTCACAAACGTATCGGATGAGCGAACAGAAATAATGCCGCCAATAATCATGACAGCCAACACTGATAGTGCGGTGTATACACCGACGCCTCGTGGTTCGTTTCTCATTGATACGTATTTTAGTGAGTAAAAGATCTGACACCAGTATAGCACATTGTGGTATCGCAAAGAGCGGCGGCGCCAAGGCGCCGCCGCTCTTTGTTGTTCGCGCAAGCGCCAAGGACTACTTAACTGCTTCCTTGAGTGCCTTTGCTGCGCGGAACTTTGGAGTTCGCATTGCTGCAACCTTCAAAGTCTCGCCAGTTCGTGGGTTTCGTGCAGTTCGTGCTGCGCGCATCTTCGCTTCAAAGATGCCGAAGCCCGCTACTGAAACCTCTTCGCCAGACTTAAGTGAAGCGGTGATTGAGTCAAAGACGGTGTCTACTGCTCGCTCTGCTTCTGCTTTGGTGCCTCCAAGAACGCTGTGGACCTTGTCGACAAGTGCTGCTTTATTCATACGTGACTGGTCTAATTTACCCGAGGGCAAACGATTTTAATCGATAACTGCTTATAACGACTCGTTATAAAGCTGAAAATAATTATATAGAACAAGGTTTTTAGCGCAATGCCCCTCAAAATAGGCAATGTGTATAAACTTTTGTCAAAAAATAGAAACACGCATGGTGTGCAGGTATGAAAAAGCGCGCCATCGGTAAGACGCGCGCTAGGGAAGAAGATACTTTTCGAGCATGTACAGGCCCGAACCGTCTTTCAGATAATGTCGTCCGGTAATACTGAAACCCAACAGAATGGCTCTGTTGAGGCTTATTGAATCACTAAACGGTATTACTTGAAATAACACCGAGAACTTATCGCCGCCTGTATTTTGTTCATGGAACGTGAGCTGCTCAGCCTCCGCAAGCATGTTCCAGCACGCAGGTGTTTCTGCGTACGGAATTGCAACGTACCGCTGAGCAATAACTCCAATGTGGCTTACCGTTCTCTCGTGCCAACATCGACTGGTTTGAATCAGAGCTGGACTAATGCTGGGGCAACATACGGCATACCGCGCACACATCAGAACGCTATAGCCTATTGGCACTTCACGATCAAGAAGAAGCACTAAACCTGGATGGTGTATCAGGTAAGTGAACCGGTGCCTGGTTAAACAAAACCCGGTTACGTGGCGTTCTCCACTGAGCGCGAGTGGCAAGAGTAGGTCAGCTCGCTCTCTGGTCAGGCCTGCAATATGTGAAAAGTCTTCCTCCGACGCTAAACGAGTGTCGAGGTCCATTTATTCTTTTGTAGAACAGGTGTAGAGAAAAAGCAACGTATCCGCGCACCTTTACCGTGCAAACTCAGTGATTCGATTCTCTCGAATAACGGTTACTTTGATTTCACCTGGGTACTTGAGTTCTGCTTCAACTGCGACAGCGATGTCTCGAGCAAGCCTCTGTGCCTCTATGTCTGAAACTTGTTCTGGCTCAACAAAGACCCGGATTTCTCGTCCTGCTTGGAGCGCATATGCTTTTGCAACACCAGAGAATCGCTGGGCGATTGCTTCGAGGTCTCCCAGGCGCTTCAAGTAGTGTTCTGCTGCATCTCGCCGTGCTCCTGGACGGCCGCCTGAAATAGCATCAGCAACTTGCACGATAATTGATTCAATCGTTTCGTATGGATACTCTTCGTGGTGAGCTTGCATTGCTTTGACAACGGCTTCATCTGCGCCGAATTTCTGCAGAATCCGTCGCCCAATTTCTACGTGAGAACCAGCAATTTCGTGATCAACTGCTTTGCCAATGTCGTGGAGGAGCGCACCAGCCTTTGCAACTTTTACATCTGCACCAAGCTCTTCCGCAAGCATGCCAGCAAGGTGTGCCATTTCGATTGAGTGCCGAAGCACGTTCTGTCCGTAGCTGGTGCGGAAGTGAAGGCGTCCAAGAATCGCAACAATGCGCGGATCGAGGTTAAAGATGCCAACTTCAAATACCGCTTGCTCGCCCTTCTCTTTAATTAAGCGGTTGGTGTCTTTCTTTGCTTTTTCGACGAGCTCTTCAATCTTCGCTGGTTGAATACGCCCATCAGCAATGAGGGCTTCAAGCGCTGTTGCTGCAATGTGTCGACGGACAGGATCAAACGATGAGAGGGTAATGCTTCCAGGCGTATCGTCGATGAGTACTTCGACGCCGGTGAGTCGTTCAAATGTTTTAATGTTGCGTCCTTCTTTTCCAATAATTTTTCCCTTCACATCGTCAGAGGGGATAGCAACACTTGTCGCAAACATGTCGGCCGCAACACTCGTCGCAAGACGCTGAATGCTTGTGGCAAGAATGTCTCTCGCTCGTTCCTCGAGGCGCTCTTTTCCAGTTGCTTCAAGTTTTTTTGTTCGAACAATAATATCTTCAGCGCAATCTTCCTCAACCGCTTTAAGCAACTCTGCTTTAGCCACTTCCCGAGACATCTGCGTAATTGCTTCAAGCTTTGCAAGGTGTGTTTCATGAAGTGTCTCAACTTCTGCTTCACGTGCTTCGAGTGTGTCGCGTTTTTCTCGAATTTCATCTGCTTCGTGATCAATATCGAGCTGCCGACGATCAAGGTACGCTTCTTTTGCAATGAGACGCTCTTCAGTTTTTTCTACTTTATCTTCAAATTCACGTGCATCCTGGCGGAGTTGCTTGAGCGTTTCTTGCGCTTCGCGCTCTGCTTCACTGGTGATACGCTCTGCTTCTTCACGTGCCGTGAGCAGCATCTCCTTAATCTCAAGTTCCATTGATCCCTTCTTGCCGAGAGAAATGATAAACCTCAGGAACCAGCCAAGAGCGATACCGGTGAGGCCTGCTGCCATGGCGACGAGGAGTACGATAAGGAGTGACATGGTGGCTTCACTATAGTGAAGGGGGGTGGGAATTGCAAGGTGGCCGGTCGCGGGGTGCTTGGGGCGGAAATCCAGCAACTTTGAAAAAATAAAAACAACAAACCCCCGTCATCGTTTGTGTGCGCGAGCACCGATGACGGGGGCGACCCCAAGGGAGAGAGGAGGAGGAACCCTCCGCAAGAGGTTGGATGCGCCGAGGGGAGGCGAAAATGTTTCGGAGCCGCAGTGCGACTTCTAACGGAACGTCTGTTTGCGCTCCCCTCGGCAGGACCAACACCAACAAAAAACTAACTGACTGAGACCAGTATAATACGTATTGCTAGTTTGTCAAGGGTTTCGCTGTGGGCGAGCTTTTGCCCAAAGGGGTGCTTACTTGGTCAGCACTTTGTCGACAATACCGTACTTCTTTGCCTCTTCTGCAGACATGTAGTAGTCGCGGTCTGAGTCCTTCTCAATTTGAGCTGTTGTCTTGCCAGTTGCGTCAGCAAGAATCTTGTAGAGGACGTCGCGGATTTTGAGAATCTGCTTCGCGGTGATTGCGATGTCTGTTGCCTGTCCCTCAATGCCACCCATTGGCTGGTGAATCATGATCTCCGCGTTTGGTAAGCTGTACCGTTTTCCTTTATCGCCTGCAGCAAGGATGACCGCACCCATCGATGCAGCGATACCGACGCATACGGTTGAGATTGGATTCTTGATGTGGCACATCGTGTCGATGATTGCGAGACCTGCGGTTACTGATCCGCCTGGTGAGTTGATGTAGAGCTTCACCTCCTTTTTAGGATCTTCTGACTGGAGGAAGAGGAGCTGTGCAACGATGAGGTTTGCCATGTGATCATCAATACCACCACCTACAAAGATGATGTTCTCTTTGAGTAGGCGAGAGTAAATGTCGTATGCTCGCTCGCCAAACTGCGACTTGTCGATAACGGTTGGGATAATCATAAATGAAAATTGATTACGGCTGGTAACGGGCCACCAACAGCTCTGTCAGTGCCTCTAGTGCGGTGAGTATAGCATTGCGCCATACTTGACGCAATGGGTGTTTGGTTGTGTTGGTTTTTGAGAGTTCCTGTGGATGAGATTTTACTTTTTCTTCATAAAAAATTCATAAATATTTTAGAATTTCTTCATTTTAATTTTAGAAAGATTTCATAAGTACTTCATAACTTTTTCATAAAGATTTTAGAAGTGACTGGAAAAACCTTGAATAACAACATATAGTACGTTTCATGAAACAGCATAGATTTTTTGTAGAGGGGAACTTAGCAGATGCAGATGAAGTCGCTATCACCGATCGGGATGTGGTGCACCAGATGAAAGACGTTCTACGGTTGCGTGAGGGTAGTCGGGTGGTCCTCCTGGACGGCTCGGGTATCGAGTTTCATGGGGTGATTGCTGAGTTCCTCAAGAAGGGATTGCTCATTTCTAAAAAAGAAATAAAAAAAGTCTCAAGAAAATGTGAAACAGAGGTGCACCTATTTGCCGCGTTACTCAAGAAGGACAAGTTTGAGTGGGTTATTCAGAAAGCGACCGAACTCGGTGTTTCACGCATTACGCCGGTAATCACCGAACGTACCGAGAAGCTCGGTATCAACATGGAACGTGCGGATCACATTGTGCGCGAAGCGGCGGAGCAATCTGAACGCGCAGAGCTACCGTTCCTCGATGAACCAATTTCACTGAAAGAGGCACTGAAGATTTGTGAAACACAACCGGTCGTACTACACCTTGGCGGTGAACCGATGTCGGTTACACAACTTCGTGAAACACGAAGTATCGCGCTTTTTGTTGGACCTGAGGGAGGATTTAGTCCGCAAGACCTCGAGCAGTTTGCGCGACGCAATGCACGTATCGTCTCAATCGGAGAGCAGGTACTTCGCGCTGAGACTGCATCAATCGCGGTCTGCTCACTCGTCCTCCTGGGTTGGTAATCTGTGTTACGCACAGATTGTGAAACCTAAATTCGTGTACAACGTGTAAAGCAAAAAGCAGCCGTACTCGCGGTGAGACACTCCGCAGCCGACATTCCTAAAGCGAAGCTTTGTGGAATGTCGTGCGAGGACCTGTCGAAACGCGAGTACGGCTGCTTTTTGTGAAGTCTGTATTTTTGTCGAGATGTGTGTGAGGTTTCTTTTGTTATCCGTGAGGACCTCTCGAGACATGAGTGCGGCTGCCGTGTTTTCTTTTGGGTTACTTCACGCCCTCCAAAAACTTGAAGACACCCTCATTCGTTAGTACCAGTCGAAGGTACATTCGTGCGTGTGCATCATTGATGTCTTTATCATGCTTTTTGAGGTGTTCGAGCTCGTGCTCGATTTCTTTCTCATCCGCGGTGATGTTTTCAGTCTCTGCAATTTTTGGAAGAATCAAATTCATCTTTGCACGCTTCACGGCATCTGTTCGCCACTCGTTCTTGAGATCTTCTTCAGTCTTCTTGAGCTCCTTGAGGTAGTCCTCTGGATTCATCTTGAATCGTTCAATGTCGTGCTTGAACTTTGCGAGCATGCGATCAAGCTCTTGCTCAACGAGTACGTCTGGAACATCAATCGTCGTTGCATCGATAACCTGTTCCATAATTTTGAGACGGCGAGTTTCAGTCGCGCGCTGCTGTCGCTCCTCGAGCATGTTCTTGCGGAGCTCGGTTTTGAATTCGTCGACCGTTTTGAAGTTGCCGAGCGTTGCAACAAACGCATCATCAAATGCAGGAAGTTCGAGATTGTCCTGATCAATTTTTTCTCCCTTCGACATTGCTTCAGCATGCGCTCGCTGCTTGCGAAGGTACTCAATGTACTCGTCGACGTCCTTCTCATCAATCGTGTCGATTGTTTCGATCGCAACCTCACGTGCAATTTTTTTGTAGTCAGGAAGCTCAACGGTTGGGAGGAGCGTGACTTCCATTTTAAATACGAGTGGTGCACCAACGGCAATCTTGGTGATCGTGATACCAGGCATGGTGAGTGCATCGAGCTTCTCGTTTGAAAGAACGATTGGCACGATGTTGTTGATTGCGCGGTACGCAACTTTTTCAGTTACTGCCATTTCGCCAACGCGATCGATGATCATCTTTTCAGGTGCGGTACCTTTTCGAAAACCATCAATCTCAATTTCTTTACTAATGTCTTTAACTGCATCTTCACGAAACTTTCCAAGTGTCTCGACGGGCACCTCAATCTCGAGGGTGACCTTTGAGCCGTCTTTGGTGTTTGCGGTAATGGTGTATGTATCTTGCATAGTGGACCCAGTCTACTGACTTACGACAAAAATGCAACGCATGAAAAATCCCGCGGAGGTGCGGGATCAAGTGAGTCTGTTGGTGGTGGACGCAACTACTCTGTTGCTATGTTTCCGTTTGTTGAGGATGTTGCGCTCAGCTCGGATGTTAGTTCGATGGTGCCGGTGCTGTTGTCGGTGACGAGTACCTCGAGTGTTGGTACTTCTTCTGGAGGAAGCTGCCGTTGTCGCTGCTCCTGTACGCGGTTAAAGAGGTAGAAGGCACCGGCGATGATAACCAGCACAACAATCACCGAAGCCACCGTGGCGCCGGCGCCGCTCTCTTCTCTTGGTGGTGTGCTTGTTTCTTCGGTCATGTATGTTGGGTGAGGTGGTAATGCGCTCATTCTAGCATGGCCCCATTCGGCAAGCATCTAGCGGGTGCGATCACGAGAACGTGTAATAAAGAAAAACACCGAGATGTGGGTACCTCGGTGTTTTTATCATTGCGCCGCGTGGGCTACTTCCCAAACTTCTCGTTGTAGAGGTCGATTGATTTCTTTACTGCAGCAATTGCATCGTCTCGTCCTTTAATGCCTTTGATTTCAACCGTTGCTTTTTTGGTATCACTCTTGAGTTCCTTGTAGGTTTCAAAGAAGTGTACGATTTCCTTGAGCTGGTGCTTGTTGATGTCGGCAAGGTCGTGGACGTCGTCCCATCGCTTGTCTGATGCGGGGACCGCAACCACTTTAAAGTCTGATTCACCGCTATCGATCATCTCGATTACCGCAACGGGTCGGACAGTTACTTTAATACCAACGGCAAGTGGCCAGGTAGTAAGTACTGCAACGTCGAGCGCGTCGTTATCATCCCAGAGTGTTTGTGGGGCAAAGCCGTAGTCTACCGGGTAGGGAGCTGACGAGTAGTTTGCGCGATCGAGCGCAATGAGGCCAGTTTCTTTATCGATTTCGTACTTGTTGTTTGATCCCTTTGGAATTTCAATGATGACGTTAAATTCGTTCGGTGCATTGTCTCCAAGTGGAATATCGTGCCAGAGGTTCATAGGTGTGTGATTACTATATAAATAGAGTGGTTCGAGTATAGCAGAGGAATGCATAATTTCCAGTGGTGGTTTTGGGTGACGATTCTTGCTGCTTCAAGGTACAATACGGGGGCATGCGGTACATCATTTTCTTTCTCATACTCTGCTTTGTGCTGACACCGATTGCTGCTGGTGCGTACGGGTTCGATAATCTTGATCAGCCAACGATTGTTGATCGTGGGGTGCGAGTTGAGGAGGCGCTGCTTGATCAGGTGGTGTACACAGCGGGTGATACGGCCGTGCTTTCCTTTAGTGTACGAAACGAAAGCGACTTAGTGTGGACGGGTATGCAGTACCGAGTTGATGTGGTGGGGAATCTTGATGAGACAACGGGGGAACCAAGTACACGATTCTTGCTCGGTGAGGTATCGGGGTTGCCGGTCCTTGTACCCGGTGGAGTCGTACCGCTCTCTCTTCGTGTGCCACTTCCTGCATACCTAGGAGCAGGCAACATTGGACTTGCTGTTTCTGTGTTTGGTGGCGATGGATCACTCATTGCACGTGATATCGTACCGCTTTTGGTAACAGGGTCAGTGACGCCGAGTATTACGTACGTTGCACAGACACAAGTTGATGGAGAACCGTTTGGACTCCAAGCTGGTCCAACGGTCTATGCAGGAGAGCAGGTGTTTTTTGCAATTTCAATGCGCAGCAGTCGGGGCAGCTACACGCTCACGCCACAGGTTGCCGTCTACGAAGGTGAAGCGCCGTTTGGTGAACCAAAGACGACGTATGCAGGTGAAGCAGTTCCGGTGCAGGTAGGGCGTAGTACGGAGCAGCGCATGCGTCTGCCAACGTTTGATGGCGAGGCAGGGACGTACACGGCGCTCATCTCGTACACGGACACTGCAAGCACCACGTACGCCGGGCCGTTTGAAGTTCGGTACGTCGTGGGTGGAGAGCGGCCACAACTTATGTATGCATCACCAACAGCGCTCGAGGTGTCTGCGGGCGATACGTTTTCTGTAGAGGTTGCGTATCGTGTAGCACCACCAAATCTGTCGCTTGAACCCGAGGTTGATCCTGCGTTTCAGGTTGGTGCACTTGAAGTGCTGGTGAGTATTGTTGATGCGAATGGGTTGCTTGTGGGTGAGTCGAAGGTGCCGTTTTTGCCAGGTAAAAAAACAGTGCGCGTGCCATTTGTTGCGCCGTATTATCTGTACGGTATGCGTATAGTGACAACACTGTTTGAAAATGGAGTAGTTGTGGATGTGCTCGACACGTACGTTCCAGAAGAAGGTGTGCTCGTGGCAGGTGATGGAAACGGGGAACGCGCACTTTCGGTGCGAGAGCGTGTCGTAGTGGTTGGTGTTGGTGCACTGCTTACGCTTGTCGTTGTGGTGGCTGGTGTGCTTTTTGTACGACGAAAGCGGCGCGGGGCGTAGGCCCGCGCCGCTTTC
>JBEBBG010000003.1:0-52832 GCA_041158505.1 Candidatus Parcubacteria bacterium | reverse complement strand
CCACGATAAAGTCGACAAAGCAATTTTCCCAGGGCTGCAGGGTGGCCCACACATGAATCAGATTGCAGGTGTTGCAGTTGCGCTCTACGAAGCAGCACAACCAGAGTTTAAAGCGTACGCCGCACAAGTCGTAAAAAACGCGCAGGTGCTGGCAGATACACTCACAAAGCTTGGGTGGCGGATTGTGTCAGGAGGCACTGATTCACATCTTGTGCTCATTGATACGTGGATGGATGGCAAGGGAATTGGTGGTAAAGAGGCAAGCGATAAGCTCGAGGCTGCCGGCATTATCGTAAACAAAAACACCATTCCATTTGATACCCGATCGCCAGTTGATCCGTCAGGCATTCGCGTTGGTGCCGCAGCAGAAACGACTAACGGCAAGAAAGAACAAGATTTTGTACATATTGCAGAAAAGATTGACGCAGTACTTCGAGGTTAAAGCAGCTACGCATGGAACTCAAGATTAAAAAACTACACGATGACGCACGAATACCAACGTACGCGCACGAAGGTGATGCGGGTATGGATTTGTATGCAGTCAGTACGATGGTTGTTGCGCCGATGGAGCGTGCACAAATTCCAATCGGTATTGCACTTGAAATTCCTGCGGGTCACGTTGGGCTCGTGTGGGACAAGAGTGGCTTGTCGCACAAGCAAGGTATCAAAACGCTGGGTGGCGTGGTAGACGCTGGGTACCGAGGCGAGATTCAAGTTGGTGTCGTAAACCTTGGAAATGAACCGTACACGTTTGAGGCAGGACACAAGGTTGCACAGCTGCTCATACAAAAAGTTGAGCATCCGCAGGTCGTTGAGGTTGATATGCTTTCAGAAACTGCGCGAGGCGATGGGGCATTTGGTAGTACGGGAAAATAGTATGGATACGAAACCTGGAAAATTTATCGTGATTGATGGAACTGATGGGTCGGGTAAGGGTACACAAACAGAGCTCCTCGTTGCGGCACTCAAAGCAAAAGGTGTACCGGTGATTGTTACCGATTTTCCACAGTATGGAAAACCGTCTGCATATTTTGTAGAGAAGTATCTGCGTGGCGAGTATGGAGGTGCAGATGAAGTCGGCGCAAAACGGGCATCACTCTTTTATGCACTCGATCGATTTGATGTAGCGGCGCAGATGCGACAGTGGCTTGCAGAAGGAAATTGCATTGTCAGTAATCGGTACGTCTCTGCGAGCATGGGGCATCAGGCCGGTAAGATTAAAGACGTGGCGGCACGTGATGCATTTTTGGAATGGCTCGATGAACTTGAGTATGAAATCTGCGGTATTCCTCGACCCGATGCAACCATTTTTCTCTACGTACCGCCAGAAGTTGGACAGCAGCTCGTTGATCAAAAAGGCGAACGAACGTACACCGGCGGCAAGCAGCGTGATATTCATGAAGCAAGCATCAATCATTTGCGCGATGCATCTGAAGCGTACAAGTATGTTGCCGATAAGTTTGCGTGGAAAACGGTGACGTGTGCTCCTGATGGCGTGATGCGCAGTAGGGAGGATATTCATGATGAAGTATGCACCATCGTGCACGCGCTGCTGGAGCAGTAATTGATAAATATTCGCAGGCTGCTAGACTAGCCACACATGATACGAGAGACGATTCGAGAGCAAATTACGGAGATTTTGGAAGGGCTTGGTATAACGCCTGCGCCTTTTACCGTTGAGCATCCTGCAGATATGTCGCATGGTGATTACGCGACCAACGTGGCGATGGTGCTTGGCAAGTCGCTCGGGCAGAATCCTCGAGAGCTCGCAGAGAAGATTGCGGCGGCGCTTCGCGCCGCCGCCTCAGACGACATCGCCTCTGTGGAGGTTGCCGGTCCAGGTTTCATTAACGTGCACCTCTCAAACCTTTTCTTTGAGCGCGCCGTCCAAAATATTATTAACCAAGGTAGTAACTACGGCCAGCTTGCACGTTTGCACGGCGAGCGAACGATGATTGAGTACACAGACCCAAATCCATTCAAGCAGATGCACATTGGGCACCTCATGGCCAACACGGTCGGTGAGGCGCTCTGTCGGATTGCTGAGTGGAATGGTGCCGAGGTGAAGCGTATGGTGTACCAGGGAGACATTGGTATGCACGTTGCAAAAGCTGTGTGGGGTATGGTCCAGACACGTGCAGGCTTTCCGCATGATGAAGATTCCCTCGACGTGAAGGTGCGCTTTCTTGGTAACGCGTACGCGTTTGGTGCACGTGAATACGAGCAAGACGAGAATGCAAAAAAAGAGATCGAGGTGACAAACAAAATGCTCTTTGCTCGATCAAACCACGAGCTACAGATTTACTACGAGAAGGGACGAGCATGGAGCCTGGAAGCATTTGAAAAGATTTACCCACGCCTCGGTACCACATTTGATTTCCAGGTGCTTGAGAGTGAGGTTGCAGAAATCGGCAAGCAAACAGTGCTCGATGGTGTTGCGAAAGGAATTTTTGAAGAAAGCCAAGGTGCAATTGTATACAAAGGGGAGAAGTGCGGGCTACATACGCGTGTGTTTATTAACTCGCAAGGGTTGCCGGTGTATGAAGCAAAGGAGCTTGCACTCGCTATGATTAAGGCGCAGCTGTACGAGTATGATCGTTCAATCGTCGTTACTGCAAATGAGCAAGATGAGTACTTCAAAGTAGTGCTCGCAGCAATGGCCGAAGTGTTCCCAGAGCTTCGTGCAAAGACAACGCACATTTCACACGGCATGCTCAAGCTGCCAACGGGCAAGATG
Organism: Candidatus Parcubacteria bacterium; assembly: GCA_041158505.1. Classification (GTDB taxonomy): domain Bacteria; phylum Patescibacteriota; class Minisyncoccia; order Phycocordibacterales; family JAACPR01; genus JAGOTN01. Next base: position 50,095 of record JBEBBG010000003.1, on the reverse strand, counting down.
AGTTCGCGAACCGGCGATGTGATTGCTGCGGAAACGCTCATTGAGCAGGTTAAGAACCGCGTGCTCGAAAAAATCGCAGATCGTGGTTTTACACAGGATGCAGCAGAAGAGACAGCGGAGGCAGTTGCTGTTGCTGCAATTAAGTATGTCATTCTCAAGCAATCTCCGGGACGCGACATTATCTTTGATCTTGAGCGATCTATTTCGTTTGAAGGAGATTCAGGTCCATACCTGCAGTATACGGCGATGCGTGCGAAGTCATTGCTTACACGTGCTGAGGCGGCAGGGATTGCTGTGGGCCAAGCAGTCCAACCAGAAGGCTGGCAGGTGACCACAGTAGAAAAAATGCTCGATCGATTCCCTGAGGTGCTCGAGAGTGCACATGATGGTCTCGCGCCGCAGCATTTGGTAACGTACCTTACCGAGCTTGCTGCTGCGTTTAACGCGTTTTACGCACAGGGGCAGATTGTAAATGCTGCAGATGCAAGTTCACCATATCGTGTCGGTATCACAAACGCAGTGCTCACCACACTTACCAATGGTATTGCTGCACTCGGTATGCGATTGCCAGCGCAGATGTAGCGCTCGCGACCTCCACCTTTGACTTTTTGCCTGCGCTGTCGTAGCGTCAGAGGCATGAGGGTCTTTGTTTCTACGTACGATGTTGGTTTGGGGTATACATCTCAACAAGTCGCGATTCCAGGTGCACATGATTTTCACTGCCAATCTGGTTGGTTGGTTGTTACCTTCAACTTGCAAGCAGATGCTCATCCGCGGATTACCAGTTTGCAGGTTGAACCAATGCGGCCGCACGGGTTTCGTGAGCTTGAAATTGAGGATGATCTTGCAAAGTTCATCCTCGACGGTGTTGATGCGCTCATGAAGCTCCGCGGGGAGCTCGCATCACTCTTTCATCAGCCTGTGTAAACCACCATCTCGGAAGCGGCGACCAGAGGTCGCCGCCTTTTCTTTATATCCCCACTGATTGAAACACGGCGCCAAATACCGTATGCTCATACCTATGACAGCAGAAGGGCAGAATCCGGAAAAACCAAAGGTTGTGGAGCGCGAAGAGCGGATACTGGCTTTTTGGAATGAACGTGACATCTTCAAGAAAACGCTTACCAAAGCAGCGCCAAACGGTGACTTTGTCTTTTATGACGGACCGCCCTTTGCAACTGGTCTCCCACACTACGGCCACCTCGTGCCAGGCACGATGAAGGACGTGATTCCTCGATACAAGACAATGCGCGGGTATCGTGTTGAGCGGCGATGGGGCTGGGACACTCAGGGGGTGCCAATTGAAGCACTCGTTCAAAAGGAAAATAATCTCGCGACCAAGCAAGATATTGAAGCATTTGGTATTAAACAGTTTAACGACTTTGCGCGCTCAACGATTTTTCGCTACGCCGATGACTGGCAAAAAATAATTCCGCGTACAGGCCGCTGGGTGGATTTTGATGACCTCTACATCACCATGGCGCCAACGTACACCGAATCAATTTGGTGGATGTGGAAGACGCTCTTTGAGAAGGGGTTGGTCTACGAAGGGTTCAAGACGATGCAGGTATCGCCGCCGCTTGAGACTGCGCTTTCAAACTTTGAAGTGAATCAAGGGTACAAAGATGTAACTGATATTACGCTTACCGCGAAGTTTGAGCTCGTTGATGAACCGGGTACGTTTGTGCTTGCGTGGACAACGACTCCGTGGACACTGCCGGGCAACGTTGCGCTTGCGATTAATAAAAACGTTCCGTATGTTCGTGTCGCTCACGAGGGGTCTACGTACATTATTGCAGAAGCGCTCGTTGAAAAAGTATTTGCAGAAAAAGAGCACACTATTGCGGGTCCTGTTGATACAGCGGCACTTCTCGGCAAATCATACAAACCAGTTTTTGATTACTATGCAAAAGACACATCGCTTTCAAATCACGAAAACGGTTGGAAAATCTACCACGGTGATTTTGTGACGACCGAAGATGGTACTGGTGTGGTGCATATTGCCCCTGCATTTGGCGAAGATGACTTGAAGCTTGGACAAGAATACAAACTGCCGTTTGTGCAGCATGTGCGTATCGATGGCACCATGAAGCCGGAAGTAACCGACTTTGCAGGTCTGCAGGCAAAACCAAAAGAAGATCCAACGGCAACTGATGTTGAGATCATTAAAAATCTTGCGCACGGAGGGCTTCTCTTTAGTAAAGCAAAGTACACGCACTCGTATCCGCACTGCTACCGAACTGACGCGCCGCTCCTTAACTACGCGATGTCATCGTGGTTCATTAAGGTAACGGATCTCAAGGATAAGCTCGTCGCAGAAAACGACAAGGTGCACTGGGTGCCGGACTTTGTGGGCAAGAACCGTTTTGGTAATTGGCTCAAAGAAGCGAAGGATTGGGCGGTGTCACGTGCGCGATACTGGGGTACACCAATTCCAGTATGGAAGTCAGAAGACGGAAGCGAAGTGGCCGTCATTGGTTCACTCGATGAGCTCAAAGAAAAGACTGCATATAAAACAAACATTATTTGCATGCGGCATGGACATGCAGAGCATAACGTAAAGCGTATTCTGTCAGAGACAAATGATGTGCCAAGCCACCTCACCGAGCAGGGAAAGGAGGATGTGGTTCGAGCGGCAAAGAAACTTGGCAAAGTAGATGTCGTGTACACGTCACCGCTGATGCGTACAACGGAAACTGCTACGCTCGTTGCAGAAACGCTCGGCATGTCAGCTGATACGATCATTGTCGATGATCGACTTAAAGAGTTGCAGACTGGTATCAATGGAGAATCGATTGATGAATACCATCGTCAGTTTCCTAGGATCAAAGAGAAGTTCTCTCGCGCACTTCCTGGTGGCGAAACAGTGACCCAGGTCAAGCAGCGCGTCGGGCAGTTCCTCTATGAAGTTGCCGCAAAGCATGAAGGGCAGACCGTTCTCGTCGTGACGCACGAGTACCCGGTGTGGCTTATAACAGCAGCGGCAAACGGGTGGAACGTCGACCAGGCATCTGCCGAAAAGGAGAAGCGAGAAGATTTTGTGTTGCCTGGAGAGACAACTACGCTTACGGTCTCGCGGTTACCTCTCAACGATGCGTATGAACTTGATTTTCACCGACCGTATATCGATGAGGTAACGTTTACACAAAACGGCAAGCTCATGCGTCGCATTCCAGATGTGTTTGATACGTGGATTGATTCAGGCTCGGTGCCGTTTGCTTCGAACCACTATCCATTCGACACGACGCGTTTCAATCCAAAACAGGGATGGTTTAGTAAAGCTCGCCGCTACCCAGCAGATTTTATTGCCGAGGGACTCGATCAGACGCGTGGCTGGTTCTACTCAATGCTCGTGCTGAACACGGCGCTCTTTGGACGCGCACCATACAAGCACGTCCTGGTGAATGGGCTATTGCTTGCAGAAGACGGTCGAAAGATGTCGAAGAGTCTCAAGAACTATCCAGAGATGAGTCTTATTTTGGATAAGTATGGCGCTGACGCACTGCGGTATTTCCTGATGGCATCACCGCTCGTGCGTGCAGAAGAATCTGCGTTTTCAGAGAAGGGAGTTGATGAAGTAATGAAGAAGCTCATCGGACGACTCGATAATGTCGTTGCCTTTTATGAACTCTACAAGCGTGAGGGAACTGTGGCGCGAGATACGAGTACTCATGTCTTGGATCGCTGGATTCTGGCACGACTAGCGCAGCTTGAGCAGGAGGTTCGCACACAGCTCGACGCGTACGTCATCGATAAAGCAGCACGTCCAATCATGGACTTTGTTGACGACCTCTCAACATGGTACGTCCGTCGTTCTCGCGATCGATTTAAAGAGGAAGGCGATGATATGGCTGCGGCGCTCGAAACAACACAGTACGTACTCCAAACATTTGCAAAAATCATTGCGCCATTCACACCATTTGTTGCTGAGGATGTGTACCAACGAGCAGGAGGAGAGCTTGAAAGCGTGCACCTTGCAGCATGGCCTTCACAAAAAGCAGTTGCGGAAGACGTGCTTGATCGTATGGACGTAGTGCGCGCGCTTGTGACAAAGACGCTCGAGCTTCGAACGGTTGCAGGAATTAAAGTTCGACAGCCCCTGCAGCAGGTCACACTTAAAGATATTGCGCTTGCACCACATGCAGCATTTCTCGATATTTTGAAGGATGAAGTAAATGTGAAGGCCGTTCAATTTGATGAGACGCAACAAGAAGTAGTGGTACTCGACACGGTAGTAACAGAAGCGCTTAAGCGAGAAGGGCAGGTCCGCGAGCTCATGCGATTCATTCAAGGTCTTCGAAAAGACACTGGGCTTACGCCGGATGACATGATTACGCTCACCCTTTCTCCAAATGCAGAAACGCTCGTTGCTGGTTTTGTAGATGAACTTACAAAAACCGTTCGTGCACGAGAGGTGGTCTACGCTGCAGTGGAAGGTACCACATTAGAGCTCGATGGAACATCTGTAGTGATCGCGCTTAATGTCTAACGTGTTTCTATGCACCACGTCTACGAAACAGAGGCGTACGTGCTCCGAGTAGCTCCGAGCGGTGAAGCGGATATGCTTGTGACGCTCATGACTGAGCGGTTCGGTGTTGTTCGTGCATCAGCACAAGGTATTCGGTATGAAAAATCAAAGTTGCGATTTGCTGTGCAGCCGTACGCTCGAGTAACTGCATCGCTTGTGCGTGGAAAGGGGATGTGGCGATTAACAAATGCGCAGGTGGGTACGCACTATGCAGCACTCATGCTCCCAGAAGCACTCGTTGTGCTGGCGAACGTGTGCAGACTCCTCGAGCGGCTCCTTCCTGGTGAAGAGGCAGATCCGGCTCTTTTTGAGGTACTCGACGAGGGTGTTGCGCACCTCGCACTCCATGGGGTTGGGCAGGCAGCCCGTGACATTGAGGCGGTACTTGTGCTTCGATTGCTCCATCAGCTTGGCTACGTTGGCGCTGATACTGCGCTTGCGCCTTACATTACGATTGGGACACCCGTTGAAACACTTGTTGCACGGGCGCGGAGCGAACGTGATGTGGTGGTTGCTGCAATTAACCGTGGACTTCGAGAAAGTCAGCTGTAGGTAGTATGCCGGCAACTGCGCTGGGTGCTGCGTAAAGAAAATGCGGCCACTCTTCGTGAGGCGGCCGCGATGCACATGAGGATGATTGGGGTCTGTCAGACCACGGTGCGCCATGCTTGCATGGTAGGATCTTCGTCTGGACCTGACGAGAATGTTCCTTCGGGTTCAAATCCGTGAGATTGGACCTGCTGGCCTGGTTGCCAAAGATACCCTCGGGGTGTTTTGAGTGCTTCCTTGGTTGCCTCTTCTTGGTCTCGATGTTCCAAACCCTCCTCAATTTGATGGATGCGTAATGTGCTGTGCGGCATGTGTTCCTCCTTACTTTCCACTGTACGCCTGCCATGCGTTCTGCGCAACAGTGCTATACTACAGTGCATGGAACCGCTCGATTTGAGCAAAAAAAACGATCAACAGCCGGGAATGTCACCTGGAGGTGAACCGCCGGTAGGTAGTGTGCCCGCGGCTCGCAAAGCGAGCCGCGTTGAGCGCCTGCAGCAAAAACTCTACTCACCAAACGCACACTTCGAGATGAAGCCGCGCAAGGAATTGCATACAGTACCAAATCAGTTACAGCCAGGTTGGCAAGATACATCCATTAATGATTTCGCAGACACTGTTCCAAAAGGTGGTCTGTCGCTTTTTGCAAAACTTGCAATTGCTGCGTTTGTCTTTTTTATCGGGGCACTCGGCTATGCGTACATGGTATTTATGGCACCGGGAGCAACGGCCAACAAAGATGTTGAGGTAACAGTCGTCAGTCCTGTTGCTATTGGTGGCGGTGAAGAGCTGACGCTTGACGTGCTCGTAGAAAATAAAGGGTCCGTACCAATCTACACCGTCGATTTAGTAATTGAGTATCCAGATGGAACAAAATCTTCTCAGGATTTAAAAACTGATTTACCACGCATTCGTGATGGTATTGGCGATATTATGCCGGGGCAGGTGGTTCGCGCTAGCTACGATGCTGCACTCTTTGGTGCCGAAGGAGATAGCAAAAAAATTGACGTTCGGGTTGAGTATCGCCTCCCAGATTCAACTGCTATTTTTGAACAGCATAAAGAGGTTACCGTCGCGTTGCGATCAGCTCCAATCCGATTGCTGGTTGAGTCGGTTAAAGAGATTACGTCACAGCAGGAGCTGACGTTTAATGTAACTGTTTCCTCAAATAGTTCTCAAGAGCTCAAAAATGTTCTCGTTGAAGCGCAGTATCCGTTTGGTTTTACCGTAACAGAGGCAACAAGGCAGCCGAGCAAAGGTAATAATCAGTGGAGCTTTGAAACGCTTCGGCCACAAGAGCAAATTACGTTTCGTGTTACGGGCCGGCTTGATGGTCAGAATAAAGAAGAGCGCGTCTTCCGGTTTAATGCAGGTGTTGCAGAGGAGGAAGACAAGACAAAACTTGGTGTGGCGTTCACGAGTGTTGAGCGTGGTGTAACCATTACACAGCCATTCCTTGCTCTTGCGCTCGCGATTGACGGCGATGGTTCTGGAGAGGTTGTGCGCACGGGAGCCAAGGATATTGATGGTCGATTGACCTATACCAACAATACAGATGCGGCTATTACAGATGCTCGTATCACCTTGAAGCTAGACGGAGACGTGCTCGACGATACGTCGGTACAAGTTGCGGGAGGATTTTATAGCTCGGCAGATAATACCATTACCTGGGACGGTGCAAACAACGTAGCGCTTCGAAATATTCCGATTGGCGCAAAAGAAACGTTGCTCTTCCGTTTTGCATCAAAGCCCCTAGCTTCACGCGCGGCTGTCTTTAAAAATCCAGAAATCATTGTGGACGCGTCGGTTTCTGGGCGAAGACTTTCTGAAGATGCGGTGCCTGAGGATGTTCGCAGCTCAACGGTGACGCGTGTAAAGTTTGCAAGCGCTGTTGTACTGACACCCGTCGTTTCTTTCACAAACGGGGGGCCATTTACAAATACGGGTCCAATGCCGCCGCGTGTTGAGCAAGATACGACGTATACCGTTACACTCAATCTTACGAACTCTTCAAACTTGCTTACCGATAGCACCTTGACTGCGTACCTACCAGCGTACGTGCGCTGGAATAATCAAGTTTCACCAAGTAGTGAAAACGTAACTTTCGATCCAGTAACGCGACTGATTACGTGGAAACTTGGTGACGTGCGTGAACACACTGGCTTTATTACGCCAGCTCGAAGTGCTGCGATCCAGCTAACCTTTAAGCCATCAGCTAGTCAGATTGGTGCAACACCAGTGCTTCTTACAAATGTAACGTTTGATGGAGATGATTCATTTACCGGTAAGCCAATTACCGCGACACCGGCCAAGGATATCACCATCGATTTGGGTATTCTCGGAGAGATTGATACTGGTAAAGTTGTAGAGTAGTCGAAATAGTGTAGTATTGCGCGTATGGCAAGCAACGACAGTATGGAAAAAGTAGTTTCACTCGCAAAGCGGCGAGGTTTTATTTACCAAGGCTCAGAAATCTACGGGGGCCTTGCAGGTACCTGGGACTACGGACCATACGGTGTCGCACTCAAAAACAACATCAAGCAGCTCTGGTGGAAGCAGTTCGTGGATGATCGAGAAGATATGTACGGTCTCGATGCGGCACTCATCATGAACCCGCGCGTGTGGGAGGCGAGCGGTCACGTTGCTGGTTTTGCTGACCCGCTCGTTGAGGACGTGAAGACAAAGAAGCGATATCGAGCTGATCATGTACTTGAAGATCAGGGTATTTCGGTTGCCGGTATGACGCTCGAGCAAATGGATGCATTGATTAAAGAAAAGGGAATCAAGAGTCCAGAAGGGAACGAGCTCGGTAGCGTTGTGCAGTTCAACATGATGTTTAAGACGCAAGTTGGTGCGACCGAGGATGCGTCAGCGATTGCGTACCTCCGTCCAGAAACCGCACAGGGTATCTTTGTGAACTTCAAGAATGTGCTCGACAGCTTCCATCCAAAGCTCCCGTTTGGTATCGCGCAGATTGGTAAGGCGTTTCGAAACGAAATTGCGCCACGTGATTTTATTTTCCGAACTCGCGAGTTTGAGCAAATGGAAATTGAGTACTTTGTGCATCCTGATGATTGGGAAGTGCAGTTTGAAAGCTTCGTCCGTGAAATGAAGCGTTACATGGAGACGATTGGTTTGCCCATGGACAAGGTGCATGAGCTCGATGTTGCGGCGGAGGACCGTGCTCACTACTCAAAGCGCACAATCGATTTTGAGTTTGACTACCCGTTTGGAAAGAAGGAGCTCTTTGGCCTTGCGTACCGAACTGACTTCGACCTGAGCGCACATGCCGCACACAGTAAGCAAAAGCTTGAGTACTTCGATGAGGAATCTGGAGAGAAGCTTGTGCCACACGTGATTGAACCATCTCTTGGTGTTGATCGCGCGGTGCTTGCAGTGCTTACGAGTGCATACACCGAAGATGACCTCGGCGGGGAAACACGTGTCTACCTCAAGCTTTCTCCAAAAGTTGCACCAGTTAAAGTTGCAATCTTTCCACTTTTGAAAAATAAACCAGAGCTCGTTGAGAAAGCACGAGAGCTCTACCAGAAAATTAAGCGTGACATTCCAAATGTCTCATTTGATGATAACGGCAACATCGGAAAGCGATACCGACGTCAAGATGAAATTGGTACACCACTTTGCGTAACGATTGATTTTGAAACCCTTGAGCAGGGAACAGGTGTGACGGTCCGTGATCGAGATACTGGCGCACAGGAGCGTGTCAGCGAAGCCGAGCTTGTTCACTACCTGAAGGAGCGACTCTAGTCAGTTGTTCTGTCTGAACGTGACTATCTAAAATAAAAAGTAGAACGGCCCCCGTTTGTCTGAGACGGGGGCCGCTGAGTGAGTCGTTGTGGTGGGTTGCCTATGGCTTTTAGCCTGCATTTTCCGGTTCGGCCGAAGGAGACATTGTCCGAAGACATTGCTCGAGGACGATCACTCCACGCAGGACAGCCACAATTTTTATGGAAATTTGAGGATTTCCCCTCGGTACGTGGCACGTCACAACGACTTGTAGCACAGACTTGGAACGTTCTTGGGAGATACTGCGGTCGCACAAAGGCGATGGGTGCAGGCGGTTGCTGTCTCCGGCAAGGGTTACAAAACCTGTGTAACTAACTCGAGGTCGATACTACCATTCGATTTAAAAAGCTGCAAGTAGGTCGAAAAAGCGCCATACATGTCGTTGCTGGGGCCCCTGCTGCATGCTACTATCGACCTATATGAAGGAAAAACTAGAGCAGCCAATCATTATTTCTATTACGTCGGGTACGGTAGTAAAGGTGCTGGTCATCGGTGCGCTTGCCTGGCTCGTGTGGGTGATTCGAGATCTTGTGCTTGTACTGCTCACCTCAATTGTTATTGCATCGGCAATTAACCCAGCTGCAACGTATCTTGCAAAGAAGCACATCCCACGCGTTCTTTCTGTTCTCATTATTTATCTCGGCGTCATCATTGGTATCACCGCTCTCTCTGTTGTCTTTTTGCCGCCACTCATCGACGATTTTCAACGACTAACCACTGAGTTGCCAGGCTACATTGCTTCATTTGGTAATGCGCGATTAACGCAGTTGCCAGGGTATGACACGTTTGTTCATTCGATTACCCAAACAGGACTTACTGGTGAGCTTTTCAGTAAGGTTGCTACAACCTTCTCTGGTGCAACCGTTGGCGTACTTGCAACAGCCTCAACCGTTTTTGGAGGATTGCTTTCGTTCGTGCTCATTCTCGTTATCTCATTCTACCTTGCGGTACAAGAGGACGGCGTTCGAGACTTTTTACGAATTGTTACCCCGGCAAAGCATGAAGCGTACGTCCTTGATCTGTGGAAGCGTTCACAAAAGAAGATTGGACTTTGGATGCAGGGGCAGCTCATTCTCGCTCTGGTTGTAGGTGTGCTGACGTATGTTGGTTTGGTCATCCTTGGTGTGCCAAACCCAATGTTCCTCGCGCTTATCGCAGCAATCTTTGAGCTCATCCCAGTATTTGGTCCAATTCTTGCTGCGATTCCAGCTGTCTCATTTGCGCTACTCAACGGCGGTCTTACCTTGGCACTTATTACTGCCGGTTTTTACGTCATCATTCAGCAGTTTGAAAGCCAGCTTTTCCACCCCCTCGTGGTAAAAAAGATTGTCGGTATCCCAGCACTCGTCGCAATTATCTCGCTCATTATCGGGGCACAAATCGCAGGATTTCTTGGTATTTTGATTGCAGTCCCTGTTGCCGCTGCGGTTATGGAATACTTAAGCGATGTTGGAAAGCGAAAAGCTGCGCTACCAATTGCATAGAGTAGCTGCGCTAAACCTTCACTATGATTCTCGAGAACCAGACGAATACAAAGCCGCCTTTCTATATCACCACGACACTGCCGTACGTAAATGCTCGTCCGCACCTTGGATTTGCAATGGAAGTGGTTCGTGCCGATGCTGTTGCGCGATACAAGCGTATGCAGGGGTTTGATGTGTACTTTAATACAGGAACTGACGAGCACGGCACAAAGATTTATGAAAAAGCGACCGAGCTTGGTAAGACACCGCAAGCTTATGTAGATGAAATGGCTGAGCACTTCACGTCGCTTAAAGCACAGCTTAACCTCTCGTATGATCGCTTTATTCGCACTACCGATGCCGATCACGTTGCCGCAGCACAGGCATTCTGGCAGCGTTGTCTCGATAATGGGTACATCTACAAGAAAGAGTACACAGGCCTCTACTGCGTCGGCGATGAAATGTTTCTGAAGGAGAAAGATCTCGTTGATGGGAAATGTCCAAACCATCCAAATCAGCACCCAGTTACGCTCTCAGAAGAGAATTACTTTTTTGCATTTTCAAAATGTGCAGACGCGCTCACTGCATACTACGAAGCAAATCCAGATTTTGTCATCCCAGGTTTTCGGTTGAATGAAATGAAGCAGATGATTGAGCATGGGCTTGAAGACTTCAGTATTTCACGGTTGAAAGAGAAGATGCCGTGGGGTGTACCGGTGCCCGGAGATGCTACACAAGTTGTGTATGTGTGGTTCGACGCGCTCGTTAATTACATCACTACGGTTGGGTGGCCGCACGACATGGCGATGTTTCAGAAGTATTGGGAACAGGGAACACCGGTGCAGTATTGTGGTAAAGACAACACGCAGCACCAAGCGCTCAGGTGGCAGGCAATGCTCTATGCGGCAGGTCTACCATTCACCAATCGTGTTGTGGTGAACGGATTCATTAATGCTGCAGGCGGGCAAAAAATGTCGAAGTCTCTTGGAAATGTTATTGATCCGCAAGATATTGTTGCTGAGTATGGTACGGACACGCTGCGTTACTTTGTACTTCGTGAGCTTAATCCATTTGAAGATACCGACGTTACACCAGAAAAAATCAAAGAGGCCTACAATGCACATCTTGTAAATGGACTCGGCAATCTCACAAATCGAATTATGAAGCTTGCCGAAGACTACCTCGATGCGCCCGTTGATACTTCAAGTGCACGCCAGCTCTTTGCTCCATATACTGAAGCATTTGATGCGTACAATTTGCAGCAGGCAATGAACGGTGTGTGGGAAGGTATCCAGTGGATTGATGCAAAAATTCAGCGCGAAGAGCCATTTAAAGTGGTGAAGCAAGACCTTGTCCGTGGCAAGGAAATGATTCGGGAGCTCGTGGTGCATCTTGCGGAGGTTGCGTATCATTTGCACCCGCTCATGCCAGAAACAGCGGCAAAGATTGAGGCAACGATTGCTGTAAACAAAAAACCAGAAACGCCACTCTTTGCACGCAAAGAAGCCTAGTATGCACACGCTCCAAAACGCTACAACAAGATGTGTTGCAAAAGCATGTGATGCGCTCGGTATTTCATATGCGGTGCGGGATGACATCGGTAATTGGCTAACTGTCTACCTAGGTGATCGAGAGCTACAGTTTCTTCGATCAAAGACACCATTTAATAGTTCAAGTATGGATGCACTGTTTCGTGATAAATCATTTTCGTACACATTGCTCCACGAAGAGCTTGCGATGCCGAGGACAAAGCAGTACATGGACCCTGCAGTAGAAGAGCGGTGGCAGCCGCTGGTGACACATGCCACCGCACACGACATTGCGACGGATATTCTTGAAGGTTTTCAGCTGCCAGTGATTGTAAAGCGAAACAGCGGTTCGCATGGGAATCATGTTTTTTTGATAGACAGCCACGATGCTGCAGTCATTGCGCTCGAAACCATTTTTGAAAAAGCAAATAGCCAGTACGATCCAATCGCGCTCGCGCAGGAGGCGGTCGTCATCGCGCGCGAGTACCGAGTGTTGTGGTTTCGTGGGAAGGTGGTGCTCATGTACGAGAAGCTAACGCCAGAAGGAAAAGCGCATTCAATGAGCCCGTTTGGGAATCCTGGTGCCGAGGCCGTCATTGTTTCAGAAGACGATGCTGCATACGTTTCGGTCGCCGAATTCCTTTCACAGAGTCCAACCGCAAAAGGGTTTGAGTACTGTGGATTTGATGTTGCCACTGATGCAGCGGGGAAGCATTGGTTGCTCGAAGTAAATGCCTGGCCAGGAACCGAGCACCTCACGAAGCATGCAGGAGATGATGTGCTCGTCGACATGTGGAAGCGTATCTTGCTAGAATTGCAGCATGCGTAAACCAAGCTACATAGATGCGCACGCACACCTACAGTTTGCTGCGTACAATGCTGATCGTGACGATGTGATGGCACGAACCATCGCTGCTGACACGTGGATGATTAACATTGGTACAAAGCTCGATACCTCGAAGCATGCAGTTGAGCTTGCTGAAGCAGCACCAGAAGGTGTGTACGCGATTGTTGGCCTTCATCCGATTCACACCAGTGAATCAATGCACGACAAGGATGAGCTCGGGGAAGAGGCGAAGCCCTTTCGTTCGCACGAAGAACGTTTTGATATCGAGGCGTACCGAGCGCTCGCGCAAAGCCCAAAAGTGGTTGGTATTGGCGAATGTGGGCTCGATTTCTTTCGGCCAGTTGGGGACAGGGCGGCGTATGAGGCTCGGCAGCGTGATGCATTTGCAGCACAAATAGAATTAGCAGCAGAGCTTGATAAGCCGCTCATGATTCACTGTCGTGATGCGTACCCTGAGACGCTCGCAATGCTTCGTGAAGCACGGCAAAAGCACGGCGAGCGCGTTCGTGGCAATTTTCATTTTTTCGCTGGGACAGTTGAGCAAGCAAAAGAAATTCTTGATCTTGGCTTTACAATGTCGTTCACCGGAGTTGTTACGTTTGCTAAAGACTATGTACCGCTCGTGCAGTTTGTGCCGCTTGATCGCATGCATGCAGAGACCGACTGTCCGTACGTAACGCCCGCACCACATCGTGGGCAGCGAAATGAGCCAATTCATGTCCGAGAGGTGGTCCGTGCGATTGCTGAAATTAAAGGGCTGGATGAAGAGCTCGTCCGCGCTCAGCTCGTTGAAAATACCGTTTCTTTCTTTGGGTTGCGGTAGAGAGCCTAGATTTTAGGACCAATTTTGACCGGGTGGGGCAGGTTGCACGGGGAGGCCTTTCGTGGTAATCTCTAGCCCATGTCAGAAAACGAAACAGCAAACGCACAGGGCGAGGCTCGACTCTACGAGTTGGGTGTAAACCTTGTTCCGACGCTCGAGAGCAACATCGACGCAGCGTTTGAAACCATTAAAGGATACATTACAAGCAACGGAGGAGTGATTACTGCTGAGTCAAAGCCGGCATTGATTGAGCTCGCGTACACCATGGGTAAAAACATTGACTCAAAGTGGTACCGGTACAACACCGCGTACTTTGGTTGGGTAAAGTTTACCGCTCAGGGTGAAGCGCTCGCAGACATCAAGGAAGAACTTGATATGGAGGGTAACGTACTTCGCTACATGGTTGTGAAGACATCACCAGATGCTTCAACCGATGCGTCAGCAGTTGCACAAGCAATTGGAGGCGACAAGGATGGTGACCCAGCGGCTCCAGAGGCAGTTGAGCCAGACGTAGAAGAAGAGGAGGTTGCAGACGCAGTTGCTGATGAGGTTGTTGAGACCGATGATGCAGTTGCAGATGAAATCGACGAGAAGATTGATGAAGTCGTCGAAGAGCTTGCAGAGGTTCGATAAATAGATTGCAGAGAACCTTGAAAAACCGCCCTCTGGGCGGTTTTTCTTATGGAATGATGAACTGGACATGAAATGCTGCTAAGCGTCGATATTGACGCTCTGAGGTGCCTTTGGGAAGATACTTACATGTATCTCAATAAAGCAATGATCATCGGGAATTTAACCCGAGACCCGGAGCAGCGAGCGCTGCCGACCGGTATGTCAGTTTGTCAGTTTTCAGTAGCGACCAATCGCGTTTTTAAGGATAAGAACGGCCAGAAGCAAGAGTCTACCGATTACCACAATATTGTGGTCTTTGGACGCCAGGCAGACACCTGTGCACAGTACCTCAAGAAGGGGCAGTCAGTTATGATTGAAGGGCGAATCCAGACCCGAAGCTGGGATGACCAGGCGAGTGGTCAAAAGAAGTCACGAACAGAGATTGTCGCAGATCGAGTTCAGTTTGGTCCAAAAGCGGGTGCTGGAGGTTCATTTGACGGCGGTTCATCAAGTAGCGCATCGGCTGGCGGAGCAAAGGCTGCCGCGGCTCCTGCCGCAGAGGATTTTGGTCAGATCGAGTACCCAGAGGACGAAATCAATCCAGAAGACATCCCATTCTAGTTCCTCAAAATACTCTTGCGTCTCGAAAGGACTTTGTGTATAGTAGCAAGGCCTATGGCACAAGATTATTTTACAGAAAACAGCATTAACGTCATCGACTACAAGGATGTGGCGCACCTTAAGCGTTTTACTAATCCTCACGGACGCATTCTCAATCGACGACGTACCAACCTCACCGCGAAGCATCAGCGACAGGTAGAGGAGGCAATCAAGCGAGCACGGTTCATGGGATTCATGCCGTTCATCGCACGATAAGCAGGTCCCGAATGTTGTACAAAAGCCGCCCACGAGGCGGCTTTTGCTTTTAGAGAAATTGTGGTACATTTTGTGTTCGTTTCTGTTCCTTACCGTTCTTATGAAAAAAACAAATCCGAACCCTTTCAGGGTTCACTACGATTACGATGGTCTCGCCGGCCTGCTGGACACTTGTGCGGTTTACAATTCCGGCCGTATGTTTACTTTGCGGTACGAAGCCCGAGGTAAAAATCGCAACCTCACCATAAACGGCTTCACTTTGGTGGAGCAGGTTGAGTCCAGTGAACACACCGGAATCTTGAACGTGGATGCTTACGGTGCCTTCTATGGAGGCTTGCCGCCCATGTTCAGACCACTACTTAGCGTCTCCCGGGATTCGGAAGGGCGGCATGTCTTTTCGTGCGATGCCGCCTGCGGTGACGAGTCGCTACACCTTCTTTCAGGTTTCTATACCGAGGAGCTTCATGAAGCTCTGGTGCAAACGCGGCGGGTGCCTAATCCCGCAAACCTGTTTGCTGGTGGCGTGGTGCCAGAACTGTTTGAGCTTTCCTCCTGCGCCTGATGCAGGAGCTTTTCTTTTTACGTTGGGGGTGTCGCTAGATTGATAGAGTGCTGGCGTATTGACGAACACTTGCCAAATATATTATGGTGTGGTCTATGAGTATGAGATCTTTTTTTCCTTTGTTGAGTATCAACCCCGCTACAATCCTTGCTGTGGTTGATGTCGCTGCCAGCAGAACGTCTGGTCAGCACGCATTGAGCGTGCACTACGGCATCTTCCCAAGTACGGAAGTTGCGTACTATCGTGTGTCGGAGCGCTTGCTCCTTGAGAATCGCCCGCGCAGTGGGGATTCCGATCACCAGTGGCATATCGATTTTCACGCACTCGAGTGCATTATGCGCGAAGTGGCTTGCCCGTTTCGTGTTCTTGCATACGTTGCTGCGGACGGTGGGCAACAGTACCGACTGCTCATTCCGCCTGATACCAAACAGCCGAAAGCTGTTCGCTGGCGCATCTTGTGCACTGGGATTTTGATGGATGAGTTGCTGGAAAAGTTCAAAGAGATGTTTCCATCAGCGCAGCGAGACAAAACCTGGTCACAAGCCATGGTTCCGCTCAAAAGCCCAATCATCTTCGCAGGAGAAAAGGCATGAGTAGACCCGTTAACCGATCTGCTACGCTGAGTACAACACGCTACTTGAAAACGCGCAGAACGCATCTTGCCGATATCGATATGTGGTGCCGTCGTGAAATTGTTAATCTGGCTACTAGATTTCCAGAACCAGACAATGAAGAACGGCGACGTCTACTTCAGGTCATTGAAGACGAATATCTTCAACGAAGGGATCTGGTGATGGCAGTGTACAAACCAAGTGGTGAGTATAGCCAGGTTGGGCTAAAGATGATGTGTGGCGCAAAAGCGCATCGTAAGGACCCTGAGTGGCGGCTTCCAGACGGTACGCTCTTTTAGCGGCTCACCAATCCGCTGCAAGAGATCAAAAACGGCCACCCTTCCGGGCGGCCATCTTTTCTTTAGATTGGTATACGTGTGCTAGACGCGTTCTACGTACTGACCTGTCTCGGTATTGATGCGAATAATGTCGCCTTCCTCGACAAACACCGGTGTGGTAACTACTGCACCACTTTCGACAACGACCTTCTTGTCGGCGCCGCTCGCGGTGTTACCTTTAACATTCGGTGGAGCCTCAACGACTTTAAGTTCCACTTTGATAGGGAGTTCGATACCGATGACGCGCTCACCAAAGAGCTGGGCACTTACTTCGGAATCCTCCTTCATGTACTGCACTTTGTTGCCAAGTACTTCGCCTGAAATTTCAAAGCGCTTGCTCTTGTCGTTTGCATCGCAGAACCAGTATTCAGTGGTACCAGCCTGTCGGTTGGGTTTGCTAAAAATGTAGCGCACTGTTTTCTTTTCGATTTCAGCCTCCTGCACTGTATCTGCGTAGTGGAAGGTATGCTGGCGTGTGCTGCCACTAATAAGGTTGCGCAGCTTTGTTTGGTTTACCGGCTTACGCTGCTGCTTGCGTGATACCTGTGACTCAAGTACTTCGTATGGCTCACCATCGAGAATAATGTACTTTCGCTCTTTAACATCGTTGTAATCTAGCATGGCGAGATTTTAGCAGAGGGGACAGAAACGAACAACCCCACCGGCACGGTGGGGTTGTCTGGAGGCTATGCCTGATCCTTAATCTTTTGTCTGATTACTTTGAGTAGTTCTGCCCGAACCTTCGGGTTTTCTCGAAGGAATGTTCGTGCCGCATCATATCCTCGACCAAGCTTTTCTTCGCCGTAGGCGTAGGATGCACCAGATTTATCGATGAGTCCAAACTTTTCGCCAAGCGCAAGCATTTCACCTTCTTGTGAGATACCTTCGTTGTAGAGCAAATCAAACTCCGTGACCTTAAATGGTGCCGCAACCTTGTTTTTTACAACCTTTACACGAACACGACCACCCATAATTTCATCTCCTTTTTTAATTTGAGCAATACGTCGAATATCGAGGCGCACAGAGGTGTAAAACTTAAGCGCCTTACCTCCTGGTGTTGTCTCTGGATTTCCAAACATCACACCGATTTGCATACGAATCTGGTTGATGAAGATAACCACGGTGCCTGTTTTTGCAACAAGAGCGGTAAGCTTTCGAAGCGCTTGTGACATCAAGCGTGCTTGCTTTCCAACATGGTGTGCACCCATTTCACCTTCGATTTCATCTTTTGGTGTAAGGGCTGCTACTGAGTCGATAACAATGACATCAATTTTTCCAGAACGAACAAGACTCTCGGTGATTTCAAGTGCTTGCTCGCCGGTGTCTGGTTGCGAGATAAGCAGTTCATCGAGCTTTACGCCGATTTTCCCAGCGTACTGAGGATCCATTGCGTGCTCAGCATCAATGAAGGCACAGATGCCACCCTTTTTTTGCGCTTCAGCAACAATGTGCAGCGAGAGTGTTGTTTTACCAGACGATTCAGGACCGTAAATTTCGATAATACGTCCACGTGGTACACCGCCAACACCAAGAGCTTCATCGAGTCCAATTGATCCGGTTGGGATGACGTCCACATTTACCTTCGGCTTCTCGCCAAGCTTCATGATTGCCTCCTCGCCGAATTTCATTTTGATTTCTGCAAGTGTTGAGTCGATATTTGGTTTTTCGCCAGGTACTCGTACCTCTACTGTCTTCTTTGCTGTCTTTTTTGTTGCCATATGCGATTAGGTTATCGTACTCGTCCTTAAATAGTGTTCAATAATTATTCAGCGCTTGATGAAGTGGTCGCTTCCGAACTGGTTGTGGTGCCTAGTACGCTGCTTGTTGCACTGCTCGACGTTCCCATTGGTTGGGTAGGGAGCGGCGCTGTAGCAGCATCGTGCACCTCTCCAGTGTACGTGTACCATAGGGTTAGTTCAGTTTCGCGATTGAATCGATCACGAGCGTTAAGCTTCATTATACTGGTTCCGGGCGCAAGTACCAACGGCACCCGAAAGACGTCTTCTTGATCAACAAAAAGCGGCTGACCGTTGAGGGTAATAAAGGAGGTTCGAAGGGCTTTACCGTGAAGTTCAATCAGCGGATCACTAAAGGAAGTGCCGCTTTCAGGGCTCATAACAATAATTTCTGGACCTACAATCAGCATACGTGCACCAAAGAGCGCATATCCAACGAGAAAGAGGACGGCAGCTATGACAAGTGAGACGGTGACTGTTCGGCGCTTGCTCATAGACTACTGCTCATTCACCTCGTCTGAATCTTGATCCATATCGGTATCGTCTAAGCGTGAGCTGCTTGATGAGCCTCCAGTAATGAGTACTTCGCGAGGCTTCGAACCATCCGCAGGTCCTACTACACCTTTTTCTTCGAGGATATCAATGAGTCGAGCCGCGCGAGAGTATCCAACACGCAACTTTCGCTGGATGTATGATGTTGAGGCTTTTCCAGCTTCCATAACGACTCGCTTTGCCTCTTCGTAGAGAGGGTCGTCGCTTCCTTCTTCCTCTTCTCCAAAACCATCGAAACCACCAGCATTAATAATAGAATCCATAGAGCCAGAGCTATCGATTGGTGTTCCTTGGCTTCCTAAATCAAGCTCACTGCCAATGAGCTCATCTTTGTACTGCTTATGGAGCCAGTCAACAACACGCTTAACCTCCTGTTCAGAAATAAAGGCAGATTGAATACGGCGCGGTTGTGACATTTCACCAGATAGGTAGAGCATGTCTCCGGCGCCAAGGAGCTTTTCGGCTCCTGGCATGTCGAGAATGGTGCGCGAGTCAATTTGAGATGCAACCTGAAGCGCAATACGGGTAGGGATGTTTGCTTTGATAAGACCGGTAATAACATTCACACTCGGTCGCTGGGTTGAAATCATGAGGTGAATACCAACAGCGCGGCTCATTTGGGCTAGACGTACGATACCCGCCTCAAGTTCTCGAGGGTATGCCTGCATAATATCGGCAAGCTCATCAATAATGACCACGATGTATGGCATTGATTCTGGAAGCTCCTCGTCAGGGTTCTTTTTTGCAGATTCAAGCGCTGGTTTAAGAATGTTTTCGTGGTACGACTGAATGTCGCGCACCGCGCATTCCTCAAGGAGGTCGTACCGTCTATCCATTTCCTTTGCCGCCCACTTAAGCGCGAGAATTGCTTTCTTTGCGTCAGTAATGACGGGTGTGAGCAGGTGGGGGATTTTGTTGTACAGGGTGAGCTCAACGCGCTTTGGGTCCACCATAATGAACTTGAGCTGATCTGGATGGTTTCGGTAGAGGAGAGACGCAATGAGGGCATGCAGGGTAACCGATTTACCAGAACCTGTTGAACCAGCAACGAGTGCGTGCGGCATTTTGGCAAGGTTTGCAAACATCGGAAGACCCGTGATGCCTTTACCAAGACAAACGTTGAGTGGCTTGTCCGATTCTTGGAAGCTCTTATCTGCAAGAAGTGAACCAAGGCCAACCGTTGTTTTTGTTGAGTTAGGAATTTCGATTCCCACGAGTGATTTTCCAGGAATTGGGGCTTCAATACGCAACGGGTGCGCAGCAAGGGCGAGGGCCAGGTCGTTTTGCAATGCAACAATGCGTGAAAGCTTGATACCTTCAGCAGGCTTTAGTGCGTACCTCGTTACTGATGGACCAATTGAAACTTCGTCCATCTCTACTTGAATACCAAAGTTTGCGAGGGTTCGCCGAATCATGTTTGCGTTTGCTTTGACGTCGCCTACCTCAGGCTTGCCAGAATCTTTTTGGAGAAGTGAGAGTGGCGGAGGTGTAAAGGATTGATTTGGAGATCGTTTTGAAAAGAAGACAAGGCCGCTTGGTTTGCCCGCAGGTTCTGCGTCGGCAGTAGGGGCAACGGGGACATCTTCTTCATCATCAGTTGAAGCCCCTATGGCTTTTGCTGGGAGAGGTTTTTCTTCGGGCTCATCAGCAGGTAAACCTTTAATGGTGACTGGTGTGTTCGCATCCTCCTCATCTGCTTCTTTGCCTTCAAACAATTTCTGCCAGTTAATTTTGAGAGAGAGGTTAAAGACGACGACGATTGATATAAGAAGAATCGCAACAAGGGAGATGAGTGCGACCCAGAAGTCGAGCATTTTTTCGAGTGGGGTAGAGATTAGATTTCCAATGAAACCACCTCGGCTAAAGACAAGGTCTACAATGCCGAGTCCAGAAAAGAATATGAAGAGTGCGCCGACAATTTTGGGGATTGCCATGTTGTGCCGTAGCGACGCAAGAAATGAAATACCGAGACCAAGGAGAATAATCGGAATTAGGTAGTATCCGATACCAAAGAGGAAGATGAATACTTTAAACGTTAACGCTCCAAGCGCGCCCGCTTTTGCGAAAGCGGCAAACGTAAGGAAGATGGCAATCAAAATAAAAATGATGGCAAAAACTGCTTCAATAGTTTCTTGTTTGAGAGATGCCCAAAACCCTTCCTTTTGTTCTGTGATCGCAACCTCTTCTTTTTTCTTTCGCCCCATGTGTGTCTTCCGTGCCGTTAGTGTTGATAATGTGTTTTGTAACAGGCTTAATCATATCACGAGGAGCTTCGCATCGTTGCTGTGTAAAAGCCCGCCGCCCAGTTGCTGCAGGTTTCAGAATGAGCCACCAGAACACGTCTTTTATAAGAACACAATTGCAGTGTCCCTAACATTTGCATAGAATGCCAAGCGAGTGTCCAAGAGTGTCTTTTAATGAATCATGTATAAGACATAAGCTCGGATACGTTTAAAAGGACAATGCAAGAAAAGGGACAAACATTAGAAGAAATGGCTCCGTTTAGTGACAGCTTTTCTCTATACTTGTTTAAAAAGACAGAAAAGATTGTCCTTGCACTTTACCTTGTCACTGACCACCTATCTGAAGATGAGCCGCTACGATCAACTGTGCGGCGAATTGCTAACGAAATTCTGAAGGACGGTATCAAGGTCACCGGCAGGTACGTTGCTCCAAGCAGTGACGATAAGATGGTCGCCCATCTCTACGAAACTATTTCTTTTTTGCGTGTTGCAGGTGTCGCTAAGCTAGTCTCTATGAGCAATGTTGATCTAATTGCGGATGAGATGCAGCGACTTGCAAAAGATATCAAGTCGCACCAGGAAGCAAGCCATTCAGGGGCAAACCTTCGAAAATCTTTCTTTATCGTTGAAACACCAAAAGCGGTGGATGTCTTTGATAAAGGACATAAAGGACAAAATAAAGATAAAATGTCCTTTATAAAACAAGTCCCTACACAGGCTTCTGTTTCTCAGGCAAGCCAGCCCACTGATGTAAACAGGCAAGCACAAAAAGACCTACGACCTGTCCGAGATGAGAGGAGTGAAAAGATTTTCTCTATTATTAAAGAAAAGGGGCAAGTCACCATTAAAGACGTAACGGAAGCTTTTGTGGGGGTAAGTGAGAAGACAATTCAGCGTGAGCTGCAAAAACTCGTGGTTACGGGTGTCCTTAAACGTGCCGGGGAGCGTCGGTGGAGTACATACTCGGTAAAGTGATTTTCTTTGACTTAGAGGCCATTTTTGGGTAGTATCTGCGGATGGATTAACCAAGCAATTGGTTATCCACATAAGCCTAGCGGTCGTACCAGAACGTGCGATACAATAGGCTACGTACCTCTTGAGATGGAGGATTACGACTGTACGACAGATCGTTGACAATCGAATAATAAGATTCGTCATCTTAGAGGTAGTACCGCATGTCCGTATTTCAGTTTTGACTGCACGAAAGACACGCAGACTAATTCAAGAAACCAACCTGCATGCAGCAATGTATGCAGTTGGTCCATCGGTCGGTCCCGGATTTCAGGGACCGCCTTGCGTTCGATGGCAAGGACTCTTGTGCAGCAATGTACAGGAGGAAACGTCGGGGAGATTCGAAACCCCGGACAACGTTAGTAATTAATTACCAATGTGCAACTGTGTCGTCACACTTATCATGACGACGGCGCAGTTGTTCCTAAGATTAACAACAACAATGCAAAAATTTATTGCAAAGGTTGCTGGTGTCGCTATGGTTGTAGCTTTTGCTGCAACTTCAGTTTCACCTGCAGCAGCTTTGACTGCTGCTGACATCCAGATGCTCGTGAGCTTGGGTGTTATCTCAGCAGACAAGGCAACGGCTGCTATGGCACTTGCTGGTGGTTCAACCTCAACAGGTTCAACTTCATCATCATGTGGTTCATTCACCCGTGACCTTACTCTAGGTTCAACAGGAGCAGATGTAGTTGCACTTCAGGACTACCTCGTGGCTAAGGGATTCCTTACCATTCCAGCTGGAGTATCAAAGGGTTACTTCGGAGCACTTACTCAGTCATCATTGGCTAAGTACCAGGCAGCTATGGCTATCAGCCCAGCAGCAGGTTACTTCGGTCCTATGACCCGAGCTAAGGTTTCAGCAGACTGTGGTTCAACTGGTTCTTCAACTGGTTCAACCGGATCTTCAACAGATCTTTCAGGTGGCGAGGCAAGTCTTAACGATTACGATCGAAAGTCTACCTACACCAACGAGGATCTTGAGGAAGGTGAGACCGCTAAGGTTTTCGCTGCTGAATTCTCAGTAGAGGATGCAGACGCTGAGATCGACCGTGTAGACGTTCGATTCGAGGCTGTTAGCGAATCACTCGAGGATGAGCCATGGAATCAGATTGATTCTGTAGCTATCTTCATTAACGGTGAAGAGGTTGACTCAATGGACGTTGACGATGAGGATTCATGGTCACGTGAGACAAGCAACGCTTCAAACCTTTCAAACGAGGTTTCAGGAAACCGAGCGTACGAAGTACGATTCACAGGTCTTGACACTGTAGTTGAGGAGGATGAGGACGTACTTGTTGAGGTTGAAGTTACAACTTCAGACAACATTGATGATTCAGACCTTACACAGTCATGGGCAGTTTGGATTCCTACCGATGGTATCCGAGCTATCGACGGTGAGGGCATCGATCAGTACACTGGAGACTCAGCAGAGGTTACAGAGTTCGAAATCGAGGCAGCTGATGACGGAGATATCAGCGTTCGCGAGAGCGACGATGATCTCGATGCACAGATTCTCGTAGTTGACACCGATGACAAGAAGGGACCTTACGAGGTATTCCGCTTCGAAATCGACAACTCAGAGGATGCATCAATCTTCCTTAACACACTCGTAATCACCGCTTCTACTTCAGACAGCGCGATTGGAGATGTTGTTTCAGACCTTACAGTTGAAATTGATGGTGAGGAGTTTGACTACGACTCAGCTTCAACAACAGCTAACGTCGGAGACTACACCTTTGACTTCGAGGACAACAACGACGAGGTTCCTGTAGAGGAAGACGAGCGTGTTGAAATCGTAGTTAAGGCTGAGTTCAACCAGGCATCAAACTACGCTGAAGGTACAGTTGTACAGTTCGGTGTTGGTAAGATCAATGGTGCAGCACTTTCAGGACTTACTGCAGTTACTGCAGAAGGTCAGGCAACTGGTGACGCTTCAACCGTTACTGGTACACAGGAAGGTGCAGTACACACTCTTCGAACAGCAGGTATCGTTATTGAGGGCGTAAGCGAGTCAGCAACTGTTGACGCAGCAGAGTTCTCAGGCGACACCGAGAAGGGAGTATACGAGCTCGAAGTTCAGATTACTGCTCTTGAGGAAGACGCTTACATCGCTAAGTACGTCTCAACCTCAGGTTCAGCAACTGTAGCTGGATTCGTATTCTCAGTTACAACTAGCGGTTCTGCATTTGCAGGTACAACCACTGCGTTCATCTCAGAGGAGACTGTAGATTCAGAGGTTAACAACCGATACAAGATCCCAGAAGGTACATCAGATACGTTCACCGTTAAGGTTGAGCTCGATCCGACAACCGGAGGAACTGCGTACGGTATCTCACTTGACACAATCAAGTTCGCTACAACTTCAGACGGAACACTAGTTAGCTACACTGTTCCAGATGAGGATGAGTACGAGACCAACAAGGTAACTGTTAACTAACCTAGTTAGTTAAGGAAACCTGTTCTAGCTAGCGATAGCTAAAACGGCAAAAGCCGCCCGCAAGGGCGGCTTTTGTTTTTTCTTTATCATTCCTTCATGTCTGATGTTCTATGCTACAGGCGTGTATGTATCAATAGGTATAGCTGAACGTCTGGTGTTTCGAGCATTCTTTCTCGGTGTATTGCTTGGATGTTTATGGCTGCCGCTTTCGGTTCGCGCGCAAGTTATCAGTGAAATTATGTACGATCCGGCTGGTACTGACACTGGTCGCGAGTGGGTGGAAATTTTTAATGATACAAATGGCAGCATTGATCTGACACGCTTCAAACTTTTTGAAAGTAACGTCAACCACGGTCTAGCAAGCCCGGAAGGCTATACGCAGCCGGCAGGGCAACTCACTCCCGGTTCGCATGCTGTCATCGCTGATAATCCAACAAAGTTTCTCGAAGATTTCACAAGCTACGCCAGCTTTCTGTATGATAGTGCTTTTAGTTTGGTGAATACGGGTGAGGAGCTCAGGTTGGTTGATGCTTCTGGAAATGCGACACACGCCATTGCGTATAGTAGCGAGCTTGGCGCAAAGAACACCGGTGCAAGTTTGCAGCTCTCAAGCGGTGCATACATCGCCGCGGAGCCTACACCAGGGGCAGCAAACGCCACTACACCCACAGACACGGTCCCCGACACGGCAACCAGTACACCGCAGGCCACAAGTGGTGCCTCGGCGCACGCATCGCAGGTTGAGCTCTCTGTCGTGAAGGAAAAGCCAGTACTTCCGGTGACGGCCGGCAGAGATCGTCTGGTGAGCTTGTTTTCGCCGGTTGCTTTTTCTGGTCTTGGTAGTGACGCCGACAATAAGCTTCGTGGCAGAGTTACGTTTCTCTGGAACTTTGGGGATGGGTATACGGGTAAGGGTTTTGAGATTGACCATACATATAAGCACCCAGGCACCTACCACGTTGTACTCAATGCGATTGCGGGCGGTGATAGGGCGGTGGCTCGGACGCGAGTTTCTGTCTTTGAACCAATCGTTTCTCTCGCTCTTTCTACAAGCACCGTAGACCTTACAAATATGAGCGCATATGAGTTGAATCTTGGCGGTTTTTATCTTGATGGTTTCGAGAAGCGGTACACATTTCCAAAAGATACGCTTGTGAGCCCAGGCCAAATGGCCTCCTTTGGGATCGAGCTTTTTATGGATGACAGCGAGGCGTCTTTACCTCCTCCTGACACGTTGAAACTCTTGTTTCCTAATACAAAACCAGTTCCAGTGCAGTAAACCGCGGTGGTATACTAAAAGGGTAACAGCTATGAGTACGAACGGAATGTACTACGTTGTTGGTTTTATCACTTTGCTAGCAGCAAGCTTTTTGCTGCTAGCGATTACCGCATAACGACACAAGACAACACGACGCATATGGATGTACTGGGAAAACTTTTTGGCAGCATGGCACGAGTGAAGCTGATGAAGCTTTTCTTGTTTAACCGTGATGAGCAGATGGTACGCAGCGATATTATGAAGCGTGCAAAAGTTTCTTCTTCTGAGACAACCCGAGAGCTTGGGCAGCTTGAGCGTGCTGGTATGATTAAACGAGTTTCTTTTTTCCAAGAAGGAAAGCCAACGCGAAGCGGAAAACCAGGCAAGAAGCGCCGGGTTCAAGGGTACGTGCTCAATCACTCATTTCGATACATGCTTCCACTACAAGCATTGCTTGTACATTCAGTACCTATGCAGGATAAAGAGATTGTCTCGCGTCTTGCGCGGGTCGGTAAGGTCAAAGCGGTTATCGTATCTGGCCTTTTTGTACAAGATGCTGACAGCCGACTCGATATGCTCGTGATTGGTGAGGGGATTAGCCAGGCACGTCTCAAAAACGTCATTGCGGCAATGGAGGCAGAGATTGGTAAGGAACTTCGCTATGCAGCCTTTG
Organism: Candidatus Parcubacteria bacterium; assembly: GCA_041158505.1. Taxonomy (GTDB): domain Bacteria; phylum Patescibacteriota; class Minisyncoccia; order Phycocordibacterales; family JAACPR01; genus JAGOTN01. Next base: position 23,637 of record JBEBBG010000003.1, on the reverse strand, counting down.
AGACAGGAGACTTTAAATACCGTATGAGCGTCTACGATCGCCTTGTTAGGGACGTATTTGACTATCCTCATCAGGTGGTTGTAGACCGTATTGGCCTCGAATAGACGTGGTACAATAAAGAGAAGGGTAGCTTCGGCTTTATAAACCCGTTATTAACGTAATTTTAGTTCTACATGAACAAATTTGATAGCTTCTTGAACTCTGTTTCAGGTTCAGCGCAAGGTATCGGTGGTGGTGTTGTAGACGTGCTTGCAGCAGTTATTGTTGCAGTCGTCGTCTTTGTCGTAGGTTGGGTTATTGGTGTGCTCGTCGCTCGCGTGATTGAGCAGATTGTAAAGACAATTCAGCTCGACAAGCTTTTAAGCGCTGCAGGTATCGATGATCTTATGCATAAGATGGGCGTGAAGCTCAACTCAGGACGTTTCCTTGGCGAACTCGTTAAGTGGTACGTTATTGTTGTAGCGCTCATCTTCTCATTCGAGATCCTTGGTTTGACCCAAGTTACAAGCTTCCTTTCTGGTGTTGCTATTGGCTACTTGCCACAGGTAATCTCAGCGGTGCTTATCTTGGTGATTGCTGCAGTTATCGCAGAAGCAGTTCGCAAGGCAGTTGTAGCAAGTGCAAAGGGGGCTGGTGTTGCATCAGCAAACTTCGTTGGCTCAGTTGCTAAGTGGGCTATTTGGATTTTTGCATTGCTCGCCGCGCTCTTCCAGCTCGGTATTGCAGCAACATTCATTCAGACCATCTTTACTGGTGTTATCGTGGCGCTTGCGCTCGCACTTGGCCTTTCATTTGGTCTTGGTGGACAGGATGCTGCTCGCGATTACATCGGAAAGCTCCGAAACGAGATCAAGCGAGACTAAGGTTTTGCGTCATCTGACGTTTTCAAAAGGCCCGCATTCGCGGGCCTTTTGTGTGCACGATACTGCAAAAGAAAAAGACCATTCATGGTCAGTGTCAAAGGTCTCCGTCGTAGTCGGACTCTAGAGGGTTACGAATGAGATCGCGGGGATCTCTATTCTCTTCTGTGGTACCCTCGGTTGGGGCTTTGCCGAGATGCTCAGCTGCGAAGATGAGCGCGGCCCTCTGACAGCTTGGGTTGTTGCAACACTTCACAAATTTCATTGGGTAAATGAAGAATTCGCGGCTGGTTGTTTTGTTCCCAAAGAGCGTGAGGCATATCTCTACGCGCTCTTTTCGAGGAGGGGATTTTTCGCAAAAAAAGCAAATTCCCCTGATTTTGCTGTGCAGCTCTTTGACGGATACAGATATTTTTGAGGACATGAGAACAGGTGAATTTTGGGTTAAGAAACAGCGATAAACCGAATCCGGGTAGGATTGGGTTGGTTTAAAAATAAATTACAATATAATATGAAAAAGTCAAATATTCAGTATTACCGCACCCGGTTTACCGGGTCTATTTTAGTGGGGACAAGGTGGGTATAACCGGCCTTATAGAAGGCTGGAAAAGGGTGTTGACTTCTTTTTCAGGTGCGCTATACTCACCCTCACATGTTGAAAGGGGAACGTAAGTCGCGGCTCGTATAGGAAGTGCTTCATGCGTTTCCGAAAGGGCCGCGCGAAGCGCGGCCCTTTCAATTTCGAACCTTCCAGTCCACACGAAACTCTTGCTCGACCTCATCATTGCCACTTCGGTTGCAATGGTGAGGCCGGGCCGGAAGCCGGTTCGGCTGATCTTTGAAAACTGAAAGATGTAGGTAAAAGCATTGTATTGCTCACAATCGTAGAAGCCTTGTGCTTCTATTGCGTGAGCAATCACCAAAATGAACAAAAAGCGGTTTTTAGCATTCCCGACGGGAGTGCTAAGGGCGTATGGTGGATGCCTAGACTTTTAACGACGATGAAGGACGTGGTAAAGCTGCGATAAGCTTCGGTAAGGTGCCTAGCAACCTGTGACCCGGAGATTTCCGAATGGGGAAACCCGACTGCATTGCAGTCATCTCATTTTTAAATGAGAAGTACACCTAGGGAAGTGAAACATCTCAGTACCTAGAGGAAAAGAAACCAAATCATGATGCGTCTCGCTGTATTCAAGTAATTGAAGGTAGCGAGATGCATCTGGTATTTCCTTAGTAGCGGCGAGCGAAAAGGAAAGAGCCCAAACCAGCCGTGCTTGCATAGCTGGGGTTGTAGGGCAAAGACGTCGTGTTTACACGAAGAGAGTTACAAAATTGTTTGTTAGCAGAACCACCTGGAACGGTGGACGCTACGAGGTAACAGTCCTGTATGCGAAAGCAAACAATCTCTCTTGTCTTTGTCCCTGAGTAACTCGAGACACGAATAGCTCGGGTGAATCTGCCGGAACTAACCGGTAAGGCTAAATACGTTAAAAGATCGATAGTGAACTAGTACCGTGAGGGAAAGGTGAAAAGCAGCCCGGCGAGGGCGTTGAAATAGACCTGAAACCATATGCCTACAAGGAATCGGAGGGGTTTTCGAACCCTGACGGTGTGCCTATTGAAGAATGAGCCAACGAGTTTATATGTACTGCAGGCTAAGGCCGTAGCGGCTGGAGTCACAGGGAAACCGAGTGTGAATAGCGCGAACTATTGTAGTACGTATAAGACCCGAAACCAGAGCGAGCTTACCATGAGCAGGGTGAAGTTTGTGGAAACACAAATGGAGGCCCGAACCGCCGCGTCGTGCGACTCGCTCGGATGACTTGTGGTAAGAAGTGAAAAGCTAATCGAGCCTGGTAATAGCTGGTTCTCTCCGAAACAGCTTTAGGGTTGGCGTCATGTGTTCCTGCTGGGGGTAGAGCACTGGAAGGTTTAAATAGGGGGAAACCTCATTACACCTATCAAACTCCGAATACCAGTCAGTAAATAGCATGGCAGTTAGACTGTGGGGGCTAAGCTCCATTGGTCAAAAGGGAAACAGCCCAGATCTCCGTTTAAGGTCCCAAAATCTATACTCAGTACACGTAAGGTGGTGATATTTCAGAGACACCGAGGAGGTTGGCTTAGAAGCAGCCATCCTTTAAAGATAGCGTAACAGCTCACTCGCTCAGAGATATTGCGCCGCAAATGATCGGGGTTAAGTATAGTACCGAAAGCGAGGACTTTATGGTTCTACGGAATCATGGAGTGGTAGGAGAGTGTTCGTAACTGCGATGAAGGCGAAGGGGCGACCCACGCTGGAGCGTTGCGAAGTAAGAATGTTGGCACAAGTAACCGCAATGCAGGTGAGATTCCTGCACGCCGAAAGACTAAGGTTTCCTTTGCAATGGTAATCAGCGAAGGGTTAGTCGGGCCTAAGGAGATGACGAGAGTCGGATCCGATGGACAACTGGTTAATATTCCAGTACCTCATAGTGTTCCGATGGAGGGACGGAGGACATAAATGTACGCGTATTATTGGATTTACGTTGCTAGCGTAAGAGTTATTGGGTAGGCAAATCCGCCCATGTTAGACTCGGCGTCGGCGAAATGGCTGCTTTCGGGCAGCTAGATGTACATGAAGAGCCTTCCGAGAAAAGCTTCTAAGGTTAAGCACTATGAGACCGTACCGCAAACCGACACAGGTAGTCAGGTCGAGAAGACCAAGGCGAACGAGTGAGGGGTCCCCAAGGAACTCGGCAAAACAGCGACCGTACCTTCGGTATAAGGTCTGCCCACGCAAGTGGGCCGCAGCTAAAGATTCCTGGCGACTGTTTATCAAAAACACAGCTCCCTGCTAAATCGCAAGATGATGTATAGGGGGTGACGCCTGACCAATGCCGGAAGGTTAACTATTGGTGGTGCCAAGCACTGTGCGCGTGAAGCACGGTTTGATTGCGCAAGTAATCAAATTCACGCGCAGAGTGCTTGGTGCTGACCGATATAAGCCCCGGTGAATGTCGGCCGTAACTATAACGGTCCTAAGGTAGCGAAATTCCTTGTCTGGTAAGTTCAGACGCGCACGAATGGCGTAACGACTAGGAAACTGTCTCGGGGACTTGCTCGGTGAAAATGCGATACCGGTGAAGATGCCGGTTACCTACAGCTAGACAGAAAGACCCCAGGAGCTTTACTGCAGCTTGATATTGGCTGCATGATTGTACTGCGCAGCATAGGTGGGAGACTTTGAAGCATCGGTTTTGGCTGATGTGGAGTCGCCAGTGAAATACCACCCCTTACAATTATGCAGTCTAACCTCAACGGCAAAAACGTTGAGGAACAGTATCTGGTGGGTAGTTTTAGTGGGGCGCTACCCTCCCAAAGAGTAGCGGAGGGGCCTAAAGGTTCTCTAGTCGCGAATGGAAACCGTGACGATAGTGTAATGGCAAAAGAGAGCTTAACTGCAAGGCGTACATGCCGAGCAGACACGAAAGTGGAGCATAGCGATCCGACCTTTCACATTAGATGTGGGGGAAGCTCAACGGATAAAAGTTACCCTGGGGATAACAGGCTGGTACCGCCTAAGCGTCCATAGCGACGGCGGTGTTCGGCACCTCGATGTCGGCTCACCTTAGCCCGGGGCTGGAGCAGGTCCCAAGGGTTTGGCTGTTCGCCAATTAAAAAGGTACGCGAGCTGGGTTCAGACCGTTCACGCTTTAAGCGTGACGAGTGCTGACCAAATGTCAAACATGAGTAGAAATACTTGAAGTGTGAATCAATCTGAACCACTTCGAGGGTTATCACAAAACGTATATTGTCTTTTCTGTCTATAGTATAAAGAAACCAATTCACGGCGGCGCTGTGCAGTAATGCATGTGCGTATTGCTGACTAAAATCGGGAAAACCCAAACGTAAAGTCGTGGGCAATTCCGAGGGAAGTATGGCAAACCCATACGCCCGTAGAGACTACACGTCAGCCTTCCTTCTATACGGGGAAGAAGTTATAGTCCGATCCCGCTTGAAAAAGCGGCGTCAACACAAAGAATGTGAAGCGTATCAAGCGCTCAACATGTGCTGGCAACTGTTGCGTGAGACAGGTTGGTTCTCTATCTGCTGCAGGCGTTGATTTTTGAGAGGAGCTGTTCCTAGTACGAGAGGACCGGAATGGACTGACCTCTGGTGTACCAGCTGTCCTGCCAAGGGCAATGTTGGGTAGCTATGTCGGGAAGGGATAACTGCTGAAAGCATCTAAGCGGGAAGCCCCCCTCAAGATTAGAAATCATTTGAGAGCCCTAGGAGATGACTAGGTTGATAGGCACCAAGTGTAAGCGCGGCAACGCGTTCAGCTGAGGTGTACTAATTGCTCGAGCTCCCGTTAGGAATGCTGAACGTCGCTTTTTGTTCACATCGCTTTTACGACTACATCTTTCAATATCTATCAAGAATTCCAATACGGAGCTGTTGCTTCGTGTGATGTTTTCCCTCCGATCGATCGCCCGCCCAACGGCTGGTGGTCCACATGAAAGATTCGCTCTCATCGGCGGAATCAGGACTTTCTGTGGGCCACCAGTCAAAGGGGGCTAGGAGAGAATTTGGTCTGATTCGTGACCTAGAGGTCCAAGGATGGATACGCAGTAGGTTCTCCACGCGCTTTTTCGGCGGGAACCTTAATGGCGCTGTGTGCACCATGCGTAGTAGGTCCAAATCCTACCCTTACCCAATTTGTGTCGCGAGACACTTGTGCGGAACGGAAGGGTGGGGCGTCCTCGGGCGCCCCACCTGATCCACATCATTTTTGTTCTTTGTATACGATTTGTATACGGCTCCTGTATTGGAATTCTGGATAGATTCAACATCGTGTGTCTTCTGATCTGGTGACTTGTCGCTGGGGAAACACCCGTTCTCATTCCGAACACGGCAGTTAAGCCCAGTAGAGGCGATGATACTCTTCGGGGGAAAGTAGCTAGTCGCCAGTTCAGAGGACACACATAAGCAAAAAGCGCAGGATAAAAGCCCTGCGCTTTTTGCTATACTACCTATATGAAGAAGATAGCGATTCTCGTTTTTATTTTACTGTTTTCTGTTGTTAATGTTGCGGAAGTGTGCGCATCTGGAACTTGGACACAGCGAACATCTGCAGGATCGAGATTCTGGTATGGAATGGCATCTTCTGCAGACGGTACCAAGCTTGCGGCTGTTGCTGCTGGTGGCTACATCTACACCTCTACCGACTCCGGTGCAACGTGGACTGCTCAGACAGATGCTGGTTCAAGAAACTGGGAAGACATTGCGTCTTCTGACGATGGTACCAAGCTCGCAGCTGTAGTTAGTCCTGGCTACATCTACACCTCTACCGACTCCGGTGCCACCTGGACAGAGCAAACAGATGCGGGTTCAAGAGGCTGGTATGGAATTGCTTCATCGGCAGATGGTACCAAGCTTGCCGCTGCAGCGGGTAATAACTACATCTACACTTCTACCGACTCCGGTGCTACCTGGAGCACGCAGTCCAATGCTTCGGGTGTACGATACTGGTACGATATAACTTCATCAGCAGATGGTACCAAGCTTGCCGCTGCAGCTAATAACAGCTACATCTACACCTCTACCGACTCCGGTGCCACCTGGACAGAGCAAACAGATGCAGGCTCAAGAAGTTGGTATGGAATCGCTTCTTCTGTAGATGGCACTAAGCTTGCTGCTGTTGCGAGGGGTAACTACATCTACACTTCTACCGACTCCGGTGCTACCTGGAGCACGCAGTCTAATGCTTCTGGCGCAAGAGATTGGTATGAAATAGATTCTTCTGATGACGGTACCAAGCTCGCAGCCGTAGTTAATACCGGCTACATCTACACCTCTACCGACTCCGGTGCCACCTGGACGCAGCAAACAAATGCTGGTTCAAGAAATTGGTATACAATTGCTTCTTCTGCAGACGGTACCAAGCTCGCGGCTGCTGTTACTATTGGATACATCTATACATATGTTCCAGACACAACGGCTCCTACTATTTCGGCGCTTTCACCGCTAGATGGTGCTACAGGTGTATCATCTGCATCAGCAACAAATCTCACTATTACATTTAATGAAGATGTTACTGTTGAAACAGGAAATGTTACTATCAAAAAAACAAGCGATAACTCAACTGTTGAAACAATAGATGTGACAAGTGGATCAGTTTCTGGTGATGGTACGGAAACAATAACCATTGACCCCTCGGTGACTCTAGCAGAAAATACCCAATATTACGTACAGATAGACGCCACTGCTTTTGACGACACCTCTGGAAACTCTTTTGCGGGTATTTCAGATACAACTACATGGAATTTTACTACCGATGATTTTGATTTAGATACAGTATGGACTACACAAACAGATGCGGGTTCAAGAGGCTGGTATGGAATTGCTTCATCGGCAGATGGTACTAAACTGGTTGCTGTTGATTATAACGGTGACTTCTTTTCTGGTGGCTACATCTACACCTCTACAGACTCTGGTGCCACCTGGACCGAGCAAATAGAGGCGGGTGCAAGAAGTTGGTATGGAGTAGCTTCTTCAGCAGACGGTACCAAACTGGTTGCTGTTGATTATAACGGCAATTTCTTTTCTGGTGGCTACATCTACACCTCTACCGACTCCGGTGCCACATGGACTGCTCAGACGGATGCTAGTACAAGGAATTGGAAAGCAATTGCTTCTTCTGCAGACGGTACCAAGCTCGCAGTTGTTGTAAATGGTGGCTATATCTACACTACTGATGACTCGGGTGCTATATGGAATGAACAAACGGATGCAGGCTCAAGAAATTGGTCTGGAATTACGTCTTCTAATGACGGTACCAAGCTTGCTGCTGTTGTAAATGGTGGCTACATCTACACCTCTACCGACTCCGGTGCCACCTGGACCGAGCAAACAGATGCAGGCTCAAGAAATTGGTCTGGAATTACGTCTTCTGGTAATGGTACCAAGCTTGCTGCTGTAGATAGCGCAGGGTACATCTACACCTCTATCGACTCTGGCGCTACCTGGACCGAGCAAACAAACGCTAGTTCAAGGAATTGGTATGGAATTACCTCTTCTTCAGATAGCAGTAAGTTGGCTGCTGTTGCAAATAATGGGTATGTTTACACGGCGACAATTTCTGCAAACGTTGAAGAAGATGACACACCAGAACCTGGCACTCTTGGAGGCGGTACCAACCGTTACCTTACCGCAACATGTGCAGTATCAGATCGTACTATTACAGTAGGTGATACAGTTACCTTTGCAGTCACTATCGACACCAGCGAAGATGTATATGATTTCTCGTGGACGAAGCTTCTTGAAGGAGGCGATGAAGAAGAGACCTACACGTTTACCACTTCGGGCACTTTTTACCCGCGCGGTCTGGTTTCGGCAGGACGTGCAGGGGAAGAAGTGGTGAGCTGCGGTGCCATCACCGTTGTTGCAGATGATGATGGTACACAAGACGATACGGCCGCTAATGATGATGACAATGATGACGATACGAACACCTCTAGTACTGAAACGACGAATTTTGTATCACCAGTGTCACTTACGTCTATTGTGACAACCTACAAAGACTTTCTTCTCTCGCTTCGCGCGCTCGGCTTTACGCTTGCACCAGAGGTTGATCAAATCTTAGACACGCTTACCACGTCTACAGGCGTAACAGTCTTTTCTAAAGACTTGGAGCTTGGTGATAATGACCCCGAGGTCCGTCTCCTTCAGCAGTTCCTTAATCGTCATGGGTATACCGTGGCCGAAACAGGTCCTGGTTCGGCAGGCAACGAGACCACTATCTTTGGCTACGCAACCCAAGCTGCACTCATTCGTTTCCAAAAAGCAAACAACATTACGCCCGCTGCGGGGTACTTTGGGGAGGTGACGAGGGGAGTGGTTAGTGGGTTTTAATAGGTTTGCTATACTACCTATATGTCATGGGGAACTCGCCGGCGTAACGGTATTATTACGACATTCGGATTGTTGGTACTGATTATTGTGGGTACTTACGTGTTTACTGTATTTTATGAACCAGCAAACTGTTTTGATGGAAAGCAGAATGGTGGTGAGGCGGGTATTGATTGTGGTGGATCGTGTGAATTGATGTGTAGACATCAAATCATCGAACCAGTTGTTCATTGGCAACGACTCTTTGAGGTTGCGCCGGGCATTTATAACGTACTTGCGTACGTCGAAAACCCAAATCCAGAAGCGGGTGTTGATGAGGTGGGGTATACGTTTGGTATTTACGATGCCGACAACGTACTCTTGCAGGAGCGCCGTGGCACCATGAAACTTCCGCCAAAAGCGATTGTCCCAGTAATCGAGAATACGCTTTCTGCAGGCACGTTGCGTGCGGCTCGGGTAAGCTTTTCGTTTACTACCGATATGGTATGGAAGCGGCGAGAGAGTGAGCCGGCCCACCTCGTTATTGCTGATGAGGAATTGCTTGATGTTGCGACCGCACCACGTATCGAAGCGCAGCTTCAAAACACTAACATCGCGCCAATCAGAAATGTTCGTGTGCTCGCTATTCTCTATGATCGTAGTGATAATGCGCTTACAACTTCAAGCACGCTCGCTGATATCGTACCTGCGGGAAGCTCCGTGCCAATCTTTTTTACCTGGCCGCGTCCTTTTAGTGATACCGTTGCACGCATTGAATTGATCCCACTCTATGAGCGAAGCCCTCGGTAGTATTGCAGCACGTCTCATCAAGAGCATTGATTGGATTTTGGTACTCGCAATTGTTCCAATTGTTGCGGCAGGTCTTGTCACGATGCATTCGTTTTCTGGTGATTCCGCTTTCTTTTCGAGACAAGTTATTTGGATTGCGGTTTCATTTTGTATTTTCTTTGGGCTCTCATTCGTAGATTTTAAATTTTTGCGGCGCACCAATATTATTTCCTGGATTTTTTTTCTTGCGGTTGCCTTGCTCGTTTCTTTGTTTGCTGTAGGTACGGTGGCAAAAGGAGCCCAGAGTTGGCTGTCATTTGGCTTTTTTAACGTGCAGCCAGCAGAGTTGGTAAAGTTGGTGCTCATTTTACTTCTGGCAAAGTACTTTTCACGGCGGCACGTAGAAATTAGAAATATCCGCCACATCCTTGTTTCTGGCGCGTATGCTTTCTTGCTTTTTGTGCTCGTCCTCGTGCAGCCAGACTTTGGTTCTGCACTTATCATTTTCTGTATCTGGTTCGGCATGGTGATGGTTTCGGGTATTTCAAAGAAGCATTTACTCATTGTGGCGGGGGTTGGCGTGCTTGCCTTCGCGTGCATGTGGTTGTGGGTGCTGCAGCCATACCAAAAGGCTCGCGTGATGACCTTCCTGCATCCGCTACAAGATATTCAGGGTACTGGGTACAATGCGTACCAATCAACAATCGCTGTGGGATCGGGGCAGCTTGTAGGCAAAGGGCTTGGTTATGGAACGCAATCTCGCCTAGAGTTTCTTCCTGAGTATGAAACTGACTTTATCTTCGCTGCGTTTGCAGAGGAGTGGGGGTTTGTTGGTGTTGTTATACTTTTTGCGCTGTTTGGTGTGGTCCTTTGGCGTATCATTGTGCATGCAATGCGTGGCGCTACTAACTTCGAAACGCTCTTTGGGATTGGTATTGCGGTACTTTTGATGAGCCACTTTATTGTGCATGTGGGCATGAACATTGGACTCCTTCCTGTGACCGGACTCACCATTCCATTTATGAGCTACGGAGGAACACACCTCGTGGTGACATTTGCTGCTCTTGGCATGCTGATGAGCATGAGTAGGTACGCGCGTGCCGCACACCGTGATGTGATGCGGAATGAATTTTTAGGAATTTAAAATACCGGGTGCTCTGCACTAGTGGTAGAGGGCGGCTGTTTTTGCAATGAGTGTTTCGTAGGTGAAAGACTGCTGTATGCGCTCATTGAGGGCAGTGGCTGCACGTTTAGCGGTAACGGTATCAGTGAGCATACGGTTAAGTTCATATGCAAGTGCCGGGCTGTTGTCTGGTGGAACAAGTTTGCCGTACGTGTCATCTGGAATCATTTCTGGAATACCGCCAACACGGGTTGCAACGACCGGCAGTTCCGCCAATCCTGCTTCAAGAATTGCTAAGCAGAGCGCTTCAGACCGTGATGGATGCACGTAGCAATCAAATGCCTTAAGGTACGTCGCAGCTGCATCGACGTATCCAAGAAGAATGAAGCGATCAGTAAGGTTTTTTTCGGCAATCTGCTTTTCAAGGCGCTCTTTTTGTTCACCTGTTCCCATAACCAAAAATTGGCAATCGGGAAGTTCTGCTGCAATTGCTGCAACAGCGTCAATGTACACATCGATGCCTTTAATTGGGTGCAACTCTGCAAGTGTTCCGACCCATCGTTTGCTTAGGTCGAGCTGTGTGTGTCGTTCATGTAGTGCTGCACGTGCCGCAGTGCGCTCTTTAAATGCAATCGGCTGCACGGCATTTTGGATGACTGTTATTCGTCGCGCAATCAGTGGCCAACCAGACACTTGTGTTCGGATTGCGTGCGAAACAGCGATCGTTGTGTCCGCAAGAAGCATCGTTACGAAGTAGGAAAGTTTAATGAGCTGTTTTACTGGCCACGATCGAGCTTCGTTAAATGCAAAACCATGTGCGGTAAAAATAATTCGTGGAATACCGGCAAGTCGAGCCGCAAGTCCGCCAAGTCCTCCAACCTTTGAGCTGTTGAGGTGGACGATATCAAAATGTCTATCAGTAAAGAGGCGGTAGAGGAACCAGAGTGCTCGAAATTCCTTGCCAATTGAAATATCACGATCAAGGTGGGGAATGACTACGGTTTCAATTCCTGCCGCATCGAGCTTTTCTTTAAGGATACCTGAACCACCCAACGCTACCGTGACCGAAAATGCTTCTGGAGGGAGGCTTGTGGCAAGCTCAAATACGTACTTTTGGGCACCGCCAAAGTTCGATTTGGTAATAACGTAGCAGATAGAGGTTCGTTGCATTGTGGACCTATATTTGTATGATAGGTACACCCATAGTAGGGGTATCTCTCATGAATGTAAATAAACGCGAACCACTCTTATTATTGTTGGGAGACCTCATCTTTTTTGATATTGCCCTTTGGTTGACCCTCACAATCCGGTATATGAGCGTCCCGACTGCCGATACCGTGTTTGCTCACGCAACGCCCTTTTCAATCCTTTTCCTACTTTGGGTTGTTTTTTTCTACATTGCCGGCCTCTACGAAAAGCACACGATGTTTTTGCGAAACAAGTTACCGGTTACCATTTTGCACACGCAGGTACTTAACAGCCTTGCGGCGGTGCTCTTCTTCTACCTCATTCCATTTTTTGGCATTACACCAAAAACAATTCTCTTTATTTACCTCATCATCAGCTTCGGTCTTATTTTGACCTGGCGACTGGTGATTTTCCCGCGCCTCTTTTTTCAAAAGAAAAAGTACGCCGCGATGCTGATTGGATCAGGTGATGAACTCAAGTCGCTCAAGCATGAAGTGAATGAAAATAATCGGTATGGGTTTTCATTCGTGCGTACTATTGATGTGCAAGATTTGAGTACCATTGATTTCAAAGCTGAAGTGCTCGATGAGGTATACGAGAAGGGGGTTTCACTTATCGTTGTGGACATGAAAGATCCTGCGGTGACGCCAATTGTTCCGCAGCTCTACAACCTTATTTTCTGTGGAGTGCAGTTTATCGATAAGCACAAAGTGTACGAAAGCATCTTTGATCGAATCCCGCTCTCGATTATCGGGTACAGTTGGTTTATTGAGAACATTTCATCAAAATCACACATTGTGTACGACACGTTCAAACGTCTCATGGATGTGGCTGTCGCGTTGGTGCTTGGTGTCGTAAGTCTCGTACTTGTTCCGTTTATCATGCTTGCAATCTGGCTTGATGATCGCGGTGTTGCGTTTATTGTGCAGGAGCGTGTTGGACAAGGCGGCCGACGATTTAATTTGATTAAGTTTCGAAGCATGACTCGAAACGAAGATCGTGGTGGGTGGGTTGGTGAGACAGATAATAAGGTGACTCGTGTTGGTGCATTCTTACGAAAGACGCGCCTCGATGAGTTGCCACAACTCTACAATGTCCTTCGTGGCGATATGTCGCTCATTGGTCCACGTCCAGATATTATTGGAAACTTCGAACGACTCTCAAAAGAAGTTCCGTACTACACCATTCGAAACGTGGTTAAACCAGGACTTTCTGGTTGGGCGCAGACACACCAGGATATCGTGCCGCAATCAACCGAAGAAACCAAAGAGCGCTTGGCGTATGACTTGTACTACATTAAAAACCGCTCATTCATCTTGGACATAAAAATCGCACTGCAAACGATTGGAACGCTACTGAGTCGGGTTGGGAGGTAGGGAGCGCTTTGGTGCATTTTGTGCTAGGCTATCGATACTATGGCAGGAGATACACAGGGGAAAATTGTTGTCATTACTGGTGCCGCGGGCTACGTGGGAGCAATGCTCGTCGATCAGTGGCATGATCGCGATGACGTGGCGCGTATTATTGGTATTGATAAAGAGCCGCTCCCAGAGCTGCTCCAAAACAAATCAAAGCTCACCTATATCGAGGCAAATCTTGCAGATGCTGATGCGTGGGTGTCACAGGTGTGCGAAGCAAATCCTGAGGTCATCATTCATACTGCGTGGCAGATTCGAGAGCTGTATGGCAAAAAGTACCAGCAGTGGCAGTGGAATGTGCAGGGATCAAAGAATGTGTTTGAGGTTGCGTTTAGTGTCCCCTCAGTAAAAAAGCTCGTTCACTTTTCAACTGTTTCTTCATACGGTGCATTTAAAACAAATAGTATCGATGAACGAATTCCGGAAGTCCAACCATTCCGAGAAGACGCCTATCTCTATGGTGTTGAGAAGAAGGTGGTAGAAGAGTACCTTGCTGCACGCTATGAGCAAGCAGTGCAAGAGGGCACACGTGTGCCACAGATTTTTATTGTTCGACCCGCTGCTATCACCGGTCCACGTGGACGCTTTATGCGCGTGCGGTTTGGTTTGCAGGCAGCACTCTCTGGACAATTACGAAAGGGAGATTTTTTCCACCGACTGATTTCTGCAATGGTGAGTTTTGTGCCTGTCACCAAAGGGTGGTGCCGACAGTTCATCCATGAAGATGACGTTGCAGACATCGTTACACTCTTTGCATTTAGCGAGCTACCAGGATCATACGAAGTATTCAATATTTGTCCTCCAGGTGACGTAGTGCGCGGCAAGGATATGGCAAAAGCGGTTGGAAAGAAGCCAGTACCAATTCCGCCGGCGCTCATTCGTGTAGCGTTCTTTGTGATGTGGCATCTCTCGCGAGGGCGTGTTCCAACATCTCGTGGTGGCTGGAAGTTTTACTCATACCCGGTTGCAGTTGATGGTTCAAAGCTAACGAAGCAGTATGGCTACGAGTACAAGCATGAATCACTCGACGCCTTCACCAAAAAAGAGGGACGATACGCGAAGTACATTGCGTAAAGCAAGGCGACACTTTTAGTGTGTTTAGTCAAATGGCAGAAACCGCGCTTTTTTGTATAATCGGTTGATAATGAAAAAAGTACGAATTGCGGCATTTGCCGTGCTGATTGTGGGATTACTCGTTGGCTACTTTGTGTACAGCACGGAGCGGGCAGGGGAGGAGAGCCGCTTCCCGTTTAGTTATGGGCTCGATTTGGATGGTGGTACACGGCTTGTCTATCGAGCGGATGTGTCACAGCTAGCAGGGACGGATGTCGAGGGGGCAATGGAAACCCTCCGGCAAACGATTGAACGCCGTGTAAACCTTTTTGGTGTTTCTGAAGCAATTGTAACTACTGAAACAGGTAGCGTTTTTGGCGCAACTGAGGACGGACAGCGTCTAAGTGTCGAGCTTCCTGGTATTACCGATGTGAGTCAGGCGACTGATTTGATTGGTAAGACACCGCTCCTCGAGTTCCGTCTTGGTACAGATGAGACACAAGGGAAACTATTGCTCGCTCAAACAGCAAGTACAACAGATAGTGCTCGAGCGCAGATTTACAATGCCTATGAGCACACTGGGCTCACGGGCGGACAGTTGAAGCGTGCGAGCGTTGTGTTTGGTTCGCAAATGTCAGCATCGCCGCAAGTGCTGCTCCAGTTTGATGGAGCAGGAGCGGATCTCTTTGGTGATCTCACTGCAAAAAACATTGGCAAAGAAATGGCAATCTTTCTTGATGGAAACTTGCTCTCGGCACCTGTTATTCAAACAGAAATTCTTGGCGGTGAAGCAACCATTACAGGAAACTTTACAGCAGTTGAAGCGCGAGATCTCGTAGAGAATCTAAACTTCGGTGCACTTCCGGTGCCAATTGAGCTAATTGAAACGAGTAGCGTCGGGCCGTCACTTGGACGAGTTACGCTTGTCGAAGGTGTGTACGCGATGATGATTGCTTTTAGTATTGTTTCGCTCTTTATGATTGTATGGTACCGGTTACCTGGTGTCGTTGCGGTGGTATCACTTGCAATGTACGCTGCAATTACATTCGCACTCTTTAAACTTATTCCTGTGACACTCACCGCTTCTGGTCTTGCTGGATTCATCCTTTCACTTGGTATGGCAGTTGATGCAAACGTGCTCATCTTTGAGCGAATTCTCGATGAGCGCAAACGTGGGGTTGCGCTAAAAGATGCAATTACGACTGGCTTTAGCCGTGCCTGGCCGGCAATTCGTGATGGTAATATCACTAGTATTCTTGCAGCAGTCATTATGTACTGGATGTCGAGCGCTGCTGTGGTAAAAGGGTTCTCATTGGTCTTCTTGCTTGGTGTGCTCACCTCAATGCTCTCAGCGATTGTTGTCTCTCGCACATTCTTGATGCTCTTTACAAACCTCTCGCCGCGCGCAGAACGACTGCTCTTTGGTGTAGGCTTTAACAAAAACTAGTATGTTTGCTATTACATATCGAAAATATCTCTACGCGTTCTCAATTGCCTTGATGGTGGCATCAGTTGCTCTCTTGGCTACTGTTGGTTTAAAGCCAAGCATCGACTTTACAGGCGGTTCATTGCTTGAGGTAACGTACACGACGAGTCGTCCCGAACAGGCGGCTATTGAGTCAGCTATTCGTGATGCTGGTATTACCACTGCTGTGGTGCGTCAATCTGGTGATGCAAGCGTGCTTATTAAAACAGCACCAATCACCAATGAAACGAAGGAGCAGGTGCTTGGTACGCTTTCTGCGGCTGCGGGGCAAGAGGTTCGTGAGGATCGCTTCACAACCGTTGGCCCAACGCTTGGACGAGAGCTCTACGTGAAGTCTGGCGTGGCATTGCTTCTCGTACTCATTGCCATTGTGCTCTACGTGGCGTATGTGTTTCGTAAGGTTTCAAAACCCGTTTCATCATGGCTCTATGGACATGCAACCATTATCGCGCTCGCACACGATATTGTGGTAACGCTCGGTGTGTTCTCACTACTCGGACTTTTGATTGGTACTGAGATTGATACGCTCTTTGTGACTGCACTCCTCGTGGTCTTGGGATACTCAGTGAATGACTCAATTGTGGTGCTCGATCGTGTTCGAGAAAATCTCGCACAGCAAGAAGAGCAAGAACGTGGTCGTCAATTTGCGCAGACGGTTGGGCGAAGTATTAAAGAGACATTGGGCCGTTCATTTAACACATCATTTACCACATTGCTCGCGCTGCTCGCGCTTGCTGTGTTTGGTGCAGATGCCACACGATCATTTGCGATTGCGTTGCTCGTAGGTATTGGATTTGGTACGTATTCATCAATTGCTGTCGCGTCAGCATTGCTCGTATCATTCTTTGAAGGTCAAAAGAAGCGTCCACACAAAAAGCGCGCCGCGTAGTGTGCCGGCGCTATAGGTGTGCTATACTGTACACATAGAAAACATGCAATACGTCAACCATACATGGACAAAGCAGTGCCTCATGTTCCGACCAACGATCGGTGCAGGTTTGACGTTTACACATGAACAAACATCCTAGATGCTCACGGTAAGCTTCGTAGGTAAACGCCAGCCCTGCACTTCAAAGAAGTGCAGGGCTGGCGTTCGTTTAGAATGTTTGTTCCTTAGCTCATTCCAACCTACATAGTTATGAAAAAGTTAGAAATCCCTCCTCGTTTTGGGCCCGCTGCGGCAGAACCGAGCGTGCAAGTGGTGCTTGATTCTATCACGCTCGACTATCGACGTGATAAGTCTCCCATTACCGCGCGTCTGTGTGTTTCTGGATTGTTTACCGTCCCTGCGTCGCTGTACCCGCTGCTTCGTGAAGAAGAACTCTTCGCGTACGGCAAGTACTGCGGTGCGCTTGGGGTTCGGAGCAAGCTTGCTACCAATCCACGCACCTTTCCTGGAAAGGGAAGAGTGCTTCGCGTCGAAGTCTTTTCTAAGACGAGCCCAATTCACATCGATCGTCTCAAGGGACGAGTTCGCATCTATTTCCTGGGAACGCTCGCGTTGCCTGCTGAAGTGGTTACTACTCGTAGTCGTGAAGCACTCATCGCATTTGCGGTGTCGCGCGGTTTGCTTGGGACTGTCTGCAAAAAGCCAGTGAAAGCAGACGCGGCAGAGGCTCGAGTTGCGTTACCGAGATGAGCGCTGGTTGGGTACAGTGCGGTTGCCGGTTTCTTCACGGCGGCAAGGAACATCCTCTTTGCTGCCGTTTTTCTTTAGGCGCACATGTCTGCAATGTTGCGAAAGACTATTGTCTATGTACAATAGGTTCCATGCAGCAATTGCAAACACTACATCTCACAAAGCTTCGGCTGATTCGCGGACACGCGTTGAGATTTGGTATTTGCTTGTAACACTCATAACTTTTGCCGGCAGCTACCAGCGCTCAACGACGAGTGCTGGATTTTTGTTTCTCGAAGGTGTATACCTGTCGAGGGACAAAAATGCCCAAGACCACACAAAAAAGTTCCTTGTTCCTTATGAAAGAATCCAGTGAAGGAAAACCTTCAACCAATGAGGTTTGCCTACAAAGCACTGTGCCTGTTTCTGGCACAGTGTCTACAACTGTCTCCACGAAGCGGGGGCGTTCCAGAGGTCATCTAGGAAGATGCCATCGCGCCCTTCCCAAGACAACTCCCGGTGGTGAGGTAGTTGAGGTTGAAATCATCCTGCCGGTCGCCCAGTAGCCACTCTTGCTGTGGCGGCGACTCGTCACCGCACGACCCATTTCGGTGGCTCTGTTGAGCCACCATTTTCTTTACTTTGAGGTAGACCTGTGGTCTGGCTATAAACCTGTGGAAAGCGCTTGACCTTGCCCTATATATGCGTATAATGCGTAGCACTCCTTATCGAGAGGAGTTTTCATTTGTTTTTTGAAAACTGAATACCTGGTGAGCGCACGGCCTAGCCGGCTGTGCGATCACAAGTTACAAAACACAAATTGTAAGTTCTAAAAATTCCAGAAAACAAATACTGGGAGCGGCAAATCACATCAGTTGATTTGTTCCGTTCACTTTATATTAGAGTTTGATCCTAGCTCAGGATGAACGCTGGCGACATGGATAAGGCATGCAAGTCGAACGAGGCCTAGAGCCGAGTGGCAGACGAGGTAGTAACACGTAGGAATCCACCCTCAAGTCAGGAATAACTATGGGAAACCATAGCTAATACTTGATAGTCCCTTCGGGGTAAAGTTTTAACGCTTGAGGAGGAGCCTGCGGGGTATCAGCTAGTTGGTAGTGTAATGGACTACCAAGGCTATGACGCCTAGGGGAGGTGAGAGCCTGACCCCCACCGATGGTACTGAGACACGGACCATACACCTACGGGTGGCCGCAGTCGAGAATCTTCCGCAATGGACGCAAGTCTGACGGAGCGATGTCGCGTGATCGATGAAGTCTTTAGGGATGTAAAGGTCTTTTATGAGGGAGGAAGAATTTGACGTTACCTCATGAATAAGGGGTTGCTAAACTCGTGCCAGCAGCAGCGGTAATACGAGTGCCCCAAGCGTTATCCGGAATTATTGGGCGTAAAGGGTTTGTAGGCGGATGTATTAGTCGATCGTGAAATCTCCTGGCTTAACCGGGAACCCGCGATCGAAACGGTACGTCTAGAGAGTATGAGAGGTGTGTGGAACTCACGGTGTAGGGGTGAAATCCGTTGATATCGTGGGGAACACCAAAAGCGAAGGCAGCACACTGGCATATTTCTGACGCTGAGGAACGAAAGCGTGGGTCGCGAAGGGGATTAGATACCCCCGTAGTCCACGCCCTAAACGATCCTGACTAGCTTTAGAGAGTATCGACCCTCTCTGAGGCGCAGCTAACGCGTTAAGTCAGGCGCCTGGGTAGTACGGCCGCAAGGCTAAAACTCAAAGGAATAGACGGGGACTTGCACAAGCGGTGGATCATGTGGCTTAATTCGACGCTAAACGAAGAACCTCACCAGGGCTAGAAACCTATCTGAATACCTAGGGAAACTTAGGTAGTCTTCGGACAGATAGGCAGGTGATGCATGGCCGTCGTCAGTTCGTGGCTTGAGCTGTTCCCTTAAGTGGGGTAACGAACGCAACCCTCGTCGTATGTTACAAGTGTCATACGAGACCGCTCCCGCTTTTGTGCCGAAACGCTAACGCGTTTGGACATAGAAGCGGGAGAGGAAGGTGGGGATGACGCCAGGTCAGCATGTCCCTTGATGCCCTGGGCTGCACACGTGATACAATGCCTACTACAGAGAGACGCAATACCCGTAAGGTGGAGCAAACCTTGAAAAGTAGGCCCAGTTCGGATTGAGGTCTGCAACTCGACCTCATGAAGTTGGAATCGCTAGTAATCGTGGGTCAGCTATACCACGGTGAATACGTTCTCAAGTCTTGTACTCACCGCCCGTCAAGTCAAGGGAGTTGGGAGCACCCGAAGCCTCAGTTAAACTGGGGTTACGGTGAATTCAATGACAGGGACTAAGTCGTAACAAGGCACGGGTAGCGGAAGCTGTTCGTGGATTAATTCAAGTGAAACTGTTTAATTTCTATGGAAATTAGATTTAAACGGTCGATTTCTGTGCCTCGATCGAGCGCGGAAGGAACATTGCGTTATTTCCTTAAAAGACGCAGAGACAGGGGAGAGAGATCCCTAAGTGGGCGGAACAAATCAGTTTGTGTGCTTTCTAGCAGGTATTCAGTTTTCAAAAAACAAGTAAAAAGCAAGTCACGCGAGTGACTTGCTTTTTGTTTTATTTATGGTATAATAGTAAAAGTGGTGTGACGAGTGTCGTGCCATTTTTTGTTCCGAAAAATTCAACCCCATTTCGCACATGGAAAGAATTTTTTTCCGTACTCTGTTTCTGCTGGGTTGCGCGGGTATCTGTCTGTCGTATCTCAGCTATCGTGGGTTCGAAATCATTTCGATCTCGGACTTCACGAACGGGTGGTGGCCCGCAAAGGCCATCGCCAAAGTCGATCCGTCGAACTTCCCGGTCCTCAAGGGCGAAGCTGCCCTGAAGGTCTGGGAAATCGAGCTCAATGGCGAGACCTACTCGCCGACGAGCCCGACGTTCGACCGGGTCATCGACTCCGGTCGCTTCCAGATAGTCGTCGAGCCTAATCCGCTCTACGGGGTCCGGAAGACCGGCTGGGGGTACGCTCACCACGCGGTTGTGCGCGACAAGCGCATGATCCTTGGTGGGAGGTATCCCGCCAACTGAACCTTCAATCGGTGTGTAGCTCAACTGGTAGAGCGCGTCGCTCATCACGACGAGGTTCCAGGTTCGACTCCTGGCACACCAACGAATTTCCGCCGGTCTCCCCACAAGGAACCGGCGGTTTTGCTTTATTTTTCCGCAAGTATCTGCTATAGTCTGCGGTACCGCGCCGCGCGCGTAGCTCAGTTGGTAGAGCACATCACTGATACTGATGGGGTCCCAGGTTCGAATCCTGGCGCGCGCACCAAGCCAATTTCAGAGACGGAGGATGTTGGCCGTTTGTTAGTAGTAACTACCACCTTGCGTGGTTCATGCTTATTTATTTTATGGGAACACACCGAAGCGCAAAAATTATCGGAAAAATTGCAGACAACAACTCAGCTGTTGAGTACATGAAGAGTCTCTTCGACAACGGCGTTGATGTTGCATGGTTGAACACTGCACACCAAGGTGAAGAAGAGGCACTTGGTGTTGTTGAACGCATTCGATCAATCTCAACTGACATCCCAATTTTGATTGACACAAAGGGCCCTGAGATTCGCACCAAAAACATTGAAGAACCAATTCCGGTTATCAAGGATGAGGAATTCATCATCACTGGTGACCTTTCAGTGACTGGGGGGAAGGTTGTGTATGCTGCATACGAAAATCTTGCCGCGGAAGTTCCAGTGGGAACACAAATTTTGGTTGATGACGGAAAGTTTGGTTGTGTTGTTAAATCTATTGATGGAACAAAACTTGTGTGTGTTGCCGAAATGGATGGCACTATTAAGAACAAGAAGAGCATCAACATCCCAGGTGTGCACATTGAGCTTCCCGCGCTCTCAGATAAGGATCGCGGCTTCGTGCACTTCTGTGCAAAGCATGAGATTGACTACATCATTCACTCATTTGTTCGTAACAAGAAAGACATCGACGAGATTAAAGAGATTCTCGCTGAGTACCCAGGCAACAAGGTAAAGATCATCGCAAAGATTGAGAACCGAGAAGGGTTCGACAATATCGATGAAATTCTCGAGAACTGTGAGGGGCTCATGGTTGCTCGTGGAGACCTTGGTGTAGAGGTGCCGTTTGAAGAGGTTCCATACATGCAGAAGCACATGGTTCGTCGAGCGATTGAAATGGGTAAGTACTCAATTGTTGCAACACAAGCGTTGCACTCAATGGTTGAAAATCCACGACCGACACGCGCTGAAGTAAGTGACGTTGCAAACGCTGTTCTTGATGGAACCGATGGCGTTTCAATGAGTGATGAAACCGCATTCGGTAAGTACCCGCTCGACGCAACTCGCACCATGGCGCGCATCATGAAGTTCACCGAAGCCAACCGTGATGAAATGATGTACACCGATGCAACACCAATGAGTACGCACCCGTTACATGTGGTTGCTGAGTCTGTGGTGTTTACTGCAGATATGTCACACGCTGCTGCGATTGTGCTTCCAGCGATGGATGCGTCACTCGCACAGGTGATTGCAGCGTACCGACCAAAGACGCCAGTATTTGCACTTTCTGCAGATGGTGATGTAGTGCGATCACTCAAGCTTGCGTACGCAGTTCACGCAAAGCGGGTAGAGGGTACAACACACGCAGCACTGCTCAAGAATGGTCTTGAGGCGCTCAAAGCGCATGGGCTTACTGACGCTGATCGAATCGTTGTTGTTACTCCAGAAGGAGATGACAAAGAGTCGTTTGACGTGAACGTGGTGACTGTGGCACAGGCGTTGGCGAAGTAGATAGACATTGTGTTTTGACACAAAACAAAAAACTGGGCAACATGCCCAGTTTTTTGTTTATTTTGTGTTTTGAAAAAAGTGTGTAGTATGTAGTCTGAGGGCCCAATGAAGCGGGCGATGCATTATGAGATCATTGTTAACATCTGATTTGACAACGTATGCACAAGGTCTTGGTCTTTTCCGGGACTATCGAGAAGGGCTCTATCTCAACAAGATTGCGAGGCGTTTAGGGCAAGTTCCGCGCCGCTTTAGTCCGTTACCAGTTGAGTATCGCGGCTCAGTCACCCAAGTTCGGATTAACACCACGGGTGGATCCAGTTTGCGGACAGAAACTGAATGCAATGAATTTGATGGGTTTACGATTGGAGGATCTGTCACCGAAAGTGGAACACACCTCTTTGGTTTCGGTCCACTCATCTACGTTTCTCAAGGAGAGGAATCTTGGTTCGAGTTGTGCCCACCAGAGTCCTGGTTTCGACAAATGCCTGCCACATTTACGTTCGTGCCGCGTGCGGAACTCCATGTGAAGGATGGTCGGCATGTGCTCATCGCCCACTTTGAGGAGTGACAGCACTCAAAGTTTTTCTTTATCAACATTTCATATCGTATTTGGTACACTACACTTCTATGAACATGCACGAGTATTTTGAGGCGAAGTTGCGCGCGTTGCCAGATGGGGAGGCGCGTATCTTTGAGCGGCCAGCACTTCCAGTTAGTCCGAAGTCTTTTCATATCGTGGGTATTTGTGGCACAGCTATGGGTGCACTTGCGGGGCTGCTCCGTGCAAAGGGATACCGAGTCAGTGGTTCTGATCAAACCTGCTACCCACCAATTTCGACAATGCTTGAAACACTCGACGTTACGACGCATGTCGGTAATTTCGAAGCAAAAAACATTGGCGATACTGATATCGTAGTGATTGGAAATGTTGCTCGCCCACATAATCCAGAGGCGGCGTATGCACGCGAGCAGCAGCTGCCACAAGCGACGCTTCCTGAGGTACTTCGCGAGTTTGTGTTTGGTGATGCAAAGCGAATCGTTGTCGCGGGTACACATGGTAAGACGACAACAACCGGTCTTGCAGCAGCTGTGTTTGAAGCGGCTGGCAAGGCACCCGGTTACATGATTGGTGGTGTGCCGCAGGGCAAGGAGCACGGCTTTGCACTTGGAGATGGGGCATACGCTATTTTTGAGGGCGACGAGTACGATACGTCGTACTACAACAAAATGCCGAAGTTTCTGCAGTATGGTGCGCACACCGGTATTGTGACGGCGGTTGAGCTTGACCACTTGGATATTTACAGCGACTTTGATGATTACAAGCAAGCGTTTGGTTTTTTTGCCGAAAACATTCCTGCCGATGGATACCTGTTTGTGAATGGTGATAGTGAGGAGACGCGCGCGCTCAAAGAGCGC
>JBEBBG010000002.1:0-49678 GCA_041158505.1 Candidatus Parcubacteria bacterium | reverse complement strand
AACAGTAAAAGAGGTTACCACTGAGGAAGTTGAAACCATTAAAACGCCACTCTCACTCATTAAAAATACGTTTACTGCACTGTCGGGGGTACTGGGTGCGGTAGAGGGCGTTGAGCAGTAGGGTAGATAGTGGTAGGATAGCAGCACTATGGCAAAACACGACGAAGCCCAAGAACGAGGTAACGAGCAGGAGACAGCACGCGCGATTATCGACGCATCAATCTCTGAAGAGATGAAGAAGTCGTACCTCGACTATGCGATGTCGGTTATTACGCAGCGTGCACTTCCTGATGCGCGTGACGGTCTAAAGCCGGTACACCGACGCATTCTCTATGCAATGCACGACATGGGGCTCACTTCATCTGCAAAGACACGTAAGTCTGCAGCTATTGTGGGAGAGGTGCTCGGTAAGTACCACCCGCACGGAAACGCTGCGGTATATGAAGCGATGGTAAAGCTTGCGCAGCCGTTTACAACGCGCTACCCACTCGTCATTGGTCAGGGAAACTTCGGCTCACTCGATGGTGATCCTGCAGCTGCCGAGCGATACACCGAGGCAAAATTGTCTCGCGTTTCTTCGGCTCTCCTCAACGATATTGATAAAAACACTGTTGATTTTCGACCAAACTACGAAAACACACGAAAGGAGCCAGTTGTGCTTCCTGCAGCGATTCCAAACTTGCTCCTTAACGGTACGCTCGGTATTGCCGTCGGTATGGCATCAAACATCCCGCCACACAACCTCGGCGAGCTTATCGACGCATCGACGCACCTCCTCGAAAATCCAAAAGCAACAACCGAAGATCTCCTGCAGTTTGTAAATGGACCTGATTTTCCAACCGGTGGTGTTGCTTTTAACGAGAAAGATATTCACGCAGCATACGCAAATGGTCGCGGTGGTGTGGTGTGTCGAGGTGAAGCAGAAATTGTGGAGCTCAAAAACGGTACATTCCAAATTGTCATTACCTCAATTCCATACCGCGTAAACAAGGCAGAGCTTGTCGAAAAGATCGCAATGCTCGTGCGGGATAAAAAGATCGACGGCATCAAGGGACTTCGCGATGAATCAACCGAAGATATTCGAGTCGTTGTCGACATCAAGCCGAGCGCGCATCCGCAAAATATTTTGAACTACCTCTACAAGCACACCCAGCTTGAGGAAACGTTCCACTACAACATGGTGGCACTTGTTGATGGCGTGCCACAGACGCTTTCATTGAAGGCTGCGCTTGAGGAGTTTATTAAGCACCGCTTTGAGGTGGTGACACGCCGAACACAGTTTGAGCTCGATAAAGCAGAAGCGCGCGAGCACATTCTCCTTGGTTTGAAGATCGCTCTCGACAACATCGACGAGGTAATCAAAACGATTAAAGCCTCAAAAGATACGCCGACCGCACACGCAAACTTGATGAAGAAGTTCAAGCTGTCTGACAAGCAGGCAACAGCAATTCTTGAAATGCGACTCCAGAAGCTTGCCGGTCTTGAGCGACAAAAGATTGAAGATGAGCTCAAAGAGGTGCAAGCGCTCATCAAAGATTTGAAAGCACTCCTTGCTTCAAAGGCAAAAATGCAGGCCCTTATTAAGGGTGAGCTTGTGGCAGTAAAAGAGAAGTACAGCAACGATCGCGTCACACGAATCATGAAGCGTGCAACCAAAAACTTCTCGCAGGAGGACCTTATTCCTGATGATGATTCAGTATTGGTAATCACCAAGGGTGGCTACGTAAAGCGTACCAATCCAGATGAGTACAAGAAGCAGAAGCGAGGTGGCGTTGGTGTTGTTGATTTGGACACAAAGGATGAAGACTTTGTCCGCATCTTCCTCAATGCATCACTCCACTCAGACCTTCTCTTCTTTACCGATAAGGGTAAGGCGTACCAGCTCAAGATGTACGAACTTCCAGAAGGAAAGCGCGCAACACGCGGTAAGTCACTCATGAACTTTATTTCGCTTGCACAGGATGAGCAGGTTACCTCGGTGCTCGCTATTCCAAAAGAGATGAAGAAGAGCGATGGTGTTTCAGTTGTATTTGTAACGCGTGAGGGTGTCGCAAAGAAAGTTGATGCAACAAGTTTTGCAGACGTACGACGCAGCGGTATCATCGCTATTAAACTCAATGGTGACGACAAGCTCATTGCGGCGCGTCTCGTAAGTAAGGGTGATGATGTGGTGCTCGTGTCTGAGCAGGGTCAGTCAATTCGATTTAAGGAAGGTGATGTGCGTGAGATGGGGCGTGCTGCCGCGGGTGTAAAAGCACTCACTCTCAAGAAGAGCGATATTGTTATCGCCGCTGATTCGGTCCGCAATGGTGAAAAGAACCCAACACTCCTTGTCTTTTCAGAGCAAGGATATGGTAAGCAGACGCCGCTCAAGGAGTACAAGGTGCAGAAGCGTGGCGGTTCAGGTATCAAGACTGCAAATGTCACCGATAAGATTGGTAAGCTCGTGGGTGCATCGGTGATTACCGAAGAGCATGCAGAAATCGTGACCATCTCAAAGAAGAGCCAGGTGGTCCGTGTTGACCTTGAAGAGGTGCCGACACTCGGCCGTCAGACACAAGGTGTGCGCATCATGAAACTCCGCGCCGGCGACTCAATTGCATCACTCTTCTGCTGGTAACACATTCGTGCCGAACTGACGGTAATAAAGAAAATGGCCGGCATCACGCAAGCCTAAGTGGGATGCGGGCACGGCCAGGTCCTGTGAAAGGGGTCATTTTGGGCGGTGTGATGAACTTGGTTCGCGCCTTGCCTACACTGTCTCGGGGGACATCGTCTCCCATGAGGATGTAGAGGGTGAAAGGACTCACCACATGTGCAGATACCGAGACACCGTCAGTGGTTTCTCCTACAGCCGCATAGGCATACGAGTATGGACCCCATCGCAATTGGTGCTCAAAGAGCGTTCCAGCGGGAAGCTGGTGAAAGTGTAACCAGATTTCAATATGTCCCTTTCTTACGACAACCTGAGGTTTCCTAAAAAATCTCTCGTAGACTGCCCAAGGAATGGTAGTCAAGAGGAATAGACCGACGAGTGCGAGTGCGGTAACTTGCTCAGTGTTCATAGGTTGGATGAGAAAAAACGGTTTGATTTGTGCAAAATCTAGCATACGCAACACAGGGCAGCAATCACTGGAAAACGCCCTCGTTGCACCAGAAAAATTGCTATACTAGAGGGTACATGTTTTCAGACCCCCAAAAGAACATTGAGCAACTTGGTGTTGACCCGGGAAATAAAGTTGCAGATCTTGGTTCTGGCGCAGGGTTTTATAGTCTCGCTGCCGCACGCGTTGTGGGTACGCAGGGGCGTGTGTTTGCCGTTGATGTACAGCAGGAATTGTTGACACGTCTGAAGCGTGATGCGGCAGCGCAGCATCTCGAAAATATAGACGTTGTCTGGGGTGATGTGGATGAACCAAATGGTTCGCATCTCGCAGATAGTAGTGTTGATCGCGTGTTGATTGCAAACGTACTCTTTCAGGTTGATCACAAAGATGTACTGGTGCGTGAAGCGTACAGAATTTTGAAGCCGAAGGGGCGCGCCCTGCTCGTTGACTGGACGGACTCCTTTGGGGGTCTTGGTCCGCAGCCGGCACGAGTGGTCAAGCCGTCACAAGGGCGCGCCCTCTTTGAGCAAGCGGGCTTTACGTTTATTCGCGATATTGAAGCCGGTGCGCACCACTACGGCATGGTCTTTACTAAGTAACTATTTCTATGAAAAACCTCAGTCCATTTCAGATTATCCTCCTCGTTGTTTCAGGTATCGTCATCATTGTTGGTGTTGCCATGTTTGCATTTGCGCGCACCGCAAAGAGCGTTGAGGAGGGAGTTGTAGTGGTGTGGGGAACGCTTCCTGCGGCAACAATGGAGTCGCTCACTGATTTTTTTGATAGTGAGAAAAAAATTAAGCAGACCATTGAGTACCGAGAAATTCCGGGGGATGAGTTTGATGAGGTGCTTGTAGAAGCACTTGCAGAAGGTGTTGGTCCTGACGTTGTGATGATTACCGATGATCGACTTGTTCGTCACAAGGGAAAGTTGCTGCAAATTGATTACGAATTTTACTCAGAGCGACTCTTTAAAGATACGTTTGTTGAAGCAGGAGAAATCTTTACGGATAGTACTGGAGTATCTGCGTTCCCATTCCTCGTTGACCCGCTCGTGCTGTACTGGAACCGTGCACTCTTTACTGATGCTGGTTTATCGCAACCGCCACGGTACTGGGATGAGTTACTGACTATGGCGCCAAAGCTTACAAAACGTGACTCTTCGCTTGCAATTGATCAGTCTGCAATCGCGATGGGTGATTATGCAAATGTGCTTCATGCAAAAGAGCTTGTTGCAACACTTTTTTTCCAGGCAGGTAACCCAATTGTATTTCGAAATCAGGAGGTAACCGAAGCGACTGGTGAGTACACTGTTACGCTTGATGATAAGCTCGACTTTACCGTTTCTCCTGCACAAGCTGCAGTGAATTTTTACACACAGTTTGCAGATCCATCACGCACCGTCTACACCTGGAATCGATCACTCCAAGGTTCACTTGATGCTTTTGTAGCAAATGACGTTGCTATGTACGTAGGGTACGCGAGTGAGTTTGCGACTATTCGAGCAAAGAATCCAAACTTAAACTTTGACGTTGCAGTGATGCCGCAATCTCGCTCTGGAACACTCGCAACGTACGGGCGCGTGCTCGCACTTGCTATTCCAAAGAACACGCCAAACGTTGAGCGCGCGTATGCACTCATTCAAAACATGACTGCACCAGATACTGTTGCACTCGTATCAGACCTGCTCTTCCTTCCACCGGTGCGTCGAGATTTGCTTGCTGTTAAACCAGGAAATGCCTTCATGCAAACATTCCATGATTCAGCGCTTCGATCAAAGACGTGGTTTGACTTGGAACCAAAAGAAACCGACCAAATCTTCAAACGCATGATAGAATCAGTAGTGACCGGACGTCTTGCAACAACAGAAGCCGTCCAGCGCGCGAACGATGAACTCGATTTACTTAAGTAATTGTATGAAGGTACTCTCAAAACTTCTGGTGCACACACTCATTGTAGCCTTGTTCGCGCTTCCTGCTCTTTCTGTTGTTCATGCGCAATTCAACTCTTTGCCTACAGATGGGGGAACAGGTTTTAATAACCAGGCGCCGATTGAGCAAGGGTCAGGTTTTAATAGTGCGGCTGGTGGCACAAACCAAAAGAAGCTCGTTGCGTGCTCAGGATCAACAGATTGTGATTTTGATAAACTGGTTGAAACGGCACAAAATGTCATGGACTTTCTGATTATTCTGGCTACGTCTATTGCGGTAATCGTGATTGCCTACGCTGGTTTTATGTACATGACTTCAGGTGAAAACAGCGGAAAGGTAAAAAAGGCACACGAGCTGATGTGGTATGCAGTTGTCGGTTTTTTAGTAGCGATTTCAGCGTACTTGGTGGTTGATGTGCTCCTCAATACGCTTGAGGTTGATCCAAGTGTTAGACCTGCGGGATTTACGGGTAATTAAGTAACGTATGAAGCAAAGACTAGCAAACATTGTGGCACTCATGACGGCGGTTCTGTTGCCAACATTGGTACAAGCGCAGGTGCAGTTTACAAACCCAATCAGAAAGGGGAGTATCCAGGAAATTCTTACTGCCGTGCTCGACTTTCTTACCGCGATTGGTGCTATCTTGGCCGTACTTTTCACTGTCTACGCAGGCTTCCTCTTTGTTACTGCGCGAGGTAATGAGGGTCAGCTTGGTAAGGCAAAGCAAACGTTGTTCTGGACGCTTGTTGGAGCAGTTATTGTGCTCGGCGCATTCGTTCTTGCTGAAGTTATCGAAACAACCGCTAATCAAATCAAAGGCTAACATGATGCAACGATTCGCAGCACAAGGACTCGTGCTTTTGGTAGGAACCTTGCTACCGTCGCTTGCATTTGCACTTACCGTTGAGGAAACGTATCAAGTTATATTTACTATCACGCAAGACCTCATCCTGCTCATTATCGGTGTAGCACTGCTGGTATTCCTTTGGGGAATTTTCAAGTATTTTTTTGTTGGTGACGATGCTGGCAAGAAAATTGGTAGAACATACATTCTGTGGGGTATCATCGCGCTTTTTGTGATGGTGTCAGTGTGGGGACTCGTTAATATGCTACGAAGCTCATTCCGCATGAATGAGCAAGCGCCTGCAGTGCCTGAAGTCGAAACCAAAGGGGTGAGTTTGGGTAATGCGACAACCTTCGAACGTATTGTTCAAAACATTCTCTCAATTCTCGATGCGCTGCTGCCAATCATGATTGGTCTTGGAACACTCTTCTTTATTTGGGGGGTCTTTCAGTACGTTCGAACCGAAAATGCAAAAGATAAAGGGAAAGCCGCCGGCTATATTGCATGGGGTGTCTTCATCTTGTTTGTGATGGTATCTGCATGGGCGTTAGTTCACTTGATTGGAGAAACAACCGGTATCAATACACAATCTGGTACAAGTATCGGTAATACGCCGGTACGAGTGGACATTAATGCACTCATTAAAAAGTAGCGTGCTACGATACTAGTATGGATGGAGGCGGCAAAACATTTGGGTGGCTTGTGGGGCAGGTGATGCAAAACATCATTCAGTGGCTGGTTATCTTGGGTTTTGCGTTAGCATTCTTTTACTTTATGTTTGGCGTGGTGAAGTACCTCACTGCGTACGATAATGAAAAAGCCCGTGGCGAAAGCCTCAAAACAATTAGTTACGGTCTTATCGCCCTCTTTGTGATTGTGGGATTGTGGGGGCTCGTCGCAATTCTTTCAGACGGTGTACTCGGGCAATCACGTTTGGGCATTCCACAGTTTTAAGTTTTTGGTGTCGAGGCCGCTGCTTCTGGTGCTATACTTAGAGAATACCGATGTCGGTATGGTGATTACATAATTTATACTTCATGGTTACAAAAATGAGTAAGTACATGACGGTTGGCTTTGCACTCATGGCAGCATACGTGCTTCCTGTAGTTGCACTTGCACAAAGTCAGGGAGGATCAACAGGACTTCGACGCCTCGTAGGAGAAATCGGAGGATTGATTCAGGGTCTTATCCCGATTGTTATTGGTCTTGCACTCCTCGTCTTTTTGTGGGGTGTACTTCGGTACGTTATCGCAACAGACGATGCAGGTAAGTCATCAGGACGAACCTTCATGCTCTGGGGTATCATCGCGCTTTTCGTGATGGTGTCAGTGTGGGGACTTGTAAACATTCTTCGAGATTCAATTGGGTTGAATCCAGCAACGCCACCAGCGCCTGGTATTCCAACACAGATTGCGCGGTAGTCGCCACGTGTAGCGTATGAATGCCACCCAGTTTGCGCTCAAAATTGCACAGGTAATCGTTAACCCGATTATTCTCTTTCTCATTGGTGCCGCAGTCCTCATCTTTGTGTGGGGAGTTGCGGAGTACATTCGAGGATCAGAGAGCGATAAGGTGCGTGAGACCGGGCGAATGCACATGATTTGGGGTATTGTCGGAATCTTTATTATGGTTTCTGCATACACCATCTTGCGCATACTCGTAGATACTGTGTACGGGTAAGTCGAGGAGCACGTGGGCGGCTCATACGCGAGCCGAACATCAATGTCGTGACGTGAACTGTCATCGTGCAGGTATGTCAAAAAGAAAAAAGCCGCGCTACCAAAGGTGCGCGGCTTTTTCGTGTTGAAGGAACGAGGGGTTGCACCTCGTCCTTTGACTGTCTCTCAGTTGTACGCGATGCGCACTTGAGAGGGACCAGAGGCGTTCGGCGGGAGATAGAAGAGTATCCACTCGAATGTCCCAAAGGACTCGCGCAGATTGACTCTACCGGCTCTGCCGAGCACTACCGGCGCGCCAGCCAATGGCTGCCCCGTAGACGAGACGGGAATAGCGTTAACCACACTGTTTCCCGTTATTGTTATCTTGGTCGCAAGGCCATGCGAGTGCATCCGAACGGGGATGCCCGGCTTACCAGGAGTCAGTTCAAAAAAGATCTGGCTCTGGTCTTCCGTCGAGAACGACGAGAGAGGCCTGGTACTTGCCGCTTGTTGGCGGCTTTTCCAGACCACAAACCCAATAACGATAAGTAGTAGGAAGAGGAGGCCTGCAAGCAGGCCGCCAACCACCACCTTGATGAGGAGTTTCACCCCATCATTTTTTGCGGCCGGAGCCGCTGCTGGTGTGCTCATTTTTTAGGTTTTTTCTGCGGCTCTTTCTTGCCGCCCTTGTTTTCTTGTTGCCTTGACTGGCCTCCCGCCACCCCTGAAAACAGGGAGGCAAGAATTGCTTTGGCACCTGCGGCGTTTTTGTCGCCGACAGCGCCTTCGAGTGAGGGAATACGGATTTCCCGGATTTCCCGTGTCGCTTCGCCGCTGACAATTTGAACATACGTCAGCGCTTCGGCCATCTCGGCCCTGCTGGGTGCCCGCCATACGAGTGGTTTTCCATTCCGATCAGTCATGCCGTTTGGCTTTCCCCATTTGTCAGTGTCGGTAGTGACCCCGTAGGCTTCAAGAACCACGTTTGCCGCTTCGCGGTCAGTTTGCACTGCTGCGAGCTGCTTGCGTCGTGCACCGATTTCCGGATCCTCGTCAATGTTGACGATTTGGAAGGTTGTCAGCTCGATTCCATGACGAGCTTCAAACTTCGCGGAGTAACCCGCGTACATATCTACCCACGCTTGGAGTATCCCGGCACGATTGCCACGAATCTCCTCAGCTTTTTTTGTGGCGAATATGGCGCTTAGGTCTTGCGCAGACTGGTTTGCGGCAAGCATGATGATGAACGAGTCGCGGTTGGTCCGATCCTTATTTTTAGGATCGTCTTTTCCGCCGTCGATGCCACCGGTGCGATATAGAGCTTGCAGGTACTCCAAGTTTTCCTTGGGGAGTACGCTGAAAGCCACCATCATCGGGGCTCCATCGCTTGACTCGAGTGCAATTTTTCCGTCGGTATTACCCGGGATATCGCTACTCGTCGCAGTGAGGTTGCGGGTTAGGTCGGTTTCAAAGTCGACCGTCTCCCATGGGAACTTCGCCCAGATTCCTGCAAAGTACCAGAACAGCATCGGAATGCCGTCGGTATCAAATTCGGGATGTCCGATTTCATACTTTGTTCCAGCAACAGAGTCACCAGGGACACGAAGGATGAAATACTGCAACGTCGACAGGAGCAATCCTGCGCTGACGATGAGGCCGATTCCGCCGAAGATGATGACTGTAATCAGTCCGCCAATGAATGACGGTCCGAAAAACAAGAACACCAAGATAAGCGCACCCAACCAAAAGAAGGTTGGGATGGTTCCCAGGAAAATTCCCAGGATGAGTCCCCAGCGCAAGAGCTGGGGAAAGAAGGTGTCACGCCGTTGCGGGTGACGTGGGTCTGATGCTTCCATGGTAGAGAAGGGCCCCTTTCTAAGGCCGTTTTTTTGGTTGAAATTAATCAACTCCTTCAACACGAATTGTGAAAGAGCGTAACTTAATCTTGCTAGTATTATAGCATATTTTATACAAAAGTCAAGTAAACAGGCACAAAAAAAGAGCTCAGTAGAGCCGTAAAATGTCGCATCGACTAAAATATGAGAAATCTACCTTCTTGTACCAGAGACAGGACTTGAACCTGCACGAGTCACCTCACTTGCTCCTAAGGCAAGCGTGTCTACCAATTCCACCACTCTGGCATGTACATGCTGCGCTCACCCACATACAAATGCAAGCATATGTATGTGGGGCTCGCTTGTCCGCCCAGTAGGATTCGAACCTACGACCGTTCGCTTAAGAGGCGACTGCTCTACCGACTGAGCTATGGGCGGATAGGCGCGCGGGCAAAGCCCGCGCGCAGTTCTCGAATCGTACCAAAAGACGGCACGAATGAAAAGGGCTCCTACTGCTTTATGTGCCCGGAATGGGGGTCGAACCCATAACCCGTAAGGGACACGATTTTAAGTCGTGCGCGTATACCAATTCCGCCACCCGGGCATGCAAGCGCTCAAAGAACACGAAAAACTTCAGGAGGCGTGGACAGGAATCGAACCTGCGCATGGGAGTTTTGCAAACTCCAGTGTTACCATTTCACCACCACGCCACGTTTATAACTCTCGGCTGATCTCGTCGATATGCTGTCGAGCTTTCTCTCCGCTGTCGATTGCGAAATCGAGGAAGGGGATGCGAGCGAGCCGAGTATACTTCTTGAGATACTCCCGTGCTTCGCTGCGCTGCCGCTTCAGAAAGTCGAGCGCTGCCTGCTCGGCATGCTCAGGGAATACTGTAACAAAAACTGTCACTCTTTTAAAGTCTGGCGAATGGTCGAGACTGGTGACTGTAATCATCGAATTGCGATTTGATTCACGCTCAATAAACGACGCAATCGCCTCGCGTACAACCTCTCGTGCTTTCTCGTTGCGTGTATCGTATTCCATACTATCGTTCTACCTGTTCAATCGCTTCAAGCTTGTCACCGGTTGCAAGCTCAACACTTGCTTCAATTGCACTACCAAACTCTGAACCTTCAGCAACGCTCGTCGTTTTGATTTTTTGCTGTTGGAGCTCTTTTACTACACCGGTGCCAATGTGCTCGTCGCGGCGGAGAATGCGGAGCTTACTACCAACCTTAAGGGTGCCACTGGTAACTTTTGCACCAAGTACCTGCAACTTTTTTGCTTGATTAAAAATTGCCAATACTTTTGCAGTGGCTACGACTTCTTCAACCATGAGCCGCGGGGTGCGTTCTTTGGCCACCTGTTTCAAGAAATCGATGAGCTCGTAAATGATGCTGTAGGTTGCAACCGTAATACCTTCACGCTCTTGAATTGCGGCCGCCTGAGCATCGATACTAACACCCATACCTACCACGAGCGCTCCGGTTGTGGCAGCAGCGAGCTTCATGTCGGCTTCACTAATTGCGCCAGTAGTATTGGTAAGTATGATGAAACTGACACGGTCATTTTCAATTTTCTTGAGTTCAAATGCAATTGCCTCACCGGTTCCCGAAACATCTGTTTTGATGATGAGGGGAATAACCGCATGTTCAGCTGAGGCAACCTTTCGTGGGGCTGCAGCTTGCTGTGTTGTCGTTTCTTTCGCGAGTGCATTGTATGCCTCAGCATCTTTCTTTGAAGTAAAGCTTTCAACGGCGCTACCGACCGGCGGGAGCGCGCTCCAACCTGAAATTACAATTGGTGTTGTGGCAATTGCCTCCATAAGTTTATTACCATTGGTATCTTCGATACTTCGAACTGGTGAGTAGGCATTATGTGCGGCTACAAACATTCCAGTTCTAAGGGTACCGTTTTTTATAATGATGGTTGCAGAAATGCCGCGCTTTTGATCTTTGTTTGCTTCAACGACGATACCTGTTGCAGGGGCATCAGGAGTTGTGGTTAGTTCTTCGAGCTCTGCAACGAGGAGAATCATGCTGAGCAATTCATCTACGCCCTGGCCCGTCTTTGCAGAAATAGGAACAACCGGAATATCTCCACCGTATCCTTCGAGGTATACACCATTTTCAATCAGACTTGCCTTTGCCTGGTCTACGTTTGCTTTTGGGGAATCGATCTTATTGATTGCGACAATGTAGGGCACGCCGTCATCGAGGATGCATTGGAGAGCCTCTTTGGTTTGCGGCATTACGCCGTCTTCTGCTGAAACAATCAGAATGGCGATATCGGCAACAGTTGCACCGCGTGATCGTACATCACAAAAGGCTTCGTGTCCTGGCGTATCTACAAAGGTGATTCGTTGCGCACCGCGCTCGGGGTCATCATGCACAATTTCGTAGGTAGAAATATGCTGGGTAATACCTCCGGCTTCACCAGCCACAACATTTGATTTTCGAATGTAGTCGAGGAGCGTTGATTTACCGTGGTCGATGTGCCCGAGAATGGCCACTACCGGCGGTCGTTGTGTCTTGCTGTGGGTAGGTGTAGCCATAGTGTGTGTGGGCGAAAGTCATGATAGTGACGTGTATTGCTGTTGTTACAACTTGCACGATTCTTTGGCTCGTGTCAATGCGTCCGCTTCTTCTTCGGTAAGCTGTAGCGTAGGATTCCACTGTTTTACTTCTTTTGCAAAAACATTTACTCGATCGCGTGCATGAAGCGTTGAAAGGATAATGCCGTTGCCATGTTCATCCATAAAAGCAGCTGCAAAGCTTTGCCTTCCACCAGAATCAAGCCCTTGAAAGGCGTTGAAGCTAACATGTGAGAGGCCTTGTATACTTCGACGCAATCGGCGCTCAACGGTTGTTAAATACTGCTCTGTATGTCCACGAAAGGTTGCTAGGGTCTGAATATCTCGCTCAAAGGATTTAATCACTTGTTCGAGATTTTCGCCGGTTCTGCCGCGAGTGAGGGTTCGAATTCGTTTCTCAAGTCGTGCAATCCAAAAAATAAAACCGAGGCACACAGCCGCAAGCGCGAGGATAATGTACAGCAGGGCTTCTTGCGGTATAGTAAGCATACGTGTAACGTTGTCGATTCTAGCAAATGTTTCGTTTTTTACCCAGAGGCAATACACAGCGCATCTTTCTTGACTATGCCGCAACAACGCCAATGTCACGACGTGTGTGCCGGAGCATGCGACCGTATCAGTCGGGTATTTTTGCAAATCCGTCATCGTTGCATCAGGAGGGAGTGCGGGCACGTGAGGCAGTACATGATGCGCGTAAGCGTGTTGCCGCGGTGCTGTCAGTAAAAGCCCGCGATGTATTCTTTACCGCTGGTGGCACAGAATCTGTAAATCTCGCGCTGCTCGGAACACTGCGTGCAGCACAAAAGACAATGCCAGCAGGTGAAACGCCACATTTGATTATTAGTGCAGTTGAACATGCGGCTGTACAAGCAGCCGCTACAATACTTGAAGCTGAGGGGTGCCGCGTTACAACCGTGCCCGTACGTGAGTCTGGCGCCTTGGATATGGCAGCACTCACTGCTGCTCTTACGGAAGAGACCGTGCTGGTTGCTGTTATGTACGCAAATAATGAAATTGGAACGGTGCAGCCTGTTCGCGAAGTTTCGAACGTGCTTGCGGCATACAAAACAAAGCTTGGGCGTGACACACAGGCGTATCCGTACTTGTATACCGACGCATCGCAGGCTCCAAACTATTGTTCTGTGCAAGCAGAAAAACTCGGCGTCGATATGCTGACACTCGATGGATCAAAAATCTATGGACCCAAAGGTATTGGAATACTGTACAAGAAGCCGCAGGTGATTGTTGAACCACTCATCTATGGAGGTAAACAGGAAGGTGGCATGCGCGCTGGTACTGAAAATGTTCCTGGAATTGTTGGGTTTGCAGAGGCGCTGGATGACGCGGCATCTCGCCGTGAGCGAGATGCCGCGTCAGTTCGACTGCTTGCTGATACATTGTATGAAGCATTGCGTGCGCGGTTGCCAGATATTATTCGAAACGGAACACATCACGAGCAGCTTCCAAACATTGTAAATATTTGCGTGCCAGGTCTTCATGCCGAGTTTGCGGTTCTTAAACTTGATGCGCGTGGTATTGCGTGCACGGCTACAACTGCGTGTAAAACAAATGACGAAACAGGGGAGTCATATGTGGTACGTGCTCTTGGTCGACCACAGTGTGCAGCGTCATCCCTTCGTTTTTCGCTAGGACGACACACCACAAAGCGTCAGGTGATACGGGCTGCAGCAATCATTGCCGAGGTTCTTGAGGGACTTTCTGATCGTTCTTGATTGAGGGCTTTATATCGGGTATGCTGTAGCCATGCATGACCTCAACAAACAGCAGGTTGTCCTCCTTTGTCTTTTGGTTAGTTTCGTAACCTCGGTGGCCACTGGTATTACCGTTGTCTCACTACTCGACCAATCGCCTCAGCCGGTAACGCAGACCATCAACCGTGTGGTAGAGCGAACTGTTGAGAAAGTTATTGATCAGGCAGAGGATGCTGGTTTGGTAGAGCAGCGTCCCGTTGAGCGCGTCGTTGAGACCGTTGTGGTAAACCAGGAGGATTTGACCGTTGATGCGGTTGACAAGAATGCACCACGCTTTGTGCGCATCTATGGTCATGATCGATTTGGGAACCGAAAGTTTGCTGGTGTTGGTGTCGTCGCAAATGCGCAAGGAGCAATTGTGACCGATGATTCTGTCGCACTTCTCTACAATACATTTGAAGCTGATTATGCAGAGGGAACGCATCAAGTAGCCCTTAAGGGTGGCGTCTTGCAGGGAACAATTGCTGTGTTTCTTCCAACGGATGCAGCCGATAAAACATTCGGTGCAATTGCATTTGGCGATTCACAGAGTCTAAAACTTGCTCAGTCAGTTATCGTTCTTTCAGGCACTACAGCAAACACGGTCGCAACGGGGATCATTACAGGACTTACTACTGCTGCGGGTGCAGTTTCTACAGACGCATCGTCAGTGCCAACCGAAGCATTAACGCAAATTGCAACAAACATTGATCCTGCGAGCGTTACCGCTGGTAGTATGCTGATGACCCTCAAAGGTGATGTTGTTGGTTTTAAGGTTGGTAGTGCTACCGGCGCTACCTTTATGCCAGCAAACGCGGTAAAAGCTGTTGTAGCGGCACCATAACGAGCCCTACAACTAGACCACATCAGTTTCTTTACAAGCGTCGCTTTTAGTTGTATTTATAGAACTACCTATGCAACCACCATTCAAAAACTTCAATACTAAGGCGAAGGAGGCGATTCGGCATGCGCATGAGCTCGCTATTGAGCGTGGGCAAAACCACGTAAACCCAATGCACCTACTTACTGCCCTGGTCCTCCAGGAAGACAGCCTCGTCGGGGCAATTCTCGATAAGCTTCGCGTTGATACAGTTCTTATGACCGATGCGCTCCTCGATGCGATTGAGTCTACTGAAGCATCACAAACGCTCTCAGCGTCGTACCAGATTTACCTTGCGCCTGAGCTCGCACAAATCATTGAGTACTCAACAGAAGTCGCGAGTAAGCTCGGCGAGCAGTTTGTTTCTACAGAGCACCTCTTCCTTGCAATGTTTGATGTGCCAAGTGTTGCTCGTGACGTGCTCGCAAAGTTCAAGGTAACGCGACAGGGAGTGCTTGATACGCTCGAGGGATTGCAGCGTGGGCAAGCTGAGCCTGAGCAGGAGCCACAGCAGCAAATGAAGGCGCTCCAGAAGTACACGGTAAATCTTACCGATAAAGCTCGCGAGAAGCAGCTTGATCCCGTCATTGGACGTGATAAGGAAATTAACCGCGTAGTCCAGATTCTTTCACGACGTACCAAAAATAATCCAATTCTCATTGGAGAGGCCGGTGTTGGAAAGACGGCAATTGTAGAAGGGCTTGCAAATCGTATTGCAATTGGCGATGTGCCCGAGTCGCTTCGTGGAACTGATCTTGTGTCGCTTGATCTTGGTGCGCTCGTTGCAGGTACAAAGTACCGCGGAGAATTTGAGGATCGCTTGAAGAAAATTTTGAAAGAAATTAAGCAGGCCGATGGCAACATTGTCTTGTTCATCGATGAAATTCACACCATCGCAGGTGCGGGCGCTGCGGAAGGATCACTCGATGCATCAAACATGTTGAAGCCTGCGCTTGCGCGCGGTGAGCTTCGTGCAATTGGTGCGACAACAATTAAAGAGTACCAAAAGCACATCGAAAAAGACGCAGCCCTCACTCGACGTTTCCAACCAGTGCATGTTGCCGAGCCGTCAATCGATGACGCAGTTGCAATCATGCGCGGTATTAAGGAAAAGTATGAGCTCTACCACGGAGTGCGTATTTCAGATGATGCAATTATTGCTGCGGTAGAGCTTTCATCTCGCTACATTACGGATCGACAGCTACCAGATAAAGCCGTAGACCTTATCGATGAGGCAGCATCAACGCTCAAGATTAGTCTTGAGATTATGCCCGAAGAGCTTGAGGATGCGCACCGAACCATCATGCGCCTGGAGATTGAGCGAGAAGCCCTCAACAAAGAGACAAAGCAAACAGTAAAGACAAAAGAGCGTCTCCAAAAAATTGAAGAGCAGATTGCAGATTTGAAGGCAAACACTGCAGAGCTTGAGCTGAAGTGGAAAAATGAAAAAGAGACGATTGTAGCGATTAAAGAAATCAAAGAAGAGCTCGAATCACTTCGACATGAAGCTGACGCTGCCGAGGCGGTTGCTGACCTCTCACGTGCGGCCGAGATTCGCTACGCGCTCCTTCCAAAGCTCGAGAAAGATTTACAATCACAAGAGCGCCGCCTTAAGCAGCTCCAGAGTTCACGCCAGATTCTCAAAGAAGCAATTACCGAAGAAGACATTGCAGCAGTTGTGTCACGGTGGACGGGTATTCCAGTTGAGCGAATGCTTGAGGAGGAAGTCTCGAAGCTTGCGCGTATGGAGAGTGTGCTTAAGGAACGTCTGATTGGACAAAACGAAGCGGTGACTAAAGTTGCAAACACCATCCGACGATCACGCGCTGGTATTGCTGATCCAAACCGACCAATTGGTTCATTCATCTTCCTTGGTCCAACTGGTGTTGGTAAAACAGAGCTCACCAAGACGCTTGCAGAGTTTATGTTTGACGATGAGGATGCGCTCATTCGTGTCGACATGTCTGAGTTCATGGAAATGCACTCAGTGTCAAAGCTCATTGGTTCACCGCCTGGGTACGTTGGCCACGAAGAGGCGGGTAACCTTACCGAAAAGGTTCGTCATCGACCGTACGCCGTCATTCTCTTTGATGAGATTGAAAAAGCACACCCAGAAGTCTTTAACATTTTGCTACAAGTGCTTGATAACGGGCGACTCACTGATGCAAAGGGTCGCACGGTAAACTTCAAAAACACGGTCATCATTCTCACGTCAAATATCGGTGCCGAGTACATCGACAAGATGGAAAAGATTGGCTTTGCCGATGATGAGCAGGGAGAAGAAGATCAGTACGAGGAAACAAAGAGTGATGTGGAGAAGGCGCTTAAAGAGCACTTCCGTCCTGAGTTCTTGAATCGTATTGATGAGATTGTCATCTTTGATGTGCTCAGCCGTGATGCTGTGCGCAAGATTGTAGATATCCAGATTGAGCAAGTTCGACAGCGATTGCTTGGTAAGGGTATTAAGCTTAAGGTGACGACGCCTGTGCTTACGTACCTTGCAAAGGAGGGGTACGATCCACACTACGGTGCGCGTCCGCTCAAGCGTCTGATTCAGACAAAGATTTTGAATCCTGTCGCACAACTCATTATTACCAAGGGAATTGGTGAAGGAGATTCAATCGACGTGAGCGTTAAGAGTGATGAGCTCCACTTCAGTGTTGCAAAAGGGAAGCAAAAAGCAACCTTTAAAGAGCAGGAAATTACCGAAGACGCGCTCGTTGGGTAAAAAGAAAAATAAAAACCGCGAGGATTCTCGAAACATCTGCAGACCCATCGGGTCGAAGCCGTTGAGAGAACCTCGCGGTTTTTATTTTATATCTAACGCACTACGTGCGACGTTTGTTTTGTTGTGTGCGTAGAGGGGGATTCGAACCTCCGTAGGCTTACGCCGGTGGATTTACAGTCCACTGCATTTGACCGCTCTGCCATCTACGCGTCTCCGTGTTTTGCACGGTAGTAGGTATCATATGGATTTTTACTATGTTTGTCCACCGCTTCTAAGGAAACTGCGTGGTAGAGTTGACGCAGTAGTGTATCTCGACGTATAATATTGACACTTTTTATTTCGTATGGCCAACAAGAAGAACACAGATACATTGATTTTTGCAGCACAGCTTGCTGGTGCGTTTATCGTAACGGTTATTGTGCTTGGTCTTGTTGGGTTGCTTCCGAAAGAGCTCCGACCAGGAAGCGATGCATACGTTCCAACCCCTGAAGAGCTGGGCGCGT
The DNA here is from genome assembly GCA_041158505.1 of Candidatus Parcubacteria bacterium. Taxonomy (GTDB): domain Bacteria; phylum Patescibacteriota; class Minisyncoccia; order Phycocordibacterales; family JAACPR01; genus JAGOTN01. Next base: position 31,848 of record JBEBBG010000002.1, on the reverse strand, counting down.
CTAGAGAGACGGTAAAGGAATCTCCTGAAGATGGGGTAACTGGTACTGGCACGCCTGCAGAAGAAAGTAGACCTACAACAGCGACGTTGCCAACGTATATTTCGATTCCTGCAATCGGCACGAAGGCAACGATTCTGCATCCATCAAGCCCACGAGTAGAAGTCCTCGATGCCGCACTCCAGAAAGGTGCAGTGTACTATCCAGGTTCAGGAACGATTGAGGAAGGCAACATGTTTATTTTTGGTCACAGTACTAACTGGGCAGTGGTGCAGAACCAGGCATACAAGACATTTAATGATCTCGATGAGCTCTATGCGGGTGCTGAAATTCTCCTTACTGCAAATGGCAAAACGTACGTTTACGAAGTTGAGACGGTGTCACACGTGGATGCAAATACTGCATTTGTAGACTTGAGTAAGCCAGGGCGTCGCCTAACGATTTCAACCTGTGATACCTTCGGTGCAAAGAGTGATCGGTGGGTGGTGGACGCAGTGTTTAAGGAGGTGCGGTAGTTGCTATTTCTCTTTATATTGCGGCGGTTGCAGCGGTTATAAAACTACGCTAGTCTGTCTTTTGAGTCAGTTCTGAAATTTATGGCGATGGTTTTGTCTTAAATTTCACGTTCGCAACCAAATATCCTATATGAAGCCGATAATCTATCTGTTCGTTTTCTTCTCTCTCACGGCCGCTTGCTATGCTGGTGGTCAGGAACAATCCGCAAACACCGGAGCCTTGCGCAAGCTGGGGCAAAAAATCTTCAAACCCAGCCTGGACAATCAGGCCAGAAAGTCGAGTGTGACTACGCCGGTACCTGGGTCTACCAACGGTGTCTGCGTCAAAGGCCGCTGCACCGTGGAGACGCAAGTGGTGCGGAATTACCACACTATCAAGTACGTTCCTGAGATGATTGTGAAAACGGTTGGAGACCCCAACCCGCAGGTGACCTCGGAAGTCGTACCTGTCCAAGGGGTTCACACTATTCAGTACGAAAAAGTGGAACCTGAAATCATCGAGGAACCGATGCCGGAGGTGGAACACACCGTGGAGACTCGCGTCATTCGCGGCACACATACCATCAAGTATGTTGTTGCTGAACCTGAAATCATCGAGGAACCGATGCCGGAGGTGGAACACACCGTTGAAACCCGAGTCGTGCGCGGTACTCACACTATTCAGTATCAGGAGGCTGCGCCGGTGGTTTTGCAGCCACGGCCTGTGCCTCAGCGTACTTCCAACTGTGGGTGCACTTCCCAGTACCGAATGCAATCAGGTGTTGGTTTCTGTGCCGATTGGAGCATTATTCATGCTGGTGAACCTGGCTACCGGCCCGACCTTGCTGGGACTGGATGCGCATCGAATGGTGTGCGCTTCAGCTATGAGCGATAGGAGACGTTTCAAAACATCACTCGTTGCCCTTGTATCCCTATGCTGTACATACGTAAAGCGGGATACTTTTTCTTTGAAGAGTTGCCGGGGTAAAGGGGGTCAGCAAGGGTAGGTATATTGACATATTATTCTAATGTGCTATAATATGACTAAGAAAGTTCGGAATAGGAAAGACAACTCAATCAAACCAACACAACACCCTATTCCTTTTCAAAACTATGAACCCAGCCATCCTGAAATGGGCGTTGGGCGGTCTCGGCTGCCTTTTCGCTCTCTTCGTCGCCTTCATCGTCATTCTGGGCATCGGTATCGGTGCCTGGTGGTTTCTGAAGGAGGATCCCACCTCCACGCCCGTGGCGTTGGTGACTCCGCCAGCTCCGGCGTCAGTGGTGACTCCCCCCGCCCCCGTGGCAGTGAATCCTCCTACGGAAATCTCCTCTGAGGAGCTCTCCGTTGCCCTGAATCGACCTGTCGGTTCTGGTCCTGAGGAACACTCTATGGAGGAAACGGTGAGAATCGTATCGTTCGCGAGGGCGAACGACACTGAACACGGCACGATCTTCGTGCCCAACAAGGCAGAAGGGCAGGCCATCACGGTCCCGACCCCAACCTCACCGCTCCCACGGTTCGAGTTTGTTGGGGTCGACGGCTCCAATTTGGAACCGTTCGTCCCCGGAGCAAAGGCCAAGTCTGGCCGGTACTACGTCGTCTTTCGCGAGCGACGTTGAGAAGGTGTTTTTCGCGAACAGGGCGCCCTGAGAGAAATCTCATGGGCGCCTTATTTCTTTATATTGACAATAGCATTTTTATATGATAAACTTTAAGAGCTTTATTAAAAGCCATAGTAAGTAAAAACAATTTATGAATTTCGCAACGATGACAAAAAAGATGCTCTTGAGTGCCGCATTTGCACTTGTGTTTTTTGCATCTACCGTAACTCCAGCTTTTGCGCAGTGGGCGTACGACGACTACGGTGGAAGTAACTGGGCCTACGATGACTACGGAAGCTTTGGTTCTTCAAACTGGGGATACGATGACTACAGTTACGGAAGTAACTACAGCAACTGGGCGTACGATGACTATGGCTACTCAAACTACAGCAACTGGGCCTACGACGACTATGGCTACAGTGACTACTCAAACTGGGCGTACGATGACTATGGCTACTCAAACTACAGCAACTGGGCCTACGACGACTATGGCTACAGTGACTACGCAACTCCATACTACGGATGTTCAGGGTCATCATGTGGTGGGTACAGTGACTACGGTTACTCAGACTACGCAACTCCATACTACGGATGTTCAGGGTCATCTTGTGGCGGTAACAGCTACAGCACTCCGAGCCGATCATCAGGAGGAGGTCTTGGTCTTAACCTAAACTACAGCGACAACGACACTACGGTTACCAACAACATCGACAACAGCGTTCGTATTCGATCAAACGTAGATAACAGTGTTCGAATCAACAACAGCTCAACTACTACAAACAACTACTGTAGTAATGGTGATGGAAACTGTAACACTAACTACTACGCACGAAGCAACGACGATGATGACGATGATGACGACAATGACAATGATGATTTTCGTGTACTCTGTCGAGTCTCAGATAGCAGCATTGATGAGGGTGATACTGTAACGTTCACTGCAGACATCGATGGTGGCGACAGCCCGTACGACATTGAGTGGGATGGTGACATCTCAGGCGATGATCGAACTGAACGCGTACGCTTCAATCGATCAGGTACGTACGAGATTGAGCTAACCGTTCGTGATGACGACGGCAATCGAGATTCTGATGAGTGTACCGTTCGTGTTGGTGACGAGGATGATGACGATGATGACAACGATAATGTAAACGTCATCACTCGAACAAACCTTGGCACCCCAACTGGTAACCTTGCGAGCTTGGACTCAGTCTTCCTCTCACAGGTTCCATACACTGGGCCACAGGACGTTCTCAAAGTACTTGGTGTCCTCGCATTCGTTGCGATCTGGAGTACTGGCGTAGCTATGTACTTCAAGCGCCGACGACAGCAGAAGGCGGTGAGCACCCGACTTGCAGATTTCAAAACTGCAAACAAGACAGCAAACAGCATTCGCTAACTACAAACAAAAACACCCCCGCGACATGCGGGGGTGTTTTTGTTTTTCTACGCCACTGTTTCAACTAACCGCTTTGCCTTTTCAATGATGAGGCTTGGTTCGTCATTACGCATTGAAAGCTTTGCCTCAAGGACGAGGCACACGTCTGGTTGTATGAGCTGCTTATGCCTCTCGTAGAAATTTGGAAACGCAACAACTTCAATGGTGTCGGTAAAATCGCGTAATCGAATAAACGCCATCTCATCATTTTTACGTGTGCGAATCACGCGTACGTCTTCGATAATGCCACCGACAGTGAGCGTCACCCCTTCCTTTTTCTTTTCTTTGACCGTTGCAATGCTCGCTGTTTTTGCTTCAAGCTTTGCACGAAATGGGGTGAGCGGATTACCAGACACGTAGAGGCCGAGCAGCTCCTTTTCCCAAGCAAGTTTTTCTTGATTGGTAACCGTTCCGCCTTCGCTCAAGCGAAGTGAAGGTGCAGCAATGTCTGCGGCAGCAAACAGTGAGCCTTGGTTTTGTGATCCACGACCTGTTTCTTTATTAAATGCCACGAGCGCTTCAAGATTTGCTGCAAGCGTGCCGCGGTCACCAAGCTCATCGAGCGCGCCAGACTTAATGAGTGCCTCAAGTGATTTTTTATTTAAGTTTCGATCGGTGACACGTGTCAGGAAATCTTCAAGGGATACAAACTTGCCGCGCGCTTTTCGCTCAGCAATGATTGCCTTTGCGATACCTTCGCCGAATCCTTTAATCGTTGAGAGTCCAAATCGAATGTGCTCAGTACCATGTTCATCTTTGGTAACGGTGAAGTTCTCAAAGCTGTGATTAATCGCAGGTGGCAACACATCAATGCCCATGCGTGCACACTCGGCAACCATTTCTGCAATCTTTTCAGTGTCGCCTGAGTCTGCATCAAGCACTGCAGCCATGTAGAGGACGGGGAAGTTTGCTTTGAGGTATGAGGTGAGGTAGGCAACGCGGCCATAGCTTGCGGCGTGCGCTTTGTTGAAACCGTATGCGGCAAAGGTTTCAATCATGTCCCAGAGCCTCTTTGTATTTTCTGGACTAAAGCCACCAACTTCCACACAACCTTTGGTGAACTTCTCTTTTTGCTTTGCCATTTCCTCTGGGATCTTCTTACCCACCGCTTTACGGAACTTATCTGCCTCGCCCCATGAGTAGCCAGCAAGGTTCACCGCAATCAAAAGAATATCGTCTTGGTAAATAATGATGCCGTAGGTACGTTCAAGAATTGGTTTGAGCTGCGGATCGAGGTACTCAACCTTGTCTGGATTGTATTTACGCTCAATGTAGTCAGGAATAAAGGCCATTGGACCAGGGCGGTAGAGTGCCACCATAGCGTTGATATCGTCGATATTTGTTGGTTTGAGTTCCTTAAGAAAGCGTGTCATGCCCTGACCGTTGAGCTGGAAGGTTGCAATGGTATCGCCGCGCGCGAGCATGTCGAAGGTTTTTTGATCATCGAGTGGTACGTTGTCGATATCAACAACAACACCGTAAAGTTTTTCTGCGAGCTTTACGGTGTTTGCCATGATGGCGAGGTTTTTGAGACCGAGAAAGTCGAACTTAAGGAGGCCGGCATCTTCTACTGCCCACATGTCGTACTGGGTGATGAGTTTACCCGTGCCTTTTGGGTCGAGCTGTAGGGGAACGAAGTCGGTGAGCTTTGTGGGGGCAATTACCACGCCGGCAGCATGCACAGAAATGTGACGTGCACAGCCTTCAATCTTTTTTGCCATATTGATGATACGTTCCACATCAGGATCTGTTTTGTAGAGATCCTTGAGCTCAGGTACCTCGTCCATCGCGCGATCAATGCTCATTGGGAAGCCCTGAGAACCCATAGGAATGAGCTTTGCAATCTGATCACCAACTTGGTAGTCGTATCCGAGCGCTCGTGCAACGTCGCGAACTGAACCACGGGCGAGCATGGTACCAAACGTACCAATCTGCGCGACGGCATCATGACCATACTTTTGGCGGGCGTAGGCGATCACCTCATCACGTCGGTCGTCGGCGAAGTCCATATCGATATCGGGTGCCGATGGACGTTCGGGGTTGAGGAAGCGTTCAAAGGGAAGCTCGTACGCAATTGGGTTTACCGTTGTAATACCAACAAGGTATGACACCATTGAACCCGCGGCAGAACCTCGAGTATTTGCAAAAATGCCGTTTTCTTTTGCAAAGCGTAGCAGGTCAGATACCACAAGGAAGTATGGTGAGTAGCCTTTGTTTTTAATAACTTCAAGTTCGTACTCAATACGTGTTTTGAGTACCTCATCAAGCTCTAGCCGTCGTCGTGTTACACCTTCGTACGCGCGCTCACGGAGTACTTCATCGTAGGTTTTACCATCGGGGATAGAAAGGTTTGGAAATACCCATGCACCAATTTCAATATCAACATTGCACGCATCAACAATCGCTTTGTTGTTTTCGAGCGCATCAGGAATATCGGCAAAATATTGGTTTGCTTGCTTCTGTGTAATAAATGAAAAATCTTCATTTTCATCTCGTAATCCGCCACCAAACGTTCCTTGTACTGAAAGGAGCGTTTGCCGGGCTTCTCGGTCGTCAGCTTTCATGTAGTACACATCGTGTGCTGCTACTAGCTTTGCATTGTGCGTGCGAGCAAAGGCGACAAGTCGTTCCATTAGTGCGGCATGGTTTTCAATTTCGGGGTGGTGTGAGAGTTCGAGGTATACGTTCTCGTCGCCGTACGTTGTTCGGTAAAACGTGAGAATGTCGAGCGCTTTTGCTTCGTCAGTATTTCTAAGCGCGTTTACAAGCTCACTGTTAAAAGATGGAATGATTGCAATGAGATCAGTATGCCATCGCGCAAGCGTTTCTCGGTCGACGCGCGGCTTGTAGTAAAAGCCTTCGACGTTTGCGTCGGTGATTAGTTCAATGAGGTTTTTGTAGCCGGCTCGATTTTTTGCGAGAAGGACAAGCCTGGTACGTTTATTATCGAGGCGGGATTCTTTGTCGTGACGCGTTCGGGCAGCGACGTATGCATCTACACCAATGATTGGTTTGATCTCCGCATCTTTGCAGGCTTTATAGAATTCAATTGCACCGTAGAGGTTTCCGTTGTCAGTGAGTGCAAGGGCTTCCATCCCGTCAGCCTTTGCCGCCTTAACAAGCTCTTTCACCTTCGGAACTGCCGAGAGGAGGCTGTAGTGGCTGTGCGTATGGAGATGTGCAAATGGTCGCAAGTTTTGTGCCATAGGTTTGCTTAGTATACCAGCTGTCTTTTTATCCACATTTAATAGAAAATAAAGGAACAGCTAAGGCAAGGTATGGCAGGGAAAAAGGCGGCAAAACGAGCATGGATTGTTGGGATTGACGAGGTGGGGCGCGGGCCGCTTGCGGGGCCCGTTACGGTGTGCGCGGTCGCCGTGCCGTACGCGGAGTATCGAGCGTTCGTGCGTCGCGCCCGCGCCCTGGGAATCACAGATTCAAAAAAGATAACGCCTGAGAGTAGGTGCACCCTCTCTCATTCCATAGACGCTATGTGTAAGCAGCAGCGTGTTCGTATTGCTATCGCTTCAGCCGGAGCCTCTCGAATTGATGCAGATGGTATTGCTGTTTGCATAAAAAAACTAGTTGCTCGTACACTGCGACAGCTTGCTATTCCACCAGATTGCACCGAGGTACTCCTCGATGGCTCTCTCTTTGCCCCAGCTACATTCAGGCATCAAAAGACGTTCATACGGGGGGACAGTTTGCATGAAGTGATTGGGGCCGCTTCTATTGTTGCCAAGGTGCATCGTGATGAATACATGGACCGACAGGCAAAACGCTACCCTGCGTACGGTTTTTTGGACCATAAAGGGTACGGTACCAAGCGACACCTTAACGCTCTTGCTCAGCACGGCCTGTGCCCACTCCACAGGAGAAGCTTTTGTAGGCGGTTTTTGTAGGGGATGTATGGCGCTGGCGCTTGCTCAATATTGACATTGCATACTTTCCATATTCGTGTATACTGTGCCTCACTATGACAGTACGAATGCGACATACCAAGGGGCATCGAAACAACCGTCGGTCACACCACGCGCTTGAGAACCCTGCAATTAGCAAAGAAGGAGAGACAAAGGTTCCACACCTTCGCCACCGAGCAAGTCCAGTTACTGGTACGTACCGTGGCCGAAAGGTTATTGATGTAGATGCAAAGCTTGCAAAGAAGGCAGCGAAGCAAGCAGCACTTGCAGATGCATCAGCAGCAACTGAGTAAGAACCTGTAGAAAAGCTTGTGGCGCACCCACAAGCTTTTCTGATACTATAAACAATATATATGGCGAACCGGCACCTTTCACGATCACTCGTCCTGCAAACATTGTTTGAGTGGGATTTTAATGGCAACAAAAATGCATCAGCTCCTGATGTGCTCATTCGTAATATCGAAGAGTTTGCGCCAGGCGTGACAGATGTCTCTTTTATGCAAACCTTGCTCCAAGGAGTGCTCGATAAACAGCCAGAGCTTGATGCCATCATCGAGAAGGCTGCGCCAGATTGGCCAATTCCAAAAATTTCAACTATTGATCGAAACATTCTACGAATGGGGCTCTTTGAGCTTTTGTTTGCAGATCGCGGTGAGGTACCAGCAAAGGTTGCGATTAACGAAGCGATTGAACTCGCAAAGACATTCGGGGGCGAGACGTCAGGAAAGTTTGTTAACGGCGTTCTTGGCGCAGTCTACAAAGAACTTGGTGAGCCGGGCAAAGACGAGCAGTCTCCAAACAAAAAGCGTGAGGTACCTTTTGAGGAAATGGTAATCGAGAAAAAAGTCGGCGCGGTTGTCTTTAGTTGGCACGAAGGTGAATTATACTTCGGACTCGTGCACGATGTCTTTGGACACTGGACGCTCTCAAAAGGAGGACTTGAGGAAAATGAGTCAGATGCAGATGGTGTAAAGCGCGTCATCAAAGAAGAGATGGGGCTCACTGTTACGAATGTAAAAGCACTTCTTGGTGAAACAGAGTACGTTGCAAACCATCCAGAAAAAGGAAAGCATCGAAAGCAGGTGAAGTACTTTCTTGCAGAGGCAACGTATGGAGATATCCTTCTCGCGGAAGACAAGAAAGGCCTGGATGATGCACAGTGGTTTAAAGCGCGTAACGTTGCTGATCTCAATTTTTATAACGATATTGTTCCGCTCATGACACAGTCAATTACGATGCTCATGCAAGAGGGACCACAGGCGTAGTATGGAACTGACATCAAAAGAAAAGCTGATTGGCGTCACCTTTAATGATAAGCAGCTGTTGACGCAAGCATTTACGCACCGGTCGTACATCAACGAGAATCGGAGCATGAAGCTCTCGCACAATGAGCGCCTCGAATTTCTTGGTGATGCAGTACTTGAGCTCGTGACAACTGAATTTTTATACCAAAAATTTCCAAGTAAAACGGAGGGAGATTTAACGGCAATTCGCGCCGCACTCGTTAATACGATTACGCTCTCTGAAGTGGGAACTGAACTTCGCTTCAACGATGAGCTGCTGCTCTCAAAAGGAGAAGCAAAAGACATGGGGCGTGCACGACAGGCAATTCTTGCAAATACATTCGAAGCTATCGTTGGAGCGATTTACCTCGATCAGGGGTACGACATTGCTCGCGCCTTCATCGCAAAAAACTTACTTCCACGTACTGACGTGATTGTTGCTGAGGGATTGTGGGTAGATGCCAAAAGTAAGTTTCAGGAGAAGGCTCAGGAACATTTGAGCCAAACACCTGCATATGAAACGGTGACCGAAGAAGGACCTGACCACGATAAGCAATTTACTGTTGGTGTGTTTGTTGGCGGTGAAAAAATCGCCACGGGAACAGGAAAGTCAAAGCAAGATGCTGAGCAGGCTGCCGCGCGTGCCGCACTCAAAAAGAAGGATTGGCTGTAGCTATTTCTTCCAGAATTTACGGTATACTAAAACAACATGCGACTTGAGGCGCTTGAAATTCTTGGATTTAAATCGTTTGGCAAAAAAGCCAGGCTTGAGTTTGATGCACCGATCACTGCCATTGTGGGGCCAAATGGTTCTGGTAAATCAAACGTTGCTGAGGCATTTCGATTTGTGCTCGGTGAGCAGTCACTTAAATCGATGCGCGGAAAGCGTGGAGAGGATCTCATCTACAGTGGCGCCTCGCCAACGATTCGCCAAAACAAGGCATCAGTAAAGGTTGTGCTCGATAATCGTGATCGAACGCTCGATATTGATTTCGATTCTGTCACCATTGAGCGTGTTGTGCATCGTGATGGTGTGAATGATTACTTTATCAATGGATCAGCGGTGCGTCTGAAAGATGTGATTGAACTACTTGCAGGTGCAAACATTGGTTCAACAGGACATCACATTATTTCGCAAGGTGAAGCAGATCGAATTTTGAATACGACGCCAAAAGAGCGACGGTTGATGCTCGAAGACGCGCTTGGCCTTAAAGTCTATCAGTACAAGAAGAACGAGAGCGAAAAGAAGTTGGAAAAGACAGAAGAGAACGTTGCACAGGTCGAGTCGCTCCGCAAAGAAATTCAACCGCACCTCAAGTACCTGAAGAAACAGGTAGAAAAAGTTGAGCAAGCAAAGGTGGTGCGAGAACAGCTTGCTGATGCGTACGCAACGTACCTCAAGCACGAGTCTGTATGTATTGCACATGAACGGGCTCGTATTGTCGCTGCTCGTACGAATCCACAAGAAGAGCTTGCTCGTGTTGAAGCAGACATTGCTGCACTACAGGCTGAGATTCAGGCCTCAAAACAGAGTAATGGGAAAACAGAAGCGCTTGAGGAGCTTCAACAAAAGCTTGAACGCGCGCGGGCAGACAGGAATGCAGTCCTACGAGAAGTTGGGCAAATCGAAGGCGAGCTTGCATCACTTACTCGAGTTGCTGAACGGGAAGAGCGTGTTGGGCAGGATGTCCGCGTACCACTTGCCGATGTTGAGCAGCTTGAGCAGGATGTGGATGGGCTTATTGCAACAGCCACAGATGATAGAGTGTCACTTAAGCGCGCACTCCAAACGATTCGTGAACTTATCGCCATTTTCATTCGTGACCGTCGTGGTGTTGTACCTGTACCTGTTGAAAGTTTTGCGGCAGATATCGCGACGCTGACTGAGCGACGCGATGCTGCCGGATTGCGCATGCAAGAGCTTGAAGGGGTTGAGCAACGGCTTGCTACTGAAGTTGCGACGCTTCGAGAGGAAATTGCTTCATCACAAACAGGAATGCTTGAGGCTGAGCGAAAGGTGTTTGAACTCCAAACAAAAAAGAGCGAATTGAATGCAACGTTGAGTGCGCTTCGACATGACGAGACGTTGCTCGTGCGACGTGAAGAAGACTTTGCGCGTGAAGTGCAAGAAGCCGTTGTGCTCATTGGCCGGCAAGCTGCTCAGTATGAGGCTGTTGTGCTTGATGAAGCAGCTGCCGTTGCAGAAGGTGAGCATGTAGCCGCAGAGCGTCGACGTGCACTTGAGAAGCTCAAAATTCGCGTAGAAGAGCTTGGCGCAAGCGGAGGTGATGAAGTACTCAAAGAGTACCAAGAGGTCACAGAACGTGAAGCTTTTCTCTCGCGAGAAATTGCCGATCTCGAAGCGTCGGCGGCATCGCTCAAGCAGCTCATTCTGGATTTGGATGAAGAAATCAATCGACGTTTCCGTGATGGTGTTGCCGCAATCAACGCGCAGTTCGTGCACTTCTTTGCCCTCATGTTTGGCGGTGGTGAAGCGGCCCTTACGCTCGTGGTTCCTGAGCGAAAGAAGCGCAAAGACACTGACATTGAACTTGATCCAGATGCGCAGACGGATGAAGAGGTGGCACTTGAAGAAGGTGTCGATATTCACGTAAGTTTGCCGAGAAAAAAGGTGAAGGGCTTGATGATGCTTTCTGGAGGAGAACGCGCGCTCACCTCAATTGCGCTTATTTTTGCAATGTCTGCAGTCAATCCGCCTCCGTTTATCATTCTCGATGAAACTGATGCTGCGCTCGATGAGGCAAACGCAAAGAAGTACGCCGATATGGTCGAAAACCTTGCTGGAAAATCACAGCTTATTTTGATCACACACAATCGTGAGACTATGTCACGTGCAAGTACGATTTATGGAGTAACGATGATGCAAGGTGTATCTGAGTTGCTCTCAATTAAATTTGAAGAAGGTGTGCAGTATGCAAAGTAGTGTTATAGAGCATCGTTCGTATGGCATTATTTGCGTGCACGAAACGGCAGGTGAGCCGCTCATGCTTTTAGTTGAGCATGTGCACGGCGATCACTGGGCATTTAGTAAGGGGACACCGGAGGAAGGGGAAGTGCCACTACAGACGGCTATTCGCGAGCTCAAAGAAGAGACGAATGTCGATGACGTGCAGTTGGTAGATGATATTTCTTTTAGTGAGGAGTACACGTACGACACAACCGACGGCAAACGGATACATAAAGTAAATAGCTACTTTCTCGTGTTTGTTGATGACATCACGACAGCGCGTGTCCTCATTCCTGACGAAATTGCGCAGGTGGTATGGCTGCCTGCGTCTGCCGCGCGAGAGCGTTTAACATTCCCACAGGCAAAAGAGGTGCTTGATCAGGTCTGCGAAACTTTGACAAAATACAAAAAATAGTGTAAAGTATTGTCCACTAATAAGGTCTTTCATAACTGAAGACTAGGTTTTCACCTCAACAAGAAAGGAAACGAAGGCTTTGAAAAAGAGCTCATCCAACAAACCGAAGCAGCCGGTATTCAAAACGCTGCGCCGCATCTTTGCGGAACACGCCCAATTCAAGAAACCCATCTTGATTCTCGTGCTCATCAATTTCCTGATGGTTGCGTTATCGATGCTTGGACCCTGGTTCATGGCAAAGATTATCGACAGCCTAACCCAAGAGCGTCCTATTACGGAGGCTTTCCAGTATCTCGGAGGCCTCTTGATCTCGGGGTCCTTGGTGGTCATACTCACATTTGTGGAGTACATCCATCAGGTTCGATACCTCGATTGGCAGCGTAGCAATGCGCTGCTGGATCGCATGATGCGACACTTGTTGTCGCTCACGGTTGGACAGCTCAAAAGTGAACACTCAGGTGTGACGCTGAGCAAAGTCTCTCGCGGGCAAAGTGCTGTGCGACAACTCTTTGATGGGATTGTGCAGCAATTGCTGCCGACGCTCCTCTTTGTGTTTGTGGCATGTCTTGCAATGCTTGTCGCGTACCCGCTTGTGGGCATAGCGACTACACTTTGTTGCATTTGCATGCTGCTCTATGGTGTGTACGTTGCAAAACGTACGGACAAGACACGCAAAAAAATGTCAAAGTACGAGAATTCGCGCGTCGATCCGCCAAACACTGATTTGGCGCGGCACATGCCGAGCATTATGCTCGCTGGCGAATCAGAACCCGCCATGGACCGACTCAACGCTGTTCGACGTGCAGCGGCACGAAACCATCGTGGTTTCTATGTACCGCTCGCATGGTTAACCTTTCCACTTTGGTTTGGTGACCTGATCACTCGGGTTGGTATCGTTGGGCTGACTATTTGGTGCATCAAACAAGGGGAGTACCAAATCGGTGCTCTCATCGCAATTTGGACTTGGCTCATGCAGTCGGTCGGCAGGTTGCGTGAGATGCACCACCTGCTACGTAACATGTTACAGCTCTGGGCGGACTCCGAGGTTTTTTTCGAGATCAAGGACATCAAGCCAAGCTTCGAGACACCCCCGCACGCGGTGGTACTGGATGAGATTCAGGGAGACATCGTCTTTGATGGTGTCGTATTTCGGCATGAAGGAAGCCATGAGCCGGCATTGTCTGGCGTATCGTTCTCCATTCCCGCAGGGAGCACTGTCGGCATCGTCGGACCTTCGGGTGCGGGTAAGTCAACAATTCTCTCGCTCCTTCTGGGGGCGGTGCAGCCTGAAATGGGCCGCATTCTCGTCGACGGCATCGACATGCGCGACATCGACCTCGAAACATTCCGTTCTGACGTCGGGTATGTTGAACAGGAGCCGCTGGTCTTTGACTGGTCACTCCGTGACAACTTACTCTTTGGTCTTTCTGATGAGCGTCGCAAAACGCTCTGCGAAGACCCGGAGTATACTGAAATGCAGCGAGTCCTCGACAGCGTCGGTCTTTCCTACATGAAGCCTCGCCTGTTCGATAAAATGGGCGAGGTGGGCCGCAAGCTTTCGGGCGGAGAAAAGCAACGCGTTGCAATTGCGCGCGTTGCTCTCAAAAATCCTGCTCTGCTTGTGGTTGACGAAGGGACCAGTGCTGTTGATCCAACTACAGAGAAAATGGTGCATCAACTGCTTCACGAAATGTCACCGGGATCCACACGGATCTTTGTGGCACACCGTCTCGCGACGGTGCAGGACGCAGACCTCATTCTTGTGCTCGAAGACGGCATACTCGTCGCTTCGGGCACTCACGCAGAACTGCTTGACCGTTGCTCGCTCTACCACGAGTTGGTGAAAGGGCAACTGCTTCGCACGGGAGTGTGATGTGTGGTGAGAGCTAGTCTTCAGAAAAACCGGAACCCTTTTGGGTCCCGGTTTTTTTCTTTCAAATAGCGACGCGTGTCTTTTACGTGTTTACGCCAGCACCAAATTTAATTTGCGCTGGTCGAGGTCTGCGGATTCAATTTTGACACGAATTTGTTGGCCGAGTGTGAACGCTTGCTTAGTCTTTTCACCGAGGATTCGGTAGTTCTTTTCATCGAGGTTCCAGAAGTCTTTGCCAAGCTTTGAAATGTGTACCATTCCCTCAGCACCAGTGTCTTTGAGTGCCACAAAGAGCCCAAACGGTGCGACGCCAGAAATAACACCGTCGAAGCTTTCGCCAACGTGCTGGCGCATGAACTCAACCTGCTTGTAGCGGATCGATGCTCGCTCTGCTTCTTGTGCTGCAATTTCCTGCTGTGATGCGTGTGACGCAGCTTTCTCAAAAAATGCGGCTTCTGCTGGTGAAATGCTGCCGCCATCAAGGAGTGACTGTAGGATGCGGTGCACCACAAGGTCTGGGTAGCGTCGAATCGGTGACGTGAAGTGCGTGTAGTACTCAAAGGCAAGGCCAAAGTGACCCGTGTTTTCGGTTGAGTAGAGGGCTTTCGACATGGTCTTTACCGACGCGCTCGTCACCAGTGATTCTTCTGCCTTACCAGCAACTTGTGCAAAGAGTGCATTCAAATCTTTTGCAGAAATGGTGCCATCTTCGGCAACCGGGAGGGTGTATCCAAGCGCCTTCAAAAAAACTGAAAGTTCAGCAATCTTGTCTCGATCGGGAACATTGTGCACGCGGTACATAAGGCTGCATACATTGCCACCATTACCGCGCTTGCATGCATCAAAGATGTACTTTGCGACATGCTTGTTTGCAAGGAGCATGAAGTCTTCAATTAAGCTGTGCGTATCGAGGTGCTCTTTCTTTACAATTTTGAGCGGAACACCGTTTGGATCAAGTTCAAACTCAAACTCTTCGCTGGTGAATCGAATTGCACCGGCTTTTGTTTTTGCATCTGCAAGCTTGTGCGCGAGGTCTTGGAGGATGAGAAGCTCTTCTGCGAAATCGCCTGCTTTATCGTCGAGGACGCGCTGCGCTGATTCGTAGGTAAACCGTTTATCTGATTTGATGACGGTACGACCAAACCACTCTGAAACCACGCCGGCCTGCGGAGTCATTTCAAAAATTGCGCTGAAGGCAAGTTTTTCTTCTTCTGGATTCAAGCTACAGAGGTCGTTCGAGAGTACTTCCGGAAGCATGGGAATCGTGCGATCAACGAGGTACACAGAGAACGAGCGCTCAAACCCTTCTTTATCGAGTGCTGTGCCTGGGGTGACGTAGTGCGACACGTCTGCAATGTGCACGCCAACTTCGTAGTTACCGTTTGGAAGCTTTTTAAATGAAAGGGCGTCGTCAAAGTCTTTTGCATCAGCAGGGTCGATGGTGAACGTGGTGGTGCCACGCATGTCACGTCGCTTTGCAATCTCTGATTCAGGAATGGTTGCCCACGCTTTTTTGAGATTATCTGCTTCTTGGAGTACATTCTTTGGGAATGATGCGTCGAAGCCTTTCTCGAGCACGATCGCGCGCATCTCAACTTCGTGCACACCTTTCTTTCCAATATTTTCCAAAACCTTTGCGGTTGGATTCTTTTCTGATACTTCCCACGACACAATTTCTACAAAAACTTTGTCATCATGAGCGACATTGGCGCAGTCCTCGGGACGAAGCATGAGGTCAACGTACATTTTGGGGCTGTCTGGAAAGACAAAACACTGCGCGTCTTTCTTTACGACGCCAACAAATTTCATTTTGTTTCGAGTGATGATTGCCTCAACTTTTCCCAGTGGCATATCCTCAAGCATTGCGCCCGTGAGGCTGACACGAACAGTGTCTCCCGGAAGTGCGTGTGCGATGTCATCAAATGGAATCGCGACGTCATTTCCAGTCTCTGGGTGCTTCACAAAACCAAGCTTTCTGGCCTTGCTGATAGCAATAGTTCCTTCAATAGATGTGTGTGTAGTCATGGCGCTAATAGTACGGTATTTAAGTGATAAGGCAATAAATAAAAGAAAACGCCCGAGGAGAAAGAATCAACTCTGGGCACGATGCCGGTGGAGCCGGATGAATGCGGTGATTTGTTCCCGAAGGAACATGAAGAGGACAACCGCGAGCGGTACCCCCAAAAACGCCGCAAAGACGTATCCGGGCCAGGTTGCCCTGAACCAGCAGATGACGAGTGCTCCCCACAGTGATCCTGATAGGGAAAAGATTGTGAGGACCAGGGCTCGGTCCGAGAAGCTCCTGGGGACGACTTTCCAGAACTCGGTAATCAGGATGACTGTCCCGATGACGACGGTAAGGAGGAAGCCGCCCTTAACAAGCGTCGGAACGTTTAGCCCGATGGGCGCGGTTCCGACGATAAGTGGAGCGATGAGGGTGGCCACAACAAGGGCCACAAGGATGTGCAGGACACCATCCTTTTTTCTGAAGGGGAAGTGGCTCATGGGTAGTAAGGGGCTGAGGTTGAGGTTTAATCCATACCGTACAATATGGACACTCCAGTGTCAAAGATTGACACTAACTCATTATCTGGTATTCTCTTTGCACTATGTTAAAGATTCGATTACAGCGTACTGGACGCAAGCACGAGCCAACCTACCGTGTTGTGCTTACTGATTCAAAGAACGGCCCAAAGAGCGGAAAATTCCTAGAAATTCTTGGAAACTACGATGCTCGCCGAAATGATGAAACACAACTTAAGAAGGAGCGAATTCAGCACTGGGTAGCTCAGGGTGCACAGGTTTCAGATACGATTCACAACTTGCTCGTCTCTCACGATGTTATTAAGGGTGAAAAGAAGAACGTTCTCCCACAAAAGACTCCAATTCGAAAGGAAGTTCCAGTTGAGGAGGCGCCAGCTGCTCCAGTAGTAGCTGAGGAAACACCGGTAGCAGAGGTGCCAGCTGTAGAAGCGCCAGTAGAGGAAGCTCCAGTTGTAACAGAGGAAGCACCAGTAGTAACTGAAGAAGCTCCAGTAGCAGAAACTCCAGCTGAGGAAGCGCCAGTAGAAGAGACTCCAGCTGAGGAAGCGTCACAGGCATAAGCTTCATTGACAGGGTCTCTCTTTTTTGGGACGATTTTAGTACAGCAGGAGCATTGCGCACTGCCACATTACCACTAACGATAGATATGGCTGAACAAGATCAGGTTTTTCTCGACTACGTTGTAAAAGCGCTCGTAGATAAACCAGAAAAAGTTTCGATCACTCGGACAGTTGATGAGATGGGGGTACTTCTTACGCTCACCGTTGATCCAGAAGACATGGGTAAAATTATCGGACGCCAAGGTAACACCGCAAAGGCAATCCGAACACTCCTTCGTGTAGTGGGAATGAAGCACGATGCTCGCGTTAACCTTAAGGTTAACGAACCAGAAGGTGGTATGCGGCATGCCGCACCAACCGTCGATGACGCAATCGACGAGCTCAAAATTTAAAGAGCGTACAGCGTAGTGCACAAAACGCAAAAGGAGGAGCCTATCAGCTCCTCCTTTTGCGTTCCTGTCTACTATTTGCTAGTGTCTGATGCAAGATGAATTTGTCAATACGTCATGGGATTTTTACCTACGATAGGGAGCTTACCGTTTTGTGTTCCACATGCGGCACGGTAACTGGAATCGTTCCTGCGGAGCATGGATTGATATTTGCACGTGCACCAGGAACCCCTAGGGACTTCCTGTTGCTCGCTTCTAATCTTGATAGGCACAGCTGTAGGCAGTGTGGTTTTGTTCCAACACCGCGTATCGTTGAGCCAGATATGATTCGGGTAACGGCAGCCATGCTCCAGGAGTTCATTGAGTTGCACAATCCAACACTCACTGCATTTCGCGAAGAATTTCCAGCGACTCCCAACTACGGTGCTTTGATCAGAGAAGACCTCGAGATTGTCTATCCGTGATCAAATCACTTTTTCTTTTTAGTATCGCAACGTATCATAGTAGCTATGACAACCTTCCACATCATTACTTTATTTCCTGAGAGCTTCAGTTCATACTTTGGTAGTTCTATTGTGAAGCGTGCAATTCAAGATAAAAAGCTTCAGATCAAGTACTACAATCCGCGTGACTACACTGATGCAAAGGGGCATCGTGTTGATCAGAAACCCTATGGCGGCGGACCAGGTATGGTGATTGAGGCACTGCCGGTCATTCGTGCAATTGAGCAGGCAAAAGGTAAAAAGAAAAAAGTTGCACTGTACTACATGTCGCCAGCAGGTGAACAATTTACTAATACACAAGCCGCAACAATTGCATCTAAAGAAAAAGAAATTGTCATTGTTTGTGGACGTTACGAAGGTATCGACGCACGAGTCCTGCAGGTGTTTCCTATGCAGGAAATTTCAGTAGGACCATTTGTGCTCACTGGCGGCGAGCTCGGGGCAATGATTATGGTAGATGTAATCGCCCGACAAATTCCAGGAGTTCTTGGTGATTTTGATTCTCGAGAAGAGGCTCGTATTGCTTCGCACGACGTCTACACAAGGCCTGCAACCTTGGTATACAAGCGTAAAAAGTACACAGTTCCCGAGGTGTTGCTTTCTGGAAATCATGCTAAAATAGATGAGCACCGTAGCCATCGGCGCTCACAGGCATAAAGCCTGTGGATAAGGTCGCACCCAGACTTGACCGTTTTTTCATTTTGCGTTAAAGTACCCATGCAGATTGAGTTAGGGTTGCATGCATCAATAGTAGGTTTTTAATTATCAGCCTACGCTAAATTTACATACTACTTGGCTACTGGGGAGTAAAGTTTGTGACGTTTTATACGCACCTCGATTTCGAGGCGCGCTTTTTGCGTCATAAACTTCAGGTGTTAGGCCTGGCCGTATATGTGGTTGCGTCGGAATTTAAAAGAGACGAAAGGTACAGTATATGAGTAAAGCATCTGGAAAGGAGGTACCGAGCACAGTCGGACAGCGAGAAAAGAAATATTTCTCAAAGTACAAGAAGCCATTTATTGAGCTTCCTGATTTGTTTCTCGGACAGACAGAGTCATTTGAGTGGCTCGTCAAAGACGGTATCAAAGAAGTATTTAAGGAATTTTCACCAATCAAGGACTACTCAGAGAAGAAGTTTGATTTGGAATTCACAAGCTTTGAGCTTGATAAGCCAAAGTACGATGAGAAGTACGCAAAGGAGAACAGGCTGACGTACGAAGCACCACTTAAGGTTCGTGCAAAACTGCTCAACAAAACAGTAGGTTCAGAGAAGGAGCAAGAAATTTTTATGGCGGATTTTCCGCTCATGACTCGTCACGGCACCTTTATCATTAACGGTGTTGAGCGTGTAATTGTGCCGCAGCTCGCACGATCATTCGGCGTTATCTTTAGCGCAGGTATGGTTCGTGGCCGAAAATACTTCGGTGCAAAGATTATCCCTGCACGAGGTGCATGGATTGAGCTTGAGACTGATGCAGATGACATTGTCTACATCAAGATCGACAAGAATCGAAAGTTCCCAGTAACTTCATTCCTTCGTGTAATGGGTGCAACAACCGATAAGGATATTCTTGCGCTCTTCGCAAAAAATGAGAAGGTGAAGGAAGCTATTGAAAAGACGCTCAAGAAAGATGAAGTCACTACGCTTGATGGTGCATACATCGATATCTACAAGCGACTTCGAGATGGAGATCTTGCAACAATTGAAAACGCAAAGGAATTTGTTAATTCAATTCTCGACCCTGAACGATACGACTTCTCAAAGGTTGGACGATTCAAGTTCAATAATCGATTCGGACTTCCAATTGATGCAAAGACACTCGAGACAAAGCGAACCATCACGCTCGATGATATGAGTATCATCATCGGTCACGTCATCACCTTGAACCACACCCCAGATGCAGTAGAGGATGACATTGATCACCTTGGCTCACGACGTGTTCGTTTCGTTGGAGAATTGCTTCAGATGAAGATCCGAACCGGTATGGCACAGATGAAGCGAAACATTCAGAACCGAATGTCTACTATTGATGCAGATGCAACTCTCCCCGTGAACTTCATTTCTCCACGACCACTACAGGCTCGTATTAAGGAGTTCTTCACGACTAACCAGCTCTCACAGTTCTTGCAGCAAGATAACGTGCTCCACGAGATTGAGAGTCTTCGAACTATTTCAGCGCTCGGTCCCGGAGGACTCACACGAGAGCGTGCAGGACTTGAAGTTCGTGACGTGCACCCGTCGCACTACGGACGCGTGTGTCCTATCCAGACACCAGAAGGTCCAAACATTGGTCTTATTCTACGCTTCACTAACTACGCACGAACAAATGAGTTCGGTATGATTGAAGCGCCATATGTAAAGGTGCAGAAAGGAAAGATCACGAAAGAGATTGTCTACCTTAACGCACTCGAAGAGGAGAAGTACAAGATTGCGCACGCAGCAACACCGTTTGATGATGCGGGAAACATTCTCATTGAGGATGTTGATGTTCGAATCAACGGTCGTCCAGCACTCGTAAAGAAGACCGACGTTGATTTCATTGACGTTGCTTCAAATGAGGCGTTCTCAATCGCAACATCGATGATTCCATTCTTGAATCACGACGAAGCAAACCGCGCACTCATGGCCTCAAACATGCAGAAGCAGGCAGTGCCATGCATCAAACCAGAGGCACCACTTGTTGCAACGGGTACTGAAGGGCTCGCACTCAAGAACTCAACACGTCTCGTGTTTGCAGAAGATGATGGTGTTATTGAAGCAGTAGATGCAACGAAGATTGTACTTAAGACCGTAAAGGGTAAGACAGTTGAGCATCCACTCGTACAGTTTGAGCGAACCAACAGCTTTACTGCGGCACACCAGCGACCAACGGTTGATCTTGGGCAGAAAGTAAAGAAGGGAGATTTGCTCGCAGATGCATCATCAACTGACAACGGTCAGATTGCACTCGGTCAAAACCTCCGTGTTGCGTTCATGTCATGGTCAGGTTCAAACTACGAAGACGCGATCATTATTTCAGAGCGACTCGTGCGCGATAGTGTACTAACCTCAATCCACATGGAAGAGGTGGTCATTAACGTACGAGATACCAAGCTTGGTCCAGAAGTTACTACTCCGGATATTCCAAACGTTTCAGAGCAAAAGCTTAAGAACCTTGATGAAGAAGGTGTGATTCGAATGGGTGCTGAAGTTCGACCAGGTGACATTCTCGTTGGAAAAATTACACCAAAGGGAGAGACGCAGCTGACACCAGAAGAGCGATTGCTCCGATCGATCTTCGGAGATAAGGCGCGAGACGTGAAGGATACGTCAAAGCGTGTTGAGGCGGGACAGCGTGGACGAGTGGTGGGCATTAAGGTGTTCTCACGAGAAAACGGTGACAAGCTTGAGTCAGGTATCATGAAGCGCATTCACATTGAGATTGCGCAGCTTCGAAACATCTCAGTTGGAGACAAGCTTGCAGGACGACACGGTAACAAGGGTGTCATCTCACGCGTGCTTCCGGTTGAAGATATGCCGTACGACAAGGACGGTACACCTGTTGATATCATCCTCACACCACTTGGTGTGCCAAGTCGTATGAACCTCGGACAGATTCTTGAACTCCACCTTGGTCTTGCAGCAAACACGCTAGGATACCAGGCAATTGTTCCAGCGTTTGCCGGTGCAACACCTGAAGAAATTAAAGAAGAGCTTAAGAAGGCAGGTATTCCAGAGTCAGGAAAAATGCCGCTCTTTGATGGACGAACTGGTGAGCAGTTTGAGCAGGACATTGCAGTTGGATACATGTACATCTTGAAGCTACACCACATGGTGGAAGACAAGATTCACATGCGATCAATCGGTCCATACTCACTCATTAACCAGCAGCCACTCGGAGGACGCGCACAAAACGGAGGACAGCGACTTGGAGAAATGGAGGTCTGGGCATTGCTTGGATACGGTGCATCACACGTACTCCGTGAAGCACTTACCTACAAGTCTGACGATATTCAAGGTCGTTCAGCGGCATTCGATGCAATCGTGAAGGGCGAATCAATTCGTCACTCAGGTACACCAGCATCATTTAATGTGCTCATGAGCAACTTGCGTGGTCTAGCACTCGATGCAGAACTCATTACTGATGAACAAGAGGTACGTAACGACGATAACGAGTAGGCTTATGCATAAGAAACATTCAAACTACAATCACTTCAACAAAATCACACTCAAGGTGGCATCACCTGAGCGTATTAAGGAGTGGTCATATGGTGAGGTTACCAAACCAGAAACCATGAACTACCGAACCCAGCGTTCAGAAAAGCATGGCCTCTTCGATGAAAAAATCTTCGGTCCAGATAAGGATTTCGAGTGTTACTGTGGAAAGTACCGCGGTATTCGCTACAAGGGAATCGTCTGTGAGAAGTGTGGTGTTGAAATCACCCGAAGCATCGTGCGTCGAGAGCGAATGGGACACATTGAGCTTGCAACGCCAGTTGCACACATCTGGTTTCTTCGCGCTATGCCATCACGAATCGGTATGGTACTTGGTATGTCAACGACCGATCTTGAGAAAGTCGTCTACTTTGCTGGTTACTTGGTGACTGATGTCTACGAAGAAGAGCGAAAGCGATTCCTCAAAGAGCTCGAATCTGAGTTCAAGGCAAAGACTGCGAACGCGCAGGATGAAAAAACCAAAGATGCGCTTAAGGATTTGTACACCAGTACAAAGAAAGATATTGAACTCTTGCGAAAGGGAATGGTGCTCGACGAAGTCGCGTACCACAAGTACTCAATGCGCTACTCAACACTCTTTGAGGCAGAGATTGGCGCTGAAGCTATCTACAAGATTTTCAAATCACTTGATTTGCCAAAGCTTGCAGAACAGCTCGAAGGAGAACTTACTGATGCAACAGGGCCACTTAAGGAAAAATTGAATAAGCGTATTAGTCTTGTTCGTAGCATGGTAAACGCAAAGGTTCGTCCAGAGTGGATGTTCCTTACTCGCCTTCCAGTGATTCCTCCGGGACTTCGACCAATGGTTGCTCTTGAAGGAGGACGCCACGCAACATCTGATGTAAACGACTTGTACCGACGCGTTATTAACCGAAACAACCGACTCAAGAAGTTGCTCGACATTAATGCGCCAGATGTAATCTTGCGTAACGAAAAGCGAATCTTGCAGGAAGCGGTTGATGCACTCATCGATAACTCAATTCGTCACGGTAATCAGCTGTACGCTGGTGCTGCTCAGGCACAGAAGCGCCCACTCAAGTCACTTGCAGACAACCTTAAGGGTAAGCGAGGACTCTTCCGAAACAACTTGCTCGGTAAGCGCGTGGACTACTCAGGACGTTCAGCGATTGTGGTTGGACCAACGCTTAAGCTTAATCAGTGTGGTCTTCCAAAGCACATGGCACTTGAGCTTTTCCGTCCATTCGTTATTGCCGGCCTTCTTGAGCGTGAACTCGCGTTTAACATTCGTGGCGCAGGTCGTCTCATTGATGAAGGAGTCCCAGAGGTATGGGAAGTACTCGATGAAGTAATTCGTGGTAAGTACGTAATCCTTAACCGAGCACCGACACTGCACCGACTTGGTATGCAGGCATTTCAGCCAGTGCTCATTGAAGGTAATGCAATCCAGGTGCACCCACTTGTATGTACCGCGTTTAACGCAGACTTCGACGGTGACCAGATGGCCGTACACGTACCACTTTCAGAAGTTGCACAGTACGAGGCACGCGAAATCATGGCCTCAGACAAAAACATTTTGAAGCCAGGTAACGGTGATCCAGTGGTTGCTGCGAAGCTCCTCGATATTATTCTTGGTGTCTACTGGATGACCAAAGCCGTTGATGGAGAAGTTGGCGAAGGACGAATCTTCCCAGGTCCAAACACTGCAATGACTGCGCACGATTACGGACACCTCGGACTTCGTGCAAAGATCAAGGTGCTTGGTAAGACTGGAACAAAGTTTGCTGAGTACGCAACATCTCCAATGGAGACAACGGTTGGACGATTGCTCTTTAACGCAATGCTTCCAGATGACTACCCATTCATCAACGAGCCAGTTCACAAGAGTAAGATGACAAAACTTGTTGACGATATCATCAACAAGTACAGCCTCAGTAAAGTTGTGGAAATTCTCGATGCTATTAAGGCGTTCGGTTTCACCTACACAACAAAGGCGGGTATCACCTGGGGTCTCGACGATATTCAGGTACCACAAGAAAAGTGGAAGATTATCGAAGCAGGTCAACAGCAGGTTGCACAGATTGTTGAGC
This sequence comes from Candidatus Parcubacteria bacterium, assembly GCA_041158505.1. Classification (GTDB taxonomy): domain Bacteria; phylum Patescibacteriota; class Minisyncoccia; order Phycocordibacterales; family JAACPR01; genus JAGOTN01. The sequence continues at coordinate 7,595 of JBEBBG010000002.1, read as the reverse complement.
AGTACAACGAAGGATTCCTCTCAGCAGATGAGAAGCTTCGAAAGATTGTTGAAATTTGGCACGGCGTAAAGAACGAAGTTGAAAAGATTATTCCAGACACGCTCGATACTAACGGCTCAGTCTACGATATGTGGATGTCAGGAGCTCGAGGTTCTCTCTCACAGATTACTCAGATGGCTGGTATGAAGGGTCTCATTCAAAACGCACAGGGTGAAACTATTGAGTTCCCTGTGCTCTCATCATCAAAGGAGGGTCTAACGCCGATTGAATACTTCACCACAACGCACGGTTCTCGAAAGGGTCTTACCGACACCGCGCTTAACACCGCGAAGGCCGGATACCTTACCCGAAAGCTCTTCTCAGTGGCGCAGGACGTGGTGATTTCTGAGCATGATTGTGGTACATCACAGCATGTAACTATCACTCGTGGTAGTGATTCAGGTATTGAAATTCCACTCGCAAAGAAGATTCGTGGACGTGTGCTTGCAAAAGAAACTGCAGGATTTAAGAAGGGGCACTTGATTAGCAAGGAGGATGCGCAGACTATCGAGGCATCTGGAGCTGAGGAGGTGTCTGTATTCTCACCGCTCACGTGTCAGTCACAGCACGGCGTGTGTGCAAAGTGTTACGGTCTTGATCTTGGACTTGGTACACAAGTTGATATTGGAGAAGCCGTCGGAACCGTTGCTGCACAGGCGATTGGTGAGCCAGGTACACAGCTTACGATGCGTACGTTCCATGCCGGAGGTACCGCGAGCGTCGGTGGAGACATCACGCAGGGTCTTCCGCGTGTAGAAGAACTCTTTGAGCGACGAAAGCCAAAGAGCCCTGCACTCATTGCGCATGTTGACGGTACCATTGGTGAAGTTACGGTTCAAGGTAAAGAGCGACTCATTACAATCCTTCCAGACGGAGGTTCAAAGGCAAAAAAGACCAAGCGCGATACAGAGTACATGTGCCCAATGGTTCGTATGCCAATTGTGAAGGCTGGTGACGAAGTAAAGAAGGGAGACTTCCTTACTGACGGTTCAGCAGATCTTCAAGAGCTCTTCAAGTACGCTGGGCGCGAGAAGACACAAGAGTACATCATTGGACAGGTAAATAAGATTTACGAGCTCCAAGGTGAGTCAGTGTCTCGAAAGCACATCGAAGTTATTATTCGACAAATGTTCTCACGTGTTCGTGTAGTTGCACCTGGCGACACTCCGCTTTCAGCAGGAGATGTTGTCGAGCGAACAGTGCTTGAGGCGGTGAACGCGCAAGTTGCTGAGGGTGGCGAAAAAGCAAAGGCAGAAGACCTTATCATGGGTATTACTGAAGTTGCGCTTACTCGAGACAGCTTCCTTGCAGCCGCATCATTCCAGCTAACCAACAAGGTGCTCATTGCAAGCGCGGTGCGCGGTGCGGAGGATAAACTCATGGGACTTAAGGAGAACGTTATCATTGGACGTCTTATTCCAGCAGGTACAGGTTTTGCCGGCAGTAAAAAGCACGCAGGGGCAAAAGCTATTGAACAAGAACTTGAGGCAAAACGAAACGCAGCACGAGACGAAGCCTAGTGTATAGTACGGGTACGACCTATGTCAGACCACGTAGAACAAATTAAAGATCGGCTCGGGATTGCCGACGTTGTCGGCTCCTACATACCGCTCGAACGAGCCGGTAGAAACCTGAAAGCACGTTGCCCGTTTCATAATGAGCGGACACCGTCTTTCGTGGTGTCGCCTGATCGTGGAACGTTCTACTGCTTTGGTTGTGGCAAGAAGGGAGACATCTTCAGTTTTGTACAAGAGTACGAAAATCTAGATTTTATGGGGGCGCTTAAATTGCTTGCTGACAAGGCAGGAGTCACGGTGACCCTTGGACGCAGCGAAACGAACCAACATAAAAAAGAAGGATTGCAGGTGCTTGAGAAAGTAACTGCTTTCTATCAGGAACAGCTTAAGGGGCATGCTGCGGCAAAAGCCTACCTGACGAAGCGCGGCGTAACGGATTCGACCATTGAGAAATGGAGAATTGGAGCCGCACCTGACACCTGGCGTGCCGCCCACGACCATTTGCTTGCACAAGGCATTGGGAAGGAGGTGCTTGTTCGCACGGGAATCATTAAACAAGGTGATACTGGGGACTACTACGATCGATTTCGAAATCGCGTTATGTTTCCTATCGCTGACGCGACAGGGAATGTTGTAGGGTTTACGGGTCGTATCTTGGTTCCAGACGAAAAGAGTGCAAAGTACGTTAACAGTCCAGAAACTGAGTACTTCAACAAATCGAAGTTACTGTTTGGCTACCATCTTGCAAAGCAATCAATTCGAAAACATAACTTCAGCATTCTTGTTGAAGGACAATTCGATGCAATTATGGCCCATCAAATGGGGTACACCAATACAGTTGCGACATCGGGTACCGCGCTTACTGATGATCAGCTTACACTGCTCGCGCGTGCATCATCACGACTCGTGATTGCACTTGATGCTGACGGCGCTGGTTTTAAGGCGTCTGAGCGTGCGTGGCAGATGGCACTGGCTAAGGGTATGGATGTAAAGATTGCACGGTTGCCGCAAGGGAAAGACCCAGCCGACATGGCGCTTGAAAATCCGACACAGTGGAAAGAAGCTATTAAACAGGCTACCCACATTATCGATTTTCTTGCGGACCAGGTTAGTGTTCAAAAACTTTCTGGCCGTGAATTAGCCCGCGCGTTACATGAAATGGTTGTCCCATACATCGTGAAGCTCGAAAGCAGCATTGAGCAGGCGCACTTTGTGGAACGGCTTGCTGGACGTTTCGGTATTAACAAAGATGCGTTTTGGCAAGAGGTTGCAACTCGAGCGCCTGGAGCGCCACGCGTTGTTGATAGCCGAGCCACACAAGAATATCAACAGGCGACGCAGTCAGTACTCGATCAGCTCATTGGCATTGTCCTTTGGCAGCAAACACTTGCAGATGCAACCGTTTCGGTTGCGGACCTTGTTGCTCGTATCACTAGCATAATTGGTAACGACGTATGGGAAGTGCGCATGCGTACGGTAGATCAAGATGCGCTGCTCTTTGCAAGTGAAGCCCTCTACGCAACACCAGAACTTCTGCTTCGTGCGTGTGATGAGCTTGTTGCTCGACTAACACGGGCAACACTTGTCGAGCGGCGCGCACAAGCAAAGCAGCTTCTTGTTGAAGCTGAAGCAAGCAACGATACACATCGACAAGACGAGCTCCTTACCGAAATAGACACACTCACAAAAGCCCTCGAACAAGTAGACCACTAGCACACTATCGACATTTTTACAAACTACTGTAGACTTAACATTACGTTTGGGGAATATGCCACAAAAAAAGGCGACAAAAGCAAACGCAAAACCAACTACTAAAAAAGCAGCAAAGACTGCAAAGAAGCCGATCAAAAAAACGACGGCTGTCAAAAAACAGGTTCGTGGTACAACCTCAAAAGCCACAGTAAAAAAGGCCGTAGCAAAGAAGACCGTCACTCGTGCAGCTCCAAAAAAGGCTGCCGCGAAGCCGGTATCAAAAGGTGCAGCTCGTCCTCCAAAGAAAACAGAAGAGTTGGAGCGAAAAGCTGTAAAACTTATAGCGAAGGGTAAGGAGCGTGGGTATGTAACCTACGATGAGATTCTTCGTGAATTTCCAAATGTTGAGCAGGATCTCATCTTTCTTGATGAGCTCTACGCGCGCTTTAGTCAATCAGGTATCGACGTGCTTGAAGGAGGCGGGTTGCTAAGCCTCGAGCCAGAAGAAGATCAAACAAAAAAGTACGGCTACTCAAAGAGTAGTTCGCAGTACGATTCAATTCAGATTTATCTCAAAGAAATTGGTCAGTATGCACTCATTCATGCCGCAGAAGAAAAGGAGCTCGCAAAACGAATTGAGGCTGGCGATGATGAGGCAAAGAAGCTGCTTGCGCGTGCAAACTTGCGACTCGTTGTTTCGATTGCAAAGAAGTACGTAGGTCGTAGTCCCGACCTTACCTTGTTGGATCTTATTCAGGAAGGAAACCTTGGTCTCTTTAAGGCTGTCGATAAGTTCGATTGGACAAAGGGGTACAAGTTTTCAACCTATGCAACGTGGTGGATTCGGCAGGCAATTACTCGTGCGCTAGCCGATCAGTCTCGTACTATTCGTGTGCCAGTGCACATGGTTGAAACGATTGCTAAGTACAAGCAAGTGTATCGACGCTTGAGCCAGGACTTGGGACGTGATCCAATGCCAGAAGAAATCGCCGTTGAAATGGGCGTTGAAGTCGATAAGATTTACACCATCGAGAAGATTGATCAAAGCACGGTCAGTCTTGAGAACCCAGTCGGTGATGACGGTGATGAAAAATCAACCCTCGGCGACTTTCTTGCCGATGATAAAATTCTATCTCCAGATCAGGAGACCTCACGCCGCATCCTTGCTGATCAGGTACAAGAAATTCTAAATGACCTTTCAGAAAAGGAGCGTCGAATTCTTGAAATGCGACATGGTCTTGAGGACGGTATCCAGCATACCCTTGAGGAAGTTGGTAAAAAGTTTGGCGTAACACGAGAACGTATTCGTCAAATTGAGGCAAAAGCCCACGAAAAAATTCGCCAGCACGAAAAGGCGAATCGACTCAAGAACTACTAGGAAGCCTACCAGGAAGCCCAAAAACGCCCCATGTGGGGCGTTTTGCGTTTCAGTGCTGCATGCTACAATGCGGCCAATGCCGACATCATCTGCTTTTGAAGATAGATACAAAACCCTTAATGCATCACAGCGGGCAGCTGTCGATACAATCGAGGGCCCTGTTATGGTCATTGCTGGGCCTGGTACAGGAAAGACAACAATCCTCACACTTCGAATCGCAAATATTTTACTCAAAACAGACACCGCGCCAGAGAACATTCTTGCACTTACATTCACAGAGTCTGGAGTGTATGCAATAAGAAAAAAGCTCGTGAGCATTATTGGTAATGCGGGGTACCGAGTTCGGATTCACACCTTTCATAGTTTCTGTAATGAAATCATTAGTCAGTATCCAGAATACTTCCCACGTATTATTGGTGGTTCAAGTATTGAGGCGGCAACACAGCTTTCAATTGTAGAGCGCATTGTCGAGGAAGGCTCTTTTACGTTCATCAAGCCTTTTGGAGATCCGTATTACTACGTGGATACGCTGATTCGAACCATTCGTGATTTGAAACGAGAGGGCGTTTCGGCACAAGAACTTCGTACCTACGCTGAGGCATCTCTCGTAACACTTCGTGGCGATGATACGCAGTACAATAAAAAAACAGGGAAGCTTAAAACCGATGCACAGACTATCGAAAAAAAATTAGAGCGGACGCTCGAATTGGCGACTGTCTACGAGGCGTACCAAGCAGCCCTCGCCGAACGAGTTGCGTACGACTTTGAAGATATGATCCTCGAAGTAGTGCATGCGCTTAAGCAACACGAAGAGCTCCTCCAAACACTTCAAGAAGAGTATCAGTACCTGCTTGCTGATGAACATCAAGATACTAATAACGCACAAAATCAGATTCTTGAGCTGCTGGCATCATTTCACGAATCACCAAACCTCTTTATTGTAGGTGATGAAAAGCAGGCAATTTACCGTTTTCAGGGTGCATCTCTCGAAAATTTCCTGTACTTCAAAGGTCGATACAGTACTGCAGTGCTTATTACTCTTGAGACAAACTATCGATCAACGCAAACGATTTTGGATACAGCGCATGAGCTCATCCTTAACAATGTTGTTGACGATCCAATGCTTCGTGCGCGATTGACTGCTGGTGGTGGCGACGATGGTGCACCCATTGCTGTGTATGAGTTTTCAGATGAGCGATACGAAGATCAGTTTATCGCTTCACATATCACAGAACGTCTCGCCGCTGGTGTTCCTGCAGAAGAGATTGTGGTGCTTTATCGTAATAATGGAGATATAGTTTCCCTCTTGCCATATCTTGAGCGTGCAGAAATACCGTATACCCTCTATGCCGACAGAAATCTGCTCACCGAACGTGATGCAATGAGACTGCTGACGCTTCTGCGTGCTGTCGCCCGACCACTCGATGATACTCTTTTGTCACGAGTGTTGCATATGGATTTTTTGGGAATTGATCCAGTTGATGCACACCGAATGGTAGTCCACGCAAAAGATGCTCAGGTTGCAGTTGCTGATGTCTTGCTTGATGAGGGTGCGCCGATTGCATACCGTAATGCTCAGGCACTGGATACGTTTCGGGCCAATTTTTTACGTTGGACAACACGTGTACATGATGAAAATCCGCTTACCTTCCTTGAGGGGCTACTACGAACTTCAGGACTTCTGCAGCAAGTGCTCGCTGGCGATGGGGCGTACGAACGGTTGGCAATTATTGACAGTTTGTTTAATGAGCTCGGGAAGGTAGTAGCTGGAAAGCCGTATGCGACGATTGAAGATGTGCTTAAGCATATCGATCTGCTTGAAGCATATAAGATTCGAGTGCCGGTAAAGACGGCGAGTCACGGCAGTGGCGTTGCACTCATGACTGCGCATCGATCAAAAGGGCTCGAGTTTACTCATGTGTATATTCGGGGAGCAACCGATAAGCGATGGGGAGGAAAAACCGCGCGAACATATTTTGCACTACCGTTTGATGTACTAAGCGATACCGTTCGTGATGCCGATGAGCGTCGTCTCTTCTACGTTGCGCTTACTCGTGCAAAGGAGACGATTACGATTACGTATGGATTGCAAAGTGCCGACGGACGGTCGTTGCTGCCGAGTCAGTTCATTGCTGAACTCAAACAAGAGCTCGTTTCATACGAAGATGGTAAAGCGGTCGAAGCAAATCTTCCTGGTATGCAAGGCGCATACGTGTGCGCTCCGGCGCCGACGGCATCAAGTGCGCATGATGTACAGTATCTTCGTGAACGTTTCTTGTCACAGCCTTTTTCGGTTACCGCACTCAATAACTATCTAAGTTGTCCATGGCAGTATTTCTTTAGGAATTTGATTCGATTGCCGAGCACGTACTCAAAGCATCAGCAGTATGGTAGTGCTATGCACAACGCGCTTAAACTGTTCTTTGATGCTTATGCAACGGGTAAAAATCCAACAGCTGAGGAGCTTGCTGGGCACTTTTCGGACAGTTTAACGCGAAGCGTTGCTGATCCTGCACTTCGTGATGAATTGTATGTAAGGGGCACTGAGGCGCTGCGTGCATATGTTGATACATGGCAGGGAACCTGGCCTCGTGAACTTAAAACAGAGTACACCGTGCACGGCATTGAGTTCCCATTTGCTGAGGGTGTACTGACGCTCACAGGTGCAATGGATAAGCTTGAATTTGTGGATGGGCATCACGTAAATGTTGTTGATTATAAAACTGGTAAACCAAAGAGCCGGAATGCGCTCATGGGAACAACAAAAGGATCTGATGGTGATTACCATCGGCAGCTCATCTTTTATAAACTGCTGCTGGATAAGCTTGAGCATGCTGAGTATGTAATGGACACCGGTACTATTGAATTTATTGAACCAGAGCATGGGACTTGTCGGAAAGAAGTATTTGCTATTACACCTGAAGAAGTTGAGGCACTCGAAGCGCAGCTTCGTACAACGGCTTCTGATA
>JBEBBG010000001.1:0-6115 GCA_041158505.1 Candidatus Parcubacteria bacterium | reverse complement strand
GGCGCTTTGGGCGCCGCGGCTCTTGTGCTTGTTTGACCTTTTTCTGTAAAAGGGGTATTATAGTGAGTACATGCCCCTCCGGGGCGTTTTAAATTACCAACAATAATGCACACCAACATGGGAATCATCAGCTACCTCAAAGCAACCAAAGGTGAGTTCAAGCACATTAACTGGCCTACTCGCAAACAGTCGTTTGTGTTTACTGGTCTCATTGTGCTCATTACTGCTTTTCTTGCAGTTGTACTCGGCCTTGTTGACTGGCTCTTTATTCGCGTTGTTGCGTTGTTTGTTTAGCCTATGTCACGACAGCAACCGCAGCGAGATAGGAACTGGTACGCAATTCACACGTACGCAGGCTACGAAAACGCCGTAGTAAAGAATTTGAAACAGCGCATCGAGTCACTTGGTATGGAGGACAAGATTTTTAATGTCGTTGTACCAACTGAGAAAAAAATCAAAATTAAAGCAGGGAAGCGAGTTGAGGTAGAAGAGAAAATCTACCCAGGTTATGTCCTTGTTGATATGGTGGTAACCGATGATTCATGGTACGTGGTGCGTAATACACCCCGCGTTACTGGATTCGTTGGATCTGGTGTGTACCCAGTACCGCTCGAGCAGAAAGAGGTTGATGAGCTCTTCAGCCGCATGAATAAGGACACCACCAAGCATGCAATTGACCTCATGACTGATGATGTAGTGACGATTGTTGATGGTCCATTTAAGGATCTTGAGGGTAAGGTAGAAGAGGTTGATGACGACCGCGGTAAGGTTCGCGTGCTCGTGTCGATGTTTGGTCGTGAGACCCCCGTCGAGCTCGACTTCTTGCAGGTTAAGAAACTTTAAGGTAATCTCCTAGAACACATTATGGCAAAGAAAGTATTTAAAGTATTGAAGCTCCAGGTGCCGGCAGGTAAGGCTGTTCCTGCACCGCCGCTTGGTCCTGCACTTGGTCAGGCTGGTGTAAACATCAGTCAGTTCACGCAGCAGTTTAACGCTGAGACACAATCACGCATGGGCGAGGTTGTACCAGTGATTATCACCGTCTACGAAGACAAGAGCTTCTCGCTCGAGTACAAAAAGGCTCCAGCAACGCACATGATTCTCAAGGCTGCTGGTATCTCGGGTGGTTCAGGTACAAACCGAACCAAGAAGGCTGGTACCATCACCAAGGCTCAGGTTCGCCAGATTGCTCAAGACAAGATGGAAGACTTGAACGCTAACGATATTGAGGCTGCGATGAAGATCATCGAAGGTTCAGCTCGTTCAATGGGTGTTGAGGTAAAGTAATAAAAAGGACCGCTTGCGGTATTCGACAAGTCCTCGCACGATATTCCAAAAGCTTCGCTTAGGAATATCGGCTGCGGAGTGTCTCATACTCGCAAGCGGTCCTTTTTATATGCAGGCATATAACGGTATAAAAGCGGTTGTGGTGCAAGGGGAGTCGAGGGTGCTATCCTATAGTCATGAAACCGCAATTTTCAACCGACGACCTCTTTAGTCGTCAGACGCCACACGGCGCAACTGTCTCGATTATTGATGAACTTCCTCCAGAGGATGAAGCAACGCTCCAAGCGCTCAACTCTCGTGAAGCAGGCGGGCTTGAAGTAAACCTTAAAAAAGTCGTTGACCCAGACGGAAAAACAGTCGGTCGCGTGATGGATAAGTTCTATGTTGGCTACGGCCATCAATCAATCGGTGACTGCGGCACGACCTCAATCTTTTGTGATCGAATCAGCATTCTCGCTGCAAAAGCAATTCAAGACTGGGAGCTCTATAGTGGGCAGGAGACGAGTACGCGGTATGTTGATGTGACCGGAGTTGATTATGTTGACCCGATTGGTACCGATGCATCAAAAGCAATTATCGAGCGTTGGTTTACCTTTTGGCGTGCAGAAATTGATGTCGTCCGTGAGCACCTCACACATGTGTTCCCAAAACAAGAAGGGCAAGATGATGGTGTGTACACCAAGGCAATTCACGCGCGGGCATTTGATGTGATGCGTGCATTTCTACCGGCTGCGTGCCGCACTAATGCAAGCTGGCACACAAACCTACGCCAAGCGCACGATAAGCTTACGACCATGCGCTACCATCCTTGCGCAGAGATTGCGGCACTCGCAAAGACCATGCACGACGGCCTCAAAGAAAAGTACCCAAACAGCTTCATGCACAAAGAGTACGAAGCAACCGAGGAGTATCGCAAAATTGTAGGGGAGGAGTGGAGCTACTTTGATGAAGCGCCTGCGATCGACTTTGTATTCAAAAGCTCACTTGATCGCGACGAGTACAATCGTTACCGACCCTTGCTCCTCGATACACGCCCGCAAAAGACTGAGCCTGCAAAGTTCCTCAAAGAGATTGGAAACATCCGCGTGGATGCGCTCATGGACTACGGCTCATACCGAGACTTGCAACGTCACCGAAATGGTGTAAACCGAAGTCCACTCCTTACCACCAAGTACGGCTTTGAGCAGTGGTACCTCAATGCGCTTCCTGCAGAGACTCGCGCTCGTGCAGAGGCACTCATTGCAGAACAGATTGCTGCTATTGCTGCGGTGGACGCTCCTGAGGTTGAGAAGCAATACTTGATTGCACTCGGCTTTCTGGTGCCGTGGCGCTACACCTGTGGGTTGCCAGCTGCAATCTACCTCGCCGAGCTTCGTTCAGGAAAGACGGTGCACCCAACAGCACGCACGGTCGCAATTAAACTTGCAAAGGCGCTCCAGGCAGAACTTTCAGACCTAAAGCTCTATGCTGATCTTGATCCAGACGATTGGGACATCAAGCGCGGGACGCAAGATATCGTGAAGAAGTAGTATCTACTTCTTTTTCGTTTTTGCTGTTTTCTTTGCGGTTGGCTTCTTTGCAGGCTTTGCTGTTTTGCCGATGTCACGATCCTTGTCGAGCTGTGGAATCATCATTTGTGGCTTCCAATTCTTTTTCAGCTGCGCAAGGTTTTTGCTTGTGTTGTATTTTCCCTTGGCGGTGTAGTCATCGCCTTCAATTGGGCCCGTTTCAAAAAAGATGATCTGCGCGATGCGGCGGCCAACAACGAGTGGAATTGAGTACTGCTGTGAGTTGTTGGTGATTTCCATGGTCCATCGGTTCACGTAGCCAACGTCACCCCAACCAGCACACTTACAGACTTCGATGAAGCTTCGTCCGAGGGATGAGCGTGCCTTCATCATCGTGGTGATGTGGTTCATACCACCAATGAACTCATTGGTGTGTGCGAGAATTGTTTCTCCTGGCTCAAGGAAAATGACGCGGTCATCAGGCGAGATACCGTCCCATTCAAAGTTGTACTTTTGGAATGCGTCGCGCGCGAGTTCGGCTCGAAGTGGTTTGGTACCCCAGACGTGATCGATGTGCTTCTTATTCCAGATGTTGTAAATCTTGTGGTGGTACTTTGAGTGAGGCTGCTCACGGAAGTAAAACTCGCCAAGTGTAACGTCGTAACTTGAGGTGCTCAAGTTCTCACGAGTAAACGGATGAATGAGGATGTCGCCACGCTTCATTTCCTCAAGGATTTTTTTATCTGACAGTGCCATAGTGCGGTCAGTATACCACGTGGGGAGGTGGGGAAAATCTGGTCAAATTGTCGCTCGTGTCGTCTGTTGTGGTCTGTGTGAGAAGGGTTGCTTGTGCAGTTGGTCCATAAAAGAAAAGCGCCACCCACGGGGTGTGGGTGGCGGGGGTAGGACGTTTTGGATAGTGGTATTCAACCGCCACCTTCGCTAAGTGCGCCGGCATTGATGGGGGTGGTACCATCCCCAGTGTCGTGATAATCGGGGCTGGTTGATTGACCAAACAGCTCAGGGTATTTTGCCCTGAGCACCTCGCGGGCAGTTTCGAAGTAGGCTGCAGGGCTTTGCCCGAGATCTTCCTCGGTGAATCCGAAGGCGATGAGTGTGCCCCACGAACAGTCGAAGCGATTTGTATTGGCAACCCTGTTGATATCGTGCAGCGTGGGCGCATGAGCAAGTCGCAGGAGGCTTTGGTGGTGCTGCATTGCAAACTTCTGCAATCGTTTGCGCAACGCCTGCAGGAAGCTTGATCTCGACTCATCCACAAGTTGGATCCACAACTGATCCCGCGTCGGATCCTGGGTATCCCCGATGACGTTGATGAGTTCGTAGAAGTCCTTGAGGAAGGATTGCTCCAGCCGGTTTTCATGACGGAAAGAGCGTGTCGCGTATACCACCAAGTAAAAGGCGAGACACAGCAGTGATACACCGTAACCAATGACCTGCCAGTGCATGGGTGTGAGGTGTGGCTCCTTGAAATTCACGTTTGCCATGGATGATGGAAACCATACCCATAACAGGCAAACAAGCAGTGTGAGGATCAAAGCCACGATGGCGTTTTGTTTGTCGCGCCGCCGTTGCAGAATTTTTTCCAGTAACCTGCTCCGCAGGGCAATTGGATCCTCTGAGCCCGGCGTTATCTGGGCGGCGCGAGCGGTAAGCCAGGTTTCAATGATCCACAAGGGGACCTTGTCGAGCAGCATGAGCTCTTGAATCGTCTTTCTTCTTGTCATTTCCAAGTATGAGGTTGTGTGCGCTTGCGTGAGGATTCCAATCCTTCGCGCAATGCACGGAACAAAAGTTTGATTGTGATATTGCGTTATGTACGAACTGTTGTCAATGCAAAAGAAAAGTGCCACCCACAAGGAGCGGGCGGCGAAAAGTTGTACCGATGTGGATGTTTAGCCGAGGGTGTCGGCTGGGCCAGCAATCCGAGGGCTTGCCTCTATCAGACCGAAAGCTTGGTAGAGCTGTCGACAGGTTTCGAGACGCAAGCTGTCGGCCGGATTTTTGGCGGTTTGGTGGAGCAGGTCCAGATGGAGGTTTGCACGCTCGTGTGCCGTATTTCCAGCGGGTGCTTCTTGAAGCAGTCGTTCGAGCGCGACGTACTCATTGATGAAGCGCTGCAAAAGCAGGCCAAACTGGTAAATGCTGTTCATTGGCAACATCCAAAAAAACCATGCAAGCACAAACGCCCCAGGCAGAATAAGGACAGGCCAAATCTTGAGAGGGTCACCAAACGTGTTGGTCGATGCGGCGTAGACGATTGTTTGCGCGAGGCTGACGACTGTGCCGACCCCTAAAACCGTGCTCACCACAGCCCTTGAGAGGTCGCGGATAAACTGCTGTATCAGCGTGGTTTGGTACTGGTTCCACCAGTAGTGAACCAGCTGGGTTGGTACGGTCCCTTGTGCCAAAAGGGCGACAAGACTAAAGAAGCTTCGGAATTTCATGGGAAGGTGCTGAGGGTGTAGGGTTGAATGTCTGCGTTGTTTCGTTTGTGTGAAAATACTGCTCTTTGCCGATTGTGTCAATCATTCTGGCTGGCATACATTTGCTATACTGGGCATATTCAGTAACCACACACTCCCATGCAAGACAAACAAATTGAAGCGTTGATTGAGAAAGAGACGAAGCGACAGCAAAGTGTTATTAACCTCATTGCTTCAGAGAACGATGTCTCACAGGACGTGCTCGATGCTATTGGTTCGCCGTTAATCAATAAGTATGCAGAAGGCTATCCTGGTGCACGGTACTACGGTGGTAATCAGGTGATTGATGAGGTTGAACGTCTCACACAAGAGCGCGCGCTACAGGTGTTTGGACTTGCTGCAGACGAGTGGCATGTAAACGTGCAGGCACTGTCTGGTTCTCCTGCAAACCTTGCGGTTTACCTTGGGCTCGTTCCCGTGGGAGGCAAGATTATGGGGATGCGACTTGATCATGGTGGTCACCTCACGCATGGGCACAAAGTATCTGCAACCGGAAAGTTTTTTACCTCGGTGCAATATGGGGTTGATAAAGCAACAGAGCTACTCGATTACGATGCAATTAAGGCGCAGGCGATTGAGGAGAAGCCGCAGATTATTGTTGCGGGATTTACTGCGTACCCCCGACAAATCGATTGGGCGAAGTTCCGAGAGATTGCAGATGCGTGCGGCGCGTACCTGATGGTTGATATGTCACATATTTCAGGGCTCGTTGCGGGCGATGCGTATCCGTCACCGTTCCCGTATGCAGACGTGGTGACGACCACGACGCACAAAACACTTCGCGGTCCACGAAGCGCGCTCATCTTTGCGCGCAAA